>JAZOUS010000025.1:0-96114 GCA_045658265.1 Alistipes sp.
TATAATCACCCTTCATAAAATCATTCAAATCGAATGAATAAAGGTCGTATCCATCATTGCGCAACAATGATATAATATCCTTCGCATCAACATCTCGGCTCTTGATATTTTGAGCCGACAACGAAAATCCCGCCACCAAAAGGTGCAAAAGTAATAGTAGTTTCTTCATTGTACTCTTTAATTAATTATTTAATCTATTTCAAAGGCTCGTATGGCACACGATACTTCTCGTCGAGCGTAAGTATTGCGCCCTCGTGCATAGCCTTGTCGGCCAGCAGAGCAAACTGAGTTGCATAATACGACTCCTCCAACACCTTCTCTGGCTGCTTACCGGTGATAACAGAGTGAACAAACGCCTCCATAATCTCTATCGAACCATCGGCCTCTGCACCCACCGTACTCTCGCCAGTCGAGATGGTCACATTATCCATAATAGGGATACCAGGAGCCAATGCACTTGTCTCGGCAGCCCACGATGTACCCGCAAATACCGAATTACTCATCAAGCCACTCTCGATTTGCGCCACCAACTGGTGCATACCACTACCCTTTGGCGCTGGCTCGTCGGTATAACGCATACAAGTCACCAAGTCGATAGTACCCTCCGTACCGAGAATCTGCTCGCCCATACCAAAATGTTTGTTCGATATAATCGACTCGAATGTCATATTCACTCCATTTGGATAGCGGAAGATGGCACTCACAGCATCATACACATCTCTATCATCCTTAGTCCAATGGAGCAAACTTCCCGAACCCATCACCTTCTCTGGCAACATACCCATAGCCCACGAACCATTCTGCAAATGGTGGCAAGCAAGCTCGGTCATCAAGCCGCGCGAGTAGTCGCTATACAATCGCCAGTTGATTTTGCGCTCCAACTCAGGCGATGGCACCTCCCTACGCCAGTCGTTATTACGATACCAGTAGTTTCTGATTCCAACAACCTTACCGATTTTACCTTCGTGGATGGCCTGCATCGCCTTGATATACTTCGGATCGAACAATCGCTGCTGACCAATAAACAACACGCCATTCAACTCCTTGCGGCAGTTATACACCTCCAACGCCTCATCTAAGGTGAAGGCCATCGACTTCTCGCAAAAGACTCTCTTGCCTGCACGCAGTGCATCCATCGTCATTCTACCGTGAAGATACAATGGTGTAGTCACAATCACGCCATCTACACTCTTATCCTCAAGCAGACGGTGATAATCATCATACAATTTGGCTTTGGGGTAGTACTGTGCAGCCTCCTCAAGATGTGGGCGGTAGTCATCGCACAGAGCCACCATCTCCACGTTTGGCATCTGCAGCAGATTCTTAATGTGATACAATCCACGCGAGCCCGTACCAATCATACCGATACGCGCCTTCTCGCCCTTCACCTCCTGCTGTGCCTTCTCGCTGCACGACTCCAACCAGGGAAACAACGACAAGGCCACACCGGCCAAACCCTTCTTTCCGCAATCGCTTAAAAACTCCTTTCTGTTCATTTGGTTATTTTGTTTTATCTATTACTCTCTTTTCAGTTGTACCGTCGCTATGGCAATAGAGTTCCATAGCACGATAACCCTCATATTGAGCCACGATCTCGGCTCGACGATTGTGCGGTGCGGCATACAACGCCGTTGATAGCACCTCCGCCACCAATGGCGAACGACCTTCAACAGCCACCAGCTCACCTCCTGCCACACGCAATCCTGTGTGGGGATTTATTATATGGTAATCGCCACTCTCTGCTCTGCCCGACACCGACAATGCGCTATCCCGCAATCGGAACTCCTCGGCTAAGCAACCACCTCGCAGTCTGTTAGCCACTCCCACAGGCCACCACTCGCCATAAGGATGGTGCCCCAGTGCCACAATCGAGCTATTACCGAAATTCACCACAGCGCTCTCCACTCCTCGCTCACGCAACATTCGCCCCACCTGCTCTAATGCAAATCCTTTGGCAAATCCACCCAGGTCGATTCTCGCGTCAGCCGATACGAGCCTTATGGTGTGACTCCTACCATCGAGCCGATAGGCACATCCCTGCCTTGCCTGCTCCGATGCGGCCACATCGAAATAGCCAGCCGTTCCTCGGCGAAATGCCTCACACAGCTCGAGCGCCATAAATAACTCATCGTCGATAGCCACCGCCTCATTTGCCGCAATAGCATTCACCACCGATAGCGGGCTTCTCTCATCAAAGCGATTCATCAATCGCTCCAGAGCCTTCACCCTTAGCTCCACATCGCGCACTATCTGCTGCGCCTCGCTCTGCACGATGCGTGGCAAGACCATCTCCAGACGTGTGTGCATTGCACCAAATTGGGCATAGGCCACCGCACACTCAGGATTCTTTTGGCTATATGTAAACTCGGCAGCCACTCCTATCTCTTACCTGCAAGGTATCGCATCAGTCGCCACGCCACTCTCAGCACCAAAATAAGAGCATAGAGTATGAGCGTGGTCACGACCATATAACCCACCTGAGTAAACATCTCCCACCAGGGGCGTTCAAACTTGATGATTGCGCACCAGTTGACAACGTTGGCCACAGCAAAGCAGGCCAGCAGAATCCACAACTCGCAACGCTTGCGCTTGGCTGTTATAATTGTATCTTTCATATCGTTGGTTATTTCTTGTTCAACTCTCTAATCTTCAGGTTGCGATACTCCACCTTGTCGTTGTGGTCCTGCAAGAGGATGTGACCGCCATCGCCACCAGCAAAATTCTCCACCTTAGCAAACTTACTGCGAGCTATCAGCTTATCCCACTCTGCGCCCTCGCGTCTATATGAGAGAATCTTCACACCATTCAGCCAGTGCTCCACATCTGCACCTCGCACCACAATTCGAGCCGTATTCCAATCGCCTTTACGAACATATTTCCAACCTGGTGCGGGCAAAATATCATACAACGAGCCGAGCTTGCGATTACCCTCAAACCCTCGGCTTGCATCGGGATGACGCTCATCGTCTAAGATTTGATACTCGCAACCTATGCTACCATTGGCTCCGATAAAATATTTGATTCCGCTATTTGCACCCTCCGAGAATTTGAAATCAATCGAGAGTTCAAAATCGTGATACTTCTTCTGGGTGATAATATCGCCCGCGCCCGACTTGGCGGCGATTGTCATCACACCATCCTTGCAGCTCCAGCCCTTTGTGAAATCCTTATTAGAATTACTCTTCCAGCCACTCATATCCTTGCCATTCCACAGCAGAGCCCAACCCTCGGTCTGCTCTCTGGCGGAGAGTGAATTTGCAACGTGATTCTTCTGTGGGATACTCTCTACCAAAGGAGAAATCTCCGATTCGAGATTTTCGGTCTTGATTCTGATATTGCGCCAGCGAATAGTGCGGCCAGCCAACTCCTGCTTCTTACCAATGTCGTGTACCTGCAGAGCGATAAATCCCGACATATCGGCATCGCAGACCATATCGGCCGTAGCCACTCCATTAAGCCACACTCTTATATTCTCGCCTATAGCCTCAACTCGCATCTTGTTCCAGTCGCCACGCTTAAAGGCCTTTTGCGCCTGTGGCAAATCAAACAGAGGATATAGCCAGCCACTGCGAGCCTCGTCGTATATTCCACCGCTATATGCCGCAGGATCTATCTCACACTGATAGCCATACACCCTACCATTCTGATATTCGGCCTTTGAGTGGCTGCGAATCTGCACACCCGAGTTTACACCCTCCTCAACCTTATACTCCAGTTCGAGAATAAAATCGGCATACTCTCGTTTAGTGGCTAAGAATGTATTAGGGGTATTCATTGTGCTTACACCCACAATCTCGCCATTCTCCACACGAAACTCAGCCTGACCATTGAGTTTGGTCCAGCCATTCAGATTACGGCCATTGAAAAGTGGCTTCCAACCATTTCGCTCGGCTGATTCACACGACAAGCATATAGCCACACAGGCTAAAAGCAAGAGCAATCTCTTCATTTAGTTTTAGGTTTTATTAGGTTTCTTGTTGTATCAAAAGTGCATATATGGATTTCGGAAACACTCTTCCAAAAGAGCCACAATTCTCTAAATAATCGTCTAAATTGAGCTATTTTGAAGATTGCCGAAGTTCGAAAAGCCGCAGCATACTTTTCGTATGTGAGGATTTTGAGAACGAGCAAGATGCCAAAAGAGCCACAACTTTTTTCAATAATCGTATAAATTGAGCTATTTTGAAGATTGCCGATGTTCGAAAAACCGCAGCATACTTTTCGTATGTGAGGATTTTGGGAACGAGCAAGATGCCAAAAGAGCCAATTTAGACGATTATTGCATTATAGTTTGATATCATATATCTGTATCACACCACACAAAGCGCCATTGTCATCAGTTGCCAACAACGAATTCACCTTGTTCTGTGTCATCAGTCGCTCAGCCTCGATGAGCTTCGCGCTTACATTCACACACTTTGGCGAGCGAGTTGCAATATCTATTGCTTTGATTTTGAAGAACTCAGCCTCACGACTCTCCATAGCACGGCGGATATCACCATCGGTCACAATACCTACAATCTGGCCATTGTCAACTATGATAATCAAGCCCAAGCCTCCTCGGCTCACCTTGTGAATCATCTCCACAGCACCGCAATCAGGGCCCACAACTGGCAAATCGTTGCTGCGCATCACATTACCAACGGTCATAAGCAATCGGCGACCAAGACTTCCACCTGGATGCAGACGAGCAAAATCCATCGACGTAAACTTTCGCGCCTCCATCAGTGCAATAGCCAACGCATCACCCATAGCAAGCTGCACGGTTGTAGATGTGGTAGGAGCAAGCCTCAACACACAAGCCTCCTCCTTCACACCAGTGTTCAGATGCAAGTCCGAATTTTTGGCGAGTGTAGAGTTGGGATTGCTGGTAATCGAGATAAGCACGTTACCGTTAGAGTGAATAAATGGCACAATCTTCAACACCTCGTCTGTTTCGCCTGAGTGCGACAAAGCCAACACCACATCTTCGGGTGAAATCATACCCAAATCGCCGTGAAATGCCTCGCCTGGGTGGAGATAGAAACTTGGAGAGCCCGTACTTGCCAGAGTGGCAGCAATCTTGCGGCCAATAAGTCCCGACTTACCCATTCCTGTAATAATCACCTTACCCTTGCAGGCCAAAATCCTATCCACCGCACCAACAAACTGCTCGTCGAGGATATTGGCCAAGTTGTTCAACGCCTCAGCCTCGAGCGAAAGTGTACGTTTTGCCGATGCTAACGCATCTTGTGAAGTATATGAGTTCATTTTATAAGTTTTGTTAGTCTTTACAAATTAAATCAAGCCAGCTATTACGCTCTCCAAATCGTTGAGTTGCAACATATTTGGGCCATCACTCAAAGCATTATCTGGATCGGGATGCACCTCAAAGAAGAACGCATTTGCACCAAACGCCTTCGCCGCCTGAGCCATAGCTGGCACAAACTCGCGATTACCGCCAGTCTTGCCACCCGCAGCACCTGGACGCTGAACGCTGTGTGTGCAATCCATCATTACTGTAGGTGAAATCTTCAACATATCGGCAATATTACGGAAATCCACCACAAGGTTGTTATAACCATAGATATTTCCACGCTCGGTGAGCCACACCTCCTGCGCACCTGACTTTATAGCCTTCTCATAGGGGTATTTCATATCCTCGCCAGAGAGGAACTGCGCCTTCTTGATATTTACAATGCGACCAGTCGAAGCTGCAGCCACCAGCAAATCGGTCTGGCGACAGAGGAAAGCGGGAATCTGCAACACGTCAATCACCTCGCCCGCAGGCTGTGCCTGCCACGACTCGTGAATATCGGTACATAGCTTCAAGCCCCACTTCTGCTTCACATCCGAGAGCATCTGCAAACCCTTGTCAAGCCCCACACCACGATAAGATGAGAGCGAAGTGCGGTTGGCCTTATCAAACGAAGCCTTGAAAATTACCTCTACACCCAAACGCTCGTTGATACCCACCAGCGTCTCGGCTACTCGATCCAACAACTCGGCCGACTCAATCACACACGGCCCAGCTACAAACTTTTTCATATCGTTAATCTTTTATTTTTCTCTACTTGCAAGAAACTCCTCTGCCCTCTGCAAATCCTCGGGCGTATCAATTCCAACAGTCTCTACATCCGAGATGCCTACACCAATCTTGTAGCCATTCTCTATCCAGCGCAACTGCTCCAACGACTCAGCCAGCTCCAATGTAGATTGTGGAAGTGAGGTTATTTTACCAAGCACATCGCTGCGGAACGCATACATTCCAATATGCTTGTAGAATGTGTGCGATGAGAGCCACTGCTCAGGCTCCACCCCACGAAGATAGGGAATCACCGAGCGAGAGAAATATATAGCTCTCGATTCGCTGTCGAGCACCACCTTCGGAGAATTAGGATTCTGAAGCGCCGCCAGGCTATCGCTCTCGGCAAATGGCTTAACCAGCGTGGCGATATCTGTATTCTCATCCTCGAAGCACTCCATAATGGCCTTCAACTGCGAGTGAGCAATGAATGGCTCATCGCCCTGCACGTTAATCACCACATCATACTCCTCGCCCAACTTCTGGTATGCCTCCCAGCAACGATCTGTGCCGCTTTTGTGATTTGGTGAGGTCATAACGACTTGGCCACCGAATGATTTTACGGCATCGGCGATGCGCTCATCGTCGGTAGCTACAACAGCACTTGATATAATCCCTGTAACCTGCTCATACACACGCTGAATGACAGGTTTGCCACCAAGCAACGCAAGTGGCTTGGCTGGAAAACGTGTCGATGCATATCGAGCAGGGATAATTGCAATGAATCTCAACGACTTATTCATTTTATATAAAGTTTTACTTTATTTAAGCGCCAACTCCAGCACATCACCTATCTGCTTAACATAGTGGAAGTTAAGACCTTTCACATACTCAGCCTTAATCTCCTCAACATCCTTACGGTTGTCGTCACACAAGATAAGTTCGGTGATGCCAGCTCGCTTCGCTGCCAAAATTTTCTCTTTGATTCCGCCCACAGGCATCACTCTGCCACGCAGAGTCATCTCGCCCGTCATTGCAATACGCTCCTTGACCTCGCGGCCAGTGAATGTAGAGACGATCGAGGTAACCATAGTGATACCAGCCGATGGGCCATCCTTTGGAATAGCACCCTCGGGAACGTGGATATTAAGATTCTTCTTCTCGAACACATCGGCTGCGATACCCAACTCCTCGTGGTGAGCCTGCACCCACTCATAGGCTATTGTTGCCGACTCCTTCATCACGTCGCCCAAATTACCTGTAAGGTTCAAACCGCCCTTACCTGGGGTGAGCACCGACTCTATGTAGAGGATATCGCCACCAACGGCTGTCCAAGCAAGACCAGTAACAACACCGATCATTCCAGCAATCTCATACTCGTCGTTGCGGAACTTGGGCTTACCGAGAATCTTCTCGATATCGGCTGCCGACATCTCTGGCGCAAAGGCCTCCTCAAATGCGATATTCTTGGCTCTTGCACGCGCCAACTTGGCAATCTGCTTGTCCAAAGAACGTACACCCGACTCACGAGTGTAGTCCGAGATAATCTTCTCCACGACAGGCTCCGAGAGCACAAACTCCTGCTCCTTCAGACCGTGAGCCTCACTCTGCTTGCGAATAAGATGCTCCTCGGCAATGCGAACCTTATCCTCCAAGATGTAACCTGGGATGTTTATCATCTCCATACGGTCACGCAACGCAGGGTTGATAGCGCCTACATCGTTGGCCGTAGCCAGGAACAACACCTTCGACAAATCGTACTCGGTGTCGAGGTAGTTATCGTGGAATGTGGTATTCTGCTCGGGATCGAGTACCTCAAGCAGTGCCGACGATGGATCACCGTGATTGCTCACTGTAATCTTATCGACCTCATCGAGGATAATCACAGGATTAGACGAGCCACAGCGCTTGATGGTCTGGATAATACGACCAGGCATAGCTCCGATATATGTACGGCGGTGACCGCGAATCTCCGACTCATCGTGCAGACCACCGAGCGAGATACGGCCAAACTTACGGCCCAAAGCCTGAGCCACAGAGCGGCCTAAAGAGGTCTTACCAACTCCTGGAGGGCCATAGAGGCACAAGATTGGCGACTTCAAATCGCCCTTCAGCTTAATTACAGCCAAATGCTCAAGGATTCTATCCTTCACCTCCTCCAGACCGAAGTGGTCATCATCGAGCTGCTTGCGGGCACACTCCAAATCGAGGTTATCCTTTGTTACGTCGTTCCAGGGGAGCTCCAACATAAGCTGCAGATAGGTCATCTGCACCGAATACTCGGCAACAGCGGGATTCAAACGCTCCACCTTTGCCAACTCCTTCTCGAAAATCTCACCAACCTCCTTTGGCCAGTTCTTCTTCTTGCCAGCCTCGCGCATCTGCTCAATCTCGGCATCGGCGGTATCGCCCAGCTCATCCTGAATAGTGCGCATCTGCTGCTGGAGGTAGTAATCACGCTGCTGCTTGTCGATCTCGCGCTTAACCTTCTCCTGAATCTCGTTCTTGAGCTCGGCCATCTGCTGCTCACGCACTAAAATCTCCAACAACTTGCGGGCACGAGCCAACAGGCCTGGAGCCTCCAACAACGCCTGACGGTCATCGTCGGTGAAATCCATATTCGAGCAGACGAAGTTAATCAAACCTCGCTTTGAGTCGATGTTCTTCAATGCAAAGACAGCCTCCTTTGGCATCGAGGCCGAGATATTGATGATATTGAGCGCCACCTCGCGCACCGAATCGACCAACGCCTGAAACTCGACATTGCTATCATCGGGCTGAGAGTCACGAATGGTATGCACCGCAGCCTTGAGATATGGCTCCGACTGCAAATACTCGCCCACCTCAATCTTCTCCAAACCGCTGAGGATTACCGTCAGATTGCCGTTGGGCATCTCAAGAATCTTGATGATGCGGGCAGCCGTACCCACTTTGTACATATCGTCGGGCTTGGGGACCTCTACTTCGGTCTCACGCTGCAACACAGCACCCAAAAGGCCACCAGTTGAATTTACATCACGAACAAGTTTTATACTCTTTTCACGACCTACCGTAATTGGGGTGATTGCACCCGGGAACAATACTGAGCTGCGCAACGAAAGAATGGGCAGAGCCTCAGGGATGGCGACATTCTCGACAATATCGTCGCCACTTGCAATAATAGGCACTACCTGATGCTTGCCGTCGAACAATTCGGGCAGTGCTTCCAAATCTGTTATTTCAATCTTCTTTTTACTCATAGTTACACTATTTCACGATTGCAAAAATAGTAAAATTTAGCTATCTGAGGCAACACTTTTAACAGAATGTTAATAAATAATCCACAAAGAGCAAAATATCGCCTCAAAATAGAGGTTTTCACTTAGCCAACTGCGGATAATTCGAGTTGCAATTTTCTTTCCATTTTACGCCCTATTTTCGACATAATTTTCGCCCATTCCTTCACCCATTTTTCGCCTACTCACCGATGCTCACCGCCAAACCTTGCACCAACTCCAAACAACACAAAATAAGCATCGACAAAATAGGCAAAAATCAATCACCCATCCGCCACAATTAAGGCAATCAAAAATAAAGAGAAATCGACCAATATAATACCATAAAAGAAACCGAGCGCCTCAACACTCTGCATACATTTTTCTCTAAATTCCACCTAATCGGAAAGCATTTTTTGATAAAAATTGAAAGAAAACCCAGTAAAAATTCCAACTTCTCACATACACAACTTAGCAAATATCAACACCATACATAATTCACTAATATTTTTTCATACCACCAAAGGACAACGAGAGGATATTTTCACTACTTTTGGAGCGTCAAAAAAAACAATTTATTCCGCTATGCAAATAATAGAATCTTGGGCGCTAATCCCATTTGCGCTAATGCTTCTCAGCATTGCAGTAATGCCTTTAGCCGCAGAAAAATGGTGGGAGAGCAACATCCACAAATTGTGCGTTGCACTGGGACTGGCTCTGCCCGCAAGTATATACCTTATAGCAAAAGGGATGTCGAGCAATCTAATCCATCAGGTAGCCTACGACTATCTGCCATTCATTGCATTGCTTGGCTCACTCTTTGTCGTGACGGGAGGAATACACACTGTCGGCAGTATGCAGGCCCGCCCAAAGAACAACACCATCACACTTGCAGTAGGTTTTCTGTTGGCTTCGCTGATTGGAACCACTGGAGCTGCGATGCTGATGATTCGCCCACTGATAAATATGAATCAGCAGAGAAAGCATATCACCCACACAATACTCTTTTTCATCGCCCTTGTGGCAAACTGCGGAGGTATATTGACTCCATTGGGTGATCCTCCGCTATTTTTGCTGTACTTGCGAGGTGTGGACTTCTTCTGGTTTACCACGCTCTTTCGTCAGTGGCTTTTCGTAGGCGCAGCCTTGCTTGTAATATATTATCTTTTAGACAGATACATTTACTATAAAAAAGAGCCAATCGAGGCTGTAATGGCCGACGTGAGAGAGAGGGAGAACCTGAAGGTATCGGGTAAAATCAACATCCTTTATCTGGTGGCCATCATCCTTACCGTATCGTTTGTAAACTCGTCATACATACCACAAATGGGCGCACACGATGCACCTCTACACCTGCGTTATTTAAGAGAGGTGATACTCATCACAATCTCTCTACTCTCGCTCATTACAACCCCAAAAAGAGTACGCAAGGAGAACAACTTTTCGTGGGGGCCAATTGTGGAGGTGGCGGTTGTCTTTATCGGCATATTTATCACGATGACACCAGCGCTCATCTTCCTGAACAACAACGCCGCAGCACTTGGCTTCACCCAGCCCTGGCAGTTCTACTACGGTTCGGGATTCCTGTCGGCATTCCTCGATAACTCACCAACGGCTGTTGCATTCCACACCGTTGCAATGGGACTACCCCACTCGGCCGACACCGAACTTATAGCGGGTGTGCCAGAGATGTTGCTAAGGGCTATTGCGCTCGGCTCGGTATTCTTTGGAGCGATGACCTACATCGGCAACGGACCAAACTTTATGGTCAAGGCCATTGCCGAGCAGAACGGAATCAAGATGCCAAACTTTATGGGATATATCCTGAAGTTCTCGCTTGTGGTGCTGCTACCAATATATGTTTTGGTACAACTGATATTCCTGTAATAGGTTTTCAAAGAAAATATCACACACGAACCCGATTTCTGAGCGCAGAAGTCGGGTTTTTCGTTGACTAAATAGAGTGATTTTAATTTATTATTGCTATATTTGCAAGTCGTATGCGCGTGCGATGCGCGCGAGTAAAGGACGATTTAACAAAGAAGAATCAATAACAAAATATACAGAAATTATGGTAGCAGACAAGTACACGCCACAAGAGATAGAGTCGAAGTGGTATGAGTATTGGATTGAGAACAAACTTTTCCACTCGGAGCCTGATGCTCGCGAGCCATACACGATAGTTATCCCACCACCCAACGTTACGGGTATGTTGCATATGGGCCATATGCTCAACAACACATTGCAGGATGTATTGATGCGTCGTGCTCGCCAGATGGGCAAGAATGCCTGCTGGGTGCCAGGTACCGACCACGCCTCAATCGCTACGGAGGCTAAGGTAGTGGCAAAGCTCGCAGCCGAGGGCATCAACAAGGCCGACCTTACACGCGAGGAGTTCTTGGCTCACGCTTGGGAGTGGAAGGAGAAGCACGGTGGTATTATCCTCAAGCAGTTGCGCAAATTGGGTGCTTCGTGCGACTGGGATCGCACCTGCTTTACTATGGATGAGGCTCGCACCGAAAGCGTTATCAGTGTATTCTGCGACCTCTACCGCAAGGGTAAGATTTATCGTGGCGTGAGAATGGTCAACTGGGATCCATCAGCCAAGACCGCCCTCTCGGACGAGGAGGTAATCTACAAGGAGTCGCAGGGCAAGCTCTACTACCTGCGTTATATGGTGGAGGGTACAGACCACTATTTGGTTGTTGCCACAACTCGCCCCGAGACAATCCTCGGCGACACTGCTGTGTGTCTTAACCCCAACGACGAGCGTTACAAGGATATTCCAGAGGGCGCACGCGTGATTGTACCACTCGTTGGCCGCTCGATTCCAATCATTCGCGACGAGTATGTGGATATTGAGTTTGGTACAGGTGCTTTGAAGGTTACTCCAGCTCACGATGTGAACGACTATATGCTCGGCGAGAAGTACAATCTGGAGTCAATCGACATCTTCAACGACGACGGTACTATCAACGACAAGGTGGGTATGTATGTCGGTATGGAGCGTTTCGAGTGCCGCAAGGTTATCGAGGCCGACTTGCAGGCCGCAGGTTTGATGGAGAAGGTGGAGGCCTACACCAACAACGTAGGTTACTCTGAGCGTACCGGCGTAGCCATCGAGCCTAAACTCTCTATGCAGTGGTTTATGTCGATGCAGGAGATTGCAGAGCCAGCGACAAAGGCTGTTTTGGAGGATGCCATCAAATTCATTCCTGCAAAATACAAGAACACATATCGTCACTGGATGGAGAACATCAAGGATTGGTGTATCTCACGCCAGTTGTGGTGGGGACAGCGCATTCCAGCCTACTACTTACCACAGGGCGGTTATGTGATTGCCGAGACCGCCGAGAAGGCGTTGGAGGCAGCACGAGAAAAGACAGGCAATGCCGATTTGCAGCTCAGCGACCTTCGTCAAGATGAAGATGTACTCGATACTTGGTTCTCATCTTGGTTGTGGCCTATCTCGGTATTCGACGGTATCCGCAACCCCGACAACGAGGATATCAAATACTACTACCCAACAAGCGACCTTATCACTGGTCCAGATATTATCTTCTTCTGGGTGGCTCGTATGATTATGGCTGGTTATGAGTATCGCGGCGAGAAGCCATTTGGCAATGTATATTTCACTGGTATTGTTCGCGACAAGTTGGGCCGCAAGATGTCGAAGCAGCTCGGTAACTCACCCGATCCACTCGATTTGATTGCTAAGTATGGCGCTGACGGTATGCGTGTGGCGATGATGCTCTCATCATCGGCTGGTAACGACGTGATGTTCGACGAGGCACTCTGCGAGCAGGGACGTAACTTTGGTAACAAGATTTGGAATGCCTACCGTCTTATCAACGGTTGGAGCATCGACGAGAGCTTAGAGCAGAGCGAGAACAACCGCCTCTCGGTTGAGTGGTTCAAGCACACTCTCTCGAAGGCGATTATCGATATTGAGGAGAACTTCTCATCATACCGTATCTCAGAGGCGTTTATGCGCATATACAAACTCTTCTGGGACGACTTCAGCGGATGGTATTTGGAGATGGTGAAGCCTGCATACCAGCAGCCAACAGACAAGGCTACAATGGAGGCTACACGCCACTACTTCGACCTTCTGATGCGTCTTATCCACTCGTTTATGCCATTCGTTACGGAGGAGATTTGGCAGGATTTGGCAGAGCGCAAGGCTGGCGAGTCGATTATGTATGCCCCAATGCCTAAGGCCGAGCAGGTTGACGAGGCTTTGCTGGCTCGCTTCGAGCTTGCAAAGGAGGCAATCTCTGGTGTGCGTAACGTGCGCAAGCAGAAGAACATTGCACAGAAGAACGCCCTGCAGCTCGATGTAATTGTTGACGAGAACTACCCTGCGGAGTATGCTCCTGTGATTGCTAAGATTTGTAATCTCTCATCAATTGAGACCATCACCGAGAAGAACCCTACTGCCGATGCCTTTATCGTCAAGACAACGCAGTACTTTGTGCCAATGGGTGATTCAATCGACGTGGAGGCCGAGACAAAGAAGCTCGCCGATGAGCTTGCATACCTCGAGGGATTCTTGGCAAGCGTAATGAAGAAGCTCTCGAACGAGCGTTTCGTTTCGTCGGCACCTGAGAAGGTTGTAACCAACGAGTATGCCAAGAAGGCCGACGCCGAGGCTAAGATTGCAGCCATCAAGGAGCGTATGGAGGCTTTGAAATAGGAGTTATACCAAGAAATAAGAGATTCACTTTTCGGGGGTGTCGAATAATATTGACACCCTCGAAAAGTAATAAACATCAACCAAATTATGGCAGATGTAACGATATACACCGACGGCGCTGCGCAAGGCAACCCAGGACGTGGAGGCTATGGCATAGTCCTGCTCTCGGGCCCTCACCGCAAGGAGCTGTCGGAGGGATACAGGCTCACCACCAACAATCGTATGGAGCTTATGGCAGTATGTGTGGCATTGGAGGCGTTGAAATTTGAAGGCTGCAACGTGACCATCTTTTCCGACTCGAAGTATGTGGTGGATGCCGTAAATCAGCGTTGGGTATTCGGCTGGGAGAGAAAGGGATTTTCGGGCAAGAAGAATCCCGACCTCTGGGGACGATTCCTCAGAGTCTATCGCCGCCACAACGTGAGATTTATATGGGTGAAGGGACACGCTTCGAATGTGGAGAACAACCGCTGCGACGAGTTGGCTGTTGCGGCTGCAAACAGCGGACGACTGTTGGAGGATACAGGCTATAGCCCAGAATAGATTATGGATATCGAGAGCATAAGAGAGTATTGCCTGCAAAAGCCGCTGGCAACCGAGGAGTTCCCGTTCGATGAGACCACGCTGGTCTTTAAGGTAGCGGGGAAGATGTTTGCCTGCCTGCCGCTTGAGCGAAGCGATATGCTGACGCTGAAGTGCGATGCCGACTATGCCATTGAACTACGCGACCGCTACTCGGCAATCGAGCCAGCGTGGCACTTCAACAAGAAGTATTGGAATCAGCACCTTATCCCTGCACTCGACGATGATCTGATAAAGCATCTGATAGACCACTCCTACTCGGAGGTGATAAAGAAACTCCCGCGCAAGGTGCGCACAGAATTAAATCTATAGGCGACAATGAAAATCACACTACTCGGAACAGGAACATCGCAAGGCGTACCCGTAATCGGTTGCCAATGCAAGGTGTGTCAATCGCAGGATTGGCACGACAAGCGACTGCGCACATCGGCTATGGTGGAGTGGGATGATTGTCGTATTGTGATAGATGCAGGGCCCGACTTTCGTCAGCAGATGTTGCGTACGGGCGTGAGGCATATCGACGCTATACTGCTCACACACGAGCACAAAGACCACACGGGCGGGCTGGACGATGTGAGAGCATTTAACTTTGTGGATTATCCTAAGGCTATTCACGTTGTGGACATCTATGCCACACATCGCACGGCAGAGTGCGTGAGAAAGGATTTTGATTACGCCTTTGTGGAGAATAAATACAGAGGTGTGCCCGAGATTTTGCTTCACGAGATCAACCCCACCGAGCCATTCGAGGTGAAGGGACACAAGGTGATTCCGATTCGAGGCAAACACTCCGAGCGGTTTGAGGTTACGGGCTACCGCTTCGATAAGTTGGTCTATATGACCGACTTCAAGGAGTTGATGGAGGGCGAGATTGAGAAACTGCGAGGCGTGGAGACACTTATTATAAATGCGCTACGTTTCGGCTCGCACTACTCGCACTTCAACGTGGAGGAGGCTTCGGCCCTAATCCAGCAGTTGGCCCCACGACGAGCCTATCTTACGCATATGTCGCACGAAATTGGACTATACGCCGAATCGAGCCAAAGGCTACCCGCAGGGGTGGAGTTAGGCTACGATGGGCTTACGATAGAGATATAAAACCTAAAGAATAAGATATGAGCAATAAACTTAATGGCAAGGTGGTAGTTATCACCGGCGCATCATCTGGCATCGGAGAGGCGATGGCCAAAGAGTATGCAGCTATGGGTGCAAAGGTTGTGATTGGAGCACGTCAGGGCAACAAGCTCGAGGCTCTCTGCAACGAGATTTCGACCAAAGGAGGCAAGGCCGCTTGGTGTGCAACCGACGTAACGAAGGTGGAGGATTGCGAGCGCCTGATAAAGACTGCCGTGGAGAGCTTCGGCGGGATTGATGTGTTGATTTGCAACGCTGGTATCTCGATGCGTGCTTTGTTCGACGATTTGGATTTGAGTGTACTGCACCGACTGATGGATGTGAACTTCTGGGGAACGGTATATTGCACCAAGTTTGCACTACCCTACCTCCAGAAATCGAAGGGTTCGCTGGTGGGCATCTCATCGGTGGCGGGTATTCACGGCCTGCCTGGCCGCACGGGTTACTCGGCATCGAAGTTTGCAATGACTGGATTTTTGGAGACAATCCGCATTGAGAATATAAAGAAGGGGTTGCACGTTATGGTGGCCTGCCCTGGATTCACAGCATCGAACGTCCGTTTCTCGGCACTTACTACCGACGGCTCGCAGCAAGGCTCTACACCTCGCGAGGAGGGCAAGATGATGACAGGCGAGCAGGTGGCTCACATCGTGGCCAAAGGCATTGCACGTCGCAAGCGTTTATGCCTGATGGAGGCGGAAGGTCGTGCCACACACTTCGTAAAGAAGTTTGCTCCTGCACTGGTTGACGAGCTATTCTACTGGGTGATGTCGAAAGAGCCCAACTCTCCTTTCAAATAGCTGAGAATAGCAACGACACAACAAACAAATAACGGCGGCCCGAATGAGCCGCCGTTAATTATTGTATCGTGGTCACAGACTACTTTGTAGCCGCCTCCAAACGCTTCATCATAGCAAACATAAAGAGTGCTGAAATCAAGCAGAGAGCGATAAATACTGACCATACGAGCCACAATGGAAGACCACCCCAAAGGAAGCCACCAACAGCTACGAGCATATTACCGATAGCAGTTGCCACAAACCAGCAACCCATCATCATACCCTTATACTTTGGAGGTGCTACCTTCGATACGAATGAGATACCCATTGGTGAGAGCAACAACTCAGCAAATGTCAAAACGAGGTAAGTTGAAATCAACCAGTTTGCAGATACGAATGTGCCAGCGTCGCCAGCAGCAGCCTGCTCATTAGGAGTCAAAAGACCCATAGAGCCGATTGCCATAACCGCAAAACCTGCAGCAGCTACCAACATACCGTAAGCAATCTTGCGTGGTGCTGAAGGCTCCTTGCCCTTAGCTGCCAATGAGCCAAAGATAGCCAATGATACTGGAGTCAAAGCCACTACATAGAATGGGTTGAACTGCTGGAAGATTGGTGCGCTAACTGCAACTGAACCCTCAGTGTGAAGGTACTTGTAAACCAATACTGCGATAACTGCAGCAACGATACCACCTGAGATACCCTTAGTCTTAAGGTCGTTCTTGTCGCTCTGTGCGAATGAGAAACCAGCATATACCGCTACGATAATCAATACCAAGTTCCATACGTTGAAAGCCATACTCTGCAAGCCCTCAGAAGACTTCTGAGTAAACTCATCAGCAAAGTAAGTAAGAGCCAAACCGTTCTGGTGGAATGCCATCCAGAAGAAGATTACAACGGCAAATACAAGGAACAAAGCTGTCATACGAGCCTTAGTCTGCTCTGGAGTGAGTGTATCCTCAACAACCGCAGCATCACCCTTCTTGCGCTCACCACCCTCAACGTGACGGAAAGTAGGACGGAAGATGTAATAGATGGCGATTGAAGCAATCAACGCAACGCAAGCCACAGCGAATGAGAAGTGGTAGGCGTCGTTACCCGAAAAACCGAGTGAATTCTCGGCCCACTCCTTAATCTTAACGGCTGCAGTTGGGGCAAACAAGGCACCAATATTGATGGCCATATAGAAGATTGAGAATGCAGAGTCGCGCTTGTCGGCATACTTAGGATCATCGTAAAGATTACCTACCATTACCTGCAAGTTACCCTTAAACAGACCTGTACCGATACTGATGAAGAGCAATGCGCCAAGCATAGCAATCATAGCCAATGTGTCGCCACCGAGTGGAATAGAGAGCAACAGGTAACCTATGAACATAACCGAGATACCGATTGTTACCATCTTACCGAAACCGAACTTGTCGGCCATAATACCACCAATCAGAGGCATAAAATATACCAAACCGAGGAAGGTTGAGTAGATAGCTCCTGCTACACCAGCATCCAAACCGAAGTTAGCGCGCAAGAACAATGCGAAAACTGCCAACATTGTGTAGTAGCCAAAACGCTCACCTGTGTTAGCAAGGGCAAGGGCGTATAGTCCCTTTGGTTGTCCTTTGAACATAAATTTAAGATATTTAATGGTTAATATGTAAGCAAATGTGCTTTATCTGGGCAAATATAGAAAAAAATATTGTATATTTGTGTATAAACTTGTGAAAACCGTTATTATGGAGAGCAAAACAGCAATATTACCCATAGTCGAGAGAGACGAATGGTTGCAACCTGTTGCCGACAAGATTGCCGACAGACATCAGAGATACCAGAACAGAATGGAGGCCATTGCTGAGCAGGCTGGCTCGATTGTCGATTATGCCAACGGCTACCGCTACTATGGCTGGCAGTATGACGATGCGTTGTGTGGATGGTGGTTCAGAGAGTGGTTGCCCGAGGCCTACGATGTGTTCATCTTCGGAGATTTCAACTCGTGGCAACGTACACAGTTGCGTCTTGACAAAGACCGCAATGGCGTGTGGAGCATATTCTTGCCCGAGGCAATGTATGGCCACCTGTTGACTCACGGCTCGCTATACAAGCTCCATATTCACGGCAAAAACGGCTGGCACGACCGCATACCTGCCTATGCAACTCGCGTGGTACAGGACGACGTGTCGAAAAACTACACCGCCCAATTCTGGATTCCACAGCCCTTTGAGTGGCACGACCAGAAGTTTGACGCTAAGAGCATTGGCGACCTGCTGATTTATGAGACTCATATTGGTATGGCCCAAGAGAAGGAGGGCGTGGGCACATATAACGAATTCACAGAGCTTGTGCTGCCTCGCATCAAGCAGGCTGGTTACAACGCAATACAGATTATGGCCATTGCCGAGCACCCCTACTACGGTTCGTTTGGTTATCACGTTTCGAGTTTCTTTGCACCTTCGTCACGCTTCGGCACTCCAGAGGAGCTAAAGCACCTGATCGACACAGCCCACTCGATGGGTATAGCGGTGATTATGGACTTGGTTCACGCTCACTATGTGAAGAATCTCAACGAGGGCATATTAGACCTTGATGGCTCTGGACACCACTACTCAAAGGCTGGCGAGGCTGGCTATCAGCAGTATTGGGACTCGATGATATTCGACTACGGCAAGGGAGGCGTGGAGCACTTCCTGCTCTCGAATGTGAAGTATTGGCTCGATGAGTTCCACTTCGACGGCTACCGCTTCGATGGTGTAACCTCGATGCTCTACTACCATAGAGGATACATTGATTTCGATTCACGCGAGAAGTTCTTCGACGAGGGTGTTGACCTCGATGCTATAACATACCTTACGCTTGCCAACAAGCTGATTCACACACTCAATCCATCGGCCATAACCATCGCTGAGGATGTGAGTGGTATGCCTGGAATTTGTCTGCCGATTGATGATGGTGGCGTTGGATTTGATTACCGACTGGGTATGGCAATCCCCGACTTCTGGATTAAGATGCTGAAGGATACACCCGACGAGGATTGGAACATCTGGGAGATGTGGAGCATACTCACAAACCGTCTGCCCGAGGTAAAGACTGTGGCATACGCCGAGTCGCACGACCAGGCTTTGGTGGGTGATAAGACCATCGCTTTCCGCCTGCTCGACAAGCTGATGTATGATTCGATGGACCGCAAGAGCGAGAGTATGGTGGTGGATAGAGGATTGGCTCTGCACAAGATGATACGCCTGATTACAATCACAGCGGGTGGCGATGCCTACCTCAACTTTATGGGTAACGAATTTGGTCATCCCGAGTGGATTGACTTCCCTCGCGAGGGTAATAATTGGTCTTACTCTCACGCCCGCCGCCAGTGGTCGTTGCGCGATAGCGAAGAGCTGAGATATAGCTTCTTGGCCGACTTCGACGAGGAGATGATTAAGCTCGTGAAGCAGAACGCCATCCTATCGGACGGCTACCCCTACAATCTGCATATGGACGAGCAGAATAAGACGATGGTCTATGAGCATCGCGACCTGTTGTTCATCTTCAACTGGCACACATCGGCTTCGATACCCGACTATGAATTGCCAGTTCGCAAGGCTGGAAAGTATGTATTAGAGCTCTCGACCGACGAGGAGCGTTTTGGAGGTTTGGCACGACAGAAGGTTGGCGAGGAGCACTTCTCGTTCAACGTGGAGTGCGAGGATGGAAGCATCCAGCCACGCATAAAGATCTACAACACATCGCGTACTGCAATGGTATTGCGTTGCAAGGAGTAAACTTACTCTCATACCAAAACAAGGGCCTGCACTACGGGAGTGCAGGCCCTTATTATATAAGGTACAGAGGAGCTATCGCTTGCGCTCCTTGAGTTTATCTAACGAATTACCTTGAATGGTGATTAGGCGCACCTCATCGCTGCTGTTGTTGTAAATCTGCAGCACCTTATTGAAGATACCCGCCTCAACCTTGTGTGGCTGATATGTAACCTTGATTACACCCGACTCGCCTGGCTTGACAGGCTTGCGTGAGTAGTCAACATCCATACACGAACACGATTTGGTAATTTTCTTTATTACAAGTGGTGAATCACCCTCGTTGATGAAGTGAAACTCCTTGACTAAGTCACCACCTTTGCGAGGCACATCGCCAAAGTTGTGCGACGTGCGGTCGAAGGCCATCACAGGCCCCGTCTTCTTCTGGGCCGACACCCCTACTGCCACTGCAATCAGCAGCATACAAAGTAACAATCTCTTCATAGGTCTGCTTAATTGAGTCGGAAGTTATAGGTGATAGTACCTCCCTGCACAAAGCTACGGCTCTCGGTGAAGCGCGCACGCTTGGCCGCCTCGATAGCTGCGGCGATAAGTGCCGCATCCGACGAGGTGGAGCCTTTGGGCTCGTAGGCTGCCGAAGTAACCTTGCCGTGCTGGTCAACAGCTACACGCACAACTATCTTACCACTCACGTTGCCTGGGTAGGATGGCTTGGGCAGGTTGCCCACTAAACCTCGACCACGAAGTCCCTCATCCAACTGGTCGTTGCCAATAGGATTCAGGCCGCCGCCATCGCCACTTGCCAGATTCTCGTCGCCCTCGCGTGCTGTAGGATTACCCAAATCCTCGGGCTCATCTACACCACCCTTGTTGCTGTGGAATATGGCACGACGGTTGACGGTCTGGGTTTTCTGGTCGGTGCCAGTCACCTGCTGGGTATTGTCCTTTGTCGAGAGGTTTTGATGACGAGGAGCCTGAGTGGTCACCACAGGGCGCTGGGGCTGACGCGGAGGCTGCTCAACAAGTACAATCTCCATAGGTGGCCTTTCGATCACCTTCAAGGGGATATATACCATAAACATCAACGCCGCAACAACCACAGTGTATATCGCCGCAGCAACACCACCGTAAAGCTTGGGTTTATCGTCGTTTTCGTCGTAATAATTCATAAGTCCTGAAATTCACAAATTGAATTTGGCTTCTATTTCTCGAAATTGGGCTTTCAAAATATTTTCTAAGGCCCATCTCTTTAGAAAATTTCTATAACGGAGGATAGTTTGAGGCTGCTCGCAGATGGCAAATCCGCAGCATACTTGACGTATGTGAGGAATTTGACAACAAGGCAGACGCCAAAATATCCCCGTTAGAGGAATTTTATGGTTGGGTAGCAGCTATAAGCTTATACCCATTATCCTTCGCAATATTCATCACCTGCACAATCTCATCCCACTCTACGGTCTTGTCGGCGTGGAGAGAGATGGTTGGCTCCTCCTGGCCCTCAAGGCGAGTCTTGAGTGCGCGGGCAATACCCTCACGCGAACCCACATTATCGAGCTCAACATAATAGACATAGCGACCTGCACCTGCATCCTTGATAGATACTGTAGTGATGGCCTTATCCTTGAGCTGGTTGGCACTCTTGGGGAGCATCAACTTGATAGCGTTGGGGTTGATGAGCGTGGTGGCTATAATCATAAAAATAAGCAAAAGGAACATCAAGTCGGTCATCGACGATGCCGAGAATGAACTGTCCACTTTTGAACCTCGTTTGATTGCCATAGCTGAAATTATTTAACAGGTTGATTCAAAATATCCATAAATGCGATTGAGTTGGCCTCCATCTGGAATACGAGCTTCTCGATGCGAGCCACCAAGTAGTTGTAACCGAAGTATGCAGGGATACCCACTACAAGGCCTGCAACGGTTGTAACCATCGCAACATACATACCACCCGAAAGCAACGACATATCAACTGTACCGCCAGCAGCAGCCATATCCATAAATGTCTGCACCATACCGATTACAGTACCCAAGAAACCAATCATTGGGGCACCACCAGCGATAGTAGCCAAGAATGGAAGACCGTTCTCGAGCTTCGACACCTCCAAGTTGGCCACATTCTCGATGGCTGTCTGGATGTCGCTCATAGGACGACCAATACGCTCGATACCCTTCTCAATCATACGAGCGATAGGGGTGTTGGTCTTGCGGCACAAATCAACCGCAGCGCGAATCTTGCCATCAGAGATGTAGTCGCGGATACGATTCATAAAGTTCATATCCAAGCCCGAAGCCTTGCGGATAGCCATAAAACGCTCCACAAAGATAAACACTGTAACACCGCCCAAGATAAGCAGTGGCCACATAAGCCAACCACCCTTAGAGAAGAGCTCCCAAAGGCCCATACGAGTTACCTCCTCGGCAGCTACTGCGGCTGCCTCACCTGTTGCTGCGACCGTCTCGGCCGCCTGAATGAAATCAATCATAGTTTTTTTCTTTTAATTTATTTAAGTTATCTATTGTTTCCAATAAAGTTCAATGTAATAAATCACAGACGCTATCGCTTGCTGGCTCTACTCTCTCGGCGTTGCTGGCGCTTGCTTTTGCTCTTGTCCTCAACCGTAGGGGCAGAATCATCAGCAGACACATCAGCCTCCTCGCTCTGGATTGTAAGCTCAGTCTCGGGGCCATCCACATCAATTTCATCCTGCATCGACTGCTCCTGCTCGGCCGCCTGCATAGCCTCACGCTCGGCACGCTTGCGCTTGCTCATAAATCGCTCGCTGATGCGACGCTTCAAATCGGTCCAGTTATCGAAGTCCTCGCGGTAGTAGATACCGACTCCTGTCTCCTGCAAACCCTGGTTCTCGTCGAAGCGGTCGATGGTCTGTGTGAAGCCCTTCATCTTGAGGTTACCCGCCTGATCGATAAGCCAAGTGATGTAGGCCTCGCCCATAAAGTTCGACATATTGCTGCTGGCCGCCATACGGGTATCGACCAAGTAGTTACCCTCCAACTCCAAGAGCAGGCGGTTATTGACCAGACTCTTTGAAAAGCCGAAGTCTATCTCATCACTGGTGAGCTCCGAACGAGGTCGGTAGCGCAGGATGATGTTATAGTCGTCGCTCGACAGCCAGTTACTCAACTGATTTGAAAGCAACTCAAATCCTGTGGTGGCAGATGCCGATGCACCTATATTAGATGTTGTAGAGGCATCGGAGTAGAACGAACCACTCACAAGCAGATACATAAACTGAGTTGCTATTGACTGCTGGTTATTAAGCAGGTTGGCAACAGCGTTCTTAATCTCGGTATCGGCTGTCGGCACCTTGATATCGAACAACACCGTAGGATTGGTCAATCGCTCGGTGAGGTTGATAATACACTCAACGGGCACAGCTCGCGTCACGTTGTCGAGCGTTGTCGATGAAAGCAGAGGCTGCAACGACGACTTGAGCTTATAGACTGCGTTGATATTCAGGCGTGCATCCAACGGATCACCCGTCCACTGGATTGTAGAGCCGTTCTCGATGATAAATCGCTTGTTGATAATATTCTGCAGAGTGAACAGATAGCTACCCTCGGTGATGGTATAGTCGCCATACATATCGAAGATGTTGCTATTGGGCACTATTCGCATATTGAATGTACCGTTACCTCGGCCCTTGATAATATCGCCCACAGTTGGATCGATTACAAGCTGCACCTCGGCGTTAGGCTTGGCAGTAAGCTCGATGTCGATACTCATATCGCTGCTCGATGTGGTGGTACGGCGGTTTCTTCGCTCAAAGGCCATCTTCTTGCGCTGCAGCTCATAGTTGCTGGTCGAATCGGGGCGCATACCAGGACGATCGAAGACCACAAAGTCGGCATTCGACACATCGCTCTTACCCGAAAGTGGCATAAAGAATTGCGAGTTACCCTCGGTTGAACCCACCAAATTGAGGTTTGTGCCCTTCTTGCTACCGCTCACAGTTGCCACACCCGAAGCATAGACCTTACCATAGAAGTAGTCGTTATCCTGCATAGTGGTATTAAGCACCAGCATATTTCGAGGCACGACACGCAGATTATAAGAGATATTCGAGAGGTGCTGCAAGCTGACATCCATCGACAACAGACCGCTATTATTCTCAGGATCGTACGCCTTGATATTGGTTGCGATGAAGTGGTTATCCTTCACCTGCACCTTACCGCTTGGCACTGTGTAACGCACCTTTGTATAATCAATCATTGTCGAGAGATTCTTCACATCGATATTTCCGTTGAGCTTTGCCTGGCGGCCCTGTCCCACAATCTCTAATCGGGCATTAGCCACACCCTTTGTCCCCTTCACCACACCCGCAAGGATTGGATCGAGCATTGCGGCAGGGATATTATCGAAACGGCCCTCGGCATAGTAACGCTTTGAGATTGGGGCATAGTATCCTCTAACGATGCTATCGCGTGTATTGAGGTTGACAACTCTGATTCGGGCACGCTGCTGGTTGAAATCCCAACGAGAGTCGAGACACAGAGGAGCAACAGGTGTTGAATTGACCATCATACTGTCGATATCAATATCGGCCGTAAGCTCGCCACGATTAAGGGCCGCCTTGATGTAGGCCTCGCCATTACCCTTACCCGTTACGGTGTAACCCATACGGCTGGCAAATCCCATAAACGGAGCAATGCTAAAGTCCTTCAGTCGAAGTTTGAGAGAATCCTCACTTTGGCGCGACATCACACCCTCCAGCAGAAGCTCCTGCTCGCCACTTCTTACTCTGAATCGCTCCACTTCGATACGGGCTGTGTCGATATGGATGCGGCTCGATGCTATCTTCCAGTCACGACCACGACTTGTGATTGTGGCTGGCAACACATTCACCCTCACCCTGCGAAGCTGAGTTGTTGGCTCATTCAGGATATTGGCATAGATGCTCAACACACCCGACAAATCGCCTATCGAATCGCGGAAACCAGATGTGAGCGAGACGCGGTCGTTCTTGGCACCACCCATCACCGACAACTGAGGCAGATGGAATGTACTGATATAGAAATCCTCGGCCTGCAGATACATTGCAAGCGAGTCACCCTGATTCGTTAGGTTCATATTAAGGTTTGTTGCCAACATATTTCTACGCTCAAGGTAGTCCGACTCGGCACGCAGTGCAATATGGTTGGTTGTGGGGTTCATCGTAAAGTTGAGCATCGAGCCCTTAGCAAGCTGCAAACCATCGGAGATGGCGTTGAGCAGAGGATCGATCTCCTTTACCTTTATTGAGAGTGCCGAATATCCCTTATCCTCGGCAACCTCCATAGTTGACGCCTCGTCGGCCAGACCTGGCAGATACTTACACATAGCTGTTTTCAGGTACTTGGCCAAATCGCGATAGCTTGTCGAGCTTGTGAAGTTGGCATCGGCAAACTCTGATGTAAGCGTGAGTGAACGCTGCTCGCCACGATTGCGGGCTGCCAGATTGATTGCTGATGAGCGCAGAGTGTCGGCATTATAGTAATAACGTAGGCCATCAATACTCAGCGAGCCGTTCATATCATCGAGCGTGCGACCAACTGCATAGAGGTCGGCATTGAAGCCCACACGAGAGATGGAGTCACGCTCGTTGATATTCATAGCAAACAAATCGGCATCGCCCACATTGAGCTGCATATCGTATGTGGGGGCTGCGCTATTGAAATCGGCCGTACCCGAGAGGAGCATAAGCAGAGGCTCGCTATCGCTTCTCACCGAGCCAGTGAAACTCTTGTTCACCACCCTGCCATCAATATCAATATCCTCATACTGACAATTCTTAAACTCAATCTCGCCAACGCGACCAGCCAAATGGCCCGAGATACTCTTGGCTGTTGTTGTGCCATAGAAGCTCATAAAGGCTGTAGCACGGCCAAGCAAATCGTTATGCAGCACCGAGCCGAGATTAAGGTGGCGGGCATCAACCGTTGCAATAAGAGTCGAAGCGGGCAATCGGCCTCGCTTCTTATCCTCGGCCTGTTGCTCCTTATCCCGTTTGATGGGTTCGCGAGTAGCCGTAAGTGCAATATTTCCCGCCTGAGTTGTGAGAGTTAAATTGGAATCAAACAACTGGAATCCGCCATTGAACTTACCTGCGCAGATAATCTCGCCAGCGGCCGCAACCATCGAGCGCACCTTCTCGGGCAGAAGCTGACGGCCTGTGATGCCATCCAGTAGCATCGACACATCGGCCTGATTGGTTACAAGACGCGACACATCGAGCGACATTGTCGAACGGCGTGCATTGGGCAATCCCTTCAATCGCACATTACCACTCAGACGGCTTCGCTGGCCAAACTCCATACTCTTCACATTCACCTTCAAATCGCTAACCGTACCATCGAGCGATGCTGCAATATTGTGAGCCTCCAACTGCCAGGCCAGCAACGTTGGGGCAAAGTGTGCAATGTCGTTTGTTGAGACGTAAGAGTCGTAGATGTCGCCCTTCATCTTTACGTTGCGGATGAAATCCTTATACGCAAGCCAATCCTCACCCTGCAATGTAAACGAGTGAAGGCGGATATCCGACTCCTCGGCCACGATATTCACATCGCTCAAATCAACCAATCCCTTATCGACAAGGAAGTGGCAAGAGAGATTTTCCACAGTAAATCCACTATGCTCGTGGGTAGTAAGGTTGCGGACATATCCGCCCACCTTGCCGCCTGTCAGGTTGAAATCATCGACAAAGGCCGAGATATGCTCAAGGTGCATATCGTGATAGTCGATACCATAAGATGGATCGCGATGCTCGCGCTGCTCGATTATAAGATTGAAATCGTCGATCTGCACATCGCTAATATTGAGCATAAACCCACCCTTAGGCTTATTCTCACGCTTGGGGAAAGCGCGATTGACCACCTGTTTGATATTGATTACATCTTCGGGAGTCTCCCTTAGATTCAGAATTCCATACTCCACCGAACCATTGCGCAGCGAGATACCCTGAGAGCCTTCAATGCGCGAGAGATAGATTTTCAGCTTACCGACATAGAGCAGGGTGTCTTGCTGATAATCCTCAACATAAAGCCCCTCGACACGCAGGCTACCCATCAGGCCAACGCGTATCTTGTCGATAGCGACGGTTGTCTCTAACTTATCGGATAAATAACCAGTGGCTTTGTCCACCAAATAGTTCTGAACAGAGGGTAAATTGATGAGCAAAGTGAGCACAATAGGACAAAATATCAGAAACAAAATGGTAACTGATAGTGCCTTTAATAATATTTTCGTAACTTTGCGCATCGTGACTTCGGTCATAAAACTCACAAAAGTAAATATTTTTCTATTATAATAGAAAAAAAACTGCTAAAAAATGGATATAACCATACTTGGAATTGAATCTTCGTGCGACGACACCTCTGCTGCCGTCATCCGAAACACCACTCTTCTGTCGAATGTTATAGCTTCGCAGGCTGTTCACGTCAAGTACGGAGGAGTAATACCCGAGCTTGCTTCGCGAGCTCATCAGCAGAACATCATTCCCGTTGTCGATACCGCCCTGAAGGAGGCTGGTATCACCGCCGACAAGATTGATGCCATAGCCTTCACGCGTGGCCCAGGACTTTTGGGCTCACTGCTTGTGGGTACATCTTTTGCCAAAGGTTTGTCGATTGCAAACAATATCCCAATGGTGGAGGTCAACCACCTGCAAGGCCATATTCTTTCGCACTTCATCGACCTGCCCGACCGCGAGATGCCACACCCATCGTTCCCATTCCTCTGCCTGCTTGTAAGCGGAGGACACACCCAGATTGTGAAGGTATCTTCACCTCTCGAGATGGAGATCATAGGCACGACCATCGACGATGCAGCAGGCGAGGCGTTCGACAAGTGCGCCAAAGTGATGGGACTACCCTATCCTGGCGGCCCCGTAATCGACCGTTTAGCAAAGGAGGGCAACCCAAAGGCTTTCACATTTGCCAAACCTCGCGTCAAGGGTGAGTTCGACTACTCGTTTTCTGGCCTTAAGACCTCGTTCCTCTACACCCTGCGTGATAAGGTAGCCGAGGATGCCGACTTTGTGGAGAAGAATAAAGCCGACCTGTGCGCATCGTTGCAGCACACCATCATCGACATCCTGCTCGACAAGCTCATCAAAGCAACCAAAGCATTAGGCATCAAGGATGTAGCCATCGCAGGTGGCGTATCGGCCAACTCTGGCTTGCGCGAGGCTGTCGCCGAGGCTGGCCGTCGTCGTGGCTGGCGAACATTCATCCCCGAATTCAAGTTCACAACCGACAATGCGGCTATGATTGCCATCTCGGGCTACTACCGCTACAACGAGGGTATGATAAGCGGGCTCGATGTTGCTCCCGTTGCCCGTCTTGAGGAGATTTTATAGAAAATATCCAACATTAAACCAATAATTAAGTACTCGGCCCGCCACAGGCCGAGTATTTTTTACCACAAATAGCGGGATTATAACCCAAAACCGCAATATTTCGACCATAAAATCTCAATTTTCATACTTTTGCCCCGATTACCAGATTTTCTGTAATCAAACAAGCAAAATTAACATATATGAAAGCATTGAAAATTGGAGACCTCTTAGCGAAAGTACCCATCGTGCAGGGAGGTATGGGCGTGGGCATCTCGCTATCGGGACTTGCCTCAGCCGTAGCCAATGCAGGAGGCATAGGAGTAATCTCGGCCGCTGGATTGGGTGTCATTTATAAAGAGTTGGCCTCGACATTCGACGAGGCATCGATTATCGGCCTTAAGGAGGAGCTGCGCAAGGCTCGCCAGAAGACTAAGGGCATTATTGGAGTAAATATTATGGTTGCCCTCACCAACTTTGCCGACTTGGTGAAGACCGCTATCGAGGAGAAGGCCGACGTTATCTTCGCAGGCGCTGGCCTGCCACTCAACCTGCCATCGTTCCTCAGCAGCGACTCAACCACCAAGCTCGTGCCTATCGTCTCATCGGCTCGCGCATTGAAGGTTATCTGCCGCCGTTGGATGGGCGAGTATAACTACCTGCCCGATGCAGTGGTGGTTGAAGGGCCAAAGGCTGGTGGCCACTTGGGTTACAGTCACGAGCAGCTCGACGACGAGAACTTCTCACTTGAGAAGACCGTACCAGAGGTGGTTGCAACAGTCAGGGAGCTGGAGCAGCAGCACGGCAAGGAGATTCCCGTAATTGCAGGCGGTGGAATCTACTCTGGCGAGGATATTTACAATATTATGGCACTTGGTGCTGATGCAGCGCAGATGGGTACACGCTTCGTCACCACAGAGGAGTGCGACGCATCGGAGGCATTCAAGCAGTGCTATATCGACGCAAAACAGGAGGA
The DNA here is from genome assembly GCA_045658265.1 of Alistipes sp. Classification (GTDB taxonomy): domain Bacteria; phylum Bacteroidota; class Bacteroidia; order Bacteroidales; family Rikenellaceae; genus Alistipes. The sequence continues at coordinate 29,520 of JAZOUS010000025.1, forward strand.
TATCGAGATTATCCAAAGCCCTGTCGGTATGCCTGGCCGCGCTCTGCACAACAACTTCCTGCAGAAGGTGAAGGAGGGCCTGAAGCAGCCAAAGGCTTGCCCGTTCAACTGCATCAAAACTTGCAATATCGAAAATTCACCATACTGCATTATGCTGGCTCTCTACAACGCCTTCCGAGGCAAGATGGAGAACGGTTACGCATTCTGCGGCTCTAACGCTTGGCGTTGCGACAAAATCGTAAGCGTCAATGAGTTGATAGAATCACTTAAAGCAGAATATAAGGTAAAAGCCGAGGCCGTTGCAGCCAACGCCTAAGCCTAATTCGGCACAACTCAGCGGAGCGACAGCGAAAGTTGTTGCTCCGTTTTTTATTGCTATTTTTCACCCATTTTTCCTCTCTGCAAAATCTATCACAAAAATCCTCATTCCAAACAATATAACCCACCCTGCGGACGTTATTGCACTAAATGACATCATTTTCCTCATATTTTTCGTACATTTGCAATAACCAAACAAGTATCACAATGAAACACATTATATCATACTCCGCCCTCATAGTCGGCCTATGCTTCGCACTCTGCTCTTGCCAAAGAGGAGTAAAATTCGACATTAATGGTCAACTCGCAGACAACGCCGCGAGCGAGGTCTATCTCGTTGTGGAGAACAACACCTCAATCGACACTCTCGCATCGGCCACAGTTGACGACAACAACGCGTTCCGATTGACTGGCCGCATAGGTGAGCCCACAACAGCCTTTGTGTGCGACGACAACGGCAACACGCTCACCATACTTCTAATCGAGGAGGCACGCCTGACTATCAAAGCCATCGCCGAGGGCGGCTACAAGGCTGAGGGTGGCCCAATAAACGACAAGTACAATATAATAATGCAACGCCTATCAGATATTGCACGCCAGATAAGTCAGATTTCGCCCGATGACGAGAGTCCCGACGAGGCTTATGAATCGCTGATGTTCAAATATCAGGATATTCTTTCGACCGGAGTGAGCAACAACCTCGACAATATAATAGGTGTAGAGCTATTTCTCAGCCAGGAGTCGCGCTCGATGAGTGCCGAGGATATGCGAGTAAGATTGATGCAGTTCTCGCCCAAGATGCGCCGCTTGGCAGTGATGAGTCAATTCGAGGAGTACATCGAGCAGTATGCCAAAAGCGAGATAGGACAACCATTCATCGACACCCCACTGCGCACAATGGCTGGTCGCTCGTCATTATCTAAGATTTGCGGACAGGGAAAGTGGGTTCTACTTGATTTCTGGGCTTCGTGGTGCGAGCCCTGCTGCGAGGAGATACCTATGCTGCGCGAGATTTACTCGAAATATGCCGTTTTGGGGCTTGAGATATGCAGCATATCGCTCGACAGAGATCCTCAGCGCTGGCGCACGTTTGTTATGCAGAACCAAATGTTGTGGACAAACGCCATAGATTTGCCCAAAGAGGGCGAAATTTCCATCGTTGAACAGTACTGTTTGCAGAGTATTCCTGCAAATTTCCTGATTTCACCCGAAGGAATTATCGTCGCCCGCAATCTGCACGGCGAGGCTTTATTGCACGAATTGAAGCATTGCTTCGGAATTTAGGCGAAAAATTGCGAAAAATTATCCCACTGAGCATCAGCGCCTTAAGAAAAAAGCGTAAAAAAAAGATGAAAATATTGCTCAAAAAATTTGCACGGTAAAAAAAAACACCCTATATTTGCACTCGCAATCAGGAAATGGCTCCGTAGCTCAACTGAATAGAGTACTTGACTACGGATCAAGCGGTTACAGGTTTGAATCCTGTCGGAGTCACTGAAAATAAGGCGGTTACCAATCAGGTGACCGCTTTTTTCGTGTTGTATTTTGGCCGTTTTATGGTGGTTTTTCGGATCACCTGCAATTTCCGGTGGGGCGATAAAAAAGTTAAGCAAAAATTATTTTTAGTCTGAAGATGAAGAATGGTATGTCGCTAACGCCACGGAACTGATTTCTGAAAGCTTTAACTTTTGCGTTGAAACTCTCGGCAAAGGCGTTTGTTTCGAGGTAAATCGCACCACCCCATAATCCTACTTATACGGCACTCGGAAATAATCAAGTAGCGCTTTATAGTTATCTTGGGCTGTTAGGCAAGTATCAAGCAGGAATCCTCTAATTCGATCCCATTCACGCAATCCTCGGTAATAGAACATCTTTAACTCCTCGGTGATAATAAACGGCACTAAGCCATTAGCCATACACTCCTTAAACATAATCAATCTACCTACACGACCATTACCATCCTGGAATGGGTGAATCACCTCGAATCGCTGATGTAAATCTATAATATCTTCAAGCGACTTTTTTTTGATAGCGTTATACTCCTTCAACAATGCTCGCATCTCTTTTGCTACATTCTCTGGCTCGGTGGTATCCATACCGCCAACTTCATTTGGATAACGCTTATACTCACCCACTGCAAACCATTCTTTGCGGCCATCTGATGTCCCCGCTTTTAATAGCATATGCAATTGCTTGATTATGCTCTCCGTTAAACGCAACTCAGCATTATCAATTATATAATCGATACACCTAAAATGGTTAGAGGTTTCGATGATGTCGTCAATATTCACACTCTCATCTGTTATGCCGATGGTATTTGTCTCGAAGATGTATCGTGTCTGGTCGTGCGTGAGGCGACTACCCTCAATATGATTTGAGTTGTAGGTCATATCAATCTGCGTACGATGATATATACCTCCTCTGAGTTGCATTTGCTTCTGTTCTCGAAGCACCGCAAGCAGGGGCATAACGCGCTTACGCTGCTGACCACGTTTGGGCAACTCAGCATCTGCAGGAATCATCCAACTCTTTCCCACGAGTGTCGCACCCTCAATCTTCCCCACAGCACAATAGTTGCGGATTGTTCGCTCTGAAACATTGTACCTCTTTGCAAATTCGCTTACTGACAAATACTCCATATCTTATCTATCGGCAAGTTTGTTGCCGAACTACACCGCAAATATAGCATTTCTTGCCGATAACGGCAAGGTTTGGGCATTATATTTATATGCTATACACGCTCAGCCACTCACCAAAATATCTCTCCCTGCGATTAAGAGTGAAGATGGTTTTCGAGGAAACACCTCAAATGTTGGCTGAGTCGCAAAAAAAGCTCACTGCAAATTTTAGTCTAAAGAGAAAAATTTACAGCAAGCCCTTATTTATCGTCTTAGAGGAATCGGCATCCTCTGAGGTTGAACAATTCTAAATCGTTGTTTGTGCAGTTTCTAAATTTATTCCAAAGGAATTTCTGGATGCTGCACCGACAAAGGCATATCTTTTTGCGAGAGGTAGAACATATAAAGCACAACAGGTTCTGTACCTCGGTTCTCGCCGTGATGAATAGCATCAACCATCTCCACTACTACCTCACCCGCACGCATCACCTTAGTCTTTCCATCTTGTGCGATGATGGTCAGTTCACCATTCACCAACACGCCGTGGTTCATAGCCACGTGATGATGCCATCCCAACTTCTTACCTGGAGGGATGATATATTTCACTGCCACCAACTCTGGACGTCCCTGCGGATAATCGGGCAGTTCCGCCCCATCCCAACTTTCAGTTGTACGCAGCAATTCAATACTTTTCACTTCGTCCTCTGTGTCAGCTATATTGGAGCAACCAACGATACTAAAGGCACAGATTATAAGGCTACACAACATAAGCCTTTTTGACATCTTATTCATAAATATACAATTTACAATTTCACTTGCAAAGATACTTTTTCGCCCTTAAACACACAAGTAAAACAGGAGTTAATCGAGTGCAGAATAGATTCTACCAAGCAGCTACCCTGAGCTTCAAAGTAATAAATATAGGGGCGCAACAAATATCTTTCCAAAAAAATAGCTAACTTTGGCAAAATCTAATCAAAAGATAATATTAAAACACACAAAATATGAAGCAGTTATTCTACTACGCAGCGATACTTTTAACCATCGTTGCTTGCTCAAAAGGCGAACCTGCTGATAACGGTTCGGACAATGGCGGCGATAAGCCTGCAACCCCGCTTATTACTCTCAGCAAGACTTCGGTCTCGTTTGACGAGTTGGCCAACGAGGAGAAAATCACACTCTCATCTACCGTTGACTGGATTGCCGAGATTCTTAATGACCGCGCCGACAGTTGGTTGAGCATATCACCTCAAAATGGCTCTGCGGGCAATGCAACCATCACGATTACTGCAAATGACAACGATACTCCCGACGAGCGCAACGCTTCTATTCGCATCAAGGCAGGAAGCGCACAAAAGACCATCTCGGTATCACAGAAGCAGAAGGATGCGCTGACGGTTACATCATCAAAATTTGAGATTGGAGCCGAAGGCGGCGAGGTAAATATTGAAGTCAAGGCAAATATCGACTTTGAGTATGTTATTAACGGGCTGGCACAGGAGTGGATTAAGTATGAGGGTACTCGTGCGATGAAGACCTCTACACTCACATTCTCTGTTGCTGAAAACGACGACACCGAGAAACGTGAGGGTAAAATTGCTATCAAGAGTGGCGAGTTCAATGAGGTAGTAACAATCTATCAGGCTGGTGGCAAGCCATCAATCGTAATCTCACAGAATGAGTATGTTGTATCATCTGATGGCGAGACTATCGCTGTGGAGGTAAAGAGTAATGTCGATGTTGCGGTTGAAATGCCTACCGACGCAGATTGGATTTCGGAGAATACTACTCGTGCGGCATCAACCAATACGTATCGTTTCGACATCCAGCCAAACGAAGACTATGACCAACGCTCGGCTGAGATAAAATTCACCCACAAGGAGAACAATCTTTCAGAAGTTGTTGCCATTAAGCAGATGCAGAGAGATGCTATTGTTTTGGCTGAAAATGAGTATAAGCTTGGTGTTGCTGGAGGTAATCTTGATTTTGAGATTCTGACAAATGCTGATATTACGATAACCATTTCTGACGACGCTAAGAATTGGATTCGCCAAGTGGAGACTCGTGCATTGGAGAGTAAGAATTTGTATTTCAATATAGCGACGAACTTACGTGATGAGAATCGAGAGGGTACAATAACCATTTCGGGAGGTAGTGCTACGCAGACCATAACCATTAAACAACGAGGCGAGAATGAAACATTCGAGAAAGAGAGAAAAGCTCTGATTGCACTCTATAATGCAACGGATGGCGACAACTGGAAAAACAATGAGAATTGGTGTTCGGACAAACCAATTAAAGAGTGGTATGGCATTACTGTCAAATCAGGATGGTATGGTGATGGTGATGCCCCTAAAGGTGTAGTTAGATCTATAGAGCTTCGATCTAACAATCTCCAAGGTTCAATTCCTGAAGCCATTGCTGATTGTGAATATATTGAGACGTTAGATTTGAGTTCTAACAAATTGACCGGACAAATACCTTCGGAAATAGGCAATTTGGAGCAGCTTAAATACCTAAATCTCAGTTGGAACAAATTAACTGGCTCTATCCCCGAATCATTGGGTAATTTGAAACAACTACGTAGCGTTGTACTTAACGCCAATGGATTAAGTGGTAAGGTGCCCGAATCGATTATGAATGCCTCTTACTGGCCAGAAGATTGGTTATGGATTATCAATCAATCCGCCGAAATAGGTGGTGGTATAAGCCGAGAGAACTTAAAAATTCCCGCTCCTAAATTCTCGGCTACCGACATATATGGTAATACAATAGATGACTCGGTATATAAAAATAATAAATATACCGCAATCTTCAATTTTGAGGATTGGTGTCCATTCTCGCAAGCCTTTATGCCTACTATGGTTAAATTGTATACCCAATACAAGGAAAAAGGCTTTGAGGTTATTGCGTTGAGCGAGGGAACAAAGGAGGAACTTTTAGCCGAAAATCAGTTATTCGGAGCGACATGGCCTTGTTTTGACATAGGCATTAATAACGAGAATGATTTGTATAACATTTTTTTCTCTTATCATAGCTCTACCCCATGCATCAATATTGTCAATAGCGAAGGTTATTTGGAATTTATATGTGAATATGATTCTTATAAAGACATTGACAACTTTTTATTGACTAAATTAGGACCACCTAACGATGTTGATTATGATGATCTGCTCTATAAGTCTACAGACTACTCTGCTGATGGAAAAGTTAAGACTTTGCAGAGAGCTGCAAAGGGCGAGGGAATTGACATTGTATTGATGGGCGATGCCTATTCAGACAGGCTGATTGCAGATGGTACATACGATAAGGTGATGAATACCGCAATGGAAAAATTCTTTACAGAAGAGCCTTATAAGTCTTATCGAGACCATTTCAATGTTTACTCGGTAACGGCTGTATCGGATAATGAGATATATACTGACGAATCATCAACAACCTTTGCTGGCTACTTTGGAGGAGAAACACTTGTAGGAGGTAATGACCAGAGGGTATTCTCTTATGCAGAAAAAGCAATTGGAGCAGAGCGAATGAACGACGCCTTGATTGTTGTTATGATGAATTCAAAGGCGTATGCAGGAACTTGCTATATGTATAGTCCATCTGGTAACGGCGACTGGGGCGACGGTGTATCAATTTCATATTTCCCTGTTGGCGTTGATGATACTGCATTAGCCCAAGTGCTTCATCACGAGGCGGGAGGTCACGGTTTCTCGAAACTTGCCGACGAGTATGCCTACAAGGATATGGGAGCAATGCCCGATTCTGAGATTGAACAAAGAAAGAGTTATGAGCCTTACGGTTGGTGGAAGAATGCAGATTTCACAAGTGATCCAACAAAGGTTAAGTGGAGCCACTTCCTCACTGATCGTCGTTACGCAAACGATGGATTGGGTGTGTTTGAGGGTGCATTTACATATTGGACTGGCGCATATAAACCAACCGTCAATAGTATTATGAACGACAATACTGGCGGCTTCAATGCTCCATCTCGCGAGGCGATTTACTACCGTATTCACAAGTTGGCTTATGGCGAGGATTGGGAGTACGACTACGAGGAGTTTGTGGAGTGGGATGCCAAGAACCGCAAGACGGCTGCTGCAACTCGTGGTGTGCCATATCGTCTGGATAGACCAAAGGATTTCAAACCTTTGCACCCACCTGTTATAGTTAATACCTCTTGGCAAAATGCAAAGAACAATGCTCCCGCAAAGAGGGAGATTCGCCCATCGGTGAGCAACTCAGCCAGTGGCTCAAGTAAAGCATCGAGTGGTGTCAAAGCGCAAGTGTCGGTAATACCCGTAACCCACAATCAAACCATCACTCTACCCGACGGCACCGTCCGTACAATAACAATTAGTTCCAGCGGCGAGGCAAAGGCGAAATACAGAAAATAGAGTGAAAAATGATTAAATAATCTTAACAAAATGTGGTTGTCCAACAAGTACGTCGGGCAACCACATTTCGTTAGAAGTTGTATAACAAGAGCTATTTTGAGGCTGGTCGAAGACTGAGAATCCGCAGTTTACTAAAGCGTAAATGAGGAATTCGAGGTCGAGCCAGATGCCAAAAGAGCCTTATTAGACAACTTCTTTGTTTGCTGCACATTGGGCAAAGGCTATATAAAACCGAAGCGGGTGATTTTTGTGGGGCGCGAAGAGGTGGCTTCGCGCTCGACGATGCCCGTAACAACATCGGCGGCATCGTGCCAACGGTTGGCCTTGAAGTCGCGACGGTAGGTCGTAAGATGAGCATACAACTCTGGCCAGCGTTGCGACCAACCACGAGGAAAGCGCACCAGATGTTGGGCTGTGGCCGAATTGGAGAGTATTCGTGCCTCCTTGTTGCCGCTCTGGTGAAACCACTCCACCTTCACCCTCGGTGCTAACTTCTGCACAGCTCGGGCAAAACCTCGACCACCGTTATTACTCTCGATAAGCGCACGAGGCGTGGCTGACGCCATCAGCATATCTGCAACCATCTGCTCGGTTAGCTCCATAGGCTCGCGGGAATAGACCACATCGGTTATATATATCACGCCATCAGCATCAACAGCATACGACATCGAGCATAAGTAATCATCACCCATATCGGCCGTATCGGTGTAGTTGGAGCGCGTGACAATCTCGCGTGGCAGGGTGTCGTATTCACCAAACCCATCGCCATACAACAATCCTCCAGGCGATGAGGGACGCCCCTGATACATACACTCAAACCTAAGCGCATCCAATCGGCGTTTTGCCTCCAACAGCTCCACACTCTGCCTTTCGGGCCACAGAGCCTCGCCAGCCTCGCGGGGATCTATTTCAGAGGGTTCACACGTCTTTATCGCCTCGAAATTCAGGCACAACCAATCATCTGCCCCAAGACGCTCAATATCGCCCCACTCTCGCATATCCACACACCCCTCCTTTCGGCGCAGCACACCAATCAAATCATCCTCGTGCCAACGGGTAAAGACTATCAGCTCCTGCGAGGCGTTGTGCATACGGGTACGCACAACCGAGGTGTACCACTCCCAGCAATTTTCGCGAACAAGCGGCGAATTGGCCTCCATAGCATCTTTATAGAGGTCGTCGAGGATAAAGCAGTCCACCCTGTTTCCCGTAAGCGAGCCTTCGCGACCAACCGAGAGCAGGCAACCTTCGTGCTCCACTATCTCCACCTCGTCGGCCGTTCGCAGATACTGCGGCGGCTTACCACCACACTTTATTCGGGTGTCGGGAAATGCCGAGCCATACTCTCTACTCTCGATAATTCGTTGAACTCGGCGGTTAAATTTATTAGCAAGCGAGGCAGAGTATGAGGCAATGGCAATTCTCATATCGGGATTGAGCCCCAACATATATGACGGCAGCAGCGTACTCGCCCCAACACTCTTGCCGTGCTGTGGCGGCATAGAGACCATCAGTTTGCGGATTCGCCCCTCAGCAAAGAGCTGAAGCAGGCGATAATAGACTTTGTGAAAGTTACATATCTCAACAAAAGGATATACCCTTGTAGCATACTCCTCAAACGATGCAACAGGCTGATTTTGAGCAGAGTTTTCATCTTCAATTAAAGTTAAGGTTTTGATATCCTCCATAAACTGGGCTTTAAGGGCGCGTTGCAACTTTTTGATTTTATTCATAAATTATTGGTATAAAGGTTTTTCAAAGGGTTTACTTAAAGTAATTTCTAAGCTCATTGAACGAAAAATCATTCAACATTTCACCATCCTCACAAAATGTGTGAAACTCCCACCAGACCGGCACGATGTCAGCCACCACTTCATACTCGCCTTCGGGCATAGCAAGCCGCTTGCGATAGAGCACCGCCGTAAACAACATTTTGCATAAAACACCATCGCACTCAAACTCAAAACTCTCGCGAAGGTAGTCGGTGTGACCAATGCGGTCGGTGATTATTTCGGCCACACGGCCGTAAATAACCGAAGTTACATTAAACATAAAAGGTAAATTTTAAAGTAAATAAATGGATAGAAATTTGCAAGTTAAATTCAAATTGTTTAACTTTGCAGTGCAAAGATATATTCATTTATTGAACTTTCAAAGAAGTTTGTACAAATTTTTGATATAATATTTTCTTATAACTTAATTATGGGAGAGCGAGTAAAATTGATAAGAAAAGAGCTGAAACTCACACAAGAGCAACTGGCTCAGCGACTTGGCATCGGCAAGGCAGCTTTGTCGATGATTGAAACAGGCAAGTGCGGACTATCGACAAGAAACAAAAATATACTTGTTCAAGATTTGAACGTAAACCCCGAATGGCTTGAATCGGGCAAGGGCGAGATGTTCAATGCGGAGCCTGACTATACGGCCTTCCGCCTGCGTTCGGATAACTCGCTACCTATGCAAAGCGTGCCACTCTACTCGGTGGAGGGTACGGCAGGATTGGTGCCTTTGTTCGAGGAGCAGGGCGCAAACAAGCCGATAAACTACATCCACATCCCCAACCTGCCAAAGTGCGACGGCGCGATATACATCGTGGGAGATTCGATGTATCCGCTCCTAAAGAGTGGCGATATAGTTCTCTACAAGCAGTTGCAGGATATCAACAGCATCTTCTGGGGCGATATGTATCTGCTCTCGATTGACCTCGATGGCGAGGAGTATATCACTGTGAAGTATATCCAGAAATCGGAGCGCGAAGGATATGTTAAGCTCGTAAGCCAGAACCCACACCACGCCGACAAGGATATAGAGATGAGTCGAATCAGAGCCATCGCGCTGGTTAAGGCAAGTATCAGAATGAACTCCATAAGATAGAATATGTCGCAGCAAACTATTTCAAAGCAATCTTCGCAGAGCATCTATCACATAATAGCCATACTCACCGCTGCGATATGGGGCACAACATTCGTAAGCTCGAAACTACTCTTGGAGGAGGGAATGTCACCCGCCGAGATTATGTTCCTCAGGTTTGCTATGTCGTATCTCTGTATGTTACCATTCGTCAAAGGGAAACTGTTGTGCAACAACTGGCGCGACGAGGCGCTGATGATGCTGCTCGGAGTGAGTGGCGGCTCGCTATATTTCCTGTTGGAGAATAGCGCACTGCTCTACACTCAGGCATCAAACGTGGCAATCATCATTGCGGCAACACCTCTGCTTACCACGCTGGCCGTACATTTGACCAACCGCAAAGAGAAAATCTCGAAGCGATTGTATGGTTTTTCGCTGCTGTCGCTATCGGGAGTGGCGCTTGTGGTATTCAACGGAGAATTTATACTGAAACTCAACCCCCTGGGCGATTTGCTAACTTTAGGTGCCGCCGTTATGTGGGTGATTTACAGCATAATAATTCCAAAGGTTGAAACCAAGTATGACTCATTGACAATCACCCGCAAGGTGTTCTTCTATGGAGTGCTTACGCTGCTACCCTACTTTGCTATCGAGCCATACGAAGTCACACTTGAGATGCTTACTCGCCCTGTGGTGATAGGCAATCTTCTGTTCTTGGGATTGCTGGCTTCGCTTATATGCTACTGGACGTGGAACGTGGTGATTATCAAGTTAGGAGCGGTGCGCTCGACCAACTATCTCTACATTAACCCAATCGTGGCAATGATTACGTCACACATCGTGCTAAATGAGCATATCACGCCACTTGCAATGGTGGGTACAACGCTGATTCTTGTGGGAATGTACCTCGCCCAAAAGAGCAAACAATAGCGAGATAAGCCACACAAAAATCTCGCGAAATTTTCGCAAAAATTTCCACAAAAGTCACCAAATAGAACCCTGCCTTTGGAACAAAACCTTAGGCAGGGTTAAATTTTATATAAAATTTTCGCCCCGAAAGGGATAACGATACGAATAATCGTTTATCTTTGTATGGATAAAAGCAAAATAACTAAACCAAAACATATAATTTTTATGGAGAATCTTAACGCGAAAGAGCTGAAAGATGTTGTTATCCGTTTCTCAGGTGACTCTGGTGACGGTATGCAGATGACAGGTACGCTCTTCTCGAACACATCGGCCTTGATTGGTAATGGAATCTCTACATTCCCCGACTACCCTGCCGAAATTCGTGCTCCACAAGGTACTGTGGCTGGTGTTTCAGGCTTCCAGGTACACATCGGAGCAGGCAAAGTGACCAACCCAGGAGACTACTGCGACGTGTTGGTTGCAATGAACCCCGCAGCACTTATAGCCAACCGCAAGTGGCTCAAGAAGGATGCAACGGTGATTATCGACGGCGACACCCTCACCGAGGAGAACATCAAGAAGGCTGGCTACAAGACATTGGATCCAATCACCGAGTTGGGCTTGGAGGGTTACAATGTGGTAGTACCAACAATCACCACAATGACAAAGGGTGCTTTGGCGGATATGGGCTTGGACAACAAGTCGGTGGTGAAGTGTAAGAATATGTTTGCACTCGGTATCTGCTTCTACATCTACAATATGCCAGAGGATTACGCAAAGCGTTACCTGAGCGACAAGTTCCAGAAGAAGAATCCTGTTGTTGCCGAGGCCAACAAGCGCGCTATTGATGCTGGTTACAACTATGCGGCAAACACTCATCAGTTTGCAAATACATACTCAGTAGCTCCAGCACCATTGGAGAAGGGTGTATATCGCTCAATCAATGGTAACGTGGCTACAGCTTGGGGATTCTGCGCGGCGAGCGAGAAGTCGGGCCTGCCACTCTTCTGTGGTTCATACCCTATCACTCCTGCAACTGTAATCCTTGAGGAGTTAGCAAAGCGCAAGGATTTGGGCGTGAAGACCGTGCAGGCCGAGGATGAGATTGCAGGTATCTGTACATCTATCGGTGCTGCTTATGCTGGTAACTTCGCCGTAACAACAACATCTGGTCCTGGTCTTTCGCTCAAGAGCGAGGCTTTGGGATTGGCTGTAATGGCTGAGTTGCCACTCGTGGTGGTTGACGTGCAGCGCGGTGGCCCATCAACAGGTCTTCCAACCAAGACCGAGCAGAGCGACTTGATGCAGGCTTTGTATGGCCGAAACGGCGAGTGCCCAACTGTGGTTATCGCAGCATCATCACCAAGCGACTGCTTCCACTACGCATTTATGGCTGGTAAGATTGCAATGGAGCATATGACTCCTGTTGTGCTCTTGACCGACGGATTTATCGCCAACGGTTCGGAGCCCTGGCGCATCCCATCAATGGCCGACTATCCAGCAATCAACCCTCCAATTGTGAAGGCCGTAGCCGAGGGTGAGGAGTTCAAGCCATACGCTCGTGATGAGAAGTTGGCTCGCGGCTGGGCATTCCCTGGCTCAGAGGGCTTGGAGCACAGAATTGGCGGTTTGGAGAAGGATAAGCTCAGAGGTACAATCTCGCACGATCCTGCAAACCACCAGGAGATGACTCGCACACGCGCTGCTAAGGTGGCGAAGGTGGCAGACGTATTGCCTGCACCAGAGGTTGTGGGTGCTGCCGATGCTGATGTACTCGTTATTGGCTGGGGTGGTACAAAGGGCCACTTGGAGGCTGCCGTAGCCGAGTTGCAGGAGCAGGGCAAGAGCGTTGCACACTTGCACTTCAACTACATCAACCCACTGCCACACGGCGTGAAGGAGCTTTTGAAGGGCCACAAGCACATTGTTGTATGCGAGCTCAACGAGGGCCAGTTTGCAAACTACTTGCGTCAGAACTTCCAGGAGTTCACATTCGAGCAGTTCAACAAGACAGAGGGTCAGCCCTTTACTGTCGTGGAGCTTAAAGAGAAGTTTAACTCATTACTTTAAGAGAGATTATGGCAGATTATAAATATACTCCCGCGGATTTTAAGAGCGACCAGATTGTAAAGTGGTGCCCAGGTTGTGGTGACCACGCTATTCTGAATGCCGTACAGCGCGCTATGCCCGAGGTGGCCGATGCGTTGGATATCCCACACAACAAGTTTACATTCGTGTCGGGTATCGGTTGCTCGTCACGTTTCATCTACTATATGAAGACCTATGGTTTCCACACCATTCACGGCCGTGCCAACGCTATCGCAACAGGTATCAAGGTGGCTAATCCCGACCTGAGCGTGTGGGTATGCACAGGTGACGGCGACTCGCTGGCTATTGGTGGTAACCACTTCATCCACGCCATCCGTCGCAACATCGACCTGAACGTGATTCTCTTCAACAACGAGATTTACGGTCTAACGAAGGGCCAGTACTCTCCTACCACAAAGCTCGGCAAGATTACAAAGACTTCGCCATTTGGTACTGTGGAGAAGCCATTTACTCCAGGTGAGCTTGTGATTGGTGCTAAGGGTACATTCTTTGCCCGCACAATCGACGCCGAGGTGATGCTGACAAAGGATTGCTTGGTGGCTGCGGCAAAGCACAAGGGTATGGCTGTTGTGGAGGCTCTGGTAAACTGCGTTATCTTCAACGACAAGACTCACGCAAACTTCGCAGCCGACAAGGTTACACGCACAAAGAACACCATCACTCTGCGTCACGGCGAGAAGATGCTCTTTGGCGAGGAGCACAACAAGGGTTTGGTATTCGAGGATATGCGCCTGAAGGTTGTGACTGTGGGCGAGGATGGCTACACATTGGACGATGTGCTCGTTCACGATGCACACTGCAAGGATACAACGCTGCACTCGATGCTGGCCGCTATGAAGTATCCTGAGTATCCAGTGGCTGTGGGTGTTATCCGCGACGTTGATGACGAGAACGTCTATGACAAGAAGGTCGAGGAGCAGGTGGCTGAGGTGAAGGCTTCGGCTAAGATTCGCTCGGTGGACGACCTTTTGCACTCAGGCGAGACTTGGACTATCGAATAGATAAAAAATACTTGTGATAAAAATAGCCGAATTCCACAGATTTGGCTATTTTTATTTTTTTACACATAGTGCATAATTAAAAACCTGCATTATATAATGCAAGTTTTTATTTTAGCTAACTCACTGATAATCACCCCCCCCTTATGCATACACATCACATATTTATGCAAAATCACTGCATAATAAATTTATAGTCTCTTGACAAATAAATAAAATAGTACTAATTTAGCAATGCAATAATTTAACGGCATACCCGTTATATATGCAAAGAATTAGAAACCATTACAACTTAAATCTATCAAGTTATGAGAAAATTCGTAAAATCAGCATTGTGCATAGCGCTTTGCAGCATTGCAGCTATTGCCACCTGCAACGCAGGAAACAAGTTCAAGCCTGTGGAATCACTTGCAAACGAAGAGAATGCTCTACGTTGGCAACAACAGTTAAAATGGACTGCGGGAGCTTACGATATTTTGCACCCCGAATTAAAACTCCTCGGTTGGAGAGAGGTTGGTGCACTCTCAAACCAAGAGCAGATTGACAAATTCCTTAAAGATGGTGTTGATGAGAATAGACTTTATAGCCACACCATTGATGTAAAGAGTTGTAAATACGAAATCGCACCTCTCGGAGAGCTTGCCAAGAAGTATGACGTGTGGAAAAATGCAAGTTTTGAAAATGCGAAGAAGATTTACGGCAGCAAACTCGCTTCGGGAGCCAAAGTTGTAGAGCTCAAATGGCAATACAAGGGCAAGAAGTTTGTCGAGAAAATTGCCGTAACCGACAAGCACGACGATATGGGTGGTATCATCTTCAGCACAATTCACATTCCAGTTGACAGCAACAAAGTTCCGTTGGCAAATTGGCAGAAAGAGGAGATAAAGCAGAGAGAGATTGAGAGACAGAAGCGCGAGGAGTATTTCAAATCTCCAGAAGGCCAGAAGATGCTTAGAGAGCATATGCAGAAAAATGGTCAGCGCACAAGTGCAGGTAAATAGTGATAGATTACACAAAAATATAAAGCATTATGAAGTTGTTCGAGGCAATATCGAACAACTTTTTTTGTAATTTTGTGTTATGATTAGAGAGGAGATTATTTTCTACATAGAAAACGAGATTTTGCCGCGATATGAGGGTTTCGATGCGGCGCATCGCACCGACCACGCCACAACCGTTATTGAGCGAAGCATAGGGCTTGCAAAGCATTATGATGTGGACGAGGAGATGGTCTATGTGGTGTCGGCGTATCACGATATAGGCTTGCAGTTTGGGCGAGAGAGGCATCACACCGAGTCGGCACGGCTGATTTTGGCAGACGACAAGCTGCGCGAGTGGTTTAGCTCGGAGCAAATCGCAACCATTGCCGAGGCGGCCGAAGATCACCGAGCATCGGCAGAGCGAGAACCACGCTCGATATATGGCCGAATCGTGGCCGAGGCCGACAGAGCCATCGAGCCGATGAGCATTCTACGCCGCACGGTGCAATATGGCTTGGCACACTACGCTCACCTATCGAAAGAGGGACATTGGCAAAGAATGTTGGAGCACTTGGCCGAGAAGTACGAGGAGGGAGGATACTTGAAATTGTGGATACCCGAATCGGACAACGCCGAGAAATTGGCCGAACTGAGAGCCATAGCCAAAGACCGCGCCCGCCTAAGAGCAATCTTTGAGCAGATTTTCGAGGAGGAGACATCAAAATAGGGTAATAACACCAAAATAAGAGAGGGATTGTCTAACGCAAGCGTCGGACAATCCCAATTCTTTGTAACACGCAATCTACTCCTCGGCAGGGGCAGAGTATTCCAATATATCACCAGGCTGGCAGTTGAGTTCGCGGCAGATGGCGTCGAGCGTGGAGAAACGAATCGCCTTAGCCTTGCCTGTTTTGAGTACCGAGAGGTTGACAATTGATATATCGACACGCTCGGAAAGCTCCGAAAGCGACATCTTGCGGCGGGCAAGCATCACATCTAAATTTACGATAATAGGCATAGTCGGATATTAAATTGTCATTATTTCATCTTCATTCATTCGTGCCGCAATGGCCATCAGCTCTGCAAAGATAAGCAAAAGAAGTGGAATCATAAAGACCTCGACATTCAAAGTCAGGCTGCTATACAAATCTATGGCCATCTTATCGCCATAGATATCACCCGCTGCAAGCTGAGTGAACAGCGTGCGATTCTCAACCAGAGCATAGTAGAAAAAGGCTATCACCGCCAAGTAGCGCAACAGGCGAGAGT
The DNA here is from genome assembly GCA_045658265.1 of Alistipes sp. Taxonomy (GTDB): domain Bacteria; phylum Bacteroidota; class Bacteroidia; order Bacteroidales; family Rikenellaceae; genus Alistipes. The sequence goes on from JAZOUS010000025.1 coordinate 45,968, forward strand.
GGAGCGCACTAAAGATATTGCCCGTGCGGAAGCCACGAATGGCACTCAGCAATATCCAGCCAATAATTATCTCCATCACAACAAGCAACAGCAATGTCAAATAGCCCACCACCCTATTAGCCTTCCAGCCATAGTGGTCGGGAAGAGAGTAGTTGGGATTCTTCGAAAAGAGCATCATCGAAGCAGGCAGAGCCACGACCAATGGCTCACCGTCGGTATCGCGCTCAACTGCAACCGCAAACTCGTCATACTTCCCAGAGGTGATGCCTGAGGCCTTTAATGATGTGTCGAGCGTACCAATATGGGTAAAGCCCTTCTCGGCACTGTAGGGATTGGAGGTGTAGATAATTTGGGTGGCAAAGTGCGCTATCTGAAAGATAGCAAAGAGTGCCACGAATACCATAAGTACGATGGTACGACGCTGGATTGATTTTGAGATTTTCATAATAAAAATAGTTGATTAAATTGGGTTAAACAATAGTTTGATTGTTGACAATAAGGATAATTGTAATAGCTGATTGAAATTTTGTTTTACATATATTTATTATCGGTTTTAATTGATTGTTTATCGTTATTCGATAACAAAGGTAGATATATTTTTTTATTCTGCAAATTTTTCAGCACTTTTTTTTGCGTCCAAACTACCCCATAAAAAAACTGCCGACCATCGCGGGATAGTCGGCAGCCGATATTTTCTCTTTTAGAGAGGTTTTACCACTACTCCAAACCTCGGCAGTATGGGAGTCCCATCATATCATAGAGCTTCTTCAAGCGTGGAAGACGCTGCTTGAAGCTCTCGAAATCCTTCTGCTCGGGACGACACCACTGCACCTCGCTGGCTGCACCAAGACGTGGCAGAAGCTGATAGAAGGCGTGCTCGGGATAAGCAACGTGCTCGGTCCAGAGGTTCACCTGCGAGCCGAGGATATACTTCTGCTGCTCCTCGGTAAGACTCTCTGGAATTACTGGCTCCAAAGAGTACACCTTGCTTGCAGAGACGATGTAGCTACCTGTGGTGCGTGGCTGCTTGGCCACATCCTTGAGCTGGGGATGGTCGAGGTAGGCAAAGACGTTAGGGCTCATAATCACACGGTGGCCCTGCTGTGCCGCCGCAGTACCACCCTTAGTACCACGCCACGACATCACGATAGAGCGACCTGTGAGACCACCCTCCAAAATCTCATCCCAGCCGATGATGTCGCGACCACGCTCGGCGAGGAACTTCTCAATCTCACGGTTGATATAGGTCTGCAACTGATTCTCGATAGTGTGCTTGCCATCATACTCCAAACCAAGCTCCTTAGCCTTAGCCTGACACTTAGGGCACTCCTTCCAGCGGTTTTTAGGACACTCGTCACCTCCGATATGAATCATCTTTGATGGGAAGACCTCGCACAACTCACCAAGTACGGTCTTGAGGAATGTCATAGTCTCGGGATTACCCGCACAAAGCACCTCGCGGCTTACGCCCCAATATGTTCTAACGGGGTATGGGCCGCCAGTACAACCCAAGTGTGGGAATACGTGCAGAGCACTCTGCATATGGCCAGGGAGGTCAATCTCGGGAACAACATTGATATAACGCTCGGCAGCATAACGCACAATATCGCGGCACTCATCCTGAGTGTAATAGCCGCCGTGTGGCTGACCATCGTAGATGCCAGCATTAGGGCCGATAACAGTCTGCTCGCGGATGCTACCCTTCTCAGTAAGGCCAGGGAACGCCTTCACCTCGAAGCGCCAGCCCTGATCGTCGGTCAAGTGCCAGTGGAACTGGTTGCAACCGTGAAGCGACATAGCATCGAGGAACTGCTTAATCATATCGACAGTGAAGAAGTGACGTGAGCAATCCAACAATACACCACGATACTCGAAGCGTGGCTCGTCCTGAATTGTAACGAAAGGCATCTCCACCTTGCCATCTTTATTCTCCTTAACGACAGGTAACGCCTTGCGCAAAGTCTGCGCAGCACGATAGACACCGATAGGATTGCGGGCCTGAATCAAGATACCGTTCTCATCTACCGAGAGGATGTAAGCCTCCTTCTGCTGTTCGGTGAGCTCGGCAGCAGGCTCGTTCTTACTACCCTTCTTAGCCTTCTTGTCGGCTGCGAAGCCGAGCTGAATACGGACAGGAGCCTTCTTGTCGGCTGGTGTAGCCACAAGTTTGATACCCGACACCTGCTCTACCCAAGCGGTGAGGAACTCCACATTGCGGGCAAGTTCTGCATTAGAGGCATCGTAAGCGATACCCATACCGTTACTCAGGGTAAACATCTGGGCTGTGTCAACCACCACCTCTTTTGGCAGTGGAATAATGTTGTAATCGGCCTTCTGGGCCATTACAGGCGCAATGCTCGCTGTAAGAGCAAGCACCAAGAGTGAAACAATTTTCTTCATCGTAATTAATTATAGTTTATGCCACACAGCAACTCATTGGAAATTACAAAGGTATATATTTATTTTATATCGACAACATCCAGCAGACGAAAACCCCGCCCCAAAGAAAAATTTGCCACGAACATTCCGAAAAAATCTCAAATCCACAGTTGTTGATTAAAAAATTTTTCTTAACTTTGGGGTGTATGTATATTATAACAAGAAGCCAACAACTATGAAAACCATCTTTTCTAATCCACTTCTCTGGATATGCTCGATAATTCTGACTGCGCTCGGTTTTGCGGGTTGCAGCGACGATCCAAGCAAAATGGCCGATGAATATGGCTCACCTCACGCCGACTATAAATATATGGGCACAGTGACCGACGAGGAGGGCAACCCAATCGAGGGAATCAAGGCCACATTGATTGGTTCGAGTTATAAAGTCAGCGGACCTGAGGTTGCTGTACTAAAGACCGACAAGGATGGCAAGTTTGAGAGCGAATACTACAACGAAACAAACACAAGCATCTACAAGATAGAGTTTACCGATACCGATGGCGAGCTCAACGGTGGCGAGTTTGCTCCGGCCTCGATAAAAGCATCAGAGATGAAAAGCACTCAGACCAAAGAGAACGACACCCAGGATCGTTGGTATCGAGGCCAGTTTGAGCGAAAGGCTGAGGTGAAGCTCTACCCACAAGAGCGCGACAAGGAGCAGGTGGAGTAATCTACCGCCACGACCATCAGACCACATTAACTAACCAATAAAACCGAAGCTTATGAAAACGGATTTTAGATTTTTCAGTTGGCTATTTACAACTATTATCTCGTTATTGGGATTTGTAGCGTGCGATGAAGAAGAGACAACTGCTACCGACATCCCCGCCGAATATGGCACACCCACTGCCGATTATAAATATATGGGCACAGTGACCGATGAAGATGGCAAGCCGATTAAGGGTATAAATGTAGTGCTTCAAAAACACGGATATAACAACATATATCCCGAAGTTACAAGAGTCGTTACCGATGAAAACGGCAGATATTCAACCGACTACATACATTGGGATAGTGGTGGAATATATCAAGCTACATACACCGATGTAGATAGTGAAGACAATGGCGGCCATTTTGAGGAGAGAATTATCGAGACCTACAAAATGGAGAAAGAGAAGACAGGCGAAGGCAACGGTTGGTATAACGGCAAATTCATACTCTCTACCGAAGTAAAGCTCGAAGCAAAGCCTTCTGTGGATAATAGCGAAACCGACAACAACGAAAACAACGAATCGGATGAGTAATAATCGACTATCACTGCGTCGCAGACTGGCGTTAGAGTTGTGGCGAAAGCTAAAGAGGGAGCGCGTGAAGGAGCATCACCTCTCACAACTTATGTGGGAGTGTACTCTGCGTTGCAATCTCAACTGCCGCCACTGCGGTAGCGACTGCCACAAGGAGGCCGCCAAGCCCGATATGCCGCTCAAGGATTTCTTGAAGGTGCTCGAAAGCATAAAAGCACACACCAATCCAAACAAAGTCTTTGTTATAATCACAGGTGGTGAGCCGCTGATGCGTCCCGACTTAGAGCAGTGCGGCAAGGCGATATATGATATGGGATTCCCCTGGGGTATGGTAACAAACGGTCTGGCGATGACACAGAAGCGTTTTCGTGCCCTGCTGGCGGCCGGTATGCATACTGCAACGGTGAGCCTCGACGGCCTAAAAGAGGAGCACAACTCGATGCGTGGCAACGACAAGAGTTTCGACTGCGCGGTGGAGGCCATTCGACTGATGGGCAAGCATCCAAATTTCATATTCGACGTGGTGACGTGCGTCAACCGTCGCAATCTGCATCAGCTCGACCAAATCAAAGAGTTGCTCATCTCGCTGGGTGTGAAGGAGTGGCGATTGTTCTCAATCTTCCCAACGGGACGTGCCGCCAAAGATCCCGATTTGCAGCTCACCAACGAGGAGTTGCGCCAGATGCTCGACTACATCAAGCGCAACCGCAAAGAGGAGAAACGCATAACACTGAGCTATGGTTGCGAGGGATTCTTGGGCAACTACGAGGGTGATGTGCGCAAGTTCCTGTTCAGTTGCAATGCAGGCATCAACATCGCCTCAATTTTGGCTGACGGCTCAATCTCGGCCTGCACAAGCATACGCAGCAACTACCATCAAGGAAACATCTACAAAGATGATTTTTGGGAGGCGTGGAACAACCGCTTCGAGGTCTATCGCAATAGAGAGTGGGCCCGCAAGGATGAGTGCAAGGAGTGCGATATGTTCCGCTACTGCGAAGGCAACGGAATGCACCTGAGAGATAATGACGGGAAATTGCTATTCTGCCATCTGCACAGAATTGAGAAGGAATAAGAAAAAAGTATCGGAAGATTCCGATACTTTTTTCTTACTTTATCTTCATAACATCTTTAATCCCAAGAGTATCATACATTGCCTGCAACTCCTCCTCATTGCGGTCGGAGACAACAAGCAGACGGTCGCCAACAGCAAGTTCGGTACTGCCTCGAGGCACGAAGTAGGCATTGTCGCGCGAAATCATAATGACCAACGTATTGTCGGGGATAGCGATATTGCGGAGCTGACAACCTCCTGCAAGCATCGAATCGGTAACCTCCATCTCCGAGAAGCTACTCTTGATACTATCGGGCACACCCACCTTGAACAGAGGCTCCTTCTCCTCGTATGCCAGACCGAGCCAGTTGGCCATACCGCTGACAGTTGTACCCTGAACGATAAGCGAGATAAGAGTCACCAAAAATACTACATTGAATATCAAGTGACCATTCTCGACACCCGCAACAATGGGATAGGTGGCAAAGATGATAGGTACTGCACCTCGCAAGCCCACCCACGACACATACATACGCGCCTTGAAGGTAAATCGGCGAAATGGTGCAAGCGAAATAAGCACCGCAATAGGTCGGGCCACCAAAATCAGGAATCCACCAACGGCACATCCCAAGATAAGCACTTCGGGACGCAGCAACTCATCGGAGTTGACCAAAAGACCGATTGTAAGGAACATTACAATCTGCGCCAGCCAAGTGAATCCGTCGAGAAAACTCGTAAGGTTGCTCTTATGTACAATCTTGTAATTACCAACCACAAGACCAGTGATATATACCGCCAAATAGCCGTTACCCCACACCAGGGTAGTGAACGAGAACGAGAAGAAGACAAAGGCCAGCAACAGGACGGTATAGAGCGAAGTGTTGCTCTTGAAATTGATATGGTTGATGGTAAAAACTGCCAAGCGGCCAATACCATAACCGAGACCAGCACCAACGAGCATCTGGATAACGAACTTAACTATACTCTCACCCACTCCCACCGACTGGCCCGACGAGACGGCAATCGAGACGAGCAGGATGGTGAGCATATAGGCCATAGGGTCGTTACTACCACTCTCTAACTCCAACAATGGGCGGAGATTCTGGCGCAGGCCCTGTTTCTTTGAACGCAGAATAGAGAAGACCGAAGCCGAATCGGTTGAAGCCATCGTTGAGGCCAACAACAAAGCTACGGGGAACGACAGAGCCAAGCCTACCCACGACGAGAAGATATAGATAAAACCACCCACCAGCAAAGCGGTGAGAGCCACACCTAAAGTCGCAAGCACGGTACCTGGCCCGAGAATGGGTTTAATCTCCGAAAATTTGGTATCCATACCACCCGAAAAGAGGATGATACAGAGTGCCAACATACCGATAAACTGAGTTATCTCGAAAGAGTGAAAGTTGATGGTTCTAAGACCAAAGAGCATACCAACACCCAAAAAGAGTAACAGGGCGGGCGCTCCAAAACGGTAGGCGACTTTACCCGCCATAACCGCCACAAAGAGCAACAACGCCCACACCAGCAAAAGATTTTCTCCCATAATTTACTTGAAGTAATTTTCTATAATACCACACCGTCCGAACAATACGCCACGCAACGGGAAGCAAAAAACATTCTATTATTAACCTTAAAAATTTCAATCAATCATCGTTCCCCAATAGACATTGCCGAAGATTGCCGAAAACAACTAATACAAAATCCGTCAATAAATATTATGCAGGATGGGGCAACTACCCCACTCTCGGCATCCTCGGCTCGACGCACTAAACGCCTTTAGTGTATTGCATATCGCATATTGGGCGCAACTCCAACTCAACATACTCAAACGCCTGGCAAGCATAAAAACCACTCTTAGGCGACGAATAGGTAACCACCGTCACAGCCGAAACACCATCCTGTTTCATAAGGCGCAAGGAGGCAAAATCGGCCTTAGCAATCAAGGTCGCAATGTAGGCTTTCTTATCCTTATTGAACTTTAGCTCCTCACGCTTAAGGTAGCAACCATCAGCTTCGTGATAGGGAACATCGGCCCCACCATTCAGGCGAACAAGCAACAGCACCGAGCCCACCAAAAGCAATATAACGGCCAGCAGCACCACTGCCGATTTGAGATTTGACATCTCGACCGTTGAGGCTATAAAAAAGTTGAGCGCAAACAGAGCAAAGCTCGAAAAAAGCAGTGCAATGGGAACGGTGAGCGGTTTACGTCGTCGCGATATATTAACATCGGGCAAGGCATAAATTGCCTCATAAATATCTCTTTTTGACATATAAATCCGTATTTAGATTTCCGAAAAACAGGTGTATAACAGCAGTGTCTCACGCCCCCAAGAAACACAAATTACACACAAACAGCGACGTTAAACAGAGCTGTTATACGTCCTGTGTATTGATTTTCAAATTACACATACAATAGCTCGCAGACACGACTAAACCTTTTGGCCGTGCTGCGCATTTCCATCGGCGATATACCCCACAACTCCGCAAAGGTTAGGAACTGCTATGCAGAGATATGATTGCACATTGCCGAAAATGATGTATGGCTAAATACGAAGTCGGCACAACGTGTAGAGGTAGTAAACCACACGAAGTGACGACGTGAAGTGATTATATTCAAAAATTAAAGTGGCGTGGCCCGCACGACGGTCGGATACCGCCGAGGCCATAATCTTAGACTTGGTGAGGCGCGATGCGCGATAGCGTGCAGACGATGTGTGCGACAACACATTTGACACCTCCTCGGCCATAACGCATCGTGGCGAAGGGGTGCTGAGCATATCGCTTGTATATACTCTCCCGCACTCGCCAGTCGAATCATCGGCCTGGCTGATTGTCTGCTGCAACAGAAGGGTTGCTCCCGATTGGGTGAGCGGCTCATCGGCAGAGCCGACAATGCCGAAAAGCCCCAAAAGGAGTGGCAACAAAAGTATGTGGAAAATACGTTGCATCAGCAGACTATTTTATTTAACAATCAACAATTTATAGCGTTTATCTCAAGTTCTGCTACTGTGGTACAAATGTATAGGTGATTGTACCTGTGTGGCGGGCAGGAGCCGATGGATCGATGTTGAACAACGAGGCACGAGCCGCCATCAAAGCCTCCTCGCGCATAATCTCGTCACCACCCTCCAGCACCTTAGCCGCAATGACCTCGCCACCCTGATTAAGAGTGACCGACAAAATCACCTGACCGCCTGTTTCGCATCGGTAGGCAGGGATAACCAGTTCGCGCTTGGTGCGCACAGGATTCTCGAACTTGAAGCGTACCGTAACGGCACCCTTGATGTGAACATCCTTTTTTTCGCTATCCTGGCCATTATTGCCCCTATCCTGCTCGAGGATGGATTGCGCCTCGGCTAAACCAGCCTCGTAGGCAGCACGATTGGCAGCCATACCTGCGGCGATAGATTTGGCAGACTCGTTGATGGCCGAAGTGTTTGTACCTCTATCGTCCTTGAGATTCTCATTCAACTCGGCATCGTTTGATATCTTATTCCTCACGGCCGACCAGTCGAGCTGGCTCTGTTGCTTCATCTCGATTTCACGCTCCAGTCGCTCCTTCTCGGCCTCCAGCTCGGCCAGAGTCTGCAAATCGACATAGATGCCCTGCATATGGGGTTTGCGACCGATGACAATCTTTGAAGCGAAGAAGACAATACCCAAAACGAGATAGGCAATAACCATCACGCTCAGGCCCAGACGGTGATCATAGGCCCATTCGCCCGCATCTTTCTTGCGGTTATCAAACGGAAGATTCATTCGCTGACGACGTGGTCGGCGAGGTCGGGCCCCACTTGCGGGGCCATTTTGAGCCGCTTGAGGCTCGGTATTTGGTCTATTATTACTCTGCATAGTTGTAAATCTCTGGCAAAAATAGAGTTTTTTTGCGAAATAATCACTATATTTGCGCGCATTATTATCAGTCGCGGGTAATAGTTAATTGTTAATCATCGACTAAACTAACGTAAAACTATGCAAAATAAACAGCAGACTCTTGGCGGTTCGATATCATTTTCGGGCAAGGGTTTACATACAGGAGTAGTGGTTAATATGACCGTTAATCCAGCTCCAGAGAACAATGGAATCGTATTTCGTCGTGTTGATATAGAGGGCCAGCCCACAGTTCCTGCGCTCTGCGAATATGTGACCGACACATCGCGTGGCACGACCATCGAGAGCGGTGAGGCGAAGGTGAGCACCATCGAGCACATCGTATCGGCTCTGTGGAGTATGGGCGTGGATAACGCAGTTATCGACATCGACGGCCCTGAGACGCCTATTATGGATGGCTCGGCTCGCGAGTATGTTCAGCGCATCAGCGAGGTGGGCATCGTGGAGCAGAGTGCCGACCGCAAATATTACGAGGTTACCGAGAAGCAGGTATATACAATTCCAGACAAGGGTGTGGCAATCATTATCTACCCCGACGACGAGTTCTCGGTATCGGTACACGTTGACTACAATTCGAAGGTTATCGGCAACCAGTATGCAACGCTCGACCTCTACAACGACTATGTTGAGAATATTGCCCCCTGCCGCACGTTTGTATTCCTGCACGAGTTGGAGCCACTGCTCAAGATGAACCTCATAAAGGGTGGTGATTTGGACAACGCCATCGTTGTAGTGGAGAATCCCGTATCGGATGAGCAGTTGGAGCACCTTAAGCGAGTATTCAACAAGGATGATATCAAGGTTACTGGCGGTTATCTGAACAACCTGCAGTTGCGTGCAAGCAACGAGTTGGCCCGCCACAAACTCCTCGACCTGCTGGGCGATTTTGCGCTGCTCGGTATGCGTATCAAGGGTAGAGTGTGGGCATCACGTCCAGGCCACTACGCCAATACAGAGTTTATGAAGCAGCTTATCTCTGTCATCCGTCGCGATGGCGAGAAGCCAGCTTTCAAATACAACCCCGCAAAGCCTGCGTTGCTCGACATCAACGATATTCAGAAATTGCTCCCCCATCGCTATCCATTCCTTTTGGTGGACAAGGTGTTCCATATTGACGACAAGTCGATTGGTGCTATAAAGAATATCTCGGCAAATGAGCCACAATTTACTGGCCACTTCCCTCAGGAGCCTGTTATGCCAGGTGTGTTGTTGGTCGAGGCTTTGGCTCAGGCTGGAGGTCTTGTGGTGCTTAATGGAGTAGATGATCCAACAGAGTACTCTACATATTTCCTTCGTATAGACAATGTGCGCTTCAAGCGTAAGGTTGTACCTGGAGATACAGTTCAGTTGGAGGCTCACCTCATAGAGCCAATCCGCAGAGGCATTGCTATGATGATGGGTAAGGCTTTTGTTGGAGGTCAGCTCGCTTGTGAGGCTCAACTTATGGCACAAATTGTGAAAAAGAAGAAAACAGAATAACATATAATTATGATCAGCAATTTAGCATACGTACACCCCGATGCCAAAATCGGAGAAAATGTTACCATAGAACCATTCGCATATATCGCTGCCGACGTTGTTTTGGGCGACGGCTGCTGGGTTGGCCCTTCGGCCACAATTCACGATGGAGCAAGAATCGGCAAGAACTGCAAGATTCACTCATTTGCATCAATCGCCTGCACACCTCAGGATTTGAAGTTCAAGGGTGAGGTTACAACCGCACAGATTGGCGACAACTGCGAGATTCGTGAGTGTGTGACAATCAGCCGAGGTACTGCTTCAACAGGCACAACCATCATCGGCTCGAACAACCTCATTATGGCCTATGCTCACGTTGGCCACGATAGCGTGATTGGCAGCAACTGTGTGATTGTGAACGGTGTATCAATCGCAGGAGAGGTACACGTTGGCGATTGGGTTGTAATTGGCGGCCACTCGGCTATCCACCAGTGGATTCACATTGGTGACCACGCAATGATTCAGGGTATGTCGGGCGTTACGAAGGATATCCCACCCTACATCACAGCCTCAAACGACGACCACTATGCTGGTATCAACCGTACAGGTCTTTCGCGCCGAGGCTTCACCCACGAGCAGATTATGGCTATCCACGACGTGTGCCGAATTCTCTTCCAGAGCGACTTGAACTACATCAACGCCTGCGACAAGGCCGAGGCCGAGTTGCCACAGTCGCCAGAGAGAGATTATCTGATCAACTTTGTACGCTCTTCGAAGCGTGGTTGCATCAAGCCATACGTTAAAAAGAACGCGGCTGAATAAGGCGGCCCAAAAGGCTACTACTTACGAATTGGGGTTGCTAACATCTGTTAAGCAACCCCTTTTTCCACCAGACCAAACTTAAAACACCAGAACCTGTATGAAAAAATTTATTTTTGCGATTGCTGCAACCCTAATCGCGCTCACCACATTGGCTCAAAACACCGACCAGACTCTGAATACACCCCGCAGCGCAAGCCGCATAGAGACGAAGAGCATCCACAGCGAGATACTCAACGCCGACCGCAACTATTCGGTATATCTACCCGCAGGCTATGCCGAAGATACCGACAAACACTACCCCGTACTATATCTGCTGCACGGAATGAACGGCACCAACGAGGATTGGCCAGGACGTGGACACCTGAAGGATGTAATGACTCAGTTGCGAGCCTCGGGCGAGGTGTGCGATATGATTGTTATTTCGCCCGATGCCGGCGGCGACATCTATAAGGGTGCGTGGAATGGCTACTTCGATATGGATGGCTGGGCATACGAGCGTTTCTTCTTCGAGGAGTTCCTGCCCGCAATCGAGAAACAGTATCGAATCAAGGCCGAGAAGTCATCTCGCGCCATTGCGGGATTGTCGATGGGCGGAGGTGGCTCAACAAGTTATGCGCAACGCCATCCCGATATGTTTTGCGCCTGCTATGCTATGAGCGCATTGATGCACATCAGCGCGCCCAATACGGCAGCTCCACGCGACGAGAAAGACAAGATATGGCATATGCTCAAAAGCGCAAACAAACACAGTTGCGTGGAGTATGTCAAAAATGCAGACGACAAGAGCAAGGAGGCACTGCGAAGTGTTGAGTGGTATGTGGATTGCGGCGACGATGATTTCCTCTTCGAGTGCAATATGAACTTTGTGTTGGCTATGCGAAATGCAGGCATACCTTATCAGCTGCGAGTGAGAGATGGCGGACACACCTGGGAGTATTGGCATTCGGCACTCTACACCGCACTACCCTTCTTTTCTCGCATTTTTGAGCGATAAAACCCTAAAAAAAGGAGATAATTGTCGGATATACATATATTTAATTATAAAAAATTTGTATTGTAGCATTTTTTCACTATTTTTGCATCGTGAAAGAGAGAGTAAGGGGACGAGCAAGTCCCCTTATTTCGTAGATATAATCAACCAATTTATGATAGATTGCGCTAAAATACTTGAGATTGCCAACCGTGAGATGGAGGGCACAGACCTTTTTGCGGTGAGCTGTAAGTGCTCGCCTATGAATGAAGTGGAATTGCTTATCGACAGCGACACATCGGTAACCATTGAGCGTTGCGCCGAACTGAGCCGTAAAATCGAGGCTGAGTTTGACCGCGACCAGGAGGATTTCTCGCTGACTGTGGCATCGGCAGGCATCGGCACCGAGTTGCAGAACATCCGCCAGTACCGCAAGCTCATTGGCTCATCGGTGGAGGTGTTACTCCTTAGCGGAATCAAAGTATTGGCCAAGCTCGACGAGGTAAACGACGAGGGCATCACAATCTCATACACCGAGAAGCAGGCCGTTGAGGGCAAGAAACGCAAGGTGGAGGTGAACGTGGTTCGCACCTACTCTTTCGACGAGATAAAGTACACAAAGGAGTATCTCGATTTCAAGTAATACTCCCCCGAAGTGATAATCAGAAACAAAAAAAGATAAATTAAACACACAATGGAAAACTTAAACCTTATCAGCAACTTTGCCGAGTTCAAAGAGCTGAAGAACATCGACAAGTCAACAATGATTGGCGTTTTGGAAGATGTATTTCGTCACGCTTTGCAGAAGCAGTTTGAGAGTGACGAGAATTTCGACGTGATTATCAACCCCGAGAAGGGCGACCTTGAGATCTGGCGTAACCGCGAGGTTGTAGAGGATGGCCAGGTGGAGAACCCCAACACTCAGATTGCAGTATCGGAGGTGAAGGCTATCGACACCACTTATGAGGTGGGTGATGAGTACTCAGACCAGATTAGAATGAATCAGTTTGGTCGTCGTGCTGTGTTGTCGTTACGTCAGAACTTGGCTTCACGCCTGCTCGATCTGGAGAAGGCCAGCCTCTATGAGAAGTACTCAGACAAGGTGGGCGAGATTATCTCTGGCGAGGTGTATCAGGTGTGGAAGCGCGAGGTGTTGCTCTTGGATGATGAGGAGAATGAGCTTATCCTGCCAAAGAGCGAGCAGATTCCTAACGACTTCTACCGCAAGGGCGATACAATCAAGGCTATCGTGAAGAGCGTGGAGATGAACAACAATCAGCCTCGCATCATCCTTTCTCGTACGGCTAACCAGTTCCTCGAGCGCTTGTTCGAGCAGGAGGTGCCAGAGATTTTCGACGGCCTTATCACAATCAAGAACATCGCTCGTATCCCTGGCGAGAGAGCTAAGGTGGCTGTTGAGTCGTATGACGACCGCATTGATCCAGTTGGTGCTTGTGTGGGTATGAAGGGTTCACGAATCTACACCATCGTAAAGGAGCTTCGCAACGAGAATATCGACGTGGTGAACTACACTGCCAACGCTCAGCTTATGATTCAGCGTTCGCTCAACCCAGCGAAGATTTCAAGCATCACAATCGACGAGGAGCGCAAGACAGCTTCGGTTTACCTCAAGCCCGATCAGGTGTCGCTCGCTATCGGTAAGGGTGGTTTGAATATCCGCCTCTCGAAGATGCTCACAGGCTACGACATCGACGTATATCGCGAGATTGAGGAGGAGGATGTTGCACTTACAGAGTTTGCCGACGAGATCGAGTCTTGGATTATCGAGGCACTGAAGGCTGCCGGTTGCGACACTGCAAAGAGCGTCCTGGAGCTTCCAGTTGAGGAGATTGCATCACGCGCCGATTTGGAGATTGAGCAGGCCGAGAAGGTTGTTGCAGTCTTGAAGGCAGAGTTCGAGGAGTAAAGTTTAACCATTAGTGAAGTAGAAAGTATGACAAATAACAAAAAGATAAGGCTCATTCAGGTGGCTAAGGAGTTCAAGGTGGGTTTGAATACCATCACGGATTACTTGCTCAAGAAGGGCGTGGGCGCGGAGCTGTCGCCAAATTCACCAGTTAGTTCCGATGTTTACGCAATGCTTGAGAAGGAGTTCGGTGCGAACCGCAGCATCACCGGAAACGAGCGCGACAACATTCGCGAGAGAATCCAGTTTAACAAGCAGGCAACCGTGAGCATCAACCCCGCAAAGCGCGAGGAGGAGAAGCCCGAAGAGCCAGAGGTTATCATCAAGAGCAATGTGATTAACATCAAGGACGAGGTGCCTCAGCCAAAGATTTTGGGTAAGATTGATTTGGACGGCGGCAAGAAAAAGGAACAGAAGAACAATCAGCCCCAGCCTCAGAAGAAGAGCGAGCAGCCTGCCCCACAGCAACCAAAGCCACAGCCTAAGCAGGAGGTGGCCGAGAAGCCAGCGCCAGCACCTAAGCAGGAGGTTGCGGCCGAGCCAGCAAAGCAGGCAAGCCCCGTAGCCGAGCAGCCAAAGTCGGAGGATAAGGTATTCCGTCCTAACCAGACTCATTTGGCAGGTCCTCAGATTCTCGGTACGATGGATGTGTCGGGTATGGTTCCTGGCGGCAAGCACAAGCGCAAGCGTCTGGATAAGGAGAAGGTTGATGTAAATAAGCAGGGCAAGAACAACAATGGCAAGGATAACAACAAGTCAGAGAAGAAGAACAAGCCTCAGCAGAATAACAACAACCAGCCTCAGCAGCAGCCAAAGCCAGGTGAGGGCAAGAAGAACAAAAAGAAGGATAAGCACCAGCCAAAGCCTGTGGTTCGTCCAGAGGTAAGCGACGAGGAGGTATCAAAGCAGATTAAGGATACTTTGGCTCGCCTTACAGCTAAGGGTGCTAAGAATAAGGGCGCAAAGTATCGTAAGGAGAAGCGTGAGGAGATTCGCGAGAAGATGTCGGAGGAGATGGAGCGCGAACAGCAGGAGCGCTCGGTATTGAAGGTAACAGAGTTTGTTACCGTGAGCGAGCTTGCTACGATGATGAACGTCTCGCCTATGGAGGTTATCTCGGCTTGTATGAACCTCGGACTTATGGTATCTATCAACCAGCGACTCGATGCCGAGGCTTTGGTTGTGGTGGCCGAGGAGTTTGGCTTCAAGACTGAGTACGTAACAGTTGAGGTAGCTGAGGCTATCGACGAGGAGGGCGAGAAGGAGGAGGATTTGGTTCCACGTCCACCTATCGTAACGGTAATGGGACACGTTGACCACGGTAAGACATCGCTCTTGGATAACATCCGTAAGACAAACGTAATCGAGGGTGAGGCTGGAGGTATCACTCAGCACATCGGTGCCTACTCGGTGAACCTGAATGGTCAGAAGATTACATTCCTCGATACCCCAGGTCACGAGGCCTTTACTGCGATGCGTGCGCGTGGTGCAAAGATTACCGACGTGGCGATTATCATCGTATCGGCTGACGACAGCGTGATGCCTCAGACTGTGGAGGCTATCAACCACGCTCAGGCAGCGGGTGTACCTATGGTATTTGCAATTAACAAGATTGATAAGCCAACAGCCAACCCTGAGCACATCAAGGAGCAGTTGGCACAGATGAACTACCTTGTGGAGGATTGGGGTGGTAAGTACCAGAGCCAGGATGTATCGGCTAAGAAGGGTATCAACCTCGACAAGCTCTTGGAGAAGGTACTTTTAGAGGCCGAGATGCTCGACTTGAAGGCTAACCCTAACAAGAAGGCTCAGGGTAGCGTGATTGAGTCAACGCTGGACAAGGGCCGTGGTTATGTGGCTACAATTATGGTACAGAGCGGTACATTGCGCATTGGCGATGTGCTCCTCTCGGGTACATACACAGGTCGTGTGAAGGCTATGTTCGATGAGAACGGCAAGAAGGTTTTGGAGGCAGGCCCTTCAACACCGGTACAGGTGCTCGGTTTGAACGGTGCGCCACAGGCGGGTGACAGCTTCAACGTGATGGATGACGACCGTTCGGCTCGTGAGATTGCAAATAAGCGTGAGCAGTTGCAGCGTATGCAGGGCATTATGACTCAGAAGCATATCACATTGGATGAGATTGGTCGCCGTATCGCCATCGGCTCGTTCAAGGAGTTGAACATCATCGTGAAGGGTGACGTGGACGGCTCGGTTGAGGCTATGTCGGGTTCACTCATCAAGCTCTCGAAGGAGACTGTACAGGTGAACGTAATCCACGCTGCCGTAGGTCAGATTTCGGAGTCGGATGTATTGTTGGCAACAGCATCAAACGCTATCATCGTTGGTTTCCAGGTGCGTCCATCTGCCGCAGCCCGCAAGACTGCCGAGAAGGAGGAGATCGAGATTCGCTTGTACTCTATCATCTACGATGCGGTGAACGATATCAAGGATGCTATCGAGGGTATGTTGGAGCCTGTGATGAAGGAGGTTATCTGCTGCTCTATCGAGGTATTGGAGATCTTCAAGATTTCGAAGGTGGGTACAATCGCTGGTTGTATCGTGCGCGAGGGTAAGTTGCAGCGCAACACTCCTATCCGCGTGATTCGTGACGGTATCGTAATCTACACCGGTAAGCTCGGCTCATTGCGCCGCTTCAAGGACGACGTGAAGGAGGTAACCGTTGGTCAGGATTGCGGTCTTAACATCGAGTCGTACAACGACATCAAGGTTGGCGATATCATCGAGGGTTACGAGCAGGTAGAGGTGAAGAGAAAGTAGACTTTCTCAATTCAAAATTCAAAATTCAAAATTCAAAATTTCGGTTTTGAGTTTTGAGTGAAAACAGAAAAACAGATAGAACAAGAACACAAACAATATAACTAAACCAAGCAAAAAAATGGCAGAGATTAAATTTACAACGGCAGAAGAGGCCGTTAAGGTAATCAAGTCAGGTGATCACATTCACCTCAGCTCAGTTGCTTCGGCTCCTCAGTGCCTTATCAAGGCTATGTGCGAGCGTGGTCGCAACGGTGAGTTCAAGAACGTACACGTTCACCACCTTCACACAGAGGGCCCAGCTCCCTACTCTGAGCCAGAGTTCGAGGGCATTTTCCAGTTGGATTCATTCTTCGTGGGTGGCAACGTGCGCAAGACTACACAGGCAGGATATGCAGACTATATCCCTGTATTCTTGAGCGAGACTCAGAAGTTGTATCGCTGCGGTGCAGTGCCTTGTAACGTGGCTATGATTCAGGTTTCACGTCCTGACAAGCACGGCTATGTATCACTCGGTACATCAGTTGACGCTACATTGGCGGCTGTTGAGTGCGCTGACACAGTTATCGCTGTTGTGAACAAGTATGTTCCTCGTGCATTTGGTGATGCTATGATTCCAGTGTCGAAGATCGACCTCTTTGTTGAGGACGACCAGCCATTGGAGGAGGCTCACTTCACTGAGCCTAACGAGGTTGAGGTTGCTATCGGTAAGC
Organism: Alistipes sp.; assembly: GCA_045658265.1. Classification (GTDB taxonomy): domain Bacteria; phylum Bacteroidota; class Bacteroidia; order Bacteroidales; family Rikenellaceae; genus Alistipes. The sequence continues at coordinate 63,270 of JAZOUS010000025.1, forward strand.
ACTGTGCTGCTCTTATCGAGGATGGTGCTACATTGCAGATGGGTATCGGTGCTATTCCTAACGCCGTTCTCTCTCAGCTCGGTGGCCACAAGAACCTCGGTATCCACACCGAGATGTTCGCTGACGGTGTACTCCCATTGGTTCGCGCAGGCGTTATCAACGGCGAGGCTAAGAACATCGACAAGGGCCAGATGGTATCTACATTCTTGATGGGTTCACAGGAGGTTTACAACTTCATCGATGACAACCCAGGCGTGCTTATGAAGGACGTGGGTTACACTAACGATCCATATATCATCGCTAAAAACGACAAGGTTACAGCTATCAACTCTGCATTGCAGGTTGACCTCACAGGTCAGGTTTGCGCCGACTCACTCGGTCGTAAGTTCTACTCTGGCGTGGGTGGTCAGGTTGACTTCGTGTATGGTGCATCACTCTCTAAGGGTGGTAAGGCTATTATCGCTATGCCTTCTATCACAAACAAGGGCGTATCGAAGATTTGCGATACATTGTTGCCAGGAGCTGGTGTTGTAACAACTCGTAACCATATGCACTGGTTCGTAACTGAGAATGGTGCTGTAGATCTCTATGGCAAGAGCTTGCAGGAGCGTGCTCGCTTGCTCATCTCAGTTGCTCATCCATCGGCTCAGGAGGAGTTGGATCGTGCTGCATTCGAGCGCTACGGTTCACACCACCACTATATCAAGGGTTATATGGGTAAGTAATCGGTTTTTGCTGAGATTTATATGTAAAGCCCTCCCGCTTGGGAGGGCTTTTTTTACCTTTAATAGGGAATTTAGGGATTATTCTACTCCTGCTTCATCAAATCATTGATATTTGCTAACACCTTATCGGCTTCGCGCAGAATGGTAAAGTGTTTCTTTAGGCCTATGATAACACCAATCACGCCACCAATTGCAGCGCCAATATAGAAAGCATCGGCTATCTCAGGAATAACCAATGACTCACGATACATAAAATAGCACAGCACAAGCAATCCTGGCACAGAAAAGAAATGCCATTTGCTATAAATCTTGCGGAAACGGATAAGCTTTTGGGCAATCTCGACCAAATTACCTCGCGCAATATCAACCGACATCAATTCCCAATGGGCATATATCGTCGCAGCAACACACACAGCAAGAAAGATAGCATTGAAGGCTATAAAGGCATAACTAAAGCCCATATTGTAAAACGCCAAAGTACACCACACGATTGCAAAAAGCCCCAAATAAATTGTGGACTTGCCAGCTCGGTTGAGCTTACTGATTCCCTTTTGTGCAGCGCCGATAATGGCCTGCTCCGATATAATCTGCTGACGCACCAATTTCTCCTTAAGCAGACCTATCTGCTCGCGTAATTCGTGCAACTCCTGATAATCTCTCTCTTCCATACTATTTCATTGTTTTAAGTTGTTCCTTGATTCTATAAAGGCGCACCGACACACTCTTTTCGGATATGCCCACGATGGCTCCAATCTCCTCGTATGAGATATTCTCAAGCCACAGCAGGATAATAGCTCTGTCGAATGGGCCCAGACGGTTGATGCGCTCGTGCAGCAGCTTAATCTGCTTGGTGTCGCGGTCGGCATCGTTGTAGAGGTCGATATCCAGCTCAAGCGGTAGCTTCTGGCGACGACGTTTCTTTCTATCTATCGACACGCAGGTATTGAGACTTATACGCCATATCCACGTCTTCACACTGCTCCTACCCTCGAAAGATGGCATACTGCGCCAGAGATTTATCAAAATCTCCTGATAGAGGTCCTCGACCTCGGCGTTGTTTTTCGAGAACATATAGCACACCATATAGATAGTGTCCTTATACTCGCTGACCATCTTGGTAAACTCTTTCTCAAGATTCTTCATCTGCTTTGGTTGTAATTATTTCGGGAGTTTCACTCCGCTACATAAAACTTTTCATTACATTAGTCGCAAAACTATCCATAAAACTACAAAAATTTCTCTAAAAAATCTATCTTTGCGTTATGTTACACTCGTTTAAGCACGACATATCAGCCATTTTGCCACCCAAGCAGTTTACTTGGCCATTCCACTACACACCCCACCCCTTGACGCGTATGGCAGCCGAGCAGGTGATGGAGTACATAGCCTCACGCAACGAGTGGAGCGAGGAGCTGAGCCGAGGCAAGATGTTCGGTGTGCTGGTAGTGCGAAACAGCAACAATGAGATGGGTTTCTTAGCCGCATTTTCGGGGAATTTAGCGGGCACAAACAACCATCAATATTTTGTACCGCCTGTCTATGATATGCTCCAACCAAACGACTTTTTCCGACAGGAGGAGGCCAATATCTCAGCCATAAATCGCCGCATTGCCGAGATGGAGCAGTCGGCAGAGTTGGTCGATGCCAAAGCCCGACTACAAGCCATCAGGCAGGAGGCGGAGCAGAGAATAGCCACACTCTCCGCAGAGATGCTTACCCGCAAGCGTGAACGTGAGCGACTGCGAGCAGAGGGCGGAGCTGACGAGCAGCAACTAATTCGCCAGAGCCAGCACGACAGCGCCGAGAGCAAGCGCATCAAAAAGGCTCATAGCGAGCGCATAGCTAAGGCCGAGAGTGACGTAGCGGAGATAACCGCCCAGATTGAGCAGCTTCGCAATGAGCGTCGTCAGCGTTCGGCAGAGTTGCAGATGGCGCTATTCAGAGAGTTTCGTATGCTCAATGCCAAAGGCGAGGAGAAGGACCTCGGCGAGCTATTTTCCCCCACCCCACAACTTATTCCACCCGCAGGTGCTGGCGAGTGTGCCGCACCGAAGCTCCTGCAACACGCCTACCGCGAGGGTTTGCAGCCAATAGCTATGGGTGAGTTCTGGTGGGGCGAATCACCCCGAGGTGAGGTGCGCCATCACGGCAACTACTACCCAGCGTGCAACAGCAAATGCAAACCGATACTTATGTTTATGATGCAGGGACTCGATGTTGAGCCAAATCCACTGCTCTCGATTGTTCCACCTGAACCACGCATAGTGTGGGAGGATGAGCATTTGGTGGTGATTGACAAGCCTTGCGGAATGTTGTCAGTGGATGGCAAGTCGGGCGTACGCTCGGTGGAGCAGTGGGCAAAGGAGCGATACCCCGATTACGATGGGCCGATGATTGTGCATCGACTCGACCAATCCACATCGGGACTACTGGTCGTAGCCAAGAGCAAAGAGGCGCACAAAGAACTTCAATCACAATTTATAACACACTCTGCAAAAAAGAGTTATATAGCATTACTTGAAGCTGAAATCACCACCCTCAAAGGCCGCATTTCGCTGCCGATGAAGCTCGACTATGATCACCGTCCGCGCCAGATGGTGGCCGACGATGGTAAGAGCGCCATCACCGAATATGAGGTATTGGAGATTGCGGATTCCAAGACTAAAGTGAGATTCTACCCTATTACCGGTCGCACTCATCAGCTTCGTCTGCACGCAGCCCACAGCCGAGGACTCAATGCGCCAATCGTGGGCGACGACATATACGGTAGTGGCGAGCGAGCCGACAGCAAGGATGGTAAACGCCTGTGTCTGCACGCCGAGATGCTCGACATCACACACCCTATAACTGGCCAAAAACTCCATTTCGAGAGCAAAGCCGAGTTTTAACGAAAGAAAATATTTGCACCGTAAAAGAAATAAATCTGCATCTAAGTGTTGTAGATTCGGATTTATTTGTATATTTGCACCCGCATAAGGGGGATTAGCTCAGCTGGTTAGAGCGCTTGCATGGCATGCAAGAGGTCATCGGTTCGAATCCGATATTCTCCACTTTTTGATTAGCAAGCGACTGATTTTTTAATCAGTCGTTTTTTGTTTCCATCTTAACTGAGCATAAATGCTCGTTTAGTTTGAAAACAAAAAATCGGCTGCTGCCGCTTGCTATGCGGGAAGCATCCGCATTACTCACCTTAAAGGACGGTTGCGGAAATAAATAGATATTTAATTTTATGAGGTATTCCCGCGTCACCGAAAAATTATTTTTTCGGCGGTCGAATCCGATATTCTCCACTTTTTTGATTGGCAAGCGACTGATTTTTTTAATCAGTCGTTTTTTTGTTTCCATCTTAACTGAGCATAAATGCTCGTTTAGTTTGAAAACAAAAAAAACCACCAAAACCATTTTCATAGTTTCGGTGGTTATAGTAATATTCCATCCCCAAAGGGTGAACTCAGCTATTATTTATCCTTGAGAATCTTATAGGTGAGCTGCAACGAGATATTAGGGTAGGCAATAATCTTGCTAAAAACATTCTGTGTCTCACCGTAAAGAGTATCACTGCTTCCCGCTTTAAGGTTGTCGGATACAATCTTTGGATGGCCGAGGAACATAGCGCCCATCTCGAAACGGAAACCGAAGCGGTGCTTAGGGATTGCTCTACCCCATCCCAAACCTACATAGGGGCGGAAACCATTAACCTCTAACTGAGTGCCTAACTTTCCACTGTCGTCAACACGAAGAACGTCACCTTCAAGCTCAAACTCAATCTCGTGCAGCAAGCCAGCATCCTTGATGAGTTTGATGTCGGGATCGTTCATATTAAACTGTCCGTCAATCGTAATGAGCTGGTTAGAACCAACGAACATACCCGCAGTCACAAAAAACTTACCCTTGCCCTGCTTGAATGGAATCCAATCGACCATAAGGTGTCCTGCACCAATATTCAGCTTTGCATCGAGCTTCACATCGGGCACATCCACACTCTGATTATAAACCATAACAGGATCAAAATCACTATAGATGTATTTAAACCCAAGATACGAGAACTGATAACCCGCACGCAGAGCAAAATGCTTGGCAAGAGGTGTTGAGAGGGTGAAACCCACTCCCGTAGTAGAACCATTGAGTGAAATACCCAAATTACTGAATGCTATTCTTTCGGATTTTGTCTTCGCACATAGCGGAGAAAGTGCCAACAATGCGGCACAAAGAATCAACAATTTCTTCATAATGGTATGGATTAAGTGATTATTCTACACAAATTTAATAAAAAAGCACAAATAAACCAAATTATTGCAGTTTTGTTACAGGAATAATCAAATCTTCAGATACCTCAATATTATACAACCCCTTACCCCACTTCTTGTCGCGCACAAATCGGATGGGCACAATAAGTGTCTGGCGGGGATGAATCTTGGTGCCGCTATAATGGGCGTGATAGACCATATAGAGGCCTCGGGGCGTGGGAGTGAGCGTGTGATGCCCCGTACCCACATAACCGGCGTGACGATGCAGGATAGGGTTTTCGGGATGGCGCTTATATGGGCCCATAACATTGTCGGCCACAGCCACACCAACTGCGTAATCCTGGCTCTGGTAGTCATTACAGCTATATGTGAGATAATATTTGCCCTTATGCTTCATCACGGCTGGGCCCTCGGCTACACGAGCCTGACGATGCTCCCAAGTGCCCTCCTCGACATCAATCAAGCGACGGGCTGTCTCTAATTTCACTTCGCGAAGGTCGCGGCTCATCTCGGCCACCCAAATCACATTGCCATAGGTAAAGCGCACCCAGAAGATGTAAGGAGTGCCATCCTCATCGAAAAAGAACGACGAGTCGATACCCTTTTCATCGGGCAGATATGGACGCTTCTGGCTCTGCACAAACGGGCCGCAAGGCGAATCGGCCTCGGCATAGCAGATATGCTCCTCGGCGCTATATGTCATAATGTATCGCTCACCAACCTTATAGACCTCAGGAGCCCAAAACCACTTCTCGCCCCACACATCGTCACGATGCAAGGCCAGGCCACCTTTGGCATTTCCGCACAAGTCGCTCCACGAGCGCAAATCCCGAGAGCGATAGACAACAATTCCATCGTTTGAGTGAGTACCATAGATGTAGTACCAGCCATCATCCTCCAACACAAAAGGATCGGCCAGCAGAAGCTGATTAGGTTGTGCTGATTTGATTTCTGCGGTTATCGGCTGGGCATTAGCCGCAAAAGCAGACAACAGGGCTACCATCAAGGCGAGATATTTCTTCATAATGGGGAGTATTTTCTTTTAATATGTATGCACGCTCACGCCTTGAGCCGAAGGCAGGAAGTTGATGCCATACCAGCACATCTGCAGCAGCAGGAACGAGAAGATAATTAGTGCAAAGGCTATATTATTATCTTTCAATCGGGGGCGAAGGTGGAGATAGAGCAAATAGCTGAGCCACGTTGCCGCAGCCCACGTCTCCTTAGGATCCCACGTCCAATAATCGCCCCACGCCTGCTTGGCCCACAGAGCGCCCATAACCATACCCAAAGTGAGGAATGCCCAGCCGATTCTCACCAGATTGTCACACACGCCCATCTCCTCCGACGTGGGTTGTTTCGAGCGTCTAAACCAGAGATAGAGGGCAAACAGAGTAACTGCGCCCATCATTGCATAGGCAAACATATAGACGATAACGTGGGGCACAAACCACACGCTCTGCAGAGCCGGCATAAGCGACTTGCTGTGAATCTCGGGCTTGAAGATATTGATGCAGATAAATACCACCGACATCATCGTGCTGAACGAGAGAATCCACTTATAACGCCAGCGCACAAAGACCGCAATACCCGCCACAGAGAGGAAGAACGAGTACCACAAACGAGTCTCGCCCATAGTGCGCATAGGTGGACGCTCAAGTGCAATCCACATCATAACGATATAGCTGAAGAATACCACCGAGCCCAAGATGGACATCGCAGCGGCAGGCTTGATTGACTTAGCCTTGAAGGCCAACACAGCACCCGCAAGCCAGCAGATAACTGCTGCGGCCGCAAACCACACAAGATATTGCCACATCATAATTCGGCCTCCTTTCTTTGTTTAGCATTTATTTTGGGAGCGTTAATATTCGACTTTTCGCCTCGCCAGGTGCGCCCACCCGCCGTAACAAACATCACAACACCTGCGGCCAACGTGAGCCACAGAGCGATAGCCACCGCTGGCGACCATCCATCACGCACACACTCCAGCACGCTCGTTGTACTCCAACGGCCTCGCTGGGTGTCGTAACCCACCTGATAGATATGCCAAGCACCCACACGGGCGGGATGGTTGACCTCGATGTTGAAATCCTCTGTCGAGCCGTCCATCTGCTCTACTCTCACACGCGAGAGATAGTGCTTAGGTTCGCGGCGAGGCATAGCGATAGCTAATCCGTTATCGAGGAAGAGATATTGCGGCTCAAAGATAAAGCTGCCACAGCTCACCCAACCCTCACGTTGCACACCGCTAACGACATTGCGGGCAACGACATAGACAGCAGGGGCCGCTCCAACGTGGTTCATTGCGCGAAACTCCGTCTCGTCGGGAATACGTCCCGCCATATCCTCCATAGCTTTGACGCTCAACGTCCAATCGCCAATCTGCATCTTATCGCCCACACGCTCGACCGACAAAAACTCCTTTGACGAAGTCTCACTCTTGGTGTCGAGAAGATACAGCTTTGGAGCATACTCCTCCATCTTAAACTCCCTGAGAGTGATGGCAAACGGAAGCTCAACACTCTCGCCCTTGCGGTCAACACCCACATAGACGGTCTTGTCGAGCGAGGTACGAATTGTCACTCTGAGTTTATCGCCACTGCCAAACATCATTGCAGCAATGGCCACAAACGGAGCAACGTGTGACATCAGTCGTGCCACACTGCGCTGACGAAAATGACGCACATCGTCGATAGCCATAAGGCCCAGAGTGGTGGTGAAATAGAGAAGCAACAGATTGAATGGCCACGATGAGGTCATACGCGAGAAGCCTAACTCGCCCACCCAGCCAACAGTGGCCGAATCCTGACGAGTGAAGCCAAAGATGATACACATCACAACCATCGAAGCCAACGCCGAGGCCGAGGCATAGTGGTCGGACAAACGCCTCACCCACTGCCATTTATTGGAATACAAATTGGCTAAAATAAGCAGATAGAGGTAGTTGATGGCAATAATCAATCCCCACGGATAACGCAGGAACGAATTGTTCAAATCGCCCAACACCAACTGCAACACCACACCCACCGCAAAGATGAGTGCCGAGCGCAAAAAGGCTCTTTTATAACCCCACTTTAAGGTCATAGCTAATAACAAAAATTAAAAAAAGGGAACTTGTCTCCATAGTCAAGAGCCAAGTTCCCCATATAAATAAATGAATTTATGCCAACTCCCACTGAGCACGCAACAACTCAACAGCCGCAGGAACGGTCTGCTCGCGCTCGCCCTTAGTGCCACACTCGAAGCTTACATAGTGCTGGTAGCCCATCTCCTTCAAAGCGCGTAATCCATCTACATAGTTATCCTTCTCGGCATCCTCACCTGGCATCAAACGACGACCACGGCTCGCAACGTGAACGTGCTGCAAGTACTCAGTACCAGCAGAGAGGAATGCAGCATAGTCAGAAGTCTCCTCCTGCATATGCCAGAAGTCACCCATACACTTCACACCTGCACTCTTAGAGTCGCGGCAGATAGCCGCAGCATCGCCAACCAAACGCAAGTAGTGGCACTCGCGACGGTTCAATGGCTCAAGAATAACAGTTGTATTGTGCTTCAAAGCGTACTCACCAAGCTCGTGCATCTGCTCGCAGAGGTACTCACGAGTCTCCAATGTGTGAGGCAAGCAAGGCTTCTGGCCGTTGAATGCAGGCACCATAATCACACCTGTTGAGCCGATAGCACCAGCAGCAGCGATAATGTCGCGCATAGTAGAGTCGAACTGAGCCTTAACCTCAGGATCCTCAGCCAAAATAAAGCCGCTGAAACCTGCGCAGATAGCCGACACTTTGATATTACGGCCCTTCAGAGCAGCCTGAATCTCCTCGACACGAGCAGCCAAGTTACGACCACCAGGCTCGAAACCTACGATGCCCAAATTCTCCATATAGTCGAACTTCTCGTTGAGGCTCTTACCTGGAGCTGTACCCTCCTGGAATGAGAGCTTGAGCTCGGTTGTATTCTTCTTAGGAGCGCAAGAGCTCAACAATTCGATAGGTGCAGTAGCGGCTGCAACGGCAGCAGCACCGAACAAAGATTTCTGTAAAAATTCTTTTCTTTTCATTATAGTTGTAGTTTATTCAAATAACTTCTCCAACGCTTTAACATACTTCTCGACTGCCTCCTCGTCGGCCACATCGGGCATCCACGAAGCAATATTCTCGGGCACAATGGGAGCATAAGGGCCTTGCTTAATCTCGAAAAGGACTGTATCATCCTCCAGCACAACCAAGCCGTGCCATACGCCAGCATCAATATCGAAACCCACGCAGTCGCACGCAGGGCCTACCTCGCGCTTGTCGGTAAGATTACCCTCCTCGTCGTAGAACAACACGCCCACACGACCTCGCAATACTGCTATACTCTCGCTTCTTGCGGGCGACAGATGGCGATGAACGGGCAGATATGAGCCACGATGCATCACATTCAGCAGGCGGTTGATAGGCTCATCGGTTGAGGCGTGAAAGTTATAATTCATTCGCTTGCGTGGCGAATTGTGAGCCTCGGCGGCTACCCTATCCATCAACTCCGAGTCGATAAATTGATATTGTTTCTTAACCTCCATAGTCAAGATCTGCGATGTAATGCAAATGTTAAAGCAAAAGGGTGAAGAGGGAGTTTATGTTTGCTCCGACCCCACCCTCTTAAAGTTCAATTATCTAATGCGAAAAAATGATTACTTACCAGGAACCATTACAACGCACTTGTCCATATCCTGCTTGCCAAGCTCGTGCTTGAACTCTGCCATATAGTCCTGAGTTGACTTGCTCATCTCATCCCAAGTTGTAGATGCACCTGAGTAAGCTGACTCACGGCCCATTACGGCTGCCAAGCAAGAGATAGCGCACTGAGTTGCCTCATCGTGAGCTGTACCCTTACGGATGTGGTTAACCCAATCAACGTGCTCCAAAGTATATGGATCGTGCTGCTTGTACTGAGCCTTAGCAGCCTCCTCGTCGAACTTCCAGATTACGTTGCCAGCCAAATCCTTAATCTCGTGAGTGTAGCTATTCCAAGAGCCCTTTGTACCCTGAATGAACTCACCAACGTTGTTAGCACAACCATTGATCTGACGGCACATAGAGTGGAGGTGGATACCATTCTCCATCTCGAAATCTACGCTGAACATATCATACTGATCACCAGTGATACGACGGTGGCGAGCACCAAATGCAGTAGCCTTAACTGGCTTCAAACCTGACATCCACAAGAATACGTCGATATTGTGAACGTGCTGCTCTACGATATGGTCACCAGACAACCACTTCCAGTTAACCCAGTCGCGAACCATCCACTCAGTATCAGTCCAAGCCTTATCGCGGTTCTTATACCACAACATTGACTGATTCCAATATACATTACCGCCTGTGATCTCACCAATCATACCCTCCTGAATCTTCTGGTAAGCCTCTACATAAGGACGCTGGTGGTGACGCTGTGTACCACATACAACGCTAAGGCCCTTAGCAGTAGCCTGCTTTGCAGTTGCCATGATTGTACGGTAACCCTTTGCATCAACTGCGATAGGCTTCTCAAGGAATGAGTGAACGCCCTTCTCAGTTGCATACTGGAAATGGATAGGACGGAATGCTGGAGGAGTAGCGATAATTACCATATCAACACCAGAGTCGATAACCTTCTTGTAAGCATCGAAACCTACGAAGCACTTATCGTCAGCTACAACCTGGTTAGCCTTAGCCAATCTATCCTTCAAACCGTTCAAACGGTCAGCGAAAGTATCACCCAAAGCAACAACCTTGATACCGTTAGCTGCAGCCAACAAGTTCATAACAGCACCTGAACCACGGCCACCGCAACCGATAACACCAGCCTTCAACTCCTTACCGTCGTCAGCCTTATCGTTCAATACTGGGATATAATAAGTACCAGCCTCCTTGAGTGGAGTATAAACGGGACCCTTCTCACCGCAAGAGGTGAGGATTGAAGATGAACCAACCAAGCCAGTTACACCAGCCATTGCAGACAAAGACAAGAAGTCTTTTCTACTCATTTTGTTCTTGCTCATAGTAGTATAGTTTTATTTAGTAGTTTGTAATATTTGTTTCTTTCAGTTCATTTGTAACGCTAACCACCGATTAGTTGGCAGCCACGCCCTCAGGCACTTCGCATACAACACGGAAACCGATACCTTTTATATCAGAGTACCACCAGATACTCTTAGGATTCTGCGGATCGGTCTTGAGCCAAGCATCGTGCTGAGTCTTATCGCGAGCCGCCACACGCAAGTCGGCAGCATCGTCGGTGTATTGACCACCACGAACAACATACTCTGTACCGCTCTCTGGGCCCTTTGGATCAACTGCACCATCAGCAAGCTTTGAGTAAGCATCCTCGGCATACCAATCCGAGCAGTACTCCATAGCGTTACCCAACATATTCTTCAAGCCGAATGGATTGGCCTTAACCATCGAAGGCTCTTGAGTGCGGTTCTTGCTGTTGTTGCCGTAAATCACATAGCTATTGATAATAGTGGTGTCGGCACCAAACATCTCATTCCAGAAGCCCTCGTTAGTGAAATCGTCTGGATCACCCTCGAAGAAATATGGAGTCTCGGTGCCGCCACGAGCAGCATACTCCCACTCGGCCTCGGTTGGAAGACGATACTTCTTGCCGGTCTTGAGCGACAACCACTGGCAGAATGTCTCAGCCGAGTAGTGTGTCATAGTGATGGCAGGACGCTCGCCCATACCCCAACCCTGATCGGGGAAACCGAATGGAGGAGTTGGACCACTCACTGCATCGATATCCTCGCGAGAGTTGTTTGCATAGATTGTCTCAGGCGATGTACGGCCCTCCGACATTGTCTCCTTGTAGAATGCCCAGAACTGATTCCAAGTAACCTCCAACTCGCCCATAAAGAATGGCGAAACGCTAACCTTACGCTGTGGAGCCTCGTCAGCCTTATGGAAAGGCTCATCATCCGAGCTACCCATAGTAAACGAGCCACCAGGGATGGCAATCATACTAATTGAAGCAGATGTACCAGGGATAGTCTCAACATAGTTTTTGAACTCTGTTACAGGAGTTGCCTCGGCATATACCTCACCGCTCTCCTCTACTGGAGCCTCGGTCAAAGCTGAGTGCTTGTAGTTGGGATTGTAGTGGCCTGCATCGAGGTGGCAACTAATACACTGCAAATTGAGCTTCTCCTCGTTCTCCTCATAATGGAGGTGGGCAGTTACACCATCATCGCTGATACCCTGTGGGAAGAGATTGACGTGGCAAGCCTTGCAAGACTCGTTATAAACGATGGTCTGAGCGTACTCCAACTCACCCTTGCTCTCCCAGTCGATATCCTCCTTATTTTTTGTGAGGTATGACCATAAATCCTTTGTACCTGTTGTAATCTTGGCCTTCACATACTCAAACGAACCCTTTGGTGGGAGGTGGCACGCAGCACACTCGGTCATCACGCCGCTATCGTTGTTATAGTGCATAGACTGCTTCCAACTGGCATCAGCCTCGGGATGGAAGTGGCACGCCATACAAGATTCGTTCTTCGATGAGTTAACCCACATATAGTTGAAGCCAATCATAAGCGAAAAGCCCAACACAAGGCCTGTCAGGCCTGCAACAAGATATTTCTTTGTTTTTGACTTTGACATAAAATTGTACAATTTATCAGGTCAAAAATAGTAATTTTTTCAGCAATATACAACTTTAAGTATAGAATTTTGGGAAATATTTACACTTACGCCAGAGCCCCACTACTTCTCAACCCACTTATGCCACTTCTGCGACGAGTCGTAGCCAGCCTGAACCATAGTCTCAACAAACTGCATTCCTCGCACTCCATCCTCGACATTTGGGAAATCGAGCCAATCTACCTGAGGCTCCTCACCCGCTGCCTTTGCCCTGATGGTAAGGGCAAAATTGCGATAGATATTGGCAAAAGCCTCGATAAAACCTTCGGGATGACCGCCAGGTGTACGGGTGTTCCACTTTGACGTATCGTCGAGGAATTTATAGCCGTTACCGATGTGTACCTCCTCGTTTGAACGCTCGGCCCACTTGACGTGGAGAGTGTTGGGATTCTGCTGCTCCCACTCCAATCCACATTTATCGCCATACACCCTCAATCGAATATTATTCTCCTCACCAGTAGCCACTTGCGTTGATTGCAACAAGCCTGTAAAGCCTGCATCGTAGTGCATAAATGCGCAGGCATCGTCATCCACAGGACGACCATCGGCCACTCTGAGCAAATCGGCACACACCTCCACAACCTTTGCACCCGTAACATACTCCGTTAGGTGCCAAGCGTGGGTACCGATATCGGCCACACAACCACCCTTGCCAGCCTGCTTGGGATCGTTGCGCCACACGGCATTATTACCGCCCTTAAGTTCGATACGTTTCGAGAGCCAACCCTGCGAATACTCAACAAATACTCTTCTTACATTACCTATATCGCCACGCGCAATGCGAGCGCGAGCCTCCTTGATGGCGGGATATGCACTATAGACGTGGGTTAGCGCCAGCGTACGGCCCGTTTGATTCACCTTATCACGCAGAGCGAGAGCCTCCTCCAACGAGAATGTCATAGGTTTATCAACCACAACGTCGAAGCCAGCCTCCAAAGCTGCAACGGCTGGTTCAAAATGGAATCTGTTAGGGGTAACGATAGTGACGAAATCCATACGCTCACCCTCTGGAAGTTTGGCCTCAGCCTCAATCATCTCCTGCCAAGTGAGGTAGATACGCTCATCGGGCAGATAATACGAACGGCCAGACGAAAGAGATATTTCAGGGTTAATACTGAAACAACCACACACCAACTCTATTTCATTCTCCATTAGAGCTGCACGACGATGGATAGCACCAATAAAGGCATCGCTACCTCCGCCTATCATTCCCATTCTAATTTTACGATTCTTCATTCTGACTATTTTTAGGTTAATAATAACACAGCGGGCAAGGCTCGCCACTCTCCTCACAGACAAGCCGACAGATGATTTCACAAAATCTCGTTACCAAAGTTAGTACAAATAAAGTTATATAGCAACTTTTCGGTAATAAATCTGCGCAGCACACCGCCAGCAAGTCTCTCTGGTGCTGCATACCGTCATCCCACCGACACAAAAAAAACAGAGGCTGCTTGGCAGCCTCCGTTTTGCTGAAGTTGTGTAACAAGTGCTACATTAGGCAATGTAAACGCCTAAAGAGACTTGTCAGACTACTTCCAAGAATGTATTTAGATAACCCTAACGTTAAAAACATCTGGTCAATCCGCCTAACCCAATTAGATTACAGCGGTTACATCCCAAGCAAAGGCACGCAGGCCCTGCTGGTGGTTATCCTCATCGAGTTTCTTGAGCTTGGCGAGAAACTCCTGAGCCTTATCATCCTCCATTACAGAGATAAGAGCCGAGTTCATCGCTGGCCAAGCGTGGTTGCCCAAGTGGGGCTCGCCATCGGTCGTACCACGACCTATAAGCTCCTCCCAGCCTGTAAAGCCACGAACACCCATATTGTCCATTATCTGAATAACCTCGTCGTACATCGACTGGTTACAAGCCAAAAATACTGCTTTCATATCTGAATAGAGTTTACTTTTGTGATTTAAGTGCAAGGCGCTCACGACGATTCTGGCCGTGAATAGCAAACGATGCAAAGAGCGTTGGGATAAGAATCAAGGTAATCAATGTTGAGAACGACAATCCCCAAGCTACCGACATACCGAGTGAGTTCCACATCTCAGAACCTACACCATCACCAACCGCCATAGGAATCATACCCAATACAGTTGTAAGTGTGGTCATAAGGATTGGACGCAGACGGCTACGACCAGCAGCCACAACTGACTCCAGAATACCCATACCTCGCTCGCGGCAAAGAATTGTGTAATCGACAAGTACGATACCATTATTTACCACAATACCGATAAGCATCAACACACCGAGCAATGCCATAATGTTCATAGGTGTACCAGTGACGGTCAAACCGATAACCACACCCACCACAGCAAATGGCAATGAGAACATAATTACGAATGGATATGTGAGTGACTCAAACTGCGATGCCATAATCACAAACACGAGAACGACCATCAACGCCATAAGCAAAACCAAATCGCCGAATGTCTCCTGCTGGTCCTCGTATGTACCACCAATCTGCCACATAAAGCCCTGAGGCATAGGAATCTGAGCCAAACCAACCTTAGCCTTCTCAACAATCTCACTAAGTGCATAGCCAGAAGCTACAACACCCGATACTGTCACGTAACGCTCACGATTCTTACGAGTGATGGCAGGAGGAGTTGAAGCCTCCTTTACAACACCGATGTCGCGAATCTTCACGCCCTGGCCCATCTGGTTGTAGATTGTGATATTCTCGATATCCTCAATCGACTCACGGAATCGGCGGTCGTAACGCACGCGGATATCATACTCGTCACCATCCTCGCGATAATATGAGGTAACAGAACCATTGATGCGGTTACGCAAGTATGTCGATGCAGTTGTTACATCAAGACCGCTACGAGCCAACTTCTCCAAATCGAAGTCAACGTGGTACTCAGGGGTGTACTCGTCACGAGAGATAGTAACCTCAGAGCAACCCTCCATCTCGCGGAACATATTGGCAACCTGCTCGGCCAATGCATCCGATGCATCGAAGTCGTAACCATATATCTCGATATCTACGGCACTCTTACCGCCCATACCGCCGCCACCACCTTCAGTAACCTTGTACTTGCGGATAATAGAATACTCGTCGAAAATCTTACGAATACCATCTCCAATTTCGGTAAGAGCCAAATCGCGCTCAGTCTTCTTCACAAAACGGAGGTTCATCGAGATGATGTGTGTACCGTTACTCTGTAATGTAGCAAAGATATTATCGGTATCGGCCTGACCCTGACGAACACTGACATTGATAAGCTCGTTAGCATAAGTCTTCTCAATGCGATCACTAAGTTCCATAGCCAATTCGCGGGTAATCTCCTGACGAGTACCAGCAGGCAACTGAATCTCAGCCGAAATAGAGGCGCTATCCTGAACTGGGAAGAACTCCGACTTCATCTTTGGACCCAAAACACCCATAACACCAACGAACAGTGCGACAGAACCCAAGATGATAACCTTGCGGTGATTTACACACCAAGCCAGGATTCCACCATAGAAGTTATTGAAACGCTCCATAACAGCGTCAATCTTACCCTGGAACCAAGCCTTTGTAGGGTTCTTCTTCATCATCAATGAGCACAACACCGGAGTAAATGTTACGGCGGCAATAGTCGAGATGGTAAGCGTAATGGTAACCATCCAACCCATAGCATTAAACAATACTCCCGCCATACCCTGCACCATTGTCAATGGCAAGAATACGGCAATTGTTGTAAGCGTACCACCCATAACTGAGATACCCACCTCCTTGGTAGCGAAGATAGCAGCCTGCTTTGGCATAGCGCCACGATCGATGTGAGAAGTGATATTCTCCAATACCACAATGGCATTATCCACAACCATACCGATGGCGATAGAGAGTGATGACATTGTGATAATATTCAGTGTCTCACCTGTAGCAAAGATGTAGATGATAGCTGCAAGCAACGAGATTGGGATTGTAAGCACAACCACGATAGTCGCACGCCAACGACCCAAGAAGAGGAACACCACCAACATCACAAGCAGGAATGTTGTGATGATAGTATCACGCAACGAATGGACAGTTGAGATGATATTATCTGAAGAGTCCATAATGGTGAAGATGGTCACATCGGAAGGAAGGGTACTCTTAATCTCGTCGATATACTCCTGCACACTCTGAGCAATCTGCACAGAGTTGGCACCCGACTTCTTCTGAACGATAATCATACCACCCTGCTGTCCACCGTGGAATGCCTCCTGAATACGCTCCTGAACACCATCGTTGATGGTTGCAACATCGCTAAGCAAAATAGGTGTTCCGTTGCGATAACCTACAACCAGATTCATCATCTCTGATGGATCTTCAAACTCGTGGTCTACACGCAATGAGTAGGCATTAGAACCCACATCAAACGAACCTGCAGGAGTATTGCGGTTGGCAGTAGCAATAGCAGACGAAATCTGCTCTACTGTCATATTATATGCCTCCAACTTATTGGGGTCACAATACACCTGAATCTCACGCTGAGGGATACCTGCAATTGACACAGTACCCACACCATCAACACGAGCAAGTGGTGTTACGATCTGGTCGTCAAGAATCTTGTAGAGTCCTGACATACTCTCATCGGCTGTCACACCCAACATCAACACTGGGAACATATCAGATGAGAACTTGAAGATGATAGGCTGGCTAGTACCGTCTGGCAGAGTAGACAACATATCCAACTTGTCACGTACGTCGTTGGCCAAGATATCCAAATCATAGCCATACTCAAACTCCAACGACACAACCGAAACATTCTCCTTTGACTGAGATGTGATATCCTTCAAGTGGTCAACACCATTGAGCACATTCTCGATAGGGCGAGTTACGTTGTTCTCGATATCCTCGGCACTCGCACCCGGATAAGTCGTCATAACCATCATGGCATTCGACTCGATATCGGGGAAGAGGTCAATACCCAATCGCGAGAGCGACACTCCACCAAATATCATAATCGCTACGAAGAGGATAATGGTGGTAATGGGGTTATTGACCGATGTTTTATATATATTCATCGTCTTTTCTTTTTTGAGTTAGCAAATTCTTTACTCGTTGACACGCTCAACAGCCAAGCCGTCCTTCAAAGCGTTGTGGCCTGAAGTTACAACCTCGTCGCCATCGGCAATACCGCTCAAAATCTCGTACTTGTCGTTCATACGGCGGCCCAACTCAACCTTATGGTAGGCAACTGTACCGTCCTGCTTGTAAACATAAACATAACGAACGCCTGAGCCCAACATCTTAACAACTGCAACATCGGGAACAACAATGCTCTTGCGTGTGCCATAGTTCATTGTTACGCGAGCATACATACCTGGCTTGATAAGCTCCTTGCCGTTGGCAACCTGCACCTCCACAGCAAATGTGCGTGTTGCAGCGTCGATTGAAGGAGTGATGCGAGTAATCTTACCCTCGAAAGTCTGGCCCTCCAGAGCATCCAACGTTACATCCACCTTCATACCCTTCTTAACGTGTACATAGAGAGCCTCCGATACGTTAATCATAATCTTTACGGGGTTAATGCGCTGCACAACATAGATTGGCTGGCCGGCACACATATCACCCACATCAAAGTTACGCGCTGTAATCAAACCAGAAACTGGAGAGACCAAAGTTGTGTTCTCCAACAAGTTCTCGTAAGCGAGCTTAGACACTTCGTAAGCTACCTTTGCACCCTCCCAAGCGGCCTTCGACTCGCCACCAAACTTATATAGCTCGTTTGAACGCTCGAAGTTGGCCTTATTATTCTCATACTGAGCCTTAGCCTGTGACAACTGTGAATTGTCGAGCTCGGCAACCTTCTGACCTGCTGCTACACGGTCACCCACATCAACCAACAAACGCTTGATACGAAGTGGCTGCTGAGGAGTGATATTATTCACTGCAAAACCCTCCACATTACCTGTAAATACACTCTGCTGATCAACCTCCTGTACATTTACAATCTGAGTAGTTACTTTGGGCTTAACCACCTCTACAGGCTGCTCGGCTACGGCCTTGTCAGCGCTCTGGTTACCCGAGCAAGCCACGCTTGCTACACAAACACCACCAACGAGCAGTGTTGCGACGATTCCATTCATTTTCATATCTGTTTCCGTTTTTAGTTTTCGTTTGTATATGTTGTACCCTTAATCTTCTCCAACGATACCTGATTTACGAGGTAGTTGTAGATAGCTGTGCTGCGTGAGAGCTCGGCCTGAGTGTATGCCAACTGTGAGTTGTCAACATCGACAAGCGTACCGCCACCCACTTCATAGCGCTTAACGGCAATATCGTAACCGCGCTTTGCCTGCGAGATATTCTCCGACGATGCGTGATACTGCTTGAGGTTAGTGAGCATAGTGCTCTCATACTGCATCATAGCTGTGCGGAGCTGACGCTCGACATTCTCGCGCTGAAGCTGCAAGTTGTCGAGTTCGATTCTCGCCTGCTTCACATCGGCACGACGCTTACCACCCGAGAAGATTGGGATGTTAAGAGCCACAGCAACCACAGAATATGGGTTCCACTTATACTGGAAGAGCTTCATAGTCTCGTCCATCGCCACATAGTTATAACCAATCGACAGAGCCAAACTTGGGATATTAGCAGCTCGCTTTAGCTCGATGTTCTTCTCGAGCATACGCTCCTGAATATCGAGCTGACGCATTGAAGAGTTGTTTGACAAATCGGCCTCCATTGCAATATGTGAAGTCATCACCACCTCGAAATCGGCCAACGAACCTGCGCAATCCACATCCTTGTTCAAATCCAGACCAAGCAAAGCCTTCAACTGCCACAAAGCCAACACGATTGAGTTCTCAGCATTGAATACGTTTGGCTCAGCATTCGAGATAGTCACCTTTGAACGGATGAAATCATACTCCGACACCTGACCTACTTCATATCGCTTCTCGACAATCTTGTGGTTCTCGACAGCATTGTCGTAAACACGCTTGTAAACATTGTAAGAGTCCTTAGCAAGCAACACCTGATAGAATGCCTTAGAGACCTGCTCTACCATATCGACGCGTGACGAACGAGCCTGCTCAACTGCCAACTCAACATCCATAGCCGAGAGCTTCAACGACTTCCACAACTGCGCATTTACCAAAGGCATTGAGGCATTCACACCGCCTGAGACATTGACAGCTCTACCGACTTTCATAGTCATAGTATCCATAGCAAACACCTGCTTCTTGAGGGTGTACTGATATGAGCCCGAAGCACTAATATCAGGCCACAAAGAGGCATAAGTACCCTTCTTGGCATACTTCTTAGCCTCGATTGTCTGGTCGGCAATCTTCACAGTAGGATTCTCGCTGAGTGCGATTTGAAGCGCCTGCTCGAGAGTCAGAACCAATGGTTCCGAACCTGAAGCGACTGCCTCATTCTCCTGTGTCGATGCTGACACCGTTGCCACGCAAATCAGCGCAGCCAACGTAAAAAAGAGATTTTTCAGTTTCATAAAATTCACCTTTATTAATTATTTTCGTTAACTTTTTCCATTTCAGCCATCAACTCTGCCTCTTTAGCGGCCTCTTCGCGACGCTGCTTGAGTGTCTTGGGACGAGGCTCACGAGATAGCATCTCGTCGATTACCTGCAAACCCTTCACCGTTGAGAGTCCACGCAGGAAGTTCACCACCATAGCGCCAAACGCCTCCTGACGGCTCACACCCTCGGGAAGAACCACATCGTCGCCACTCATCAACACTCCTGTACTGGCAAAGAACAATCGCGCCATCAACTCCACATCGACCGCAGGATCCAAATAACCCTCGGCCAAGCAGCGATCCAACGCATATTGCAATCCTCTCACGCCCCACTCCGAGTGAGTTCGCTGCACCTTCTCATAGACGGCTGGATAGAACTTCTTGAGGTTAGCCGTAAGACGCTTCTCCATATCGCTCATCTGACCGCTGTTGGTGAAAATCTTGATGCTCTTCATCAACACCTCCAACATATTGTCGCACTCGCCAACCTGCTCCGAGATGCCTTTGCAACGACGCTCCATCAGGTGGATAATACTCTGCGAGAGCAACTCCTCCTTATCTCCAAAGAGTTCATAAAGCGTGCGCTTCGACATTCCCAACGAATTGGCAACATCGTCCATACGCACCGACTTTACGCCCAATGAAATAATCATCTGCGAAACGTGATCAACTATTTTTTCTCGCTGAGTCATAATATTCACAATTTTTCAGGTGCAAATATACTAAACGAAAACCCAAAAACAAAAAAAGTTTTCAAGTTTTCGCGTTTTGCATCAATTTTTAGACCATTCAGTCCAAAAACAGGATGCCATCAGGCGAAAAAACGGATAAAATGGAGAGTTATAACATAGTTATACACCATTTACTCCAAAGCTCCTCAGCACACAGTTGCCCCAAAGTTATCCAATAGTTGACCACCTCACAAAACACGCTGTCGGAGTGGCAAAATTAGCTATTTTGGGATTAGATTAAGAGCCAATTTAGGCATAGAAATAGACAAAAGCAGACAGAAAACAGGCCGAAAAAGGTGCGCTAAAATTCTTTGGCTACAATTGTAACAAGATATAACATTTAAGACCAATGGCCGCCCTACTTTCGGAATGTAAAATAGCGACCAGCAAGATAGCTATAAAGCACAGAGACACAGGTAGTGATAGCCTTAGCTGGCGTGGGCCACACACCGCACACCTCAACAAAGAACTTCAGGCATACATAGTTCAAAATAAGCGAGCCCAAAACCGAGAGTGCATAGCGCCACAACTGACGGCCCTGACCAAACTGAGTAGCCTGAAAAGCCACATTGCGATTGAGCCAGAAACCAGTAAAGAAGGTGATAGGAAAGACAATAATGAGCGAGGCGACGTGGGGCGACACAACCACCACACCCAAATCGATAAAGCGCTCGGCTATGATAAAATGGTAGATAACGAAATACCACACCAAATCGAGCACCATATTACCTCCACCACAAGCAGCGTATCGGAAAACCTCACGCGAGAAGATTTTCCGAAACGGCTTGATGTAGAAGATGTCGATAAAACGACCTATGACCTCGGCTAACTGCATTACTGGCGGTTATAAACCCACAAATCGGGATAGATATCCTTATATGATTTGGCATAAGCCGAGCAGTCGCCACGATTGTTACTGCCGAAAATTGTCACCATAAATTTATTCTTGAATGGCAACACCACACACTCAGCA
Source organism: Alistipes sp. (assembly GCA_045658265.1). Lineage (GTDB taxonomy): Bacteria > Bacteroidota > Bacteroidia > Bacteroidales > Rikenellaceae > Alistipes. The sequence continues at coordinate 85,079 of JAZOUS010000025.1, forward strand.
TCGCTTATTTTCGACTTCACCTGAGCCACTGCATTCTGCGCATTCTGCTCGGTTGAGAAGATACCCATCACAACATAGTGAGCATAGCCCGAAGCGGCAGTTGCCGTCTTTGCGGTAGTCTGAGCAGTTGTTGAAGCCGAAGCAGTTGTTGTCTCCGATGCCATACCTCCACCCATAGGGCAAGGTGCAGGAGCATCCTCCACAGCAGTAGTATCAGCCGCTAACTCAGCACCCTCTGCTGGTTGCGCAGCGACGAGTTCAGTGGCTGGAATTGCAGTTTTCTCACTCTGACCAAACAACTCCTCGCCCCACATAATATATCCAAAGAATCCCAACGCCACAAGCACACATACTGCGCAAATAGCATACAGCCAGCCATTTGAGCGACGGCGGATTACCAGAGTCTTCACACCCTTTGGATTGATTGCCGCACCAAACTGCGTCTCGGTTGAGAAACTACGGTGATTAAGCACACCCACACCACCGATGGTCAGCGTCTTACCCTCACGAGTCTTGCTGAGCCAACGCTCATAGATATCCTGAGCCTGCTCCTGCGAGCAACCGGCCACACTCACAATCTCGCTAACGAGCGATGGTGCTTGCTCCTGAGTGGAGTATGTAACCACATTGCGTGGCGAGAGCAGACGCTCCTTTGAGATGCGACGTGCGCCCTGACGCTCGATAAAGAGCGAACCCACCTCGGGCAGATAGACACCTCGCCCGCTGATGAGCATATTATATATAATCTTGTTTACCTCTCCTACCATAACTTCTTATCTTTTATTCTTGTTTGAGACAACTTTCGATGCACCCTTGCGTGGCTGTTCGGGACGACACACTGGCAACTTATCATTCACACCAAGCCAGATAACAATACCCGCCATAATGATAAACGGAATACTGAGCAACTGGCCCATATTTAGCAACATACCCTCCTCGAAAGCCTCCTGATTGATTTTCACAAGCTCAATAAAGAAGCGTGTAAGGAAGATTCCAATCAAACCCACGCCAAACATAATACCTGCGTGGCGACGGCCCATATCTCGCTTGAAATAGAGCCACATAAGCACCACAAAAGTAACGATATAACACAACGCCTCATAAAGTTGGGCTGGGTGCTGCACAGGCACATTTTCGAGTGGCATAGCGCCATACAATCTCACGAACTTGAAACCCCAGGGCACATCGGTAATACGACCGATAATCTCGGAATTCATCAGATTTCCCAAACGCACCAGAGCGCCACCAATGGCAACAGGTATCATTATGCGGTCGAGCCACCACACATAATTCATCTTATGCTTGCGAGCCGTAATCCACATACCGAGCAACATACCGAGTGCCGAGCCGTGACTCGCCATACCGCCATTGCGAATCTCGGTAATAATCGCCCAGGGCTTTGCGATATAGTAGGGGAATTCATAGAACAGACAGTGCCCCACTCTCGCACCGAGAATAGCGCCCAGCACAATCCACACAAATCCCGTCTCGACAATCTCGTTACCAAAGCCCTCTCGCTTGGCGAATATAGAGAAGAATCTCTCGCCTAAGAGAATAGTGATTGCCCACATAAGGCCATAGTAACGAAGCTCGAAACCTCCGATATTCAACATCACGGGATCGGCATCCCAAACTATATACAACAAATCGTTCAACATAAAAAAATCAATACATCACACCCTCACGGTGTGGCTAATTATACTATTTTACGCGCACCCTCACCGTCGCCGAGCGACAACAAGCAGTGCGCGCATAACTCCATTCCTGCTACTTCGCCTCGGCTGTCTGAGGCAACTCCTTCTTAACGGGGAAGGCAAACGTACTACCTATGCCCAAATCACTGCGCACTGTGATACGCTCACCGTGAGCCTCAACAATATGCTTCACGATGGCAAGGCCCAAACCAGTACCACCTTGCTCGCGTGAACGGCCCTTATCAACTCGGTAGAATCGCTCGAAGATGCGAGGCATATCCTCCTTGCTGATACCCACGCCAGTATCCTCCACCTCAACAAGCACCTTATCCATCATATCGCGGAACTTGATGCGGGTAGTGCCACCCTCCTTACCATACTTGATAGAGTTGATAATAAGATTGACGAGCACCTGACCAATGAAATGCTTGTCGGCCGTAACCCAAAACATTGATGGCAACGAATCGGCACCCTTCACCGAGAGCTTAATATCACGTTTGGCAGCCTCCATCTCCAACTGCTCGCTAATCTCTTTGGTGAGGGCCACGATATCAAACTTTGTCATATTCAGACGGTTCATATCGTTCTCGAGCTTAGAGATTGTGTCAAGGTCGTTTACGATGTTAATCAGGCGGTCGATACTCTTCTCGGCACGCTCTAAATATTTACGGTTAATCAAATCATCCTCCAGACCACCGTCAAGCAGAGTTGAGATATAACCCTGAATATTGAAGATAGGGGTTTTCAACTCGTGAGCCACATTACCTAAATACTGCTTACGGAACACCTCATTCTGCTTGAGGCGGGCAATCTCCTTATCGTTATCCTCAACCCAAGCTGTCAGCTCCTCCGAAATATCCTCAACGTGCTTATCCTTCATCTGGTCAACAATCTCGGTCGTGTGAACGTGGCGCGACAATACCATCGAGTAGATAGGTTTGAGCTTATACGCCACATACGACTTGATCATCTGCAACGAGAAAATAGCCATCACAACAAACATCACCGCAGCGACAGATGCCACAAGCCACCATACCACTCCACACACAATCATAATCACGGCAACTACAACCGCAGCCACAAACGCCAGCCACAGCGATGCCTTCTCTTTTGTCTTAATCGTCATCATTATAATCGAAAGTTTTAAGTTTATTTATAAAGTTTTATTTGGTATCATTTCATTCTTCATCATCTAATCCTACTCGCCCGCAGCATCGGAAAAATCCTACACACCCAGCCTAAAACAATCTGAGCGAGCCCACAACCGAGTAGATTGCCGTTATGCCATCCGTCTCAAGCTCCATAACATCGAAACTTTTGTTCGACGGTTCTAATCGCAACACATCCTCACCATCGGCACTCTTTGCGAATCTCACTCTACGCAAAAGTACAAAATTGGGAGCTACAACCGCACACACGCCACCTGGAATTATCGACTTTACGTCCGTCTGTTTCAAAAAAACAATCGTTCCTGGCATTATCTCTTTGGCCATTCCCTCGTCGTTACACCTTACAGCGCAATCGCAAGCTCTTAAAGGCGGAAACGAGACATAACTCGATGGCTCAACACTTTCAAGATTCTGCAAATTCTGCCACACGCCATCACCCTCATAAAATGGTATTTTACGGTTGAGGCTATCCGCAGAAGAGAACATTTCACCCTCCCCCGAGAGCAACCAGCCCACGCTCACCTCTGGAAAAGCCGCCACAACGCGGGCTGCCAAATTGCGTGAAATGCCGTTTTTACCCGACTTAATTTGGTAAAGATTTTCGGCACGAAGCAGACCGATGTGACGAGCAAAGGAGTTGGTTGTCATACCAGCCCACGCTATCACCGACTCCAAGCGAGCCCAATTATCGTTTACTGCCACATTTGTCATATCCAAAAATTTTTACCATATTTGCACCACGGCCTCGTAGTTCAATGGATAGAATATAAGATTCCGGTTCTTACGATGAAGGTTCGAATCCTTTCGAGGTCACACTCAATTCGGGGGAAAGGGCGGCATCGCCCTTTTTCTTTTATGCGCAACGGTTTTTTAATCCGAAGCACACACTCTCCCAACCTTCACATCTCCCTCATCCGTCCACTTTAGCCCAACACAGCAAACTGAAAAACACTTCACACAGTACAGGCCTTTATTCTATCATATTTCAATTTTCAAAGATAATATTTTATTTCATTTTATACAACAAAAAGGCACTAATAATACAAATATTCATACAATAAAATTGCATTTTTCATCACAAAAGAGCGCATTTCACACACCCTCCACCCACCAAACCCTCCTCAATAGCACGATTTACGCACAACACACCAATATTCCCGCGCATCGCACCCCATACATCAATACTTAATTTAGCAAAAATTTGCACCAAGTTGCCATTCACTATGGTTTTTTAGTTATCTTTGTAAAATTGAAAACTATAACAAAGAAGTTTACCACAAACAATGAGCGTAGAAAGAAATCTAAGAAATATAGAGCGCGACTCGGAGTATGAAAATCGCATCCGCCCACAAGAACTTTCAGCCTTTTCGGGGCAGGATAAGATTGTCGATAACCTGAAGGTCTTTATCAAAGCGGCTCTTATGCGTGGCGACTCACTCGACCACGTTCTACTGCACGGCCGACCAGGAGTGGGTAAGACAACCCTTGCAAACATCATAGCCCACGAGATGGGGGCACAGAAGAAGGTAACATCGGGCCCTGTGCTCGACAAGCCTGGCGATTTGGCGGGCCTGCTTACCAATCTTGAGGCGGGAGATGTGTTGTTTATCGACGAGATTCACCGCCTGAGTCCCATCGTTGAGGAGTATCTCTACTCGGCTATGGAGGATTACAAGATTGATATTATGCTCGACAAAGGCCCATCGGCACGCTCAATACAGATTGAACTTGCGCCGTTCACCCTTGTTGGCGCCACCACACGAAGTGGTCTTTTGACCTCGCCCCTGCGCGCACGATTTGGCATCAACTGCCACTTGGAGTACTACGATACGCCAATTCTGGCCAATATCATCAAACGCTCGGCACGAATCCTCGACATCTCTATTGACGACAACGCCGCCATCGAGGTTGCTTTGCGCTCTCGCGGTACGCCCCGTATTGCAAACGCGCTTCTTCGCCGAGTGAGAGATTTTGCGATGGTAAAGGGTGAGGGACACATCGACTTGGAGATTACCCGCATTGCCTTGCAGGCGCTCAACATCGACTCACGAGGATTGGACGAGATGGACAACAAGATTCTCTCGACCATCATCGAGAAGTTCAAGGGCGGTCCTGTCGGTCTTAACACCATAGCTACCGCTGTTGGCGAGGAGGCAGGCACCATCGAGGATGTTTACGAGCCATTCCTCATCAAAGAGGGATTCATCAAGCGCACCCCTCGAGGACGCGAGGCCACAGAGCTCTCATACAAGCATATGGGCTACACGCCTAAGAGCGACGAGGGGACTCTATTTTAAGCAACGATAAAACTTAAACTACTACTTTATATGAAGCATTTCAAACTACTGATTATTGCGCTGTTAATCACCACAGGAGTATCGGCGCAACGAATTCTGGGAGTACCACAAATTCCCGTCAATCCTACACTCGAGCAGGAGGGCTCATTTTCGATGATTATGGTTCCCGATCCACAGAGCTATACGAAGTTTGCGGCCAACCAGCCACTCTTTGATTTGCAGACTGCTTGGATTGCACAAAACATCGACAGACTCAACATCAAGGCCGCCCTGTTTACGGGCGATATGGTGGAGCAGAACGGCAAGCAGATTAGCGCAGCTCTGCCCAACCCATACAACGGCGACCAGACTGGCCGTCAGCAGTGGGAGGCCGTGTCGAAAGCATTGAGCCGTCTTGACAATCGTCTGCCATACGTTGTGGCTCAGGGTAACCACGACATTGGCCACATCACAGCCACATCGCGCCACTCGTTAGCTCCAGAGTTTATCAGCCCAGAGCGCAACATCTTGTTTGAGAAGCACTTAGTGGAGACCTGCGAGAACTTCGAGGGTGTACACACTATGGAGAATAGCGCCTATGAATTCAAGGATGCCGCTTGGGGTAACATATTGGTTATCACCACCGAGTTTGCACCTCGCGACGAGGTCATTGCTTGGGCAAAGGCTCTCGTTGATTCGGATAAATACAAGAATCACAAAGTGATTTTGCTCGTTCACTCTTGGCTCAACACCGCTGGCGAGCGCATCACAAAGGAGGGCTACACACTTCGCCCCTGCAACTGGTCGGAGGATGTATGGCAGAAGTTGGTCTATCCATCTAAAAACATCTGCCTTGTGCTTTGCGGTCACACAGGCGATGCCCCCAAAATCGAGGATGGCAAGCCTATCAACTACCAACCAACATCATCATATCGCGTGGATAAAGCCGCCGATGGTCGCAACATCCCTCAGATGATGTTCAACTCTCAGCAAGGCGATGGCGAGTGGAACGGCAACGGCGGCGACTGCTGGCTTAGAATTTTAGAGTTCAAGCCCGATGGCAAGACCATCAGCGTACGCACATTCTCGCCATTGTTTGCCATCTCAAAGCGCACAAAGGATATGGCTTGGCGTACCGACAAATACGACCAGTTTGATATTGTAATCGAATAAGAATCAACGCAAGACAACTGGAACTAACCATAAAATACAACTCAAAATTACATAATATGAACAGAAAAGAGTTTATCGAAAAGACGGCCATTGGATTGGCTACGATAAGCGTTGGCGTGAGTTGCGCCGAGCAGAAGCGAAAGAGAATCTCGAAGATAGGTCCACAAACCGTAGCTGCCGAGTTGGGTGATATTCGTTCTGTGTTGCTCCATTTGGGACGTAATATGTGGTGCGACTACCCTACCGAGATGATGGGCGCACCTGCTCCAGAGAGCGCAGAGTCTATGAACCGCAAACCAAAGTACAAGATTGTCTGTACGGTGGATATATGGCGCAAAATTGTTGACCACGCAGCGAAGGCTGGTATAAATATGATTGTAATCGACTTGGGCGAAGGCCTCTACTACCCAAGCCATCCCGAACTCTCTGTCGAGGGAACGTGGAGCGTTGAGACAATGCGCGAAGAGATAAAATATATGAACGAGCGCGGAATTGAGGCTGTGCCTAAGCTCAACTTCTCAACAGCCCACAACGGCTGGATGGGCGATTACACCCATATGATTTCATCGAAGCCCTACTACCGTATGTGCGAGGAGGTTATCCGCGACGTTGTCGAAATTTTCGGCAATCCACGATTCTTCCATATTGGTATGGACGAGGAGCGAATCGACTTCCTGCAGCGTCAGAAGGCTCAGTATGTATGCTCTCGTATGGGTGAATTCTGGTGGCAGGACTTCTACCATATTGTTCGTGAGGTCGAGAAATATGGCGCACGCCCCTGGATGTGGAGCGACTACTGCTGGAATACCGAGGATTTCTACGAGAAATGCCCCAAGAACGTCATCCAGCAGAACTGGTACTACGACCAGCAGAACGGAGGTTTCGATATCGAGACCAACCCTACAACCGATGCCCGAATCCTGAAGGCATTTATCAAATTGGATGAGGCGGGCTTCGACCAGGTGCCTTGCGGAACCAACTGGGTTGGCTGGAAGCGACGTGAATTGGGCTTGAAGGCCGACGATGTGATGGGTAAGCTCGTCAAGTTTGGTCGCGAGAACATCTCGAAGGAGCGACTCAAGGGATTTATGATGGCCACTTGGCTGACCTCTGTCGATGACGAGGAGGTGCTTCAGAAAATCCTGAAGGGCATCGACCTTTTAGGCGAAGCAATGAAGTAAGCTTTTTTCACACAAAACAAAGGTGGCAAGATTTCTTACCACCTTTGTTTTACATTTATTGTCAGCCGCTTATACCCTGCCACTTAAACAAAGCCTTAAACTCCTCAAGCGGCATCTTTTCAACCACACAATCGCCTATTGCACGAGGCAATACAACAAAGATAGAATCGCCCTCACTCTTCTTGTCCTTCTTGACCTCTTTCAACAATATGCGCATCTCAACGGGTGGAGTAAGCACAAAGCCCGCCTTCTCAAACAGACTTACAATGCGCTCCTTATCCTCTGCCGAGAGCAGACCTCCACGCTGGGCAGCATCGGCTATATAGGCCAAACCCACCGCCACAGCTTCGCCGTGATTCATCTTCGACGATGATTTCTCGATGGCGTGAGCCAGCGTGTGACCAAGATTGAGTTTACGTCTATCGCCCGTTTCGCGCTCGTCACGCTCCACAATATCAGCCTTCACCTTGATAGCTCGAAAGACAAGCTCCGCAAGTAGCTCAGGATTACGCTGCAACGACTGCATATCACACTGCTCAAGCATACTGAAAAGCTCGGCATCGGCAATAATGCCCGATTTAATCATCTCGGCCAGACCGGTGCGGAACTCTCGTTTATTGAGCGAGGAGAGCATAGCAACGTCGCATATCACAAACTTTGGCTGGCAGAATGTACCCACCATATTTTTATAGCCATCAACATTCACTCCGTTCTTACCGCCCACACTTGCATCCACCTGACCAAGCAGCGAGGTAGAGACAAATCCAAACTCCAGTCCACGCATAAATGTAGCAGCCGCAAAGCCTGCAACATCGGTCACAATACCGCCACCTATACCCAGCACAAAGCAAGAGCGATCAACACCCAGCTCGATAAAACGACGATAGATGGTATCGACAGTGTGGAGCGTCTTGCTGGTCTCGCCCAAACCTATGAGGATATGGTCATACTTCTCCAGCAACGGGTGGTAGAATCGGTCGATATTGGTGTCGGAAACCACCACAACCCTCTTGTCGGGGAGTAACTGCGGCAGCAACGATTCAACACTTCCAACCACCACACGGCTGTAATTTTTTATATCTATTGCGAAATCCATTACAATTACACTTTGAATAATAGAACAAAAGTAGCGCATTTTTATTAGAATTTATTAACTTTGCACGGTTAATTTCAATTACTATGCAAAAACTTCGCAATATTGCCATCATCGCCCACGTGGACCACGGCAAGACAACGCTTGTTGATAAAATGATTGTTGCAGGCCACCTGCTTCGTACTGACACCAATACAGGCGACCTGATTATGGACAACAACGACCTCGAACGCGAGCGAGGCATCACCATTCTGTCGAAGAACGTTTCGGTTATATATAAAGACTACAAGATTAACATCATCGACACCCCAGGCCACGCCGACTTTGGTGGCGAGGTGGAGCGCGTACTCAATATGTGCGACGGAGTGCTTTTGCTGGTCGATGCCTTCGAGGGTACTATGCCACAGACTCGCTTTGTGTTGCAGAAGGCTCTCTCGCTTGGCAAGAAGCCTATCGTGGTGGTAAACAAGGTCGATAAGCCCAACTGCCGCCCCGAGGTGGTGAATGAGCAGGTATTCGATTTGATGTTCTCACTCGATGCAACCGAGGAGCAGCTCGACTACAAAACCATCTATGGTTCGGCAAAGCAGGGTTGGATGTCGCACGTTTGGAACGAGCCAACCGACTCTATCGCCCCACTGCTCGACGCAATTATCGACGAGATTCCCGAGCCAGAGAAGTTGGAGGGTACACCACAGATGCTTGTAACTTCATTGGAGTATTCGCCATACGTTGGCCGTATTGCTGTGGGAAAGCTCACTCGCGGCGAGCTTCACACAGGCCAGAACGTAACACTCGCAAAGCGTGATGGCGTGACAAAGATAAAGACCAAAATCAAGGAGTTGATGGTGTTTGACGGTCTGGGCAAGACAAAGGTCGAAAAGGTGGAGTGTGGCGAGATTTGTGCGCTGGTAGGTATCGAGGGGTTTGAGATTGGCGATACAATCTGCGACTTCGAGAATCCAGAGCCACTGCCCCCTATCGCTATCGACGAACCAACGATGTCGATGCTCTTCACGATTAACAACTCGCCATTCTTTGGTCGTGACGGTAAGTTCGTTACATCACGCCACCTAAAGGAGCGTTTAGATAGAGAGCTTGAGCGCAACTTGGCGTTGCGTGTCGAGCCAGGTCTGAATGCCGACTCGTTTATAGTCTATGGTCGTGGCGTGTTGCACCTCTCGGTTTTGGTTGAGACTATGCGCCGCGAGGGATATGAGTTGCAGGTGGGCCAGCCAAAGGTTATCGTAAAGGAGATTGATGGCGTGAAGTGCGAGCCTGTTGAGGAGATGACAGTGGATTGTCCCGATGAGTGTGCAGGAACCGTTATCGAGATGGTTACCAAGCGCAAGGGTATGCTTAAAAATATGGAGTCGGACGGCGAGCGCACACGCTTGGAGTTTGATGTTCCATCGCGCGGTATTATCGGCTTGCGTTCAAATATGCTTACAGCCACTGCGGGTGAGGCTATTATGACACACCGCCTGAAGGACTTCGAGCCCTGGATGGGCGAGATTGAGATGCGCACCAACGGCTCGCTCATCGCTTCGGAGACAGGTACGGCATACGCCTACTCTATCGACAAGTTGCAGGATCGTGGCCGCTTCTTCATTGCACCTATGGACGAGGTCTATTGCGGTCAGGTTGTGGGCGAGAGCACACGCCAGGGCGACATTACAATCAATGTCACAAAGGCTAAGCAGCTTACAAATATGCGTGCTTCGGGTGCCGACGACAAAGCGGTTATCGTACCACCAAAGGTATTCTCGCTGGAGGAGGCGTTGGAGTACATCAAGGCCGACGAGTATGTGGAGGTTACACCCAAGTCGATGCGACTCAGAAAGATTCTTCTAAACGAGATCGACCGCAAACGCGCCGCAAAGCAAGAGTAATAAGGGAATTCAAAATTCAAAATTCAAAATTGGCTAAATATCCTGTCTAACATCGAGTTAGGCAGGATATTTTTATATATCCGTCATTTCATATTTTCGCAATGGTGAGATGTGGAGAAGTAAAAAGCTACTATGCGAAAATGTTGAAATCAACCGCTTATTTAAGACCTCTCAAAGAATAACCCTTGCCGCAAAGTCTGCTCTTGGTGCGGAGGCGTTTGCTTTTTTTTGAATATAAAACGCGGAAACATCGTATTTTATTTGCAAATAAGAAAATTTGTATGTAAATTGCGGGTGAGAAGTCGAAGTTCTTTTTAAAAATTTTGTTTAATTTAAAATTCATAGCAGATGAAAAAGGTTATTTTTGGGGCGCTTGTTGCTATGGTTTTAGCGGCTTGCGTTAAAGACGAAGTATCGATTGCTAAGGTGGAAGAAGCAAAGAATCCTTATGCTGTTACACCCGATGAGGCCGTTCAGTTGTTAAAGACTGTAATTGGCGGTGAATCTACACGAGCTGTTTCGGTTGGTGAAATTAAAACTCTTCGCAAGAGCGATTTC
>JAZOUS010000026.1:0-3515 GCA_045658265.1 Alistipes sp.
CGCCAACTTATATCACATAAGCCCACTGTTTTGCATATATCATATAAAAATTCATACTGTGATAATCTCTGCCACAGCTCCGATTATTTTATATGATGGATAAGCAACACTGGATTATCATCAAATGCTATATTACTTGCAATCTTTGCAAAATCTTCTCTCAGCTCTTGTTTTTCAGCAGCATCGCCTTTCTCTTGAAGATACTCCTTGTACCTCGACATATAAGTAGCAACCAACAATGCTGGCAGACTCGACACATATCTATCTCCTGCATTCTCCAACGCAATACTTGACGAAATACTAAGTGGGCATTGTGACACTCGAATCGTCTGATGGGCGCGAGCCTCTCCCGACTTCTTGTCGAGAGCCACAAAACCTGCGTGGTTGGTATTGAAAAAGAGATAATCATCTGTTTCAAGCATATTTGTTATGCCATAGACATATCTTTTTTCTCTATCAGTTATTGCCTCTTCGAGCTGCTCATCGTTCAATTCTTTGGCCAACTTCTCTATATTCTGAGCCCCAAAATCAAATGTATAGCGTGGCACCAATTTATCATTTTTGACCTCATAAATGGTATTATTGAATCGTTCTGACACTAACACCTTTTTGCCATAGCTACCAATCTTCTCGCCGTGCGCTTGATGATAGGTTTTGTCGGGCATAGTAAAGTCGGCAATCGGTGTAATCTCATAATCGCCTGATAGCTTAACCTTACTTACGAGATACTCTTCTTCGGTCATAGTATCTGCGTTTACAACATAGAGATAACCATCTCTAACCATATAACTATCGGCAAGTAACATCTTGTAGGGGATTGTTGCCTTCCACTCTCCCTCATACGAATAGACCAGAAAACGACTTCGCTGGTCATCATAGACTACAAACTGCTTGTTTTCTAAATCGAGCGTAGCTCCTGTAAATTGCACATACTCCTGCGGGCCTCGACCCAAGCGTTTGATGGTGCGAATATGTTTTCCATTGTAGTCAAACAATATTATGCAACTTTGACGAGTATCAGCCACCGCAAAAAAGTCGTCGGTAAACATAATTTTATCTATGCTACCAATCAATGAATTCTCATTGGTCTCCAACGCAATGAAATCGGTTGATTTGAAATACTCCTCCTCATTTACGGGGTGAGCACTTTCCATGTCAACTGTAATAATCTCAGCTTTGGGGAGTATATCAACCCTTTGGCAAGAGAGTACCACCGTCAAAATAGCACATAGCGATAATGATTTGAATATTAATTGTTTCATCGGTTACAAATATTTATTCATTCTACTTCTACTATAAGGTTTCAAAAATTTCTCCCTGATATGCATTTCGGCGCTCTAAAATTTTATCGAGTTTGGCCAAAAGCTCCTCGTTGCGTATGAGTCCCCACCCTTTGGTGTGGTGGTAACGCGGAGGTGCCTCGCCTGCAAATCGCTCAACTACAATATCGGGCCTGAGCCTTCTGAGTATCTCGACAAACAACTCCAAATACTCCTCGATACTCCAAAAGCGGAATCGCTCAGGGTGAGCATCGTACTCTGCGGCCATAGCCGTCGAGCGGAATAGTTGCAACTGATGGAACTTTACCGTAGTGAGCGGCAACGAGTTTATCAGTTCGGTCTGCTCGATAAGCATCTGGTCGCTCTCGCCTGGAAGTCCCAATATAAAGTGCGCTCCGCAGTGAATCCCTCGCTCTGCAGTAAGGGTCACAGCTCTTTGGGCACAGGCGAAGTCGTGGCCGCGATTGATATGGCTGAGTGTCGCATCGTAGCACGACTCAATGCCGTATTCTATGGCTACATATTTCTGCCGAGCGAGGCTGGCAAAGTAGTCGAGTTTCTGCTCATCTATGCAGTCGGGTCGTGTGCCAACCACGATGCCTGCCACTTCGGGGTGCGCCAAAGCCTCATCATAGCACTCCTTGAGCCGCTCCAACGGTGCATAGGTGTTGGAGTAGGATTGAAAGTAGGCCAAATATTGCTGCGCTCCGCGATAACGCCAACGGTGGAACTCGATGCCCTCGTCAATCTGCTGTGTGATGCTCTTCGAGGGCGTACAGTAGGAGGGTGTGAAGGCCGCATTGTCGCAAAATGTGCAACCCCCGTGCGAGATTGTGCCATCACGATTCGGGCAACTGAATCCCGCATTCACCGTCACCTTCTGCATGCGATGCCCGAACATACGCTTGAAATAGGCCGCATAGCTATTGAAGCGACGCGAATCGCCCCATGCATATATCTTTGGCTCGTTATGTTTGTCAGCTTCCGTATGCTTGTCGGCTTCGTTATGCTTATTCTGCTTGGGTTCTACCATAGTCGGGTGGAGGTGCGTAGCAAAAAGTCGCACTCTACCGCATACAAATTTAGAAATAATTATCAAAAAACTCCCATTTCGACCCCAAATATTGCAAATAAACACTATCTTTGAGAGTATGAAACTGATTTTTGCTACCAACAATGCCCACAAATTGCGCGAAGTAGCCGAGATTGTGGGCGAGAAGTTTGAGCTTCTCACGCTGCGCGACTGCGGCATCACAGAAGATATCCCAGAGGAGCAACCCACGCTCGAAGGCAACGCCTTGCAGAAGGCCCGCTACATTTATGAGCGTACGGGCATCGATTGCTTTGCCGACGATACGGGCTTGGAGGTCGATGCATTGGGTGGTGAGCCAGGGGTGCGCTCGGCACGCTATGCCACTGATGGTCACGACGACGAAGCCAATAAACGCCTGCTTTTGGAGCGTATGGAGGGGGTGGAGTTGCGCGGTGCGCAATTCCGTACTGCCATAGCACTTATCATGGGTGGCAAGGAGTACTTGTTTGAGGGTATCGTGCGTGGCCAGATTACCCACTCGGAGTTGGGTGATGGTGGCTTTGGCTACGACCCGCTGTTTGTACCAGAGGGATATAGCGAATCGTTTGCTCAGATGAGTGCCGAGCAGAAGAATGCCATCTCACATCGTGGCCGTGCAGTAAGAGCTTTGGCCGAGTTCCTGAATTCAAAATAATACTATGGATAGAAAACAATTTTTAGCATCGATGCTTTCGCTGGGCGGAGTGGCATTTGCTTCATCGGCAAGTGCATCGGTTATGGAGAAGATGGCCGATATGGCTTTGAGCGATGCCGCAGCAGCAGCCAAACGAAGCAAGGGTAAAATCGACCCTGCCACAGCAGTCTTGCTATCGGATATTCATATATGTGGCGAGCTTGTCGATGGCAAGCCGAAGCACTATCCCTACAATCCCACATGTCTGAAACTTCGCATTGCCGAGATTCTTCAGATGCGACCACTGCCCGCCAATGTGTTGGTGTTTGGCGATGTGGCGTGGGATCATGGCCTGGAGGAGGATTATCGCTATGCTGCCGAGTTGCTCTCGGAGTTGGAGCAGGCAGGCATCAAGGTAACGCTCGGTATGGGTAATCACGACCGTCGCGCTCCCTTCTTCAAGGTCTTTTCCGAGTACGCTACCACGACAAAGGTGGCTGGCCGTGTGGTGTCGGTTGTTGAGATGCCC
>JAZOUS010000027.1:0-4155 GCA_045658265.1 Alistipes sp.
ATGCGTATGGCTCTGCCGTCGCTCATCAAACCGCAGGGTGCCACCATCGAGGAGTTTCGGCAGGAGGAGTTTCGGCCCCGCACCGAAGCCTATGTCGAGCTATGCGCTGAGTGGCAGTCCGAGGAGGTGCTGTGCGCCGAGATTGAGCGCATCAGGCGACGTGCGCCCAAGCGTAGCGAGGCACTCAGCGAGATTCTCAGCCTAAGCCAAAAGCATAATAATCAACCCTTTGCCCGCCGACAAATTGCCTGTGACGGCCCTATTGTTCTGGCCTTGCAGAAGGCGGGTTATATCTCCATAAGCCAGCAGGAGCGCAAGCTGGAGGTGGAGCGCGACAAGGAGTTTCTGCTCCCTCAGCTCACCGAGCCGCAGCAACGGGTGGTGGAGCAGATTTATTTGTCGCAGAGCGAGGGGCGAGGCGTACATCTTCTGCGAGGCATTACAGGTTCTGGCAAGACCGAAATCTATATGACGCTCATAGCCGACGTGCTGGCTCGGGGTGGTGATGTGCTGTTGCTTGTGCCCGAGATAGCCCTCACCTCGCAACTCATCGAGCGTATGCGCCGCGTGTTTGGCGAGCGTGTTACAACCTATCACTCCAAGCTCACCGCCTTGCGTCGCACCGAGACATATCTCAGGCTTACGGCATCCTCAGGAGGCGAGTTGGTTGTGGGTGCTCGTTCGGCACTACTGTTGCCGCACCGCCATCTGCAACTTGTCATAGTCGATGAGGAGCACGACCAGAGCTATAAGCAGAGCGACATAGCTCCACGATATAATGGTCGCGATACGGCCATCTACCTCGCCTCGCTCCGAGGCGCAGCCACACTGCTCGGCAGTGCAACCCCCTCGCTTGAGAGCTATGCCAACGCCATCAGCGGCAAGTATGGATACTCCGAACTACTGGAGCGCTATGGCAATGCCACACCGCCCGAAATAATCGTCTCCGACACCACTCGTGCCGTGAAGCGAGGCGAGAGAAAGATACACTTCAACCACGTCCTGCTCAATGCCATCGATGCTGCTCTGCAACGAGGCGAGCAGGTGATTCTGTTCCAGAACAGGCGAGGCTTTACCCCCTTTCTGTCGTGCCGAGAGTGCGGGTGGACTATGCGCTGCCCTCACTGCAACGTCACCCTTACGCAGCATCGCACAACATCGCGTATGGAGTGCCACTACTGCGGTCATACAGCATCGGTGCCCAACGCCTGTCCCCATTGCCACACCCACGAGCTATCGCCTATGGGCTTCGGTACCGAGAAGGTGGAGGAGACCATCGAGCAGCTCTTTCCCGAGGCCAGAGTGGCTCGTCTCGACCGCGACACCTCCACCTCGGAGAGTGCCTACAACCGCATAATCAGCGACTTCGAGAGTGGCCAGACCGACATTCTGGTCGGTACGCAGATGGTGAGCAAGGGTTTCGACTTCGGCAAGGTCTCGGTGGTGGGAATACTCAATGCCGACAACCTGCTTAACTCGCCCGATTTCAGGGCTTCAGAGCGAGCATTTCAACTAATGATGCAGGTGGCGGGCCGTGCTGGCCGCCGAGATGATGCGCCTGGCGTGGTGGTGATTCAGACCTCACAACCCGACAACCCCGTTATCGGCTGGGTGAGACGTGGCGACTATGAGGCTATGGCAGGGAGCGAGCTTGCGGAGCGTCACACATTCTGCTATCCGCCCTATTCGCGACTGCTGAGGGTGGTGATGCGATGCGCCGAGCCGCAGCTTCTGCGCCGTTGTTCGGCACATTTAGCAGAGCGTCTGCGTGAGAAGTTCGGGCGCAGGGTGGTAGGCCCTGTTTCGCCGCCCATTGACCGTATCCGAGGGGAGTATATAATCCACCTGATGGTGAAAATCGAGAATGGCCGCTCCATAGCCCGCGCCCGCGAGCTGCTTCGTGAGGCTGTGGCAGGCATTGCGGCCGATGCAGAATATAAGACGGTAAACCTTGTGATAGATGTCGATGCTCAGTGATATACTCTTCGACCTCAAGCGACTGATAGCAACTTCCGTCTGCCCCGTATGTGGCAAGGAGCTGCAGCGTGGTAGTGTGGCCGTCTGCACTATGTGCGAAATCACCGCTCCACTCACCAACACCTGCTTCGAGAGCGAGAATGCAATGATGGAGCGCTTCTGGGGCTTGATGCCTGTCGAGCACGCCTCGGCCTTTCTGTGGTATGTCGAGGGTAGCGATTGGCGCACCGCAATCCATAACTTCAAATATAAAGGGGCTTGGCGTACGGCCTATAATCTTGGTCGCTGGTATGGCTCGCAACTCAAACTGAGCGGTAACTACGACGATGTTGATTTGGTGGTGCCTGTGCCTCTGCATTGGCTTCGCCGCCTTGCGCGTGGCTACAACCAGTCGGAGTATCTGGCCGATGGCATAGCCCGCCAGTTGGGTGTCGAGGTGGAGCGCCGCGCCATCTATCGCCGCCACTACAACCGCACGCAGACCTCGCAGAGCCACTCCGAGAGGTGGGATAATGTGGAGGGAATATTTGCTGTGCGCAATGCCGAGCGGCTGCGTGGCCGCCACATACTTTTGGTGGATGATGTCTTCACAACGGGTGCAACCATTATGTCGCTCGGCCAGACCATTCTGCGTGCCGCACCCGATGCCCGCCTTAGCATTGCCACACTGGCCACCACCCACCGAAGCCTGAATAATAGGCCTTAGCTAAGTCGATTCAAAATAGCTCTTCTTATACAACTTCTAACGAAAAGTGGTTGCCCGACGTACTTGTTGGACAACCACTTTTAGGGAATTTAGGGAGATTAGGGAATATAATTAAAAGCTCACTAATTTCCTTATATTCCTTATTAAATAGAGCTTGCTCGCTTTGCCCAGCCGCGAGGAGGAAGCGAAAATTTATTCTTCGCAATTTTGAATTTTGAATTAAAAAAAATCGCCACCCCGAAAGGTGGCGAAATGATTTCAACTAATTATCATCAGGTAGTTTCGATAACAAATTATTTAAGTGCTCTTGCGTTCCTGGCCTTAATATCAGTATTGATAATGTACCATCAACTGTAGGATCGGTAGCCGCATATAAAATCTCCTCATCACTATACTTCAAGATCCAATCCAGATTCCACGTAAGTTTCTTGTAGCGTGTATTATTTTCTATATTCGGATATACATAAGTATAATAATAGATAAGTTCGTCGTCTTTATTAAACTTATAAGTACGATTTGCATCTCCCCCTATCGGAAACTCTTTATCCTGATAAAAAATAACGATATTACCACCTGACACATTGGCACTATATTCTTTTCCATAAATATGCCAACAGGGTGTATTAATTAAAATATCTTCAATATTTTCAGGCAAATCAACTGGAAGTTTTATCTCTGGAAATTTTTCCGTTTCCTCTTGAATAGGCTCTTCGTTTATGGGTTCATTAATTTCCTTTGCGCAAGCCGCTAAAAGCATCGCGGCTACAAAACAATAGAAAAACTTTTTCATAGTTGTGTGTTTTTATTTGATTAAACAATATGTTTCTCGATTGCAAGATATAACCCAATTCTGCAAAGAATCTAAAATAGCACCTCAAAGTTAAGAAAAAATCACGAAAAAAAAGCAATTTTTCTTGGGAATTTGTTGAGGCAGGAAATAATATAATTTCTCAACATTTTCGCATAGTAGCTTTTTATTTCTCCACACCTAATCTTTGCGAAAAAATGAAATGACGTGTTTATTCATTACACACTCCCTCCCCCTAAAGGGTACTCCCAATTATTAAAAAACTACGTTTTCTTCTATTACGGGTAGCTATTCGCACTTGAGGATGATACGGCCTATGGCCGTAATTGCAAATCTTACCCACCCCCTAATCCCCCGCCTCAGGCAGGGGACTTTGGTCGCTTTGCTTTGCAAAGCTCCGAGTTGCTTAGAGGGAGAGTTTTTATATAGCTCCTCCCCTAAGTTAGGGGAGGTGGCCGAAGGTCGGAGGAGTGTGTCTATCTTATATCTTACCCCTTCGAACTTTCAACTTTCATCACAACACACACTCCCTCTCCCCCGCTGGGAGAGTTTTCCTTATTTTCCTTAAATTCCCTAATTTCTTTTGCCACAAACTCAATCATAAAAGGGTTGTAAAACCCAATTTTGAATTAAAAAAATCGCCACCCTGAAAGGTGACGAAATA
>JAZOUS010000028.1:0-58461 GCA_045658265.1 Alistipes sp.
GCTCTCTGACTCACGGCCGTTCTTTGAACTACCTACTCCTTTTTTGTGTGCCATTTTCTCTAAACTTTTTAATTATGCAACAATATCCTCCACGAGAATCTGAGTCAAGTACTGACGGTGACCGTTGCACTTCTGATAACCAGTTCTACGCTTCTTCTTGAATACCAAGACCTTATCGTCCTTGAGGTGCTTCAAGATCTTACACTTAACTGAGGCGCCTTCTACTGCAGGTGCACCTACCTTTACCTGACCGTCATTGTCTACAAGCAGGACCTTGTCGAAGCTCACTGACGACTCTACGTCGCCCTGAAGACGGTGAACATAGAGCTTACGACCCTTCTCAGCCTTGAACTGCTGACCTGCGATTTCTACTATAACGTACATTTCTTTAAATAAAATATAAGTTTTGCCGTAATTCGGCCTGCAAATATACAAAAATTTTTCCGCGTGCAACACCTTTGGCCATATTTTTTTTGCGAACTGCCATTTGGCACACTATTCGATGGGGTGATGGGCATCGTTATTTAGGGAGAGATGGGTGAAAAGAGAATCGTAATCTACTCGGCCGACTCGTCGTCGGGCTCACTGCTGGAGGCTATGCTCTCGGGCCTGGGTGCCGAAGTGGTGGAGGTGGAGAGCCTGGAGAGGCTCACGGCGATTGTGACCTCGCTCCGACCAAGCCTTGTTATCATCTCCCACATAGCGCCACTGATTAACGGTTGCGACATAGCCCTGCGCCTGCGAAGCGAGCTGCGGGTACATCACCCTGCGGCAAGGCGCACGCCTATATTTGTGGTGGCGTGGCAACAGAGCGAGCAGATGGTACTATCGCTCATCGAGTCGGGCATCGACCAACTGCTCACCTTCCCAATATCAATCGAGCGACTGCGACACAAGGCACGCGAGGAGCTTGGCTCAACGGCAAGAAGATGATTAACGAAGCTATACACATATATATAATAGTATCACTTGCTGTGGCATTAGCCTACGGCATAGCGACACTCTGCGTCATACGTTCAAGGCGCAAGGCCGACCAACGGCAGAGCCTCACACGCCACTATCTGCGTGAGATTATCTCGTCTCACTTGGGCACCAACTCCTTGCCCACGCTCTCGGATATAGCCCTCGGCGACCAACCTACACCCACCATCGAGGCCACAGGCGACCAATCTCGTGCGGCACTCTGCGAGGCGATATATCGGGCTATGAGCCACACCTACGCCATCCCCAACCAGCTAATAGCACCCATCGCCAAAGAGCATCACTTAGAGGAGTTTCTTCTTCGCCGACTCAGACGGGCAATCAACTCAGGCAGGGTGCAACTGCTCAACACCCTCAGTGCTATACCCCTAAAGCACAGCACCATACAACACCTCACTCGCTATCTCTACTCCCCCTGCCGTCACATCCGCATAGCGGCACTTGTGGCCATACTTGCCGCATCACCCGCCACAGCCATACGCACACTATCTGAGCTACCCTACGAGCTTGCGCCCTACGATATGTCGCGCATCATCACGCTCCTCAGACGTGGCCTGTTGCCGATAGCCTATGAGCCTCTGCTTGCCAGCGACAACCACAACCTGCTGATGCTCGGCATTGCCATCGTGGCCAGCTTCGGCATCGAGATTGCCGACCGTCATCTCTATCGTATTGTGGAGGAGCACCACACGCCGCAACTTGTGAGCGAGGCCATACTTGCTCTCGCGCTGTTGGGCTCACCACTCAACCACCCGCCTCTGCGCCAAAGGGTTGAGCAGATGACACCTATCCATCGCAGGGAGCTATGCCACCACCTGAGTTGTGAGGGCTACTCCACCTCGGCACTGCGCGGGCTCTTCTCGGAGGGGGAGATAAGCCTCGCCGAGCCACTTATAAACTCCTACAAACGCAACCTTGTATGGCAACAATCACTCTAATTGTGCTGGCTCTACTGGCCGCACTCACCATCTATGCGATGCGCCGCTCTGCGCTCATAATCGGGGCAGAACGCCAACAACGACTACTCTCGGATGGCAGCATAGGCTGTCACACGCCATTGGGAGACATAGGCTGCTCGCTCATCTGCCGCAGGGTGGAGAGTATGGCTCAGGTGGAGAATCTGCTGAGTGTAACCTACGAGCGTTATGAGGCGATAGTGATGATAGATGCCACGCTGCAACCCGAGCTCTTTGCGGCTCTTGCGGCGAGGTATCGGATGGTGAGGGTAAACGCTCCCGACACCACACAAAATAGCACAAAAGGGCGCAATGATTCTCCAAAAATACGCTCCCTCTACCGTTCTGCCGAGCGTCGCTACCGCAGGCTTGTGGTGGTGGAAATCTCGGCTGATGCCAACCCCTACGCTGCACTCAACGAGGTGCTGAGCATAGCCTCACACAACTTTGTAATCTGCATAGGCTCTGGCGTTTACATACGTCCGCAGGCCATTCACAGCATAGCCATCACCCTCTCCGACTCGGCCGCACTCTGCCCCGAGACACTCATCTCGCTTAGCGACGAGCCCTACCACGCACTAAGGCGCGAGGCGGTAATCCTGCGCGGTGGCTTCTCGCCCGCGCTCCTGAGCAAGATACCCCGCTCAAAGAGGCTCTACACCCACCAGTCATTCACCCTTACGTCCACAACCGACCACACTCCGAGGTGGTCTATGGTGGGGCTTACAATAGGGTTTGTGATTGTGCTAACGACACTATTCACTCCACTACTCGGTATAGCCGCACTGACCACCCTGCTGGCCATACTCAGCATAGCCCGCCACCAGAGCGAGGTGTGCAATGCGGGGAAGTGTTCCGCAAGGACAATGTTATGTTATTTTCGTCGCTTGAAGATGATTTTTTCGCGACAAAAATTCATTATTACATAAATTATGACTAACTTTACGAAAGTAATTAAAAACCACTAACGTATGACTGCCGACACACAAATAAAACAACACATCCTGCAACACGTCCTGCCGCAATGTTTCAACGCTGCGGTAAAGGCTGGCGCAGAGATTATGAACATCTATAAACACAAGGAGGATTACGACATCACGCTAAAGAGCGACCACACCCCCATCACCATAGCCGACCGCGTGGCTCACAACACCATAAAGGAGCACTTGGGCCCCACACGCATACCCGTACTGAGCGAGGAGGGACGCGAGATGCTCTACAACGAGCGTCAGAACTGGGAGTTGTTCCTGCTGGTAGATCCACTCGACGGCACCAAAGAGTTTATCAAGGGTAACAACGAGTTCACCGTCAATATCGCCCTGCTCTACAACAACGAGTGCGTGGCATCGGTGCTCTATGTGCCCTACCACTGCAAGATGTATGTGGCCGTAAAGGAGTATGGTTCGTTCCTCATCCGCGACATTATTCCACAGAGCGAGCCAACCTACCGTAGCGAGCAAATCGAGAAGCTGATGGAGCGCCTGCCATTAGAGTCGGCACGCCACGAGGGATTCCGTGTGGCCGTATCACGCTCCCACCAGACTGCTGAGACACACGAGCGCATCGAACAACTGCGCACAGAGCACCCCGACCTTGAGGTGGTCGAGCAGGGTAGCTCCTACAAGTTCTGCCTGCTGGCAGAGGGCAACATCGACTACTATGTGCGCACAACCAACACCTATGAGTGGGACACCGCCGCAGGTGAGCTTATCCTCGCCGAAGCGGGCGGCTCAACCCTCTCCTACCCCGATGGTGAGCCTCTGCGCTACAACAAATCGGACCTGCGCAACCCCTGGTTCGAGGCCAAGAGCAAGCGGTAATTCGGAGTTAGAGAGGTTAAGGAGAGTAGGGAAATTAAGGAGATTAGGGAGTTTAGGGAGAACTTTCCCTAAATTCCCTAATTTCCCTAAATTCTTTTCCTTCAAACTCAAACCTAATTTTGAACCGACGCTGCGGAGCGAGAGCAGAGAGAGCTTGCTTGCTCTGCCGAGCCGCGAGGAGGAAGCAAGAATTTTTTTTCTTGCAATTTTGAATTACAATAAGTACCTTTGGCACAAAATATTCAAACCCAGAACGAAGAGACTATGAAGAAGAGTATCACAATCTTAATTGCGACAATTATGACTATTTCGCTTTCAGTGCTTTCATCGTGCCAGCAAAAGGCAACCGTCGATGAGGCTCAGGCCGAGCCTAAAGGCTGGATTATCGACCGCTTCGATGATATCAAGGTATTACGCTATGAGGTGCCAGGCTTCGAGGAGTTACCCCTGCAGCAGAAGGAGTTGATTTACTACCTGAGCGAGGCTACAAAGTGTGGCCGCGACATTTTGTTTGACCAGAATTTCAAGTACAACCTCACCGTGCGTCGTGCGCTGGAGACCATCTACACCAAGTATGATGGCGACCGCACAGACAAGGATTTCGTTGCGATGGAGAAGTACCTGAAGAAGGTATGGTTTGCCAACGGTATCCACCACCACTACTCTAACGACAAGTTCCGCACCGAGTTCTCGCGCGAGTGGTTTGAGAAGATGCTCGACAAGTATGTCGATGTGAAGGAGTTACCTGTGGAGAAGTCTTTTTTGTGCGACGTTATCTTCGATGAGAAGCTCTACGCCTCACGCCTCAACCAGACCGACGGTGTGGATATGGTCACCGAGTCGGCCTGCAATTACTATGAGGGTGTAACGATGAAGGAGGTAGAGGATTTCTATGCCGCTATGGTCGATGAGAAGGACCCTCGCCCCATCTCTTATGGCTTGAACTCTAAGCTCACAAAGGACGAGAAGGGTAACATCGTGGAGCGCACCTGGAAGCTCGGCGGTATGTACTCCGACGCTATCCAGCAGATTGTATATTGGTTGGAGAAGGCACAGCAGGTGGCCGAGGAGCCTCAGAAGAGCATCATCGGCGCACTTATCAACTACTACCGCACTGGCGACTTGCGCGAGTTCGACCGCTACAACATCCTCTGGGTGGGCGACAACTCGTCGAATGTCGATTTCGTGAACGGTTTTATCGAGGACTATGGCGATCCATTGGGCCGCAAGGCTTCGTGGGAGGGTACTGTAAACTTTATGGACAGCACCGCCTGCCGCCGCACACAAATTATCTCGCAGAATGCTCAGTGGTTTGAGGATAACGCTCCAATCAACCCCGCCTTCCGCAAGAAGGAGGTGAAGGGCGTGTCGGCTAAGGTTATCACAGTGGCTATGTTGGGTGGCGACTGCTTCCCCTCAACGCCTATCGGTATCAACCTCCCAAATGCCGACTGGATTCGCAAGGAGTATGGCTCGAAGTCGGTTACAATCGACAACATCACCTACGCCTACGACAAGGCTGCTCAGGGTAATGGCTTCAACGAGGAGTTTATGCTTCGCGAGGAGGACCGCGCCCGCATCAAGGAGTATGGTAAGTTGGGTGACGACCTGCACACCGACCTGCACGAGTGCCTCGGTCACGGCTCAGGCCAGTTGGCTCCAGGTGTGAAGGGTGGCGAGCTGAAAAGCTACACCTCTACATTGGAGGAGACTCGCGCCGATTTGTTTGGTCTCTACTACTTGGGCGATCCAAAGATGGTGGAGATTGGCCTTATCCCATCGCTCGACGTTGCGAAGGCACAGTATGCCGACTATATTATGAATGGTATGATGACTCAGTTCTCACGCATCGAGCTTGGCAAGAATGTGGAGGAGTCGCATATGCGTAACCGCAAGCTCATCGCCGAGTGGTGCTACGAGAAGGGCAAAAAGCAGAATGTGATTGAGTGGGTTAAGAAGGATGGCAAGTCGTATATCGTAGTGAACGATTTCGATGCTTTGCGCAAGCTCTTTGGTGAGCTTCTGTTCGAGGTGCAGCGCATCAAATCGACTGGCGACTACGAGGCTGGCCGCAAGCTGGTGGAGGATTATGCCGTGAAGATTGACTACGACCTCCACAAGGAGGTATTGGAGCGCTATGGCAAGCTCGGCATCGAGCCATATAACGGCTTTGTGAACCCCGACTATGAGCTTGTTGAGAAGGATGGCAAGGTTGTCGATGTGAAGCTCGTTTACAATTACAACTACACCGAGCAGATGATGGAGTACTCCACAAAGTATTCGTTCCTGCCTTCGATTAACTAATCGCCACACACATCATAGAGTAGTGCCGCATAGCCCCAAAGCCGTGCGGCACACTTTTTATTCTATTGGATAGACCAAATCTGTTTGTATATCAAAATATATTTATAACTTTGCCTCGACAAAGAACCCTTACCAAAGGTAAGGCTTCGAATAGAGACGATAAATGAAGACATTTACAAAAGTAAGCGAGCTCAGAGAGGCTCTTTCAACAGTCGAGCGCGCAGATATTGGTTTTGTGCCCACAATGGGTGCATTGCACGCAGGCCACCGTTCGCTTGTGGAGAAGGCCCGCAAAGAGTGTAAGGTGGTGGTGGTGAGTGTGTTTGTAAACCCCACACAGTTCAACGACAAGAACGATTTAAGAAACTACCCTCGCACACCCGAGGCCGATGCCGCCCTTCTGGAGGCTGCAGGTGCCGACTTTGTGCTGATGCCCTCGGTGGAGGAGATATATCCCGAACCCGACACACGCATCTTCGACTTCGGTCAGGTGGACAAGGTTATGGAGGGTGCTACACGCCCTGGTCACTTCAACGGTGTGGCTCAGGTTGTTAGCCGCCTGTTCGATATGGTACAGCCTGCAAAGGCCTACTTCGGCGAGAAGGACTTCCAGCAGATTGCCGTCATCAAGACTATGGTGGAGCAGCTCGGCTTGGAGGTTGAGATTGTGGAGTGCCCCATCATCCGCGACACCGACGGCTTGGCCCTCTCATCACGCAACACCCTGCTCGACGAGGCTCATCGCGCTGCCGCACCCCACATCTACGAGGTTATCAAGCAGTGCGAAGCAAAGGCAGCCGAGATGACTCCAGCCCAGCTCACCGAGTGGGTTATAAGCCAGGTGGAGCAGAGCCCCTATCTGAAGGTTATCTACTTCCAGGCTGTTGACGCTTTGTCGTTGCAGCAGGTTGAGGAGTGGAGCGAGAGCCCCCGCATTCAGGGTTGTATTGCAGTGCAGGCGGGTGATATCCGTCTTATTGACAACGTGAAAATCAAGTAAACTATGTATATCGAGGTATTAAAGTCGAAGATTCATCGCGCCCGTATTACTCAGGCGAATCTCAACTATGTGGGTAGCATCACCATCGACGAGGATTTGTTGGATGCTGCAGGTATGATTGAGGGTGAGAAGGTACAGATTCTCGACATCAACAACGGCGAGCGTCTGGAGACCTACATCATCAAGGGCGAGCGCGGCTCAGGCTGCATCTGCCTGAATGGCGCTGCGGCACGCAAGGTGCAGGTTGACGACCTTGTAATCATCGTGTCATACGCCTTTATGGAGTTTGAAGAGGCCAAGACTTTCAAGCCATCGGTCATCTTCCCCGACTCGGCTACAAACCAGCTTGTAAAGTAATAGAGCTAAGCTAAATATACTCTGCTATGGATTGGTTGATTAGCATCTGCGCCATCGTGTGTGGCATTGTGGGAGTATTGGGCTCGGTGTTGCCCGTACTGCCAGGCCCAGCGTTGTCGTTTGTGGGAATGGTGGTGGCCTACCTCAACGGTGGCGACTACATCACTTCGCGCCTGTTGTGGATATGGGGCATCATCACCATCATTATCTCGGTGCTCGACTACATACTGCCAGGCTACTTCAGCAAGGTATTTGGCGGCACTAAAGCGGGCATTACGGGTGCTACCATCGGAGTCTTTGCAGGTCTTTTTATGGGCCCCATAGGCATCATCATCGGCCCCTTTGCAGGCGCAGTCATTGGCGAGCTACTCCACGAAAGGCAAAACCTCAACCGCGCCATCACCGTCGGCTTCGGCTCACTATTATCGTTCCTTGTCGGCTCGGGAATGAAGCTGATAGCGACAGGAATGATGCTCTACTATGTGATAAAGGATATCTTTTAGAGATGAGAGTTCAGAGATGAGAGCGCAGAGATGAAATATATTTTTAAGTTTGAGAGAATAGAAAAAGAGTCCTTCGGGACTCTTTTTTGTTGAGACCACATCATTACAAGTGTAATGAATTTAGGGAGTTTAATGAAATTAGCGAAAGGAAAGTTTTCCTAATTTCCCTAATTTCCCTAAACCGCAGCCTATTAAAACTCCAACCCATACACCTCCCTCAGCTCTCGCTCCAGCTCCTGGGCACCAACAAAGCGTATGGCGGGCATACCCTCACGGATGGAAGCGGCCACGTTGTCGGCATTGTCATCGACAAATATCGACTCCTCGGGCACAAGCTCATAACGCTCAAAGAGGCAGTGGTAAATCTCAGGCTCGGGCTTAACCATCAACTCCTCGCCCGAAATAACCTTACCCTCCAGCTCCTTGAAGATGGGGAACTCATCACGCACCAGCGGGAAGGTCTCCATCGACCAGTTCGACAGACCAAATACTCTATATCCCGCAGCCTTCAGGCGACGCAACAGGTCGGGAGTACCCTCCACCTCGCCACCCATCATCTCAATCCAGCGGGTGTGGTAGATGCCAATCGCCTCGCTCCATTCGGGATAGATGGCCTGCAACTCGGCAACACCCTCCGAAAAGGGCTTGCCCTTATCCATCTGCAAGTTCCACGAATAGCGGCAGATGTTCTCCAAGAACCAAGTGGCCTTCTCCGAACTGCCGAAATATTTATCGTAGAGGTGGTGAGGATTCCAATCCACCAGTACACCCCCAAAGTCGAATACTACATTCTTGATGTTACTCATAGCGCAACGCATTTACAATTAACAACTCCCGCTACTGCGAGATTTTCACCAGAGCCTCACGGTAGGCATTCAGCACACGCGACTTGGAGATAAAGCCCAAATAGCGATTCTCGCGGTCAACGACGGGCAACATCCAAGTACGGCTCTCCTCGAATCGGGGCAGTACGCTCTGAATCAACTCGTGCTGGAGAATCTTGTATGGCGGCTGAATCATATAGTGGGTAATCGAGTGCCCCCACTTGTTGCGGTTAAACATATCCTCACGCAGGTCGTCGAGCTGCACAACGCCTAACAGATGGCCAAAATTGTCGATTACAGGGAAGATATTACGGCGTGTAGTGGAGATAATCTGCACCACGTCGCCAAGCGTGAAATGCTCCTTAATGCGGATAAAATCGGTCTCCATCAACTCCTCGAGGCGCATAAACACAAAGGCCGACTGGTCTTTGTCGTGGGTGAGCAACTCACCACGCATACGCAACTGCTTGGTGTAGATAGAGTCGCGGTCCAAACCATAATCCACAGCAAACGAGATAGCCGAGACTATCATCAACGGGATAAACAGCTCATAACCGTTCGAGAGCTCGGCGATAAGGAAGATTGCCGTAAGCGGAGCCTTCATCACACCCGACATCACACCCGCCATACCTACCAGCGAGAACGACACCACCGAGACGCTCCAGTCGAAGCAGGCGTTGCAGACCAATGCCACGATAGCACCCATAAATGCTCCCACAAAGAGCGATGGCGCAAATGTTCCTCCCACACCGCCCGAGGCATTTGTCGTTGCCATAGCGATAACCTTGAAGAACATAATGGCCGTCACATAGACAATTGCCACCCACTCTATGCCGCTAAACTTGAAGAACAGCGAGTTGTCGAACAGGTCGGCCACCTGACCGTGCATCAGCGCCGTCATACCCTCATAACCCTCGCCATAGAGCGGCGGGAAGATGAATATCAGCAAACCCAGCACCACGCCCGCAAAGGCCCAGCGCTTATACTGGGTTGGTATCTTCTTGACATAGGTGCCGACAATGGAGTTTATCGAGGTGAAGTAGTAGGACATAAGTCCGCAGCAGACTCCCAGCAGTATGTAGAGCGGAATCTGCTTGATAAGGAACAGATCCTGCGCACCAAGCGTTACCGACATAATCGGATCGAAGCCACGGAACACCAGAGCGATGGTTGTAGCTGTAACCGATGCCAAAATAAGCGGGAAGACCGAAGCGGCGGTAATATCGAGCATCAGAATCTCCAACACAAACACCACACCCGTCATCGGAGCTTTGAAGATGGCCGCCACAGCCGCACCCGCACCGCAACAGAGCATAAGCGTAAGCTCCTTGTAGTTGAGTTTGGCCAGCTTGCCCACATTCGAGCCTATAGCCGCACCCGTCAGCACGATGGGGGCCTCAGGTCCTACCGAACCACCAAAGCCGATGGTTGTGGCACCGCCCACGATTGACGACCAGCAGTTGTGTGAGGCTATGCGCGAGTCACGACGCGACATTGCATACAACA
Organism: Alistipes sp.; assembly: GCA_045658265.1. Taxonomy (GTDB): domain Bacteria; phylum Bacteroidota; class Bacteroidia; order Bacteroidales; family Rikenellaceae; genus Alistipes. Next base: position 10,252 of record JAZOUS010000028.1, read on the forward strand.
CTCGCGTAACGCCCTCCGAAATCTCATCCTTGACGATATACTTCACAAACAGAGTGGCCAGCACAATACCAATGGCGGGATAGACGAGGTAGAGCAACTGCGCCCTATCCACCGGAAACCACGTCACCAAAGCGGCACGCACTCCGTGCAAGAGAATCTCGAAGATGCAAGTTCCCATACCCGCAAGCAGACCTACGACGATAGCCAGCACGGCCATCATCTGACGGTTGGTCAAGCGATTGGTGAGCCTTTGAATCAGGTCTCTAAGCCACCCAAAAATATTATATTTCAGTTCACGCATCACAATATTGGGCACAAAGCCCACAAAAAGTTTTCATTAGGACCAACAACGGCAAAAGACTATCGTTTGTCCGCCATCATCAGCCCACAAAGAGTGTGGATAATAGAAGTATTTTTAGGCTTGCGAAGCCCGCAAAATCGCAGCATACTCTTCGTATGTGAGAATTTTAAGGGCAAGCGTAACGACAAAAGACTCTATTATGCACGCTCTTTAGTTATGCTACTTAGAAGCCTTATACATCTCCGACTGCTTGCGAATAAGCTCCACATCCTCGAAGTAGTTAATCTTCATTGAGCGACGTACCATATCGAGAGTCTCGGCAGCCTCGGCGCGAGCCACCTCGCAACCCCTCTTGAGAGTCTCATAGACGCCCTCGATATCCTGCTCAAACTCCTTGCGGCGGGCACGGATAGGCTCCAGCATCTCCTGCAAAACGGCATAAAGGAACTTCTTAACCTTCACATCGCCCAAACCACCACGCTGGTAGTGAGCCTTCAACTCATCCAAACAAGCGTAGTCGGGAAGATATGCTGCAAAGTGCTCGGGACGAGAGAATGCGTCGAGATAGGTGAATACGCAGTTACCCTCAATCTGACCTGGATCCTCGATACGGATATGGTTAGGATCGGTGTACATACTCATCACCTTCTTGCGCAAATCCTCGGCTGTATCCGACAAATAGATGCAGTTACCGAGCGACTTCGACATCTTGGCCTTGCCGTCGGTACCTGGCAGACGCAGACAAGCCGCATTGCTTGGCAAGAGAATCTCTGGCTCTACAAGAGTTGGGCCATACACCGAGTTGAACTTATGAACAATCTCACGAGTCTGCTCAATCATAGGCTCCTGGTCAACACCCGCAGGGACAGTTGTGGCACGGAACGCTGTGATATCCGATGCCTGAGAGATAGGATAGGTGTAGAAGCCAACGGGGATTGACTTACCAAACTCACGCATCACAATCTCGGTCTTAACGGTTGGGTTACGCTCCAGACGAGCCACAGTCACAAGGTTCATATAATAGAACGCAAGCTCGGTGAGCTCGGGAACCATACTCTGGATGAAGATGGTCGATTTTGTAGGATCGATACCGCAAGAGAGGTAATCCAAAGCTACCTCGATGATGTTCTGACGCACCTTCTCGGGGTTGTCGGCATTATCGGTGAGTGCCTGAGCATCGGCAATCATAATAAAAATCTTCTCAAACGCGCCTGAGTTCTGCAACTCAACACGCTGACGCAACGAGCCAACATAGTGGCCCAAATGAAGTTTTCCTGTTGGACGGTCGCCCGTAAGAATAATTTTTCCCATATCTTTTAACTTTTAATTTTCAACTCTCTTATTTTCAACGCATTACCCGCTCGGTGGCAATTCCCATAACTTTACGCCGATGGCTTTAAGCCTAAAATAGGTACAAATATAACAATTTATCCTCGACGAGACCAAAAAACTTGGTCGCTATAATTTTTTTTTATACTTTTGTAGATAAGAATAAACAACAAACACTATCCATCTTGAAAACAGCAACAAAATTGGCACTCATCGCAGCACTGATATTAGGCTGCGCGAGTATAACAAACTGCGCCTCGGCAAAGAGGCAGCCGCTGAAGGCTCTGATTGTAACCGGACAGAACAACCACAACTGGCAAGTAAGCCATCAGGCTCTGCAACTCATTCTGGAGCAGTCTGATATGTTTGTGTGCGACATCGCCCAAACACCCCCAAAAGGAGGCGATATGAGCAGATTCAACCCCCGATTTGAGAACTATGATGTGGTGGTACTCGACTACAATGGCGACCGCTGGTCGAAGCAGACCGATGAGGCGTTTTTGCGCTATGTGCAGGCTGGCGGAGGAGTGGTGGTATATCACGCTGCCGACAACGCCTTTGCCGAGTGGGAGGAGTTCAACCGCATAATCGCACTCGGTGGCTGGGAAGGTCGCAATGAGAAATCGGGCCCATATTATTATCTGCGAGATGGAGAGGTTGTAATAGACAACTCGGCTGGCGCGGGTGGCTCACACGGCTCACAAAGGGAGTATCCGATGAATTGCCGCAACCCTAAGCACCCTATTACCAAAGGGTTGCCCGATGGTTGGATTCACGCTCAAGATGAGATGTATGACCGTATGCGTGGCCCCGCAAACATCAAGGATTTGCTCTATACAGGCTATGCCGACCCCACAAAGGGCGGTTCGGGCCGAGAGGAGCCGCTTATCTTTACGGTTGACTACGGCAAGGCTCGCATTTTCCATATTATGCTTGGCCACTGCGGGCCCACGCTCGAAAATAACCCTGCAATGCAGTGTGCGGGATTCCAAACACTCCTGCTGAGAGGTGCCGAATGGGCAGCTACAGGCAAGGTAAAACAACCCGTACCAGCAGATTTTCCGACTGCAAAAAAGCCCTCATTCAGAAAGGATTACAAAGCGGCTAAATAATTGTGCCACATTATGAAAAAGCTATTTTTACTGATTGTATCTCTTTTCACATTGGCCTGCAACAATGTAGGGCATAAAGGCCCTTTGCGAGTGAGTATGCCATTAGACAAACAGAGTACATTTCTCGGCGTGGAGGAGATTATCTCCGACATCAAGATACTGCCACTCACCTACCCCGAAAGCGTACTTTTGAGTGACGATAATATGGTGAAGTTCAACAACAATGTAATCCTAATTATCGACCGTCTGCACAGTAAAAGCATACACATTTTCAACAAAGATGGCTCTTATCGTGCAACTATTGCAGCAAATGGGCGAGGCCCGGGAGAGTATCTTGATATAGCAAATATACAACTCTTAGACAATGAGATTATGGTCTATTCACATCTGCGACAGAGTGTGTTGTTATATGACTACAATGGAAAATTCGTTACCCAAAAGGAATTATCGCACACACCATACAACATCTACAAAACGGTAGATGGCTGGTGGGGATATATGGGTTACGGCAACGGACAAATGAAGGAGCGGATTGTGAGAATGAATGCCGACGGAGAAATCATAGAGAAGTTGCACCCTACTGACGCCAATATTCTCTCGATGATGGAGATTGAAGATGTGTTTGTACCGAGCGAGAATGGGTTACTATTGAGAGAAACATTCTCAAACGGAATCTATGCGTTCACACATTCAGGAGCAAAGCAAATTGCGAATTTTGACTTTGGAAAATACTCCATACCAACAAATTACTATACCCAAAGTTCACCAATGGAGGCAGCAGAGGCCCTGCTCGAATCAGACTTTGCCACAATAAACCAACTGTTTGCAAACAAAAACACAATAGCAATATACATCGAATGTAACACAAACAGCAACCCCGATAACAAGTTCGATTCATTTGCGTACGGTCACGAAAACAGATGGAAAAACATCAAGATAAGTAGAAACGATAACTTGTTCTACAAGACAATAAAAAATTTGACCGAAGATGATGAATTAGTCTTGCTGGTGGAAGAAGGTCACATCAACGAATTTACCGAGAAATTCCCACAACTCACGAATTTCGACAAATCAAAACTTAGTAATAGAGACAAACATCACATCGTATTATGCAAATTAAAACACTAATATTAAGCATATTAACCGCGACAGTAGCATTTGCAGGTTGCAGCAACCTAAACACCCAACGCATAGCTCTGCCCGAATGCGAAATCGCATATAACGCATATAATGAACCGTTTGAACAGATTATATCAAACGGACGGCCAAAGGTGGTTATATCCAAAATAATCTCGCCTAAGATTGATAAAAACGTCTTGTTCACCAATGTAGGGTTATTGAAACAGCAGATAGAGAGATATAGCGATTTTGATTTTATCTTCTACTTTGCGACCACCTCCGAAAACTTACCTGCCGTAAGATCGGTTGCTGAATCCACAGGGCTGAAAATCATCGCAATCGTTGATGCACAGGATAGTTTTCGCAAATCGAACAAGAAGGACGAACGCATAATTTTTTCAGCAATCGTTGTTGACGACGAGTTGAGGAGATACCCATCAGCTATACCAGGATTCGAGCTTTCACCATTCGACGAAACGATGCAGGATTATATCCGACAACACAAAAGCAAATAGAATATTAATCCATAATAACTACAAATATATGACTATCATTCAATTACAATATCTGATAGAGGTTGCAAACTGCGGTAGTTTTTCGGCCGCTTCGGAGCATTGTTTCGTAACTCAACCCTCGCTCTCGATGCAGATTAAAGCTCTCGAAGAGGAGCTTGGCGTGGTACTGCTCGACCGCTCGAAAAAACCCGTTATTCCCACCGAGGCAGGTGCTGTGGTAATTGCTCAGGCGCAGGAGACTTTGAAGGCTTACAACACCATCCGCGAGTCAGTGGCCGAACTCAAAGGCGAGACTGCAGGTAAATTACGCTTAGGTGTAATCCCAACCATCGCCCCCTATCTGCTCCATAAATTCATCCCCGACTTCGTAAAGAGCTACCCCCGTGTTGAGCTGGAAATCAGAGAGATGGTGACAGCCGATATAGTCGATTCGCTGCATCGTGACAAAATCGACGTGGCACTTGTGGCGAGCGGCACTTGTGGTGAAGGAATCATCGAAAGAGACCTATTCAGCGACCACTTCTACGCCTACGTCTCGCCATCGAATCCGCTCTATGAGCGCTCGAATATCCGCATCGAAGATATCGACCTAAAGGATTTGATTCTGCTGAGTCAGGGTAACTGTATGCGCGACCAGATTATCGAGCTCTGCCAGGCACGACGAGAAGTGCCCCACCACTACTACTTCGAGTCGGGCTCTCTGGACACGCTGATGCGAATCGTGAACTGCACATCGTGTATGACAATCATCCCCGAGATGGCCTTAGAGTATATCCCTGCCGACCGCAAGTCGCAAATCAAGACACTTGCAAAGGGTGCCACATCGCGCCGAATAGCCATTGCCATACGCCGCACCTACGTCAAGAACTCCATCATCAACGCACTCGAGAGCACCATCCTCGAAAAGGTGGGCAACGTGCAGAAGTTTATGCACTGATTCTGCGGGATTTTCCCGTCGCTACATACCCCACAGCAAGACACCGAGCCACAGCCAAAGGCTTAGTGTCTTGTTGTTTTACAGACCTACATCAATGGCAAAAAAGGGTTGCCGCATCAGCTAAAAGGTAGAAAGTTGTGGAATAAAAGTAATCTGTGGCGATTTTATTTCTTAATGTGATAAAAATATGGTATCTTTGCGAAGTTATATATACAGGAAATTATGGAAAAATTGATTGAAACAATAGTAACAGCCATTCAGGACAAAAAGGGACAAAACATTGTATCTCTCGACCTCAACGGATTTGACGGAGCAATATGCTCACACTTCATCGTCTGCAACGCCGATTCAACAACTCAGGTGAGCGCCATTGCCGACGGTATCGAGCGTGATGTGTTGGAGAAGTTGGGCGAGAAGGTATGGCGCATCGAGGGCCAGCAGAACTCATTCTGGATTGCAATGGACTACCTCGACGTGATGGTACACATCTTCCAGACCGAGCTTCGCGATTTCTACAAATTGGAGGAGTTGTGGGCCGATGCCCCAATGAAGAAGTACGAGTACGAACTCTAATCTTCACTTTTTAGGCCGTAGCAACAACAACGGCACAGAATTGGATTTCACACAGTAACCCGCCATCAAGGCGGTTAAACTAATATGGCAAAAAAGAGTAATAATCAGATAAAGATTATCAAAATCAACCCTATGTGGATTTGGGGTGTCGTGATTCTTATAATCATCGGCTACTCCTTCTTCTCGAACACTCCATCGGCCCCCGTCAAGGGCGACTGGAACACCATCGAGAGGATGATTCAGGATGGAGAGGTTGAGCGAATCACAGTAACGAGCGACAAATCGGCTTTGGTCTATCTCACCGACGAGGCTATCGAGAAGTACCGCAACGGAGCCGACAGCGACCGCTTTAAGAACATCCCTCAGAATGGCGAGCAGCTCACACTCTCGTTTGGCTCGGTGGAGATTCTCGACAAAGATGTAAAGGAGGCTGTTGCCAACTCAACAGTTGAGAACAACCCCATCAGCATAACATACGAATTTGAGGACAATAGCTGGACAAACATCTTGCTCAACATCCTGCCCTGGGTATTCTTCATCGGCGTATGGCTCTTCCTGATGCGCGGTATGCGCGGTGGAGCAGGCGGTGGCAACATAATGAATGTGGGCAAGGCCCGCGCTCAGGTCTTCGATAAGGACGACACCACCAAGAAGCGCGTCACATTCAAAGACGTGGCTGGATTGGAGGAGGCCAAAGTGGAGATTATGGAGATTGTCGATTACCTGCGCAAGTCGGAGAAGTATCGTGAACTTGGAGCAAAGATTCCAAAGGGTGCGCTGCTTGTAGGCCCTCCAGGAACGGGTAAGACACTGCTTGCAAAGGCTGTAGCTGGCGAGGCAAATGTGCCTTTCCTCTCGATTTCGGGTTCTGACTTTGTGGAGATGTTTGTGGGAGTGGGTGCATCGCGAGTGCGTGACCTCTTCGAGCAGGCAAAGCAGAAGGCTCCTTGCATCGTCTTCATCGACGAGATTGATGCCATCGGCCGCGCACGAGGCAAGAACGCTGGCTTCTCGGGCAACGACGAGCGAGAGAATACGCTCAACCAGTTGCTTACCGAGATGGACGGCTTCCAGACAAATGCTGGAGTAATCGTATTGGCCGCCACAAACCGAGTGGATATTCTGGACAAGGCGCTGATGCGAGCAGGTCGTTTCGACCGTCAGATTGATGTGGGTCTGCCCGACGTAAAGGAGCGTGAGGCTATCTTCAATGTGCACCTGCGCAACATCAAGCTCGACAAGAACATCGACCGAAAGTTCCTTGCCAAGCAGACTCCAGGCTTCTCGGGAGCAGATATTGCAAACGTATGCAACGAGGCGGCACTTATCGCTGCCCGCAATGATAAGAAGTGTGTAACACGCGAAGACTTTATTGCCGCCATCGACCGCATTGTAGGCGGTTTGGAGAAGCGCAACAAGTCGATGTCGAAGGCCGAACGTCGCGCTACTGCTATTCACGAGGCTGGCCACGCAACGGTAATGTGGCTCTTGCCAGAGTGTGATCCTGTGCTGAAGGTTACGGTTATCCCACGAGGTAACAGCTTGGGAGCTACCTGGTCGGTACCTGACGAGGAGCGTGTACACGTTACCGATGCCACAATGGCTGAGCGACTGGCCGGTATGCTCGGTGGTCGTATTGCCGAGGAGGTGAACTACGGTACACTCGGAGCTGGCGCGCTAAGCGACCTCGAACGCTCTACGAAGATGGCCTATGCTATGGTGACATACTATGGTATGAGCAAGAAGATTGGCCCTATCAGCTACTACGACTCGACTGGCACACGCGACACATTCACAAAGCCATTCAGCGAGGAGACTGCCCGCGCCATCGACGATGAGGTACGCCGCATATTAGAGGAGTCATACGCCCGTGCCCGCCAGATTATCGAGAGCAACAACGATAAGATTAACGCTATGGCCGACCTCCTGCTGGAGAAGGAGACAATCTATGCCGAGGACATTGAGCCAATCTTAGGCCCATCGGCACAGAGCCTGAGAGCCAAAGCCGAGAAGGCCGAGGCCGAGCCTAAGGCTGAGGAGCAGGGCGTAACAATAACACCAGAAGAGCCCGCCTTAGAGCAGAGCGCAGAGGAGAGTGCCGAGCAGAAAGCAGAAACAGCGCAGGCATAAACCCCTAAGCAGACAACCATTGCCGTTGTGCAACAAACGAAGATAAATAGACTAACCCCCAAAAAGAGTAAAGGTATATATGAGCGATAAAATGAGAAACCTCCTGATACGAGCAGCCAGCAGCGTTGTGCTCTTTGGCATTGTGCTCGGTGCTATTCTATGGTCGAAGTGGAGCTTTGCGGCCCTGCTGATGGCCATCATCGTGGGAGGACAGATTGAGTTCTATCGTATGGCACAGAAGGCTGGCTACTGGCCTCAGCGAGCAATGGGTGTGGCATCGGGAATACTCATCTTCATCGTGGCATATGCACTGATGTGGCACGTTGACAAGAGTAGCGAGTTGGACTCTGTATATCTGATGATTACCGGAGGTTTGGTGCTCTATATCATCCTGCTTCTGCCATTGATGTTCATCTGCGAGCTTTTCCGCAAGAGCGCAACGCCAATCGCCAACATCGCAACAACGTTGATGGGTGTGGTGTATGTGGCTATGCCGCTATCATTGCTGCTCTTTATCCCGCTGTTGCTGGGTGGCGGAGAGTGGAAGCCCTGGACGCTACTCTTCTATATCTTTATCATCTGGGCAAACGACGTATTTGCCTACCTGTTTGGTATCTCGTTTGGCAAGCACCGCCTCTTTGAGCGCATCTCACCCAAGAAGTCGTGGGAGGGTTTCGTTGGCGGATTGGTTGGAGCTATGGCTATGGGCTACTTGGCCGCAACGATTATGGGTGGCGACCACGTTGAGTGGATTGGTATGGCTCTGATTGCCGCTATCACTGGCGTATTCGGTGATTTGGTGGAGTCGCTTTTCAAGCGTTCGGTGGATGTGAAGGACTCTGGTCAGGTAATTCCAGGACACGGAGGCTGGCTCGACCGCTTCGATGCTCTGCTGCTGTCGGTACCATTCGCATTTATCTACCTTGTAATTTGCGCAGTGCGTTAAACAAAATTTGATAACCTAAACTATATAAGATATGAAAATCAATAAAGAAGGTCATAAAATAATCGCCACATCGGGCTTAATCTGCCTGGTTATTTGGGCGTTGATTTACTACTTCCTGCGCCACGACTACGGCACAGGTTTGATTATCACAAGCACTGTGACGCTCACTGCGTTCTGGTTCTTCATCGTGGCATTCTTCCGCGAGCCACGCCGTGTGAAGATTCACGACTCGGATCTGGTATTCTCACCCTGCGACGGCCGTGTGGTCGTAACCGAGGTGGTTTACGAGGATGAGTACATCAAGGAGGAGATGCTGCAGATTTCAATCTTTATGTCGGTAACAAATATCCATATGAACTGGTTGCCAGTTGCGGGCGAGGTGGAGTACTACAAGTACCACCCAGGCCGTTTCCTTATTGCTTGGCATCCAAAGACATCAACCGAGAACGAGCGCACAACAACAGTCGTGAGACTCGACAATGGCAAGAAGGTGTTGTTCCGTCAGGTGGCAGGTCTTATTGCACGCCGTATTGTGTCGTATATCAAGGTGGGTGACAAGGTGAACCAGAACGATGTGTTTGGTTTTATTAAGTTTGGCTCACGCATTGATGTGCTTGTTCCAAAGAACAGCGAGCTCTTGGTGGAGATTGGCGATCCTGTGGTTGGTTCACAAACCCCAATCGTAAGACTCAACAAATAGCCTAAGGGGAGGGAGTGTTGTAGTAGTAGTAGCAGCACCATCACAAGCTGAAAAATATATAAGAGGTATGGCAGTAACACTACAAGGAGTAATGCGTTTTATGGTCGGACTGGCCATAACAGCCGCCATATTGTTTCTGATATGGTACTTCAGCTCGGTGGTAATCTACATCTTGGTATCGGCCGTACTCGCCATTATGGGACGCCCTGTGGTGAGCTGGTTGCTGAAGATACGCCTCGCTGGCCGCTCTATGCCTCGCTGGGCAGCAGCATCTATCACACTTGTTGTGATTATGGCTGTACTGCTGGGTATCTTGTCGCTATTTATCCCACTTATATTCAGCAAGATTAACGAGTTTGCACATCTCGACTTCGCATCGGTGCTAAAATCGGTCGAGGAGCCTATAGCTCACGCTCAGGCCTATATGCAGCGCACATTCGCTATGCCCGAGACCAACTTCTCGCTGACCGACACATTAGCCTCTACAATCAAAAGCGTTATCAACTACGACACACTCAACAACACGTTCACTTCGATAATCGGCATCGCCCTATCGACTCTGATTACCATATTCTCAATCTCGTTTATCACCTTCTTCTTCCTCAAGGAGGATGGCTTGTTCTACTCGATGGTGACGGCTATGTTCCCTGAGCGATTGCAGCAGAACGTGACACGAGCATTGGACTCTATCACCTATCTGCTCTCGCGCTACTTTACGGGCCTTCTGACCGAGAGCCTGATACTTATGGTGATAATCTCGACGGTGATGATTATCTTCGGTATGAAGACCGATAATGCGCTGCTCATAGGTCTTATTATGGGTGTGATGAATGTGATTCCATACGCAGGTCCGCTTATCGGAGGCGTAATTTCGGCATTCATCGGCATCGTAACCCCAATCGAGGGATACACAGCGATAACATCGGTGGTGATAATCTGCTGCACGCTGTTCTGCATCAAGGGATTTGATGACTTCGTGTTGCAGCCTACAATCTACTCCGAGCGCGTGAAGGCTCACCCGCTGGAGATATTTCTTGTAATCCTGCTGGCTGGTTATATGGCAGGTATAGTGGGAATGTTGCTCGCCATACCTTCATACACCGTACTGCGTGTGCTGGCCAAAGAGTTCTTCTCGGAGTTTGCCCTCGTGAAGAAGCTAACGCAGAACATCTAACCCTCGGCGATGGCAGCGATTGCAACCAAACAACAACCCGCAACGTAAAAGATGATTATAAAAGGAGAGGTGATTCACGGCGCACAGCTTGGCCGCAAGATGGGATTTCCCACCGCCAACATCGACGCACGCAATATAAGGGTGGACAATGGTGTTTACTACTCGCGTGTGGTGATTGATGGCAGGCTCTACAACGCTATGACCAACATAGGCACACGCCCATCGGTGGATGGCAACACCCGCCTTTTAGAGACACATCTATTTGATTTCACTGGCGACCTTTATGGCCAGCAGATTGAGGTAGAACTTATCCGTAAGATACGCGACGAGCGCCGTTTCAGCTCGATTGACGCACTGAAAAGCCAGCTCGAGAGGGATGCCTCGGAGTGCATCGACAATGCAAAATAGGCTAAGAGCGTAAGGCAACAGAAACCGTCGTATATTGCCCGTCATACTACACAACAAACCCCGCAGCCAACCGACTGCGGGGTTTATTATTGGTAGAGGTGACGCTTCTATTAGCGCTTACCCTTCTGCTGCTGACGCATCATCTCCTCCTGCTGACGCATCAACTCCTCATAGCGAAGCTGGAACTTCGACTTCTTCTTATTCTTCTGCTTCGACGCATTGCGAGCCATCAAGGCACGAATCTTATCATCATCCACAAAGCGACGGATAGCAGTCATCTGAATCATTGTGATAACCTGCGATACGAGGTAGTAGTAGCACAATCCCGATGCATAGTCATTAAACCAGAAGAGCATCATCGCTGGCATCATATAGACCATCATAAACTTCATACCCGCCATCTGAGGCTGTGAGGCCGAGTTCTGCTGGTAGCTGAAGTATGAGAATCCAACCATAGCCAAACACATAAGCAGAGCAAACAAGCTGACGTGGTCGCCATAGAATGGGATTGAGAATGGCAACTCAACGATGCTATCGTAAGATGAGAGGTCATCGGCCCAAAGGAACGACTCGCCACGAAGCTCGATACTTGCAGGGAAGAAGCGGAACAGAGCCCACAACAGAGGCAACTGGATAAGCATTGGGATACAACCACCCATTGGGTTGATGCCAGCCTTTTTATAGAGATTCATCATCTCCTGCTGCTTCTTCATAGCGTCCTCCTGACGAGGATACTTAGCATTCAAGGCATCCATCTCGGGCTTGTTAACACGCATCTTGGCAGTTGAAAGGTAACTCTTGTAGGTAAGAGGGAAGATAAGAGCCTTAACCAAGATGGTGAGAATCAAGATGATGATACCAAAGTTAGCGATATACTTGCTAAGGAAGTCAAACACAGGGATTACAATCCAGCGGTTGAACCAGCCAATAAGCCAGCCACCAAGTGGAATAAGGCGCTCCATCGAGAGCTCCTCGCCGTTGGGGCCCTCAACATCCGACAACACAGCATATTTGTTAGGACCGCAGTAGATCGACATCGAGTAACCTGCAACCTGAGGGTTGTAGGCCAAGCCCATAGTTGACTTATAGTGCTTCAAATAGCCTGAGCCTGCATCCTCGGTTGAGAAGCCAGCATTGGCATAGGCGAAGTTATCGTAGGCCACAAATACCTGAGAGAAGTACTGCTGACGGAATGCCAACCAGTTTACAGGCTCCTCGACATACTCCGAAGCCTCGCCCTCGCTCATACCCAAATCCTCAACAACCTCCTCGCCTGGCAAGCGGTATGAGAGTGTGGTGTACAAATTCTCGTTCTTGTAGCTGCGCTCGTTCTGATAAGTGCGGTTGCTCCACTCAACACCGATGGTTGACTGGTCGGCCATAATGGGCGAGAGGTTCTCGAACTTAACGTTGAAATCGAGCATATAGTCGCGTGATGGGTTCTTCTCATCGTACAGCACATACTCATAGACAAGATAGGCACCCTGACTGACCTCCAGACGCATTGCCAAACGCTGGCAACCCTCCTCGCGGCGCACACCCTCGCTCTGGAACACATACTCGGCGGTATTGACCTTCACGTTGTTAAGACCACGCTTGATATAGAACTCCATATCGAACTTAGCACTCTCGGGATCGTAAAGCACAACCTTCTCGTTGCGCTCATCCTTTGGTGCATACTTGGTGTACTCCTCCAAAGTAACCTTCGACATCATACCACCCTGAGTGGTGAAATCGACTGTCAAATAGTCATTCGACATTGTAAATGCCTTTGCCTCGGCATTGCGAGCCGATGAAAGGCTCTGGCCATACATCTCCACCTCACGGTTTGCTGCCTGCTCTGCAGCAGTGGTCAATGCAGTAGAATCGGCAGCAATAGCAGCCTCACGCTCAGCAAGCTCGGCCTGCTCGGCCTCGGCCTTAGCAACCTCCTCGGCCTGCACCTGCTTCATATACTCCTGATACTCTGCCTGCTGTTTTGAACTGTACATAACATAGCCAATGAAGATGGCACCCATCAGCACAATTCCAATAATCGTTTTTTTATCCATCACTTAGTTTTAATGTCAATGTAAGTTTCGCAAGCGGCATCACTGCAACTTGCGAAACTCAATATCGACAGGTTAATATTTTCTCATTCATCAAGACCACAAAAAACCTCTGCGGTCTCTACATATTTTCTACCAAAAGCGCTACTCCACAGCCTCGTTAGCGTGACTATCGATAAGCTGAATCTTCTCGATAGTGGTCTGCAACTCGCGCTTCGAGTTAGCAATCTTCTCGCGGATGTCGGCAATCATCGCCTCGGCATTCTTCGACTTAGAGAAGAAACCGATATTGTTCTCCAAAAGTGCTATATCCTGTTCCATCTGGCGAACCTTATTATAGAGGCGCTCGCGCTCGTTGCGCAGACGCTTGTCGCCCGCACCCTTCATACCCTGCAGACGCTCCTTGAAGCGGTTCATCGAGCGGTCACGCTCCGAGCCTCGCAACAGGGCGAACATAGCATCAACGGCCTCCTTATACTGCTTCTGCAGCGACTCCTTATGCTTGATAGGCACATAACCCACCTCGCTCCAACGGCGCTGGAACTCTTTGATAAGGTCGTAACCGCCCGCCTTGACATCGGCAACCTTCATCTCCTCGAGAAGAGCCATCTTCATCTTCAAGTTGTTCTCGTAAACATCCTCGACGCTTGCAAAGTGCTGTGCCTTGCGCTCGAAGAATGTATCGCACGCTGTGCGGAAACGCTTCCAGATCTGGTCGGCATAGCGACGCGATACTGTACCCACGCTCTTCCACTTAGCCTGCAAAGCGATAATCTCCTCTGTTGCGTGCTTCCAATCCTCGCTATTCTGCAAAGCCTCGGCAGCCTCGCAAATCTCCTGCTTAACCTGGAGGTTATGCTCCATCTCGCTTTTCACGCCCGCATAGAACTCACGCTTCGCCTCGAAGAAGCGGTCGCAAGCCTGACGGAAACGCTCATAGATACGAGTGTTGTCCTTCTTTGGTGCAAAGCCAATAGTGCGCCAAATCTTCTGAATCTCCAGCAGACGCTCGCTCGACTTGTTCCACTCCTTGCGTGATGTGTATGGCTGCTCGGCCAACGCCTCGGTCTTGGCGCACAACTCGCGCTTGAGCTCAAGGTTCTTGAGCTGCTCCTGCTTCAGATTCTCGAAATACTCCTGGTGCTGCTTGTTGATACGGCCTGATGCCGCCTTGAAACGCTCCCAAAGAGTCTCCTTATATTCGTTTGCTACGGGGCCTGTCTCTCTCCACTCATCGTGCAACTTCTGCAACTTCTGGAAAGCATCGACAATCGAAGGCTCAACCATCAAAGCCTCGGCCTGCTCACAGAGTGAGAGCTTCTGCTCGTAGTTCTTCTTCAAGTCGAGGTCACGCAGCTCCTTGTTTATCTTAATGAAATTATAAAAATTCTCAACGTGCAGGTTGTAGGTCTCCCACAAATCCTTCACTTTGGCCTGTGGTACCACACCCGTATCCTTCCAGCGCTGCTGCAACTCGCGGAACTTCGAGAAGGTGTTGTTCAAAGTCTCGTCGGATGTAACCAGCTCCTTCAACTCGTCGATAATGGCGAGCTTAGTGCGGAGGTTCTCCTCCTTGATATTGTCCAGATTGGCGATATACTCATCGCGGCGCTGGCGATAGATCTTAAACAAATCCTTCAAACGAACCTCCAGAGCATCAACCTGAGGCGTGAACTCGGCACCCTCGCCCTCTGCGGCCTCGAAGGCCTTGCGGGCGGCATCAACCTCGGCTCTATGCAGCTTGTAGAAGGCAATCTTGATTGCCTCGACACTCTTGCGCAGCGTCTGCACAGGCTCGTTTTCCAACAACTCGGTGAACATATCGACAAGCTCCTGCTTGCTCTTGCCACTCAAATCACTCTTATCCACATCGTCGGCAGCCTGCTCCTCGGCAGTCTCCTCATCGAGTGAAAGTCCAGCTTGCTCGGCATCTAAAGCGGCATCCTCCTCCGCAAAATCGGCACTTTCTGAAGCGACCTGCGCTGTTGCCTCCTGCTCGGAAATCTGCTCCGAAGCCTCGCTTGTTTCAATAGTTACATTTTGCACATCATCGGCATTGCCGACAGACTCCACAGGAGTCGTAAGGTTAGAATTTTCAGTAGTCATCTTTTTCGGTTTTAGGCATTCAGTTATATACCAATGTATATAGACGTGCAAATATAATCAAATTATTGCATCGTTATCTGCTTTTTTGTGCGGAATTTTGTATATTTGTAAAAATTAACCTGCAAACAGATTCAATTATGGGATATCGCATTCTACTCATCGACGACGAAGATGATATTTTGGAGTTCGTGAAATACAACCTTGAACGTGATGGATATGAGGTCTTTACAGCCTCAAACGGAGCCGAAGGTCTAAACGTGGCACTAAAGACAAAACCACACCTCATCCTGCTCGATATGATGATGCCCGTGCTCGACGGCATCGAGACCTGCAAGGCCATCCGCAACTCGCCAGCACTGAAAAATGTGATGGTGGTATTCCTCTCGGCCGTAGGCAGCGAGGAGACGCAGTTGCAGGGTTACAATGCGGGGGCTGATGACTATATCAACAAGCCTATCAAGATGAACATCCTGCGCAGCCGCGTGCAGGCCATACTTAAACGCATCACACTGCCCGACACATCGAAGGAGCTGGTAATCGACACCGAGCACCACATAGTGCGCAAGGGCGAGGAGACCATCATCCTGCCACGCAAGGAGTTTTCGCTCCTGCAACTGCTCTACTCTCACCCCAGCAAACTCTTCACACGCGAGGAGATTTATCGTCAGGTGTGGGGCAACATCGTGGTGGGTGACAGAACTATCGACGTGCATATCCGCAAGCTAAGACAGAAGATTGGTGACAACCACATTGTAACGGTAAAGGGTGTGGGTTACAAGTTTGAGCCCGACAACAACTCTGAAGCCGAGAGTGGAAACGAGGGCGAGAGCGAACAGGAGAATTAAGCAAAACAGGACAAATGAAGAGAATATTTCTACTTGCCGCAATGCTCTATGTGAGCCTCAGCGCAGGGGCACAGAATTTCGGCGACTATTTTTTGGATAAGACACTTCGCATAGACTATATCTTTGCGGGCAACTCCACATCGCAGATTGTGGCTTTAGATGAGCTGGCCGAGAGTGATGGATGGGCTGGCCGACGCGTTAATATGAGCGAGGTACCAGTAAGGGGTAATGGTGACGTAAAAGTGATTGATTCTCAGAGCGGAAAAACAATCTATCGCACCTCATTTTCGAGTCTGTTTCAGGAGTGGCTCACAACCGATGAAGCGCAGAAACTAACCAAGAGTTTCGAGGCCACATTCCTTGTTCCATTCCCCAAGCAGAGGACCATCGTGGAGACCACTTTGCTCGACAACGAGGGTAAGGTGCAGGCTTCGTTGCGCCACGAAATCAACCCCGAGGATAAGCTCATCCGCAAGCTCGCAACCGACTCCACCACCCCACACGAATACCTGCTTAAGAGCGGCAGCTCGGAGGAGAAAATCGACATTGCAATCATAGCCGAGGGCTACACCGCCGAGCAGATGGATATCTTTATGGCCGATGCCCGCACAGCGTGTGACGAGATATTCCGCTATGAGCCTTTTGCAGCTATGAAGGATAGGTTTAACGTGGTGGCTATCAAGTCGGTATCGGAGCAGAGTGACGTAAGTGTTCCGCAGGATGGTCTGTGGCGCAAAACGGCCATAAACTCCAATTTTATGACCTTCTATTCGCCCCGTTATCTCACAACAAACAGCGTACACGCCATCCACGACTGCTTGGTTGACATCGCCTACGAGCACCTGATTATTTTGGCCAACACCGACACCTATGGAGGTGGTGGAATCTATAACTCTTACACGCTTACCACAGCCCACAACCCTCTGTTCAAGCCTGTGGTTGTACACGAATTCGGGCACTCATTTGGAGCTTTGGCCGACGAGTATTTCTACGACAAGCCCGACCATACTGAGAACTTCTACAAGCTCGGCTATGAGCCCTGGGAGCAGAATATCACTTCGCTCGTTGACTTCGGCTCGAAGTGGGCCGATATGCTCGACAAGGGGACAAAAATCCCTACTGAGCCAACCTCAAAACGGGAGAAAAACTACACCATAGGAGTGTATGAGGGTGGCGGATATATGACCAAAGGGATGTATCGTCCAGCCGTTGTCTGCCGTATGAGAGACAACGTAGCAACTCAGTTCTGCCCCGTATGCCAGAGGGCAATCGAGCGCATAATCAGATACAACACAGAGCAGAAATAGCCCGAAGTGAACAAGTTTACGTTAAAAGAGGTGAGAAAAGCAATTTTTTCACCTCTTTTGGCATAGTGTCAGCATTTATTTTGTATCTTTGTTTGTGCAAAGAGAATTTGCCACGCAATGCCTGTTTTCACCTGCTCGAAATCGTATTTCCCGTAGGGAACTTTCTCTTGGGGGAGTGATGATGCTTGGGGCGGGGATTTGTGCTGAGCAATATGTTGCAACGCTTCACACATCAGGCACTCTGCGGAAATATTTAGCGGAACAAACTCAATAAAATTAACAAATAAAAAAGCTATGATTGTATTAGTTCTTAACTGCGGAAGCTCGTCTATCAAGTATCAGGTGATTGATATCGACAGCAACAGCGATGCTCTTTTGGCAAAAGGCCTTGTTGACCGTATCGGTTTGAGCGAGGGTATCCTCACTCACAAACCTACTGGCAAGGATAAGTATGAGGTGAGAATGCCTATACCCGACCACACAAAGGGTATCAGCCTTGTTTTGGAGGCATTGACAGATCCTACTCACGGCGCTATCAGCGATTTGAAGGAGATTAAGGCTGTTGGTCACCGCGTGGCTCACGGTGGCGAGTTCTTCAAGAGCAGCGTAATCCTCGATGAGCAGGCTAAGGAGAACATCCGCTCACTATTTGAGATTGCACCTCTGCACAACCCAGCCAACCTGGAGGGTGTACTCTCAATCGACAAGGTGTTGCCTGGCATCCCACAGGTGGGTGTATTCGACACATCGTTCCACCAGAGCATTCCAGCCATCAACTACCTCTACGCTTTGCCAGAGGAGTACTACAACAAATATCGTGTTCGTAAGTATGGCTTCCACGGCACAAGCCACAAGTATGTAGCTAAGATTGGTGCCGAGTTGGTTGGTTTGGATATCAACAACTCGAAGATTGTAACTTGCCACATCGGTAACGGCGGTTCGGTTACAGCAGTTTTGAACGGTAAGTCATTCGACACATCAATGGGATTCTCGCCACTCGATGGTTTGGTGATGGGTACTCGTTGCGGTTCGGTTGATGCCAGCGCAATCACCTACATCGGCGAGCGTGAGGGTATGTCTTATGCCGAGCTCAACTCGATGATGAACAAGAAGTCGGGTGTTTATGGTATGACTGGTCTTTCGAGCGATATGCGCGATATCGACGATGCCTACGATGCAGGCAACGAGAAGGCTATCGTTGCTCGCGACCTCTACTACAACCGCGTGAAGAAGTTCGTGGGTGAGTATGCAGCCGAGATGGGTGGCGTGGATTTGGTAGTCTTCACAGGTGGTGTTGGTGAGAACTCTGCCGACCTGCGTCGCTATGTATGCCGCAATATGGAGTTTATGGGCATCAAGCTCAACGACTCGGTAAACGACGTTACTCGCGGCACAAACACCATCATCTCAACCGATGACTCGAAGGTGAAGGTGGCTGTTATCGCCACTAACGAGGAGCTCGTTATCGCAACAGATACCTACGAGCTTGTAAAGAATTTGTAATCCAGTAAACAAAGCATATTTAACTAAAAAGATTATACGAAAATGATTACACGTTTGGAAGAAATCGTATCGGCTGCCGTTGCGCGTGGCAAGAAGCGTTTGGCGGTTGCTTATGGACAGGACACACATACTATCGAGGCTGTGTATAACGCCTGGAAGGAGGGCATCTGCGAGGCTACTCTCTATGGCGACAAGGCGACTATCGAGGCTGCCTGCGCAGAGCTCAACATCGACTCAAGCATCTTCAACATCGTACACGAGCCAAGCGATGTGAACTGCGTGCGTATGGCTGTAGCGGCAGTGGCTGCGGGCGATGCTGATGTATTGATGAAGGGTTTGGTTTCAACAGATAAGTATATGCGTGGTATCCTCAACAAGGAGGCTGGTTTGTTCCCACCTAAGGGCGTATTGAGCCACGTTGCTGTTATCGAGCTCCCAGGTCGCGACAAGTTGGTTTCAATCTCTGACGTTGCAGTTATCCCTGCTCCAGACTTCAAGCAGAAGCAGAAGCTTATCGGTTACCTTGCACAGACTGCCAAGATTTTGGGTGTGGAGGTTCCAAAGATTGCCTGCATCTCGGCTTCAGAGCAGGTATTGCCATCGGTACCATCTTCAACCGAGGGTGCTATCTTGGCTAAGATGGGTGTCCGTGGTCAGTTGGGTAAGGTTATCGTTGACGGCCCATTGTCGTTGGATGTTGCTCTTTACAAGGAGGTTGCCGAGCACAAGAAGGTTACTGGCTCAAGCGTGGCTGGCGAGCCTGACTGCTTGCTCTTCCCTAACATCGAGTCGGCTAACGTATTCTTCAAGGCCGCAACTCACATCGGTGGCGCAGAGTTGGCTGCTATGGTTATGGGTACAAAGGTTCCTTGTGTACTCACATCACGTGGCGATTCGCCACTCACAAAGAAGTACTCAATCGCATTGGCTTGCTTGGCAGCACGCTAATCGAGGATGGCGGCAAGCGAGAATTAAGTTTTACACGTTAACCTGAAACAAGATGCAAGATTGTAACACACTGCCACACGCAGGCACATCGACAAACAGTTTCCTCGTGCTTGTAATCAACACAGGCTCGACATCGACAAAGATTGCCGTATATCGTGATGATGAGCCAATCGTTGAGCAGACGCTCTCACACCCTACTGACGAGCTATCGCGCTTTGGCAATATAATCGAGCAGCTTGATTGGCGACGTGAGCTTATCCTCAGTAAACTTGCGGCAGAAAATATTGCAATCGATTCACTCTCGGCCGTAATCGGCCGAGGGGGATTGTTGCAACCCGTAAAAAGCGGAGTCTATCGTGTCAATCAGAAGATGATTGACGAACTGAGCAGCCAACCCAAACACGCATCCAACCTCAGCGCAATCATAGCGGCCAGCATAGCCGACAAATGTGGCATAGGTGCATATATCGCCGATCCTGTTGTGGTGGATGAGAGAGCGGAGGTGGCCAAGATTCGTGGAGTTAAGGAGCTTACATCTCACAGCATATTCCACGCGCTCAACCAAAAGGCAACGGCCAGAATCTACGCCAACGACATTGGCGAAAAGTATGAAAACCTCAACCTCGTGGTGGCCCATATGGGAGGAGGAATCTCGGTAGCGGCCCACAGAAAGGGCGAGGTGATTGACGTAAACAATGCCCTCGACGGCGAGGGACCTATTGCACCCGAAAGAGCTGGTACACTCCCCGCAGGCGATTTGGTGAAGCTCTGCTTCTCGGGCAAGTACACCCAGCAGCAGATATACTCAATGATAGTAGGCAAGGCAGGCCTGGTATCATTGACAGGCTGCAACTCGGTGAAGGAGTTGTGTGAGCGAGCACAGGCAGGCGACGACCAGGCCTCTATGGCCATCGACGCTATGTGCTACACAACAGCAAAGGAGATTGGAGCTATGGCCGCAGTATTGTGCGGCGATGTGGATGCAATCCTCATCACGGGAGGCATTGCACACAGCCAGTTTATCATAGAGAAATTGAGCAGCTACTGCCGATTCATCGCCCCAATAAGGGTATATGCGGGCGAGAACGAGCTTATGGCGCTCGCTATGAACGCTATGCGAGTTCTGCGCGGCGAGACAACGGCTCAGGACTACTAATCACAGACTTTTCCGATGAAAAAGATACTTATTCTGAATGGCCCAAATCTCAACTTGCAGGGTACTCGCAATGTGGAGATTTACGGCACTACAACCTTTGAACAATACATAGCCACACTCTCCGAGCAGTACGCTGGTCGTGTGGAGTTTGACTACTTCCAGTCGAATATCGAGGGGGAGTTGATTAACGCCATACATCAGAGCGTGGGCCAATACGACGGCATCGTGCTGAATGCTGGCGGCTACACCCACACATCTGTTGCCATAAGAGATGCCATCTCGGCAGTTGTAACTCCCGTTGTGGAGGTACACATCTCATCGATTCTCGCCCGCGAGGAGTTCCGCCATATCTCGATGATTGCCCCCGTTGCAAAGGGCTCGATTATGGGATTTGGCCTCGACTCATACCGTTTGGGAGTGGAGGCATTGCTTGGCTAATATTCATTACAAAAACCCACTGAGCCTTCACAAAATAGGACACAACAGACTTTCCTATTAGGGCGGAGGCTCAATTTTTATAGCATAATCATACCATAATGGCACAAGAGCAACAACTTCGTGAACGCGTAGCATCGGGCGTGGCCTGGAGCATTGGCGAAAAGGTTGGCTCGGCATTGATGCAGATCGTGGTCAGCATCATTGTCGTGAATGCCCTGATGCCTATGGATATGGGTATTATGGCTATCCTCACGGTCTTTACAGCCTTTGCCCAAGTGGTGGTGGATAGCGGCTTTTCGCAGACACTTATCCGCAAAGCATCACCCACGCAGGGTGACTTGCGCTCGGTCTTTATCTTCAACATCGTAACCGCCCTGTCGCTCTATGCCATCTTCACCGCCATATCGCCCCTGCTGGCAAACTATTATGGCTGGCCAATGCTGGCTAAGGTTGCACCTGCACTCTTTCTGATTATCCCGCTCAATGCTGTGTGCGTGATACAGAACACGATAATGGTCAGGGAATTCCGTTTTGCAAAACTCTCGACAATCATATTCGTTGCGGCACTCGTTAGTGGTGTTGTGGCCGTAACGATGGCTTTGTGTGGATGCGGAATATGGAGTTTGGTGGGACAGCGTGTGAGCCAGATGGCGGTCAAGGCGGCTCTGCTATGGTGGAGCAGTAACTGGCGACCAAAATCGGGAGGCGGCAACTCCACATTCAGGCAGATGGTGCCATATAGTATGCGACTGATGGTGACAGACCTTATCACATCAATCTACAACAACATCTCCCAACTCTTTATCGGTAGTATCTACTCCGGCGATGCACTCGGCTTCTTCAATCAAGCACAGAAGCTGAAGGATATGCCCGTTACCTCGATGATGCAGTCGATACAGAGTGTCACGTTCCCTGCCCTGGCGAAAATAAGCGACAACGAGCCTAAGTTTATCGACAGCTACCGCAGGGTGGTGATGCTGACGGCATATATCATCTTCCCGATAATGGTTGGACTGATTTCAACGGCCGACGACATCTATGCGCTTCTGCTGAAACCGCAGTGGCACCCAGCAATACCCTACTTCAAGACGTTATGTATGGTGGGACTATTCTACCCCATCGCCGCCGTGTCGTACAACATACTGAAGGTGAGGAGCAACGGCTCGATTATCCTAAGGTTGGAGGTCTTGAAGAAGGTGGTAATGACCATTATCCTCATCGTCACCATTCCGCAAAGCGTGATGGCCATAGCTTGGGGATTGGTGGCGGCTGCAGCTTTTGAGATGGTTGTGAACTTCATAGCCACACGCCGCTATACGGCTCTCACGACGTGGAGTTACATCCGCACGCTTCTGCCTGTTGCAGCGGTTACGGCCATAATGTATGGTGCGATTATGGTCGAGGCCAACCTGATTGCAGAGTGGAGCGTGGGACTAAGGCTTGCGGTGAAGATAGCAACGGGCGTAGTGGTCTATATCGCTGCCTCGGCCGCACTAAGAATGGAGGCACTGGGCGAGACCATCACAATCGCCAAACAGTTCCTATCACGCAAGAGGTAAGAGAAGAGAATATAGGCAAAAAGGTCGCCTTCTATCGAAGTCGACCTTAATTATTGCTGATCTATAAAAATTACTTCATAAGCTCCTCCTCGGCCTGCAATGCCGCAGAATAGTCGAACTTATGACGCTCAAACTTGGCGGCAATCTTATCTAAGCAGAGATTACCGATACTACCCTCGTGGGTGTGGTTCAACTCTCGACCATCGTGCTGGTAGGTGCCATTCTGCACTCGCATACCCACCTCGCGGTAAGCATCGCGGAAAGGCACACCCTTAGCCACTGCATCGTTTACATCCTCAACTGTAAAGAGATACTTATACTTCTCGTCCGAGAGAATATCGCGGTTAATCCACATCTGCTCCAAGCCAGCCGATGCCATACGAAGCACATCGACAATCTCCTTGAATGTAGGCACATAAATCTCCTTAGTAAGCTGCATATCGCGGAAGTAACCCGATGGCAAGTTGGTCGAAATTAGCGTAACCTCCATTGGCAGAGCCTGCATACGGTTGCACTTGGCACGAATCAACTCAAAGATATCGGGATTCTTCTTGTGGGGCATAATGCTTGAGCCTGTTGTAAAGGCATCGGGCAACTTTACAAAACCGAAGTTTGCACACGAATAGAGGCAGACATCCTGCGCCAAACGACCAACAGTGGCAGCTACTGCGGCAATGGCAGTGAGCACCGTACGCTCGGTCTTACCACGCTGCATCTGGGCATATACAGAGTTATAAGCCAAATCCTCGAAGCCGAGCAGACGAGTAGTCATCTCGCGGTTCAAAGGCACCGACGAGCCATAACCCGCACCCGAGCCCAATGGATTGGTGTTGACAAGCGAGTAGGCAGCCTTAAGCATCAGCAAATCGTCGGCCAGAGCCTCGGCATAGGCACTCAGCCACATACCGAATGAAGATGGCATAGCCACCTGCATATGGGTATAGCCTGGCAACAACACATCCTTAAACTCCTCGGCCTTAGCCATCAGCACGCCAAAAAGCGACTCAACACTCTGCTGCAAAGCGATAAGCGCGCTACGTGAGAAGAGTTTGATATCGACCATCACCTGATCGTTACGCGAACGGCCTGTGTGGATTCGCTTGCCGGCATCGCCGCACATCTCGGTAAGCATAAACTCCACCTGAGAGTGAACATCCTCAACGCCCTCCTCAATATAGAATTCGCCACGAGCCACTTTGGCA
Source organism: Alistipes sp. (assembly GCA_045658265.1). Lineage (GTDB taxonomy): Bacteria > Bacteroidota > Bacteroidia > Bacteroidales > Rikenellaceae > Alistipes. The sequence continues at coordinate 34,608 of JAZOUS010000028.1, forward strand.
TAGATATCCTTCAAGCCCTGCTCCAACTGTTGGCGGTCTTCATCCGAGATAAGCCCAATAGAGTTAAGCATCTTCATATGTGCCATATTACCAAGCACGTCGGCCTCGGCCAAAAAGAGGTCTAACTCGCGGTCGCGACCTACCGTAAACTCCTCGACAAACGCATCGGTCGAGTATCCTTTATCCCAAAGTTTCATTATATCTCTCTATTATCAATTATCAAATTATCCAACAATCGCTCATATACCTCGATGGCCTCCTCAATCTCCGAAAGGCAGATATACTCATCGGCCGTATGCGAGCGAGAGCTATCACCTGGGCCGAGTTTGAGCGTTGTGAAGGGCATAATAGCCTGATTCGACATAGTGGGCGAACCAAAGGGCGTACGCCCATCAGCCACAAGACGCATTACGGCTGGATGCTCAGGCGAGATATACGACGATGAGAGGTGTGTTGAGCGAGGCGTAACCTCCGAGGCAACCTTTTCGCGCATCTCGGCAAGAAGCTCCTCATTGGTGTAGCACTCGTTCACTCTCACATCGACCATAAATCGGCACTCGTCGGGAATGACATTGTGCTGCGTGCCAGCATTTACACCCGTAACGGTCATCTTCACCGCACCAAGCAGTGGCGATATGCGCTCAAACTGATATGTGCGAAACCACTCGATATCTTTCAGTGCCTTATAGATAGCGTTGTCGCCCTCCTCTCTTGCGGCGTGACCTGCACGACCGCGAGCAACGCAATCGAAGACCATCAAACCCTTCTCGGCTATGGCTGGTTGCATAGATGTAGGCTCGCCGACAACGGCAAAATCAATGCGGGGAAGCTCGCTTAAAATAGCTCTCACACCACCCATACCCGTTACCTCCTCTTCGGCAGAGCAGAGCATAATAAGGTTATAGGGTTGCTCGCTCTCGGCCAAATGGCTGAAGGCCGTCATCATAGCCACAAGGCTACCGCCCGTATCGTTGCTGCCCAGACCATATAATCTGTCACCCTCGATGGTGGGCTCGAATGGATTGCGACTCCACGAAGCATTAGGCTTCACCGTATCGAGATGGGCATCGAGCAGAATGGTAGGCTTCTTGGCATCATACTGAGCCGCCATAGCCCACACATTATTGCCCTTGCGCTTGGGCGAAAATCCCATCTCACCCAACTTACGCTCGACAATATCGGCCACGCCCGACTCCTCGCGACTGACCGATGGTGTCGAGATAAGGCTCTTGAGCAACTCTATGGCTTGCGAGTGGTCCATACTCTCTATTTTACGACTACCGTACCGCCAGTAAGATTATCTGGCGATGTGATGCGAACCTTCTCTACGCCCGCATCGATAGTCTTGTAAGCATTATCAATCTTGGGAATCATTCCCGAATGTATCTTCTCTTCATCGCGAAGCTCCTTATATAGCTGAGGCGTGATTGTTGGGATGAGCGACGATTCATCCTCCACATCAAGCAACACGCCCGCCTTATCCAATGTAAAGACAAGCTCCACCTCATACTTCGAGGCCAAGCCCATAGCCACAGCCGAAGCTACGCTATCGGCGTTGGTGTTGAGCAACTCGCCCTCCTTAGAGAATGTGATTGGCGACACAACAGGTACTGCGCCAGCGCCCAGCAACATAGCCAACACATCGGCATTGACGCTATCCACATCGCCCACAAAGCCCCAATCAATATCCTTCACCGGACGGCGGTGCGACTCCACAACTGCCATATCGCAACCCGACAGACCGCAAGCATTCACTCCACGAGCTTGCAGAGCGGCAACAACACGCTTGTTAGCCAAGCCAGCGTATGCCATAACAGCAATCTCCAACGTGGGCTCGTCGGTGATGCGACGTCCCTCGTGCATCTTTACCTCGACACCGAGCTTGGTGGCCAACTGCGAGCCTAACACACCTCCTCCGTGTACCAAAACGAATGGCTCGCCGAGCGATGCCAATCCATCACACAGGCGAGCTAATACTTCGCGATTCTCAATCAGCTTACCGCCGATTTTAATAACCCTTATCTTCATTTTACACTCCTCAAAATCTCATTGACCATAGCCTACATTCCCATCTCGGCAGCGGTAGCCTTGAAGGCCTCGACAAAACGCTCAACCTCCTTCTGACCAATCATAAGTGGTGGCAACAGACGAAGCGTATGCTTGCCGCTAAGGCCTGTCATAATGTGATACTTCTCGCGCAACACCTTTCTAAAGTCGGCCTGAGGCACCGACAAGTCGATACCAATCATCAAACCACGACCTCGGATATCCTCCACGCCGCTCACACCCTTGATGCCCTCTACAATCTTTGCACCCATCTTGCGAGCATTCTCCACAAGGCCCTCAGCCTTCACCACGTCGGCCACAGCGATAGCTGCCGCACAAGCCAAGTGGCTACCTCCGAATGTTGTGCCGAGCATACCCTTCTTGGCTGGAATCTTGGGCGACACCATAATAGCACCCACAGGGAAACCGTTTGCGATACCCTTTGCCATCGAGATAATATCGGCCTTGACGCCCGACCACTGGTGAGAGAAGAACTCACCACTACGGCCATAACCCGCCTGCACCTCGTCGCAGATGAGCATTGTGCCTGTCTTATCGCACACCTCACGTGCTGCCTGCATAAACTCTTTGCTCGCCTCGCGGATACCATTCACGCCCTGAATAGGCTCGATGATTACAGCCGCATACTGCTCGCCCTTTAGCTCTCGCTCCAGAGCCTCGATGTCGTTCAAATCAATGTAAGCCACCTTGTCGGTCTTGTTTACAGGTGCCTGGATTTCTGGATTATCCGAGATGGCAACCGCTAAGCTCGTACGACCGTGAAATGCGCCGTGCATAGCCAACACCCTCTCTCGGCCAGTAGTAAACGAAGCCAGCTTCAAAGCGTTCTCGTTAGCCTCCGCTCCACTATTGCAGAGGAAAAGCTCATAATCGGTATAGCCCGACAACTCGCCCAACTTCTCGGCCAGCTCAACCTGCAAAGAGTTGATAACGGCATTTGAGTAGAAGCCTATCTTCGAGAGCTGCTCCGAGATTTTAGCCACATAGTGAGGGTGAGTGTGACCAATCGAAATCACAGCGTGACCACCATAGAAGTCGAGGTACTCAACACCATTCTTATCCCACAAATAGGCTCCCTGGGCCTTCACAGGCTCCATATCGAGCAGAGAATATACATCAAACAGATTCATATCTTGTCAATCTATAGTCAATTAAAAATAAGATGCCTTCAATCTCAGGCCCTCATCCTCGGGCAAGCCGAACATAAGGTTCATATTCTGCACCGCCTGGCCCGAAGCTCCCTTCAAGAGATTATCCACAACCGAAGTGATGAGAAGCTTGCGGCCCGACTTCTGCAACGAGAGGAAGCAATAGTTGGTATTCACCACCTGCTTCATATATACTGGCTTATCGCTCACGCAAACAAACGGATGCTCGGCGTAATAGTTCTTGTAGATGTCGTAAAGCTGCTCCAAATCGGCATCAACACGCACCACAACATCGCTCATAATGCCGCGAGCGTGGCAACCACGAACCGGCACAAACGCAATGTCAGTCTGCTCGCTACCACCCGCAGCCACAACAGTCTCGCCAATCTCGCCGAGGTGCTGATGAGTGAAGACCTTATAGTTTGAGAGGTTGGCATTGCGGTTGCTGAAGTGGGTATCGGGGGTTGGCTTCTGGCCAGCACCAGTCGAACCAGTGATACCCGTTACATTCACATCCTCGGGGAGCAAACCTGCCGCAGCCAATGGCAACAGAGCAAGGTTGATAGAGGTTGCAAAGCAACCAGGATTGGCCACGCAACGAGCCGAGCGAATCTGCTCACGATTGAGCTCTGGTGCGCCATACACAAACTCGCCAGCATCGGCCTTCAGGCGGAAGTCGTTGCTCAGGTCGATAATCTTCACACTCTCGGGCATAGGATTCTCGGCCAAGAACTTAGCTGAGTTGCCGTGTCCCATACAGATATACAACACATCGATATCCTCAAAATCAATATCTGAGAATGTCAAATCGGAATAGAGCAAATCGGTGTGAACAGAGCTGATAGGCTCGCCCTTGTGTGACTCGCTCTGGATATATTTAATCTCTACCGAGGGGTGATTCACCAACAGTCTCAGCAATTCGCCTGCGGTGTATCCTGCACCTCCTGCAATACCTACTCTAATCATTATTGGGTAATTTTATACTTTATTCGGTGTTTGTATTAAAAGTGGAATTTCAAGGCTTGCGAAGTCCTTAAAACCGCAGTTTACTTGTCGTAAATGAGGATTTCAAGGACGAGCGTAACGCCGAAATTACCTTTTAAGGCAGACTCCTATTCTTCGTCGGGGTTTACAGCGTGATATATCTTCAATGGCATAGATGCAATCTTGGTGAAGCCCTTCACATCGTCGGCTGTCCAAGCGTTGTTCATCTCGCCATACTCGGCAAACTTGGCGTTCATCAAATCGTGAGCCGACTCGATACCAACCAATGTGAATGTGTAGGGGCGCAAAGTGATGAACACCTTACCCGACACGTTGCGCTGGCTACTCTCCAAGAACTTCTCTACATCACGCATAACTGGCTCAGAGTACATAGCCTCGTGCATAAACATACCGTACCAAGTACCGAGCTGGTCCTTCCAGTACTGCTGCCACTTGGTGAGGGTGTGCTTCTCCAACAATTCGTGAGCCTTGATGATAAGCATTGGAGCTGCCGCCTCGAATCCTACACGGCCCTTGATACCAACGATTGTATCGCCAACGTGAGTATCGCGACCAATAGCCCAAGCCGAGCCAATCTCCTCCAACTTATTGATAGCAGCAACGCCACTCAAAGCCTCGCCATTAACGCCTACAACCTCGCCATTCTTGAACTCGATCTCCAAAGACTCGGTACCCTCCTTCTTAAGCTGTGAAGGATATGCTGTGTCGGGAAGATTTGTAGCCGAGCAGAGAGTCTCCTTGCCGCCTACCGATGTACCCCAAACGCCTTTGTTGATTGAGTACTCCATCTTGGTGAAGTCGGCCTCAAAGCCATTCTCCTTGAGGTAGTTGATTTCATACTCGCGCGAGAGCTTCATATCGCGTGTTGGAGTGATAATCTCAACCTGTGGAGCAAACACCTCGAAAGTAAGGTCGAAACGCACCTGGTCGTTACCAGCACCTGTCGAGCCGTGAGCAATGGCATCAGCACCGATAGAGTTGGCATAGTTTACGATAGCCAAAGCCTGGAATGTACGCTCAGAACTTACCGAGATAGGATAAGTCTTGTTGCGCAACACGTTACCCATAACCATATACTTGATACACTTCTGGTAGTAGTCGCTTGTAACGTCGATGTTAACGTGCTGCTTTGCACCCAAAGCGTAAGCACGCTTCTCTACCTGCTCCAACTCCTCTGCCGAGAAACCGCCAGTGTTAGCCAATGCGGTGTAAACCTCGTAACCCAACTCTTTGGTAAGATACTTCACACAGAATGAGGTGTCGAGACCTCCACTGTATGCCAATACAACTTTCTTCATAATATTTTGCGTTTTATTATTTTCTATAAATTACCTTTGATGCCTAAAATCCGACCTCGCAACTATCGACCAAACAGACGGCTTAGCCAAGAACCGCTCTTCTTGGTGGCCTGCTTAGCTGCCAACTCGGCTGCTCGCTTCTGAGCCACCTTCTCTGGATCGTAAATCATACCCGTACACAAGCACTTTGTCATATTGGTACGCTGCAGCACGTCGTAGTTGACACAAGATTGGCAACCAGCCCAGAAAGCCTCATCGTCGGTGAGCTTGGCAAAGGTAACTGGCTCGTATCCGAGCTCGGTGTTGATTCGCATCACGGCCTCGCCAGTTGTAAGACCAAAGAGCTTGGCATTGGGGAAACGCTTGCGCGAGAGTTCGAAAGCGGCCTGCTTGATTCGCTTCGCAACACCCATACCACGATACTGTGGGCGAACGATAAGACCTGAGTTAGCCACAAACTCGTCGTGGCCCCAAGACTCGATATAGCAAAAACCTACAAACTCATCACGGTTTACGGCAATGATAGCCTTACCCGAATTGATTTTATCGGCGATATATTCGTCGGTACGACGGGCAATACCCGTTCCTCGCTGTTTAGCCGCCTCATCTATGGAGTCATTGATCTGTGTTACAAACTTCAAATGCTCTTCAGAAGCAACCATTACATCAATCTTCATTACAGTAAAATGTATCTTTTAAGCGTTAATATTTTTTGAAAGCACAAAGATTGCATATAAATTCCCATTATGCAAATAATTTGCTCGCTATATTTTTATATATGGTGAAATACCCGCATAATTGCATATTTTAAGAATAATTATGCAATATTTATGAATATTTGTGCATAGCGTATTTTTTAGCATCCAAACCCGCAGTTTGCCAAAATCAAAAATCTGTATAGTAAGGTAAATGGTTGTAAAATAGAAAATTAACGGCTTAAAATTTGGAAAATCGAAAAATATGCAATAATTTTGCATAAATATACATCTAATCCTTATTCCACTATGAATCAGAAGGCTCAAAGATTTGCAACCATCCGCAAGATTATCCGCAGCGAACTCATTGGTTCTCAGGAGGAACTGATTGCCCGCTTGCACGAATGCGGAATAGAGATCACACAAAGCACGCTTTCGCGCGACCTAAAATTCTTGAATGTGGCCAAAGTACCACATAAAAATAAGGGCTATGTGTATATGCTTCCCAATATTACACACCACGAAGTGAATGTTTCGGCCAACATCTCGGACAATATCACAAGCCTCACATTCTCAGGCAATTTAGGAGTATTAAAGACAAAGTCGGGATACGCCAGCGCCATATCTGTTCCAATCGACAATATGGATAATCCCTACATCTTAGGTACCATTGCCGGCGACAATACGGTACTAATAATTATGCGTGAAGATGCAAATCGCAACGCTATTATCGAGTCGCTTGTGCGCATCTTCCCACAGCTAAGCAACATTCTCTAAAAGGGGAAAATTGATAAAAATATATAGCCTGCCAAACGAGACGTTAGACAGGCTATTATTTTTTATATCTCTCAATAAGAGCAAATTTATATCAAAGCTACCTACTCCTCCATAATGTAGATAAACTCATTGGGGCGCTGCATATGAAACCTTTCGCGGGCATATTTTTCGAGAAACTCATCATAGTTTAGCTGGGCAAGCATAGCGCTATCCTCCTGAATTCTTGCACGATAGTGGTCGCGCTGCTCCTCAAGACGCGAAGTGCGGTGACGCACCTTAATCATAGTAAAAAGATTGCGCACGGTGAGTGTGGCCGTATATATCAATATCACAGCCGTAATCGCCAACCAAATCTTTTTACTTATATTTAACGCCTTGATTTTCAAAATTTACTTATTATTATATATACAAATATAACTTGTATTACATATGTTAAATGAGGATTTCAGCTTCGAGCCATACGCCGAAATATCCGAACCGTCCACAAATTAAAATGTTATAATTCGAGAGATTTTGAGGCTGGTCGATGAAGGTGAAACCGCAGTTTACTTTTCGTAAATGAGGATTTCAACTTCGAGCCAGACGCCAAAATATCCGAATTCGAACGTTTTAAGGTATGTGCATAAACTTATGAGTCTGTATAGATATACTCCACTTAGGATTCGCCTTCGCATACTCCACCATAAGTGGCATAATATCCTCATACACACTCCATTCGGGCTGGAGATATAGACGGCAATAGCGACCTACTCGACGGGCATTCTGCTCGGCCCACTCAAAATCTTCGGGCGACTGGATAATCACCTTGAGCTCGTGCGCACGACCAAAGGCCTCATCAAGTGGTGGCATCTGGCGCTTTGGCGAGAGGCACACCCAATCGAACTCACCGCTAAAGGGGTGAGTGCCAGAAGTCTCAAGGAAAATCTCCAATCCCTCATCCTTAAGGCGGCTCGTCAGCACACCCAACGGATAGAGCAACGGCTCACCGCCCGTAATCACAATAGCCTGTGCAGCGCAAGCCTTAGCTCGGGCCACAACAACATCCACATCTACGGGAGGAAACACCTTCGGATTCCAAGTATATTTGGCATCACACCAACGGCAACCCACATCACATCCGCCCAGACGGATGAAATATGCGGGCTTTCCCGAATGGAATCCCTCGCCCTGGATAGTATAGAAGTCCTCGACCAAAGGCAGACGACGTCCACCATCGAGCAACTCATTATTCGTCAATGACATATATATCTTTCAAATTACGTCCCAACTGATTATAATCGAGGCCATAGCCCACAATAAACTCGTTACCGATATAGAGTGCGGTGTAGTCAATCTTATACTCATACAAGAACTTCTCAGGCTTGAAGAAGAGCGTGCAGATTGAGATAGTTGCCGGATTCATAGGCTTCAGGTAGTCAAGCAGATAGGCCATACTGTGACCTGTCTCGACAATATCCTCAACGATGATAATATCACGACCTTCAATATCAATATCGACACCCAATTGCTGCTTTACATTGCCGGTAGAATCGGTGCCCTCATAAGAGGATATTTTAACAAAAGCCAACTCATTATCGAAGCTAACCTTGCGAATCAAATCGGCAAGAAAGAGGAACGAGCCGTTCAAAACACCCAAAAAGATGGGCGTTTTACCCTTATAGCGCTCATCAAGCTGCTCGGCTACACGAGCTACAGCTTTGTCTATCTCCTCGGCTGGAATCAATACTCGAAAGCTCCTATCGTGGAGTCTAATTCTCTTATCCATCATAAAAGTCGGGGTGGTTGTCAAAAAAATCAATATGTGGGCTATCTATTCAAATGGGCGGGCCGCATTGCAACCCGCCCATTCGATTAACCTTTCAACATCGCCTTTACCTCTTCGTAAACCGTCTGTCCGTTATATCCGAACTTCTCGTCAAGCACCTTGAACGGCGCTGAGTAACCGAAGTGGTTGCATCCGTGAATTGTACCGTTTTCACCCACAAGGCCACTCAAGTTGAGCGACAAACCTGATGTGAGACCATAACGCATCACCCCCTTAGGCAACACGCTATCCTGATATGACTTAGGCTGGTCGCGGAACAATCCCTCACTTGGAACGCTCACAACACGAACAGGGATACCATCCTTCTGCAAGAGCTCTGCACCCTCAATCAAAGTTGAGACCTCAGAACCCGAAGCAATCATAACAACCTGAGCCTTAGCTGAATCAGCCACGATATATGCACCCTTCACAGCCTGCTTAGCCTCCTCTCGGCGGCTGCAGTTCAATGCTGGCAAAGTCTTTACATTCTGACGTGAGAGAACCAATGCTACTGGACGCTTCTCGCTCATAGTGTACTGCCAAGCCACCATAGTCTCCTCGGCATCAGCAGGACGCAACACCACCATCGAGCGCTCGCCCTGATGGTTATGAACGTGCTCCATCAAACGAATCTGAGTCTCGTGCTCGATTGGCTGGTGTGTAGGACCATCCTCACCTACACGGAACGAGTCGTGTGACCAGATGTAGATTACTCTCAGACGCATAAGAGCCGACATACGGATTGCTGGCTTCATATAGTCTGAGAATACGAAGAACGTACCGCAAGCAGGGATAACACCACCGTGCAATGCCATACCGTTCATAATGCAGGCCATAGTAAGCTCGGCAACACCCGCCTGGAAGAACTGACCAGAGAAGTCACCCTTAGAGAAGGCCTTTGTCTTCTTCAAGAAGCCGTCGGTCTTGTCTGAGTTGCTCAAGTCGGCTGATGCAACAATCATATTCTCAACCTTCTCGGCATATACACCCAACATTGTAGCCGATGCTACGCGGGTTGCAGTATCTGGCTTTACCTCTACCTTATGATAATCAATTTCTGGAATCTCACCCGAGAGGAAGAGATTCAACTTGCGAGACAACTCGCGGTTTGCAGCACGCCAATCAGCCTCAATCTGCTTCTGCTGGGCAGCCCACACATTGAGCTCGCAACGACGTGTAGCGTAAATCTCCTTAGTCTCCTCAAAGAGCTGGAATGGGTTCTCGGCATCACCGCCCAAGTTGCGTACAGTAGCAGCCAAATCTGCGCCTGCACCCGACAAAGGCTGACCGTGAGTCGATACCTTACCCTCAAAACTCTCGCCATTGGCACCCATAGCGCCCTTAGCCATTGTTGTGTGGCCGATGATGAGCGATGGCATCTCAGTCTGCTCGTTGGCAGCCTTGAGTGCAGCACGCAACTCATCCACATTGTGGCCGTCAACCTCCTGCACAAACCAACCCCAAGCGCGATACTTAGCAGCAACATCCTCTGAGTCAATCTCATCGACCTTTGTTGAGAGCTGAACGTTGTTGGCATCGTAATACATAATGAGGTTAGCCAATCCCAGGTGGCCAGCTACGCGACCAACGCCCTGCGAGATCTCCTCCTGAATAGCACCGTCCGATACGAATGTATAGGTCTTGTGAGCCATCCACTCGCCAAAGCGAGCTACCATAAATCGCTCAACGATAGCAGCACCAACCGCCATAGCGTGGCCCTGGCCCAATGGGCCCGATGTATTCTCTACGCCGTGTGCAAAATCTGCCTCTGGGTGACCAGGTGTGATGCTACCCCACTGACGGAAGTTCTGCAAATCCTCCATCTTGTAGTAGCCCGACATCATCAACACCGAATAGAGCATTGGTGACATATGACCTGGATCGAGGAAGAAACGATCACGGAAAGGATAGGTAGGATTCTCTGGATCAAACTTGATGAACTCGGTGTAGAGCAGATTGATGAAATCGGCTCCACCCATAGCACCTCCTGGGTGACCAGACTTAGCTTTCTCTACCATTGCGGCAGCCAGGATACGGATGTTATCGGCAGCCTTGTTAAGTTTTGAGTTTTCAAACATATCTATTGGTTTTCTCTTTCAATTATACAAAGATAATAATAATATCTTTATCCTACCCTCTTTAACTCCAGAAAATTCGAGCTCTCTATCTTCTTTTTTGCATATTCTATCGAAACCGTGAACTTCTGCTCACCCAACATAGGCACTTCATACATCGCATCAATCATTATAGCCTCGCAAATCGAACGCAATCCACGAGCACCCAACTTATACTCGTCGGCCTTCTGCACGATGTAGTCCAAAACCTCGCTATCAAACTGAAGCTCAACTCCATCCATATCAAAAAGTCGTTCATACTGCTTGACAATTGCATTCTTTGGCTCGGTCAAAATCGAACGCAAAGCATTCTTTGTCAAAGGCTGCATATAGGTCAAAACAGGCAGACGGCCCACCAATTCGGGAATAAGGCCAAAAGATTTCAAATCCTGAGGCATAATATACTTCATAAGGTTGTCTCTATCAACAGCCGAACCACTTTGCAGACCAAAACCGATTGCTCGGGTGTTCAATCGCTGCGCAATCTTCTTCTCGATGCCATCGAAAGCACCGCCACAGATAAAGAGAATATCCTTTGTGTTTACCTGAATGAATTTCTGGTCGGGGTGCTTGCGACCACCCTGAGGCGGCACATTCACCACCGTACCCTCCAGAATTTTCAGCAGAGCCTGCTGCACACCCTCGCCCGACACATCACGAGTGATGCTGGGATTGTCGCTCTTGCGGGCAATCTTATCTATCTCGTCGATAAAGACAATACCTCGCTCGGCCGCCTCGACATTGTAGTCGGCCACCTGTAACAGACGCGAGAGAATACTCTCCACATCCTCGCCCACATAACCAGCCTCGGTCAGCACCGTTGCATCAACAATGGTAAAAGGCACATTCAGCACCTTAGCGATTGTTCTGGCCATCAGCGTCTTACCCGTACCCGTTGGACCAACAAGCACAATGTTCGACTTGTCAATTTCCACCTCGTCGGCGCTCTTTTCGGAGCGACTCTTCAAGCGTTTGTAGTGGTTATACACAGCCACCGACATATATCGCTTGGCATCGTCCTGACCAATCACATACTGGTCCAAAAATTCCTTAATCTGGTGAGGCTTAAGCAATTCCGCCATCTCAAAATCGCCCTGCTTAGCCTTCTTGCTACCAGCGGCAAGCTCGCTTTCGGAGAGCATCTGGTAACCACGCTCAACGCAGTTGTTGCAGATGTTCACGCCACCCATTCCCTGAAACAGCAGAGCCACATCGCTACGCTTGGCTCCGCAGAATGAGCAGCAGTCATCGCTCTTCGAGCCTCCACCTTTATATTTTTGTGCCATAATTCCTCTAATTTGGCTATTACTTCACTCTTTTACCCAACACCTCATCAATAAGGCCATACTCTTTGGCCTCGGCAGATGTCAACCAATAGTCTCGGTCGGCATCCTGCTCAATCTTCTCGACTGACACGCCTGAGTGCGCTGAGAGAATCTCATACAACTCACGCTTGGTCTTGAGAATCTCGCGGGCTGTAATCTCGATATCCGACGCCTGGCCCGACGCACCACCCAATGGCTGGTGAATCATAATGCGAGAGTGTGGCAGAGCCGAACGCTTACCCGCAGCACCCGCAGTCAGGAGCACAGCACCCATTGACGCTGCCAAACCTGTGCAGATTGTAGCCACATCGCAAGAGATGAGCTGCATAGTATCATAGATACCCAAACCCGCCGACACCGAGCCACCAGGAGAGTTGATATAGATCTGTACATCCTTTGATGGATCTACCGACTCAAGGAACAACAACTGAGCCTGGATGATATTGGCTGCATCGTCGTAGATAGGCGCACCGAGGAAGATGATGCGATCCATCATCAAACGCGAAAAGACATCCATCGTTGCGACATTCAACTGACGCTCCTCGATGATTGTTGGTGACACATAAGATGAGAGTATAGACTCATAGTTGTGCAACTTCAGGCTACTGATACCGCAATAGCCTTTGGCATATTTCTCAAATTCGCTCATAGTTTTGTAGTTAAATCAAAAATTGGACTCTGCAAACATTAAGCCCAGAGTCCAATTTTAGAGTATTATGATACTTTTTCGACCAATCGTCACAACTTCGGCCACACTTTGTAGCCGCTATAAGACTGGCCCTCGCTGTAAAAACGATTAAGCCTCCTGAGCCAACTTTGCGAACTCCTCAGAAGATACGGCCTTAGTGGTTACCTTCACCTGAGACTTAACGTACTCAACAACCTTCATCTCGTAGAGCTTCTCGTAAATCTTCTGAGCCTGCTCCTTGTTCTCGAGAATCTGCTTTGAGAAGTTAGCAATCATCTCCTCTGGTGCAGATGGCATACCGTACTGAGCGAACTGAGCCTTTGCAAACTCCTTTGCCTCAGCCTCAACCTCCTCCTGGCTAACCTTCAAATCGGCAGTCTGGATGAAGTGCTTCTGCAAGTAGTTCCAAGTGAACATCTGGATAAAGCCATCGAAATCCTTCTCGATCTCCTCCTTAGAGAACTTGCCCTCGTTGATTACATACAACCAACGCTTCAAGAACTCTGTTGGCATCTGCAAACCAGCCTTCTCAACGATGAACTTACGAACTGTGTTTGCAAACATATAATCGGCCTCGCGTGAAAGCTCCACATCAACCTCTGCTGAGAGGAATGCGTCCAACTCCTCCTCAGAGTTTACGTTACCAGCAGGGAAAGCCATTTTGAAGAACTCCTCGTTGAGCTCTGGGTTAGCGAACTGACGAATCTGCTTGATCTCGAGCTCGAACTTAGGATTGATTGACTCCAACTCATCCTCCTTAACCTTCAAGATTGCAGCACGCTGTGATGCTGACTTGTAGAGCTCGTTTACATCAACCTCCATCTTAGCGCCTACCTTCTTGCCGATGAATGGCTTACGCTTCTCGTCGCTCATAGAGATAAGACCAACGTAAGCATCGTCAACCTGAATATCGCCATTGTCAAGAACAACTGTCAAAGCCTCGTCCTTCTTAACCTTCTCAACATCTACCAAGCGACCATAGCGACGCAAGTAGTTGTCCTTGTAGGCAGAGAGCATCTTCTTGTCAACCTTGATTTTGCTGTAAGTGAGCTTATCCTTAGCTGAGAGCTCTACCTCAACCTTTGGAGCCTCACCAATCTCGAACATAAACTCGTGCTCAGTGTTGTTCTCGAAATCGAAGTCGCCCTGCTCGTCTGAAGGGATTACATCGCCTACATAGTCAATACCCTCCTTCTGCAAATACTCGAATACTGAGTTAGAAGCGATACGATATGCCTGCTCGGCAACGGCACCCTTACCGTACATCTTGCGAACTACGCCCATAGGAACCATACCAGGACGGAAACCTGGAACGTTTGCCTTACGCTTGTAGTCGCGAAGCATCTTATCTACTGCCTCACCATAATCCTGTTCACCAACGACAACCTTCAAAATCGAAGTGCCTAACTCACGCTGTTCTCTTGTAATCTTCATAATCTGTATTTATAATTTTATCCTATTTTAATCCAAATGGGTATGTTTCGGAGTGCAAAGGTAATTAATTTTAATTAATTAACGGCCGTTATGCTATTTTTTATTTGATATTTAACGCAACCTGTAGAGCTGATCACGCAAACGAGGCTCAAAACCCGCCTCTCGGATAGCCTTTTGGATACCCTCGGCATCGAACTCGTTGTGTGCTCCAGCACTCGACACCACATTCTCCTCAATCATTATCGAGCCCATATCGTTTGCCCCCGAATGGAGCGTCACCTGAGCCGTTGACTTGCCCACCGTGAGCCACGAGGCCTGAATGTTGCGGATGTTGTTAAGCACCAGTCGGCTTACCGCAATCAGGCGCACATACTCCAGCGGCGAGAATCTCGACACCACACCCTCCTGCTCTAATCGAGTACCGGTCGAGCGGAAAATCCAGGGGATGAAGGCGATGAAGCCCCAATTACCCTCAGGACAGCGGGCCTGCAAATCACGAATTGTGAGCAGGTGGTCTATTCGCTGACGGGGAGTCTCAATGTGGCCATACATCATTGTGGCCGACGTGGGCAGATTCATAAGATGCGCCTCGTGCATCACGTCGAGCCACGCCTGAGTGTCGGGCTTGGCGGGCGAGATAGCTTTGCGCACCTGGTCACACAAGATTTCAGCTCCCGCACCTGGCAGAGAGTCCAAACCCGCAGCCACCAGTCGCTCCAATGTAGTGCGATAGCTTAGACCGCTCAATCGTGCTATATGCGCCACTTCGGGAGCACCCAAAGCGTGCAGACGCACTTGCGGAAAGAGGCGTTTCAAATCGCGGAATAGCTCTTCGTAGAACTCCACACCCAACTTGGGGTGCATACCACCCTGCAACAGAAGCTGGTCACCACCCAACTCAAGCATACGCTCAATCTTGGGGATATACTCCTCGATGGTGGTGATATAGGCCTTCTCCACCTGATGGGGTTTGCAGTGGAAGTTGCAGAATTTGCAACCCGACACGCAGACATTCGTGATGTTCACATTGCGGTCAATCTGCCACGTCACAACCTTTGGATCGGGCACTACCGAGCGGCGCACCTGATCGGCCACCGAAGCCAGCTCCTCCAACGGAGCCTCCTCCCACAACCAATAGGCCTCATCGGCCGAGAGCGTGGCTCTGTCGAGAGCCTTTGAAAAAATCTCCTCCTTACGCATTATCCTTTCGTTGCTTGTTACTTACAATGAGTTCAAAATCGAGCGTGCGGCGGCGCATATCCACACCCTTCACTCTAATCCACACCTCGTCGCCAAAGGCTATCGTGCGACCTGAAGCACGACCTACCACAGCATAGCGGGCATCGTCGTAGTAATAGTAATCACCCTCGATATCTCGCAGATAGGCCATACCCTCGATGTGGGTGTCGTTAAGCTCGACATAGATACCCCACTCGCTCATTCCCGAGACGTGGCCCTTGAACATCTGGCCAATCTTGTCCTGCATATACTCAACCATCTTATACTTGATTGAGGCACGCTCGGCATCCGAAGCCACAATCTCACGCTCCGAAGCATAGACACACTGCGACTCCAGACGCTGCTTATCGGCCGACTTGCCGCCATCGAGATAGCGAGCCAGCAGACGATGTACCATCATATCGGGATAACGACGGATGGGCGAAGTGAAGTGGGTATAGTATTTGAAGGCCAGACCATAGTGGCCGATGTTGTCGGTTGTGTAGAGCGCTTTGGACATACTCCTTACGGCCAGCGACTGGATGGCATTCTCCTCGGCTCGGCCCTTAATCTCGCCAACAAGTTTATTGATTGCCTTTGCAACAGCACGACCTTTCGAGGCTCGGAACTGATAACCAAACTTCAGCACAAAGTCGCGGAAACGGGTGAGCTTCTCCTCATTGGGCTCATCGTGAACACGATACACCATCGAACGAGCCGCCTTGCGATTACCCTCCTGACGATATGTGCAATACTCCGCCACTCTGCGATTGGCCAGGAGCATAAACTCCTCGATAAGCTGGTTCGACTCTTTCTGCTCTTTGGTATATACACCCAAAGGTTTGCCGTTCTCGTCGAGGATAAACTTAAACTCGGCTCTCTCGAAGCTCACCGCACCAGCCTTGAAACGGCGCTGGCGCATAGTCTGAGCCATCTTGTTGAGCACCATAATCTCCTCGGCATAGTCGCCCACACCTGTCTCGATGCGAGCCTGAGCCTCGGCGTATGTAAATCGACGGTCAGAGTAGATAACCGTTCTTCCGAACCACTCCTCCAGCACGTCGCCATCTTCATTTACCTTAAACACAGCCGAGAAACACAACTTCTCCTCGTTGGGGCGCAACGAACAGAGCTCGTTACACAATCTCTCGGGCAGCATTGGCACAGTTCTATCGACCAAATAGACCGATGTGCCTCTGTCACGAGCCTCACAGTCGAGCACCGACTCAGGCTGAATGTAGTGTGTTACGTCGGCAATATGCACACCTACCTCCCAGATGCCATCTTCTACCTTGCGGATTGACAACGCATCGTCGAAATCCTTTGCATCGGCAGGATCTATTGTAAAGGTCGTAACATCTCTAAAATCGCGGCGCTCGGCATAGTCGCGCTCGCTGATTGCGCCATCGATAGCTTGAGCCGCATCCAAAACATCCTGTTCGAACTTATACGGAAGGTCGAACTCTGCCATAATGGCGTGCATCTCGGCATCGTTATCGCCAGCCTTGCCCAGCACATCGACAATCACGCCTCGGGGCGACTTATCACCCGGACGCCACTCGGTAATGTTGAACACCACCTTATCGCCATCGCTCACCTTCGGATACTCCTTGCGCGAAAAGAAGATATCGAATGGCATCTTACGGGAGTCGGCACGCACAAAAATTGCGGCACGGCTAACCTCGGCCACACCCACATACCGCTTTTTACTGCGCTCGATAATCGACACCACAGCGCCCTCGGGATGATCGCCCTCACGATGGGCCTGACGCTGGAGTACAACCTCCACACGGTCGCCATCGAGGGCGAAATTGGTATTGCGCTGATTGACATAGATATCGGTTTCGAGCTCCTCCACACGAACATAAGCAGCACCCGAACCAATCATATCCACCACACCCTCATAGCGTGGCAACTGCGCCATCGAGAGCTGATACTTGTCGCGGCCATAGCACTCCACTACACCCTCCTCGACAAGCGCCTCAACTATATCTCGCACGATATATCGCCCCTCGCGGGTATTACCACCCGAAGCTGAAGCGAGCTGCTTTAACGAAAATACTCTATCGGGAAACTCGCGAAACATATTCACAACAAATGCGCTACGAACGCCTTTTGCATCTGTTCGCTGTGCGCCACCTCGGCGCGAATCCTTTTTTCTTGACTGTCTCATTTGTTCAAAATACTTAATGCAAGTTGCCACATAAACTCCTCGCCGACCTCCAAAGCTCGCTCATCGGGCATAAATGTAGCCGTATGCTTGCGACCAGCCCTCTGTCCCACGCCCAAGCTATAGTAGAGTGACGGATAGATTTGGCTATAGTATCCAAAGTCATCGGATGTGGGACGAGAGTCGAGATCGCACACCTTATAGCCATAACTATCGGCCAAAATCATAGCCTCGTATGAGAGCTGGGCGTTATTCTCCACGCAGGGGTTACCCTCGCCCAATGCAAACTCCACCTCAACGTCGTATTTATACTCTATCTCCTGAGCTATGTGGCCTATCATCTCCTTAATGCGGCTCCTAAGCCCCTCATCGAAGACACTCATCACACACTCGCAACGACTCCGATCGGGGACGATGTTATCGTCGCCACCATCGGCCTCGACCTTGCAGGTTGAGACCACACAAACGTCGCTATTGAGGGTATTCAGGCGCATCACCAAATCGGCCATAGCCACCACCGAATCCTTTATCTGGCTACGCTGGGCAGCATTGCCGCCAACGCCGCTAATCGTAAAGCTCATCTCATCTATCGAAGCCATAAACTTACCAGGGCAGAAACCTAACTCACCAACCTCCAGCGAGGAATCAACGTGCTGACCTATAACGGCCGCCACATCGTAATCCTTGAATGGCTCCTCCTCCAAAACCTTGAGTGCGCCACCCGAGCAGAACTCCTCGGCAGGCTGGAACAACACCATTAGAGTTCCTTCGAAATCGCGGCTCAGATGCAATCTTTTCAGCACCCCATAGAGCATCGCAGCGTGGAAATCGTGACCACAGGCGTGCATCACGCCCTCACGCTCAGAACTCCACTCCTCGGCAGCAATCTCCTGAATTGGCAGAGCATCAATCTCGGCACGCAACACAACGCACCTCTTGAGGTTGCCTCTACGCCCCTCCACACGAGCCAGCACGCCTGTACCCGCTATCGGGCGGAACTCTATGCCCAACTCCGACAGGTTATCCGAAATGAATCGAGATGTCTGATACTCCTCTTTCGAGAGCTCGGGACAACGGTGCATCTGACGACGAAACTCTTTGGTATCCATAACTATTGGTTTACTTGTTTTCAAACTTGTGGGGGCGCCAGCGTGCGGCAATCTTGGCCACAGCCTTGATATGCTCGGGTGTTGTGCCACAACATCCGCCCACGATATTCACCATTCCTGCACGACATAAAGGCTCAAGCTCCTTTGCAAAGCGATTGGCAGCTAACTTCTCACGACCAGCAGATGGGTATGCGATAACAGGCTTACGGCACACATCCGAAAGAACCTTCAATGCCGAGGCTAAAGGCTTCACACCATCGCTGCAATTGAATCCCACAACTGCCACCTCCTCAAGAGGTATATCCTCCAAAAACTTGGCGATTGTAGCACCACTTGCCACTCTACCCTCGATTCTCGACAACACAGCCGAGACAGCTATTGGTATCTGGGTATCAATTTTCCTGCACTCCTCGATGGCCACCTTCACATTCTTCGAGTCCATAGCCGTCTCTATAAGGAGCATATCCACGCCGCCATCTATCAAGCCCCTGACCACATCGGCATACGCCGAAGCGACCGCTTCGGGTGTGGTATCGTTAGCCAGAGTCAGATTGCGGGTTGTTGGGCCAACCGAGCCAGCCACATATCTCTTGCGCTCGGTGGTGGAATATTTGTCGGCAACCTCGCGAGCCAACTTTGCTCCCGCCTGTGCCAACTCATAGGAGCGCTCACTCAAACCATACTCAGCCAAGCACAGCGCATCGGCACAAGTGGTGTTGGTAGTGATAACATCAGCACCCGCCTCGATATACTCGCTATGCACCGAAGCCACAAGCTGTGGCTCATCTACATTGAGCAACTCCAAACAGCCACCCTTGCCCTTTGCCAAGAGCTGGGTACCCATAGCACCATCCAAAGTGAGGATACCACGAACCATAGAACGTATCAAATCCATAATAACTATCGTTTTACAAGCTCCACCTCAAAGAGTTTATTCCACAATTTACCCGTTACGAATATTCGCTTTGTAGCTGCATCATAGGCAATACCGTTGAAGACATCGGTATCCTCCTTAACCTCAATCTGAGAACTAAGGCCTCTGAAATCAATCACGCCCTCGACAACGCCGGTCTTGGGATCGATGATTACAACATAATCTGTCGTATATACGTTTGCCCAAATCTTACCGTCAATCCACTCCAGCTCGTTAAGGAACTCCACTGGCTCACCACGAAGCGTTACGGCAATCGTACCCTCGCGCTTAAATGTCTCGGGGTTGATTTTATAAATTCGCTCCGAACCGTCGGACATATAGAGCTTCTGGCCATCGGTCGTAAGGCCCCAACCCTCACCTGGATAACGGAACGTCTTAATCTGCTTGCCGTTAAGGTCATAGACGTGGGCTGTATTGTTGGTCCAGGTGAGCTGATATACCTTATCGCCAAGCACCGTAATACCCTCGCCAAACTCGCTCTTGGGCAGACGTGCCAACACCTCGGCCTTGCCACTCTCCAAATCGACCTTCTGCAACACAGATGTACCCCACTCGCCTGTGCCCTCCCACAACTGGCCATCGATGAACTGCAATCCCTGCGTGTAGCTGGTTGCAAGGTGGGGATAGACGGCCTTAATCTTGTAGCCATACTGAACGGGCTCAACAATCTTTGGTGCGAGCGTTTTATTTTTGGCCTGCGAGCCGCACGCGGCCACCGCAGCCGATAAAATCAAAGTCAAAAGAAAATTTTTCATTACAAAAAAGTGTATTTGGAAACAAATATACGAAATTTTCTGCAAACATTATTCATCTTACGGATGAAGAATACTACACCTCCTAATACTGCACAAAAAAAGGCCGCCCATATGAGCGACCTTTTTGCACGGAAAATATTCCGAAAATCTGTTAAGCTACTGCTGAAGAGATAAGGAATGTAGCAGCAACTGTCAAGATAGCATACAACTCAGGGAACGCACCCAAGATAAGAGTCTTACCCATCACATCGTGACCGTTACCGATAGCAGCGATACCGTTAGCACAAACCTTACCCTGATAGATAGCGGCTGCCAAGTTAACGATACCAACCAACAAACCTGCACCAAATACAGCAGCAGCCTGCAACATAGTAATCTCGGCTGTCAAAAGGCCCTGTACCATAAAGAAACATACGAAACCGTAGAGGCCCTGTGAACCAGGAAGAGCCGACAAGATCATATAGCTACCGAAGGCTCCGCTATTCTTCTTCATTGCACCTACTGCAGCCTGGCCGCAGATTGAGGTACCTACTGCAGATGCAATACCTGCCAAACCTACCATAATGGCAACGCCAACGTAGGCCAAAATCAAAGCTGTTGAATTTTCCATAATTGTTTTTGTTATTAAATTTTACTTTTGATTATTATTTCTTCTCGTTATTAGTTAAAGGCTCGAAAGAGCGAGTACCCATCTCGAAGCCAGCATTTTTATAGAACTCCACAAAGGTAAGTCGCATTGGGTGTACGAACGATGAAATCGACGACATAAAGAGGTTGATACCGTGACCAACAAGCAGGATGGCTGTAGCTCCCAAAATCTGGAAGATTGTGCCCACACCAAACTCGCCGATACCCGCATCAAGACCTGTAAGTCCCAACGCCAAAGAGTTGAATACCTGAGCCAGCACACCTCCCGACAAACCGATTGCAAACAATCGGATGTAAGAGAGCACATCGCTCAACAATCCTGTTATATTATTATAGGTATCCCACAATCCGCTCATAAGGTTGACAATCGGATTGCGCTTGATATCACTCAAGAGCAACATCAGCACCGCACCCACGCCCATCGCCACATAGAAGGCAATCGACGAAGTGGTGAAGCCTGGAATCACCCAATTCTCGTTGAGCATAGGAAGACCTCCCGCCAAGCAACCGGCCAACAACACGATAAACCAGCCCAACTGCGCAAATACTGTTGTGATGCCGAAATATCGAGCCTTGAAGCAGATATTAAGCAACATACCAAAGAGAATCTGCACAACTCCCAAAGCCAAAGCCAATGAGAAGAAGTCGTTCTGGAAATCGAGGAACGGAGACTCGGCAATGCTCTCATATCCCAACATATCGGGGATACTCATACCAAACAGAGAACCTGTGTAGAGACCAAACAGAGTGGTCGCACCACCACACACCATTGTAAGTGATGCCGCCTGACGCATATCCTTACCACCCTTCACAAAGAGGGCAGCGCCAAGTGCCAGCAGGATAGCTCCATAACCCGCATCGTTCAAGCAGATTGCAAAGAACAACATATAGAACGGAGCAAAGAATGGTGTCAAATCCAAAGTACCATACTTTGGCAGGGCATACATTCCACCAATAAGCTCAAACAGTCGCGCAAAGCGGTTGTTCTTCAACTTAACTGGCGTGTCGTCATCCTCAGTTGGCTTGCTCTTGAGATAGATCACATCTGAATACTCATCAAGCAGTTTGTCAACCTCGGCCGACTTATCCTCCTCGGCCCAACCCTCCAGAACCACCAACTCTCCGTCGGCAGCCTCCTGAGCCGTGCCACGAATCTTCACATTCTGCAAGCGGCAGGTAAGAGCCGAAAGCTCACTCTCGATTGCCTCCAACGATGCTGCGCAACGTGAGAAGGTGTAGTCGAGCTGCTTTACCTGCTCGCGATTCTTCTCAGCCTCGGCCTGTGCCGAGCGGTAGTCCATCATAGGAACGCGAATCTCCTGCGCATCGAACATAATCTCCTCATCGGCTGTAGCAACAGCTACAAAGTAGATGGTAGATGCTGTGCGGTTAATCTCGGCAAGAGTATATTTCTCGCTCCACTCTGCATAGTTCTCATCGAAGGTTGTGGGCTGCGTTGTGAAGTAGCGCAACACTACGCCACCCTCGGCCAATCGCTCACGCGACTCGGCTGAGAACTCACCCCAGGGCTCCAACTCCTCCGAGAGTTTATCCAATCGTGCAACCTCGCCCAAGAGCGCAGCCTTACGCTGTGCAGCCTCCAAATAGGCCTCGAAAGCCTCCTTGCCCGAGCCATAAGCCTCGGCGTCTGACTGCATATTCTCAGATGCTCTGAACTCACCGAGCGCATCAATCGCCTTGCGGTGTTGCTCTATCTCGCTCACCAACTGACGATCCTGCTCGCGGGGCTCCCAGCCTGTGGTTGTGATATCCACCAGCCCAAGCTCGCGCAAACGAGCCACAAAATCCTCACTCTGCGCCGCAAGCAACACAAAGTCGTAACGTGACATCTTTACTATCATAGCATAGACCCCTCCGCAGCCTGTTGTTGACGAGTTTTAACAATCTTCTGTGCCGACTTAGAGAGGTTCTCCTCGTCCTCCATAAATCGCTTAATCTTACGAATAGCGTCCTCATAACCGGGAATCTGCACCTTCTCATAGAGGTTCACCTTCTGCGTGGTCTTTCTTCGGGCATAATCCAAAAGCTCCATCTTGCGATTATAGACCTCGCACTCTATACCCAGTTGAGCCAGACGCTTCAACAAATCGACTCCGTCGGCATACCACACCGGCGATGAGAAGAGGTCGTACGGCTTCTCCTCGAAGCTCACACTCTCCAACACCGGCGTACGCACACCCGCGATCTTCTGCTCCGAGAGCTCTACGTCGGCGACTCTGAGAATCGTCGTATCGAACTCACCCCACAGAGCCACCATATAGTCGTACTCGGCCACGAGAGCCTCTATACGCTTACGGAAATCGCGTGCGGTATCCTTCGCTCGCTTAACCTCGGAACGCAGTGCAGACTCCTTACTCTTAATGGTAGGGAGAGCCGAACGGCGCATCTTGAGCTGCTTACCGAGCTCGCCGAGCGAAGTTTTGTTATATTGAAATTTAATAGCCATAATTTTTCACTATTTTCGGTCGGCTTACGCCTCCTTCCAATACTTAGCGATAAGCTCAGCCTTGATAGCCACCTCATCCTTCGAGAAGTACTTGCCAAAGAGAGTCCACGCTGTGTCAAGCATCTGCTCAATCTCGATATTTACGTCGATGGCGAGCAACTTCTCCGAGTAGTCGTGAGCAAACTTAAGCGAACGCTC
>JAZOUS010000029.1:0-60238 GCA_045658265.1 Alistipes sp.
AGTTACCCGTATCGGTCATCATACCCACATAAATCACCTCGGCCTGCTCGGGGGTAACGCTCTCAGCGCCCCACAGAGCCTCGATGAGGCGATAGACAAGATACGAGGTACTCGATGCCTCGGGGTGCGAGAACATCACATCGAACGACTCCGACGGATTGAGGTGGTGATCTATCAACACACGCTTGGCCTTAGTGTTTGAGGCTATAAGTTCGCTCAGAGGTGCATCCAGTCGCGAAAGGGTGTGGAAGTCGAGGCAGAAAATCAAATCGGCCTGTTCGACAGCCTTGCCAGCTATGCCCTTATCGTCGTTCTTATAGACTACGATATCCTTCACTCCCGTAAGCCAATCCAGATAGTAGGGGAAGCGGTTGGGCACGATGCAGGTGACCTGATGCCCCAATCGGCTAAGCGAGGCCGCCCACGCCAACGACGAACCGAGGGCATCGCCATCGGGGTTGGTGTGCGACAGGATTACAATCTGCTGCGCTCCAGACTCTACCATCTCGCGCAGACGCTCTATGTTTGATTGCGATAAATCCATAAAAAAGGGTTTTCGTAAAACTTGACACCCAATAGTGCAGGGTACAAAGTTAGTTATAATATTATTGCGCAACGCCACTCAGAGAGGTACAAATTGGACAATAAGTAGCTAAAAAGTACGATTCATCAACTCTTTGCCCTCTAAATTGGTTATTTTTACACTTATGCCATCCTCATTCGAGGTGACAAACATTGCGCTGTTGTTGTCGTTAATCACCAGCGGGAACTCAATCACGCCACGCTGTGGTTCGAAGCTGTGGAAGCTGTGCTGGTGTGCCGAAATCATCAAATCGATGCCCGCCTTATTGAGCAGAGGCAACAGAATCTGCCCCCAATGCACGTTGCCGTGCCACTTAAGCATCCCCTCCACACACTTCTCGTCCTGCTGCTTCATAGCCTCCACTGCGGGCGGGATGTGCAGCATCACGATACGATTCTTGGCCTTGCGGAACTCCTTGCTCTTCAATACACCCTTGAGCCACTCCACCTGCTCGAGACGATACTCATCGAATGCCACAAAACCTGCATATACAGGGTGGTTGTCGGGCTTATCCTCGCCGCAGTCGAGCATCACAACGGCAGTCGAGCCGAAGGTGTAGAAGCCGTAATATTTGCCGTCGCGGGTGTTGTGGATAAACTCATCGTACTGGCGAGCCAGATATCCACGCGTCTCGTGATTACCACGCACCACAGCAAATGGCTTATTCTTGGCAAAACGCTCCACCGATACGTCGATAAAGCTGGTGTAGGGCTGCTCGGGCTTAGCAAAGTAACTCATAATATCGCCCACATAGAAGACCATATCGGCCCTCTGCATTGGTTGCATATCCATCAGCTTACGGCACTTCTCGGCACTGTCGTGTATGTCGTTCATCACCACAAAGCTGAACTCCTTAGCCTTTGGATCAAACGTGCGGAACGACTGCCACTCGGTGGTAATCTTCTCGCCGAATGTCACCTTATAGGGCTGGAAATCCTTAACCTCGGTTGAGACTACTCTATACTCATAGTCGGTGGCGGGCTTCAGGCCGTCGATGCGGATTACGTTGTGGGTGTTGTTGGCCATAATAAGACCATCCTTGCGGCTGTCGCACACCCTCACTTGCTCGCTTCCGCGCTCGCGAATCTCCACCTTCGAGAAGCCCTTATGCGAGGTGGTGAAGACCACAATCACACCATCGTAGCACAAACCCTGCAGATAGGGGCCGTGATTGACCTTATACGACTCGGCCTTGCCATCGGCAAAAACAGCCATTGGCTCAATGCACAAGCAGAGAGCCAATAGCACCAAAAATGATTTGTAAAATCTTCTCATACCGTATATCTTACGAGGTTATTCAACAAACCTATTGAACAATCCCATTAGTTCGAAAAATGTATAACAAGAGTTATTTTAAGGCTACTTGCAGATCGAGAAACCGCAGTTTACTTGGCGTAAATGAGGTTTTCAGACTCAAGGCAAATGCCGAAACAACCTTATTACCACTACCTAAGAAGTTGTATAGCAAGAGCTATTTTACCCGACCACAAGGGCCGTGTTTCCTCCTCGCGGCTCGGCAAAGTGAACAAGTTCACTCTGCCCTCGCTCCGCAGCGTCGGTTGAAGCTGCTTGTTGTGAGGATTTCAGACTCAAGGCAGATGCCGAAAGAGCCTTGTTAGGCAACTTCTTACCTACTCTTCAGCATTCAAACGCTCACGCTCCTCAGCACTAACAGTCGCGCCAAACACCTTGCGCTTGTGCTGGAGTCGGAGAGGCTCACCTGCGCGAGTCATCGAGCTGGCCATCTGCAACTTAGGTAACTTCAAAGCGGCACTCTCGCCACCATCATTGCTCTCGCCATCGCCGTTTTCACCGCTTTCACCGTTCTCGCCACTCTCACCGTTCTCGCCGTCACCGTTCTCGCCACCTTCGTCCTCGTCATCCTTGCCGTAATCGCTATCGAGTACACTCTTGCCACAAATCTGCAATACTGTCTCAAACAGAGCCAAATCGCGGTTTGTAACACCCCAGTCGCAGAATGGCATTGGGAATACGTTGGCAAAATACTGCACCTCCTTGTTATCTGACCTGTCGGCATAGCTACGGATGTCGATATCGGGCTCGATGCCGTCGGCATAGTCGTTGAAGCCCTTAGCGTTGTAGTTCAGGAAGGTGATAGGGGCATAGGAGTATGTCGCAGAGTTGATAGTCATCTCCTCCACATCCATACCACAGTTCTTACCCTCGGTCTTGCCACCCACAATTGTCACAGGCACATCAAGACCACGCAGACCTACGATAACCATCTCGCTGGCCGAAGCGGTCAAATCCGTCGCCAACACCCACAAAGCTGGCATATCGAGCGAAGGCAGAGGCGTTGTACCATCCTGTGTTATAATCTTGTAGGTTGAATTACCGTGCCTATTCTTCGGATGACGCTTCAGCTCAGAGTAAATCTGACCTTCGTATTTGCTGCCGAGGATTGAGCTGGCCAGCTTAACGCTCGATCTCACCGCACCGCCACCATTCACTCTAAGGTCGAGGATAAGATCGGTAATACCTTTATCCTTAAGCTCTTGCAAGGCTGCGATAAGCTCTGTATCGAAGGCCGAATCAAACGAGAGATAGCTCAAATAACCAATCTTCTTGTCCACAGCGCCCAAACTCTCGGGCAGAGCAATCACGTCTCTGAATGCCACAGGGTTCTCCTCGTAGCTGCCGATAGAGAGTGTTACGTTAGCAGGATCGAGAGTTGCAGGATCGAGTTTCGTAACCGAGATTGTACCTATATCATCATACTGCATACCATACCAGAGGCTGTTCAGGTTGCTCTGTGTAATGTCGCTGCCATTCACCTTAGAGATGATATCACCACGACGGATGCCAGCCCCCTCAGCCGACGAACCTGGATAGACGTGCTCAACGGCAAAGCCATACACACCATCCTCCAAAGTCCAGATATATGGGCAGAGGAACAAACCATAGCCCTTCACCGATGAGGCGCGTGTGCCCGACGAGCTGCCGCTGCCACCAACCTTCTCGATGTAAGAGTAGAGATAACGGTCGCCCTTAGCATCACGCCCGCCGTCCAACTCGTTGGTTGTAAGGCTCAGCAAGCTCTGCGAAAGGAACTTATCGTATGACAATGTGTAGTCAAACGTATCGTGCTTCTCGTTGTACTCATCCATCCAGTAGTACTCCTTCTGCAAACGCTCGTCAATCCACTGCACCACAGCGTCGTTTGCGCCCGACTTTTGAGTAATGCTCATAAGCTGGGTGAGCTTATGGCCCGTAACGGTGATGTAGATTATGGCTACTCGGTCCGACTCGGTGCTATTCTTCTGCAACTGAATTCGAACCTGATGCTTACCTGCCGCCGAGCCGCTTGCACCCTCTAAGAAGCTGACAACAGAGGGCTCGTCGGTCTCGAGTGTGTAGCCATTATCGGTTTCAAAGGTGACTGTAAGCACCTGCTCCTTTCCACTGCACACCTCCGACTTATTGGATGTGACGCTCACACCCTCGACGTATGTCTTATCAGACTCCTCCTTCTCCTCCGAGCAGCCAACAGCCACTGCCGACATAGCCACCAGCGAAGCCACGAAGAGCATATTCAAAAAACGGCCTACGGCCGAACTTCTCAACACGAGAGAAATATTTTTCATAATCTATCTGTTAAAATTTGTGAACTAATTTTCAAAGGTAGTAAAAATTCTCTAATTACCACTATTTCTGCGCGAAAAGTCACGACACAACCCCTGAATTCCACACTTGGCGCACTTGGGATTGCGTGCCGTACAGACATAACGGCCGTGCAGAATGAGCCAATGGTGAGCAATGGGAAGCAACTCTTTGGGGAAGTGACGCTCCAACTGCAACTCGGTCTGCAGAGGTGTGTGGGCATTATGCGAAAGGCCAATACGAGCCGCCACACGAAAGACGTGGGTATCGACAGGCATCACCTGCTTCTGCCACACCACAGCCCCCACCACGTTGGCTGTCTTGCGTCCCACGCCAGGCAGACGCTGCAACTCCTTCAAATCGGCTGGCACCTCGCCCCCAAACTCCTCGCAGAGCATACGGGCCATCGAGGCCAGATGGCGAGCTTTGTTATTGGGATATGAGATTGAGCGAATATATGGAAAAATATCTGCCTCAGTAGCCTCGGCCATAGCCTCGGGCGTAGGATAAGCCTCAAACAGGGCTGGTGTGACCATATTAACCCTTTTGTCGGTACACTGCGCCGACAATATCACCGCCACCAACAGCTCGAAGGTCGAGCCATAGTTGAGCTCGCTCTCGGCCACAGGCATCTCGCGGCTGAAATACTCCACAACGCCCTTA
The DNA here is from genome assembly GCA_045658265.1 of Alistipes sp. Taxonomy (GTDB): domain Bacteria; phylum Bacteroidota; class Bacteroidia; order Bacteroidales; family Rikenellaceae; genus Alistipes. The sequence continues at coordinate 4,868 of JAZOUS010000029.1, forward strand.
TATCGCTCCTTGATAGTCATAATCTATTCTCTATTTTGCTTTCAACACCCCCATCTTGCGCAGCCATCGCTTGGCCAACAGGCCATAACCCGCCACATTCAACAGCAGGCTCGGCGTGCGCCCAACATCGCCCCACCAGCGTCTCAGATACTCCGCCGTAGAGCCATCGCGCGAAAGCACCCACAAGGCCACCTCCATACGCTTGCGCCACAGCTTTTGAGTGTGGCGGCTACCGCCATAACGCTCATCAAACCACAGCGATATATCCATCAGCGAGTCGCAGAACGCAATGCGCCTGAGATAGTTGCCACTCTGACTCACGCTCTCGGGCAGAAGTCTGTGTACGGCCATCGGAATATCTATGGCCACCATCTTCGAGCAGGCCGCAAACCATATCCACATAGGGGCATCGTCGGTAAGCCACTCAGGATGCTCCTCGGGGCGTACCTCGGCATAGTAGCGCATCACCAAATCCTTGCGAGCCAGCGCCGAGGAGTTCTCGACAGTATTGTTGAAGAGCATATTATCGAAGTCGGTGAACATCTCGCCAGCGGGATAGAGCCACTCTCTTTCGCCCTGCACCCTGCGCGAGCGGGTGTAGCAGAGGCCCAACTGCTCATCGGCCTCCATCACCTCCACCTGACGGGCAAGTTTATCCACGTCGCACCACCAGTCGTCGCCATCACACAGAGCCACATACTTGCCCTTAGCCGCCTCCAAAGTTCGGCGGTAGTTGGCACGCATACCCACATTCTCGGCCGAAGTGATAAATCGCACCCTGTCGGGATAACGCTCTGCATAGGAGCGACAAATCTGAGGAGTGGAATCCGAGCTACAATCATCGCTCAGGATAATCTCCACCCCAAAGTCGCACCTCTGCGCAAGGAAGCTCTCCACCGCCCTCTCGATATATGGGGCGTGGTTGTAGGTCGTAACACAGACCGAAACCAATATGGGAAATTCAAAATTCAAAATTCAAAATTTAAAATTATGGAGATTAAGGAAATTAAGGAAATTAGGGCGAGCTTCCCCTAAATTCCCTAAATTCCCTAAATTCCCTATAATATTCTTTTCCCTCAAACTCAAAACCTAATTTTGAATTACAGTTTTGTGAGTTTTGCAAACTTCGCTAGCAGAGTCTTTTCGCCATACTGGCCGCCGAAATCGACCACCACCTTATGGTCGGTAGCCATAGGCTCGATGCGGTTGATGATGCCCACACCAAACTTAGGGTGCTCCACCCTGTCACCCACACTATAACTGCAAGGCCCTGCGGCACTCTCGGTGCGGGGCGTTACGAGCACACGGCGCATACCCTCCGTTGAACGAGGCTCGGTGCTACGCACAAGTCGTGGATCGGGAGCACTTCTTTGGCCGCCAACACCTCCGCCAACACCTCCAACACCGCCTGCGCGAGCCTCCTGCTCACGCTTCTGCTGGAAGCGCACATCGAAGCGGTGGCGCAACTCATCAATGGCCGAGCGACCGTCACGGTTGCGTGCCACGCCACCCTGCGAGCCATAGCCACTGCGTGAGCCGCCATAACCCGACGTACTCTTGAAGTTACCCATACGGCCCATAAAGTCGGCGTGCGCCCCCTCCTCGTCGTCCACCGAGGCGAAGCGGTTGCGTGACGAAGAGTTCAAATCCTCGTCGCAGTCGAGATACTGCTCATCAATCTCTTTGAGGAAGCGGCTGGGCGACGAGAACTCCATATTACCCCACTTGAAGCGCATCTCGCAGTAGGAGAGCATAGCCTCCTGCTTGGCGCGGGTGAGGGCCACATAGAACAATCGGCGCTCCTCCTCCAACCCGTCGGGGCTCTCAAGTGCGCGCTGCGAGGGGAATAGATTCTCCTCACAACCAACTATATAGACATATTTATACTCCAATCCCTTCGACGAGTGGACGGTCATCAGCGTCACCTTCTCGCCCTCCTCCTCCGAGTCGTTGTCCATATCGGTAAGCAGCATAATGCTCTGCAACCACTCCTCGACAGTTGGTTGCTCATCTTCGGTGCGCTCACCGTTACGAATCTCGGCCTCACGCTGCTCGCGGAAGAGCTGCATAGAGTTCAACAACTCCTCGATATTATCAATCGCACTTGCCGACTCGGGGGTGTTCTCCTGGCGATACAAGGCCAGGATGCCTGTGCGGGATGCCAGCTCCAGACCGAAGTCGTAGAGCCCCTTATCCTTGCGGGCCTCGGCCAGCGAGCGGATGAGATTTACAAACTCGGTAACCTTGCGGGCAATGGTGCGCTGCATAGCATCGCCTAACGTGGCAGCCTCGGCCACCAACGTATCGACAGCCTCCCACATCGAGCAGCCTCGCTGACGCGCTAACTCCTCGATACGGCCCACTGTTGTGTCGCCAATTCCACGCGCGGGATAGTTCACCACGCGCTTGAAGGCCTCATCATCTTTGGGGTTGATAACCAGACGGATATAGGCCAGCACATCCTTAATCTCCTTGTGGTCGTAGAACGAGCTGCCTTTGTAGATGCGGTAGGGGATGGCACGCTTTCTGAGGGCCGACTCCATCACCGCCGACTGGTTGTTGGTGCGATACAACACCACCACCTCGTTCCAGCCGTCACCCGTCTCACGCAGGCGGTCGCGGATGGCCTGAGCCACCATATCGCCCTCCTCGCGGTCGGTGTAGCTGCGCACAACACGAATCTTATCGCCCGAATCGCCCTCCGAGAAGCAGACCTTCTTCATACGGCGCGAGTTGTGCTCGATGACCGAGTTGGCGGCGTTTACGATGGTCTTGGTCGAGCGGTAGTTCTGCTCTAACTTGAAGACCTCGGCCGAGGGGTAGTCGTTGCGGAACGAGAGGATATTCTCGATTTTGGCACCTCGGAACGAGTAGATACTCTGCGCATCGTCGCCCACCACGCACACCCTGCCGTGAAGTTGCGAGAGGCGGCGGATGATTATGTACTGAGCGTAGTTGGTATCCTGATACTCATCCACCAAGATATACTGAAATCGCTCCTGATACTTGGCCAGCACATCGGGGCAATCGCGCAACAGGATGTTGGTCTGCAACAGCAAATCGTCGAAATCCATAGCTCCGTTCTGCTTGCAACGGCGGCAATAGAGGTCGTAAACCTCGCCAAACTGCGGAATCTGCATCTGCCTGTCCTCGGCCGCATACGACGAGTTGGCGGCATAGGCTGCGGGGGTTATCAGGCAGTTCTTGGCAAACGATATGCGCGATAGAATCTTGCCAGGCTTATACTTGTCGTCGGCTAAATTGAGCTCCTTGCAGATTGCTTTGATTAGGTTTTTGCAATCCGATGGCTCATAGATGGTGTAGCTCTGGGTGTAGCCAATGCGCTCGGCATTCTCACGCAGGATGCGCGAAAAGACCGAGTGGAACGTACCCATACAGATATATCGGCTGGCCGAGCCCTCGACCATCTGCTCGATGCGCTCACGCATCTGTGCGGCAGCTTTGTTGGTAAAGGTCAGAGCCAGAATGTTATAGGGCTTCACGCCCTGCTCTAACATATAAGCTATGCGCGAGGTCAACACGCGCGTCTTTCCCGAACCCGCACCTGCAATAATCAGCGACGGATTCTGGAAATTCACAACCGCATCATACTGCGCTTTGTTGAGTCCTTGTAGTATCTTCGATTCCATAAGGGCAAAGATACATTATATAATTCAAAATGCAGAATTCAAAATTCAAAATTATTCATCTCGCCTGAGCAAAGCGAGCAGGCTCGCTTTGCCCCCACCCCGCAGTGTCGGTTGAAAATCGGGTTCGACTTTTCCGCAAAATAAAACTCTCCTCCGAAATTGAAGGAGAGTTTGTTTCATTATTCATATTTACATATACATCCGATTTATCCACATCGCAAAGAGTCTATCTGTGACAGAATACACTTTATTGATGCAAGTAATAAAATCTTTCTCCAAGAGTATCTTCGCTGCCGATTGTACAGAACTTGCCGACGAGAGTGAGTGGCGTTTGATATATTTAGCCGAGGTTATCGACTCAGCCTCTCCATCTTTGGCAACGGCATAGAGCAAAGCCTTCTGTTTCTCGGGAATATTCGATAAAATCTCTCGGAAGATAGTGTCGTTTGATGCAACCATATTATCTATGGCCGACTTTATAATCTCCATTGTGCACTCCTCGCCCTCCATAGTGTCGGCAAAAGCCTCATTGAAGGTGCGCTGGATATAGTAGGTATGCCCCTTAAAAAGACGATAAACCCACTCCACACTTTCGGGCGCAATATGGCGATTGCGCTTTTCGAAATGACCGCACACAAACGGAATATATATTTCGGGAGCAATAGCCCTCAACTCCAACAAATCGGCACTATTATAGAATGGTCGAGCCGATGATGTAAACATCTCTTGCATCATATGTCGCTCGCTGCCAGCAAATATGAAGTTACAGTTACCGATTTTTTGAATGTGGGTACGCAACAACGCCTCGATATTCTTTTCGGGATATTTGGCTATCTGCTGAAACTCGTCAATGGCTACAATGCAAGGCTTGTCAGCAGAGGCAAGATATTGAAAAATCTCCTCAAGTGTATATTCTGGTCGCTCGATATCACCCAGCTCAACATTGAAAGTTGGCATATTTGTAATCGGATCGAAACCAAACTTGCCGCTTATCGACTTAATGGTCTGTACAAAGAGTGTCGCCATCTTGCTACTGCGAGGCAGTAGCGTATCGTAAATCGCACGACCAAGCAGATAGGTAAACTCTCTCAAACTCGACGTGTGAAGAATGTCGATAAAGAATGTGTAATACTCTTGAGCTATCTCGGGTTTGTCGTAACAGAACTGAATGAGTCCCGTCTTACCCATACGGCGAGGCGAGATAATAACAAGGTTGTTGCCATTAGTGACGCTCTTTATCACTCTTGCCGACTCCTTTACTCGGTCACAGAAATACTCCGCCTCAATCTTGCCCGTTACAATGAATGGATTATTTACTCTTGCCATAGTGCTATCAATTTCTTTATGCAAATATAATTATTCTTTTTGCATAATGCAAATAGCATAATCCAAATCCGTGCCGCAATCACAAAAAAGGAGCTACCCGACACGATTGTCGGATAACTCCTCTATGCTAAAAGTTGCATAACAAGTGCTATTTTTAGGCACTCGAAGCCCGAAAAACCGCAGCATACTCGGCGTATGTGAGGATTTTAAGGGCAAGAGTAACGCCAAAAGAGCCTTGTGAGGCAGCTTTTAATTTTGAATTCCTGTTACTCCCACTCGATTGTAGCCGATGGCTTTGGCGACATATCGTAGCATACGCGGTTGACGGTTGGAACCTCGTCCAAGATGCGCTTGGTGATGCGGTCCAAAATCTCCCAGTCGATGTGCTCGATAGAGGCAGTCATTGCGTCGATAGTCTTCACGGCGCGGATGATTACTGGCCAGTCGTATGAGCGGGCGTTGTTGCGCACACCCACGCTCTTGAAGTCGGGCACAACGGTAAAGTACTGCCATACCTTCTTGTCGAGGCCAGCCTTTGCAAACTCCTCGCGAAGGATAGCGTCAGACTCGCGAACAGCCTCCAAGCGGTCACGAGTGATTGCGCCCAAGCAACGAACACCCAAACCTGGGCCTGGGAATGGCTGACGGTAAACCATCTCGTAAGGCAAGCCGAGCTCAACACCGCAAGCACGCACCTCGTCCTTGAAGAGCTGCTTCAAAGGCTCAACCAAGCCAAACTTCATATCCTCAGGCAGACCACCCACGTTGTGGTGCGACTTCACCATCTTGGCAGTCTTGGTACCGCTCTCCACGATGTCGGGATAGATTGTACCCTGACCGAGGAAGTCGATGCCGTCCAACTTGCGGGCCTCCTCCTCGAATACGCGGATGAACTCCGAGCCGATAATCTTACGCTTCTGCTCTGGATCCTCAACACCCTCGAGCTTTGTGAGGAAACGCTCGGTAGCATCAACATAGACAAGGTTAGCGCACAACTGCTTGCCGAATACCTCAACAACGTTCTCCGACTCACCCTTACGCATAAGGCCGTGATTAACGTGCACACACACCAAGTTATCGCCGATAGCCTTCAACAAAAGCGCAGCTACAACCGATGAATCAACACCACCCGACAACGCCAAAAGCACCTTCTTGTCGCCCACCTGCTGGCGGATAAGCTCCACCTGGTCGGCTACGAAGTTCTTCATATTCCAGTTGGCCTCAGCCTTGCATACGTCGAAAACAAACGACTTGAGGGCAGCCTTGATAGCCTCCTCGTCGTTAGTGAACTCGGGCAACTTAACCTCGCACTTAGCCTTGTCGTGACCAGCAGCGATTACTGGGAAGCCAGCCTCGTAAATCTCGGGCAACACGTCGATCTCCACGCCGTCGATTACGTTGTTCTTGCCACCGTTGATAACGATACCCTTCACGTTGGGCAACGCCTTCAACTCCTCTGCTGTGATGTCGTGTGGGTAGATCTCGCTATATACACCCAAATCACGAATAGCTCGAGCAACCACAGTGTTCTCGTGGCTACCCAAGTCCAAAATAACAATCATATCCTGCTTCATTGTTCTTGTATTTATTTGTTCTTCTTTTTCTAATTTTCTTCCTCAACCCAAAACTCGCAATTTTGAATTTTGAATTTTGAATTTTGAATTGGCAAGGCAGATGCCAAATGAGCTGCATCAGACGGTTTTCATCCCACGTCTAAAATTCACAGGGGCTTACTTTCCCGCTTATGGAGAAATTGTATGATGCAAGCTATTTTGAAGCTGCTCGCAGTGGCTGAAAGCGGAGCATACTTGGCGTATGTGAGCATTTCAGACACAAGGCAGATGCCAAAAGAGCTGCATCAGACGGTTTCTCAGCTAAAAAAGGCCCGCCCGCTATAGCGCGTGGCGAGCCTTATGCTTATTCACCGCGAGTGTAGTTTGGAGTCTCACGAGTGATTGTGATGTCGTGTGGGTGATTCTCCACAACGCCATTCGACGTGATGCGCACAAACTTAGCCTTCTGCAGTGTGGCGATTGTTGAGGCTCCGCAGTAACCCATACCTGCTCTGATACCTCCCACCAACTGATAGACTGTCTCGCAGAGTGAGCCCTTGAATGGCACGCGACCAACGATACCCTCTGGCACGAGCTTCATATCGTTCTTCTCGCCGCCCTGGAAGTAACGGTCACTTGAACCAGCCTTCATAGCGTCGATTGAGCCCATACCGCGATAGGTCTTGAACTTACGGCCATTATAGATAATAGTCTCGCCTGGTGACTCCTCAGTACCTGCAAACATCGAACCAACCATCACGCAGTCGCCACCGGCAGCCAACGCCTTCACGCAGTCGCCCGAGTAACGCAAACCACCATCAGCGATTACTGGCACGCCCGAGCCCTTGATGGCCGATGCGCAGTCGTAGATGGCTGTGAGCTGTGGAACGCCCACACCTGCGATGATACGAGTGGTACAGATTGAACCTGGACCGATACCCACCTTCACACCGTCGGCACCAGCCTCCACCAACATCTTGGCGGCCTCGGCTGTGGCGATGTTACCTACCACAACGTCCAGCTCTGGGAAGTGAGCCTTCACGTTCTTCAGGGTGGTGATGATGTTCTTTGAGTGGCCGTGAGCCGAGTCGAGCACGATGGCATCAACGCTCTCGGCAACCAAAGCCTTCACGCGGTCCAACACATCAGGAGTGATACCCACACCTGCGGCTACACGCAAACGGCCCTTAGAGTCCTTGCAAGCGTTGGGGTGGTCCTGAATCTTGGTGATGTCTTTATATGTAATCAAGCCGATGAGCTTGCCCTTGTCGTCAACGACTGGCAACTTCTCGATCTTGTTCTTAAGCAGAATCTCCGAAGCCTTCTCCAACTCTGTTGAGTGGGTTGTGATGATGTTCTCCTTAGTCATCACCTCGCCAATGGGGCGGCTCATATCGCTCTGGAAGCGCAAATCGCGGTTGGTCACGATGCCGATAAGCATATTGTCATCGTCAACAACGGGGATGCCACCGATTTTGTTATCGTGCATAAGCTTCAAAGCATCGCCTACGGTCTGCTCCTTAGTGATGGTGATAGGATCATAAATCATACCGCTCTCGGCACGCTTTACACGACGAACGTGGGCAGCCTGCTCGGCGATAGACATATTCTTGTGGATAACGCCGATACCTCCCTCACGAGCCAATGCTATAGCCAATGGAGCCTCCGTTACGGTATCCATAGCGGCAGACACGATGGGGATGTTCAGTTTGATATTGCGCGAAAAACGAGTCTCGGTAGAGACTGTGCGCGGAAGGACTTCTGAATAGGCGGGTACGAGCAACACATCGTCGAAGGTCAAACCAGTCGACTGTACCCTTTCATCTACAAACGACATATTCTACTTGGGTTTTTGTTGCCCACAAAGTTATGGATAAAATTGCGGATTGACAAAATCTCTTGCACGTTTTTTTATTCGTGACGTGATATTTTTTCAAATATCGTGCCCAACGGGCTTTTATGACTCGGCAAACGCCCCGCCCGAATGGGAAAGGCGCACAAAAAAACCTGCCCGACATCACTGCCCGACAGGTTTTCTGTGTTAAATAATTCTAATCCTAAGAAGTTGTATAGCAAGAGCTATTTTTAGGATTGACGAAGTCCGAAGAGCCGCAGCATACTAAAATGTATGTGAGGAATTCAGACTCAAGGCAGATGCCGAAACAACCCTGCTACCGTTACTATTAGAAGTTGTATAGCAAGAGCTATTTTGAAGCTGCTCGCAGAGACTGAATCCGCAGCATACTAAGCGTATGTGAGGAATTCAGGCTCAAGGCAGATGCCAAAAGAGCCTTGCTATACAGCTTCTACTCGATGTTGATAATATAAGGACACACTGCGTGCACACCCTTCTTGCCCATGATGCTCTCCACACGCTTATACTCGCCATACAGCTCGCCCAGCTCGTTGCGCAGAGCGAAGTTCTGGAGCATCTCCACATTCAGGTTCTTCAACACAGCCATAAAGCCTGTCAATTCGTCCTGAATCTCCACAATCTGGTAGTTCTCGCCCAAGCCCGACTTATCGACTGCTATAGCCAACGCTGCTGTCAGACCACCGCAGGTATCCACCAAGCCGTTCTTCTGAGCCTCCTGTCCAATCCACACACGGCCCTCGGCCAACTCATACACTCGCTCGATTGTGAGGTTACGGCCCTCGGCCACAAGCGAAGTGAAGCGCTCATAGACTCTATCCACGCCACGCATAATAGATTCGCGCTCAACGGGAGAGATTGGCGAGAGGATAGTACCCATTTTTGCGTGCTTGTTGCTTGCAACACCATCAACAGTCACACCCAAATTCTTCTCCAAAGCTTCGCCTACATAGGGCACTGTACCAAACACACCTATCGAACCTGTGAGGGTGAGACGGTTGGCCACGATAGCATCGGCAGGAGCCGAGATGTAGTAACCACCACTTGCGGCCATACCACCCATCGACACGATAACAGGCTTCTTCTCGCGCAGGAGCTCCATCTCGCGCCAGATAATGTCTGAGGCCAATGCGCTACCGCCTGGAGAGTTCACTCGCAACACCACAGCCTTCACGTCGTCATCCTCGGCAACGCCACGAATGGTCTTAGCTAAAGTGTAGCCAAAGATGCCATCCTCGCTACTCTCGCCATCGGCTATCTCGCCCTGAGCATAGACGATAGCCACCTTTGGTGCTGAGGCCTTCTTGACATCGGGAGTGAGTGACGAAGCGTAGTCGGCAAGCGACACATACTCAGGCTTTGCAATGCCATACTCGCTCTCAAAGAACTCCTCCACCTGGTCGGCATACATCAAGCCATCCACAAACTTATGCTCGAGAGCCTCTGCTGGGAGCGACACAGCGAGGTTGTCGGCCAACTCGTTGAGCTTCTCGACGCTGATGCCACGCGACTTCGACACGCCCTCGGTCAATATCGACCAAGTGGCCATCGCCATCTCCTGCATCTGCTGGCGGTTGGCATCCGACATCTTGGTCAGGAAGAATGGCTCAACGGCGCTCTTATAGCGGCAGGCGGTAGGACGAAGAATCTCCATCTTCACGCCCAACTTATCCAACAAACCTGTAAAGAACATTGTGCTGAGTGATATACCCTTCCACATAATCGAGCCCTCGGGCTGGATATAAACCTTGTCGGCCACCGAGCAGAGGTAGTACATCCACTGAGAGTAGCCGTCGCTGTAGGCCACCACAAACTTACCGCTCTGCTTGAACTCCTCGATTGCCTGACGCAACTCCTCAATCACTGTGGTCTCTGCCTCAATGGCGTTCGACACGTTGAGGTAGATACCCTTGATGCGCTCGTCACCGGCCGCCGCCTCGATACCACGCAGTGCGTTGTAGAGCGTGAGCTCGCTGCTGGCGCTCATCGACATAAAGTCAAACGAAGCCATAGGATTCTTCGATGGAGCATCCACCAAATTCTCGCTGAAGTTAATCTCCAGGATTGCGCTATCGGGCACACCCTTTACCGAGGGCTGCATAATCGCGCCTACGCCCGACAAAAGCACACCCCACAAGAGGGCTGTCACCACGCTGCCTGTAATTACAGCCAACAGGGCTGCCAAAAATATCTTGCCAAATGAGGTCTTACCACCCTTCTTCGACTTCTTCACCTTCACCTTTGCTGGCTCGGCTGGTACTGCGGGGGTTGGCTCTGCTGCTGCAGGTGCCGACTCTGCGGGTGCTGCTGCAGGTGCTGACTCTGCGGGTGTTGCCACCCCCTCACTCTTTACGACAGGCTGCTCCTCCACCTGCTCGGCTGACTGCTCGGCAGTGGGGAGAGTATCGTTCTGCTGAACCTCGGGCTCAGCCATCTCTCTGTTCTTATTCTCTTCCATATTTTTTGTTTTATTTGATTACTAATATACTTTTCGGGCACAAGCCAGATGCCAAAACAACCTTATTACCACTACCTAAGAAGTTGTATAGCAAGAGCTATTTTGGGGATTGCCGAAGTCCGAAGAGCCGCAGCATACTTGGCGTATGTGAGGACTCTGAGGACGAGCAAGACGCCGAAAGAGCCTTGCTATACGGCTTCTACCTACTTGGTCTTAACTACTTTGAACGTCCCATTCACAAACTCACACCTAAACCCAAACTTGCAAGGCATAGTCTGCTTAAACCACTCAGCAATGCCCTCGCCTGCGGGGAATGACTGCTCGAAGGTGTTGAGCGAGCTCTCGCGACCAAACTCGTTGCCAAAGCTGTTGCTTGCCACCATCACGCCATCGACTCTCAGCGAGAGGTCGTAGGTGCGCTCGGGATCGGGCGTGAAGCCCTGCTTAAGCGTGAGGTTTACCTCGATAGATGAGCCCACAGGCAGGTTAATCCACGCTGCTCGCGTTGCCGACGAGGCCCACTTGTCGCTATCCGAGGGCTGCTCCTCGGTGAAGTTGATTTCAATTTCGTTGTTCTTGCCGAGCTTGTAGCTCTTGGTCTCACCCTTGAAGTTGGTAGCCACGCAGGTAATATCTGCCACCTCCAGCAAATCGGCGTTGGGGATTACAGAGTATGACGCTGACACCATCTCCAGCAAATAGTATGGATCGGGATCGGGCGCAGGCTCCTGCTTAGGCTCTTCGTCGCTCTTCGAGCAGGCGGCCATCGAGATACAACATACCACACTTAGTGCCAATAGTTTTGCAATTCTCAGAAATTCCATCTCGAAATAAAATTTATTGGTTACTTTTCAAATTATCTCGCTCAGTGCGAGGCCGATGCTCGGCACGGCGCACAACAAGCCATTCTAAGCCACAAATATAATAAATTATGCAAAAGATTGTTCTACACCTTGTAAATATAGTCGCAAAACACCCCTAAAAAACTACATTTCACCCCAATTTTTACCCGCAACCGCCCCGCAACTGCCCCCTAAGCATCCCCTAAGCACAAAAAAAATTGGTGGAAGGAAGAAAATCTCCCCTCCACCTGCAACCAAAAAACCCTATTTCTATGAAAAGGTTATCGTTGAGCCTTATTAGGCAACTTCTCTATTTTGTAATAAGTTGCAATAAGTTGTATAACAAGAGCTATTTTGAAGCTGCTCGCAGGGGCGCAAAGCGCAGCATACTTGGCGTATGTGAGCATTTGCGACACAAGGCAGATGCCGAAAGAGCCTTGTTAGACGACTTATTGAACTAATCGGCTAAGCAGTCAACGTGTATCTCCCTCTGGAACGACTCGTTGAGCGACATATAGGTCTGCGTACTCGACACACCCTGCACGTGCAGAATCTTGTCGAAGATGGTGCGCATCAGGTGCTCGTTGTCGATGCAGTAGAGCTTCACCATCAGGTTATACGAGCCTGTGATGTAGTGACACTCCACAATCTCGGGAATCTTGCTGAGCTGCTCCACCGTATCCTGCTGGCGAGTGATATCGCTCACGCGGATACTGATGAATGCACACACATCGAATCCCAACGACTTGGGAGCCACCACCAAGCGGCTGCCCTGAATCACTCCCATATCCTCCAACTTCTTGATACGCTGGTGGATGGCTGCTCCCGAGATGCCACACTCGCGGGCAATCTCGAGGAACGGCGTACGGGCGTTCTTGATGAGAAAGCGTAGAATCTTCTTGTCGATTGCGTCTAATGAACTCTTTGCCATAATCCCCAGTCAGATTATTTCAAAACGCCCAACTCCTTACCAATCTTGGTGAAGGCCTCAACGCAACGGTCCAACTGCTCGGTTGTGTGACCTGCCGACACCTGCACGCGGATACGAGCCTGGCCCTTAGGCACAACTGGATAGTAGAAACCTGTCACGAATACACCCTCCTCCTGCAACTTGGCAGCGAAGTCCTGCGAGAGTTTTGCATCATACAACATCACAGCGCAGATAGCCGACTGTGTAGGCTTGATGTCGAAACCTGCGGCAACCATCTTTGTGCGGAAGTGCTCGACGTTGGCAACCAACTTGTCGTGCAACTCGTTGCTCTCCTCCAACATCTTGAACATCTCGATGCTCGCACCAACCACTGCGGGTGGCAATGAGTTTGAGAAGAGGTATGGACGTGAACGCTGACGCAACATATCGATAATCTCCTTGCGACCTGTTGTGAAACCACCCACAGCACCACCAAAGGCCTTGCCCAATGTACCTGTGAGGATATCCACCTGACCACGCAAGTTGTAAAGCTCGGTAATACCGCGACCAGTCTCACCCAACACACCTGCCGAGTGGCACTCGTCAACCATCACCAAAGCGTCGTACTTCTCGGCCAAAGCGCAAATCTTGTCCAATGGAGCGGCGTTACCGTCCATCGAGAATACGCCATCGGTTACGATGATACGGAAACGCTGAGCCTGAGCACGCTTCAAGCAATCCTCCAACTCCTCCATATCGGCGTTGGCGAAGCGGTAGCGCACAGCCTTGCACAAACGCACGCCGTCGATGATTGATGCGTGGTTCAATGCGTCTGAGATGATAGCATCCTGCTCGGTGAGCAGTGGCTCGAACACACCGCCGTTAGCATCGAAGCAGGCAGCATAGAGGATTGTATCCTCGGTACCGAAGTAGTCGGCGATAGCCTTCTCCAACTCCTTGTGCATATCCTGGCAGCCGCAGATGAAACGCACTGACGACATACCAAAGCCACGCTCGTCCAATGCCTTCTTTGCAGCCTCGATAAGACGTGGATTGTCTGAAAGACCAAGATAGTTGTTGGCGCAGAAATTCAACACCTTCTTACCCGCAACGTCAATCTCGGCGCGCTGTGGTGACTCGATAATACGCTCAGTCTTGTAGAGACCTGCAGCCTTAATCTCGGCCAACTCCTGCTGGAGATGCTCCTTAATTTTTCCGTACATAGTTTTGTATTTTATAAGTTTAACTCTTTGAAAATTCACTTTTTACCAGCCCAGACCGAGCCGCCACATTCGGCACACACCCGCCCAAACTTACAATTCACAACAAAATTACAAAAATAAATCTTTCCACGCAACATCTTTTCGCACAAAAAGAGAATTTTGATTACAATTTGTAATCTCAAACAAGAAGGAGAGTTAATAGATAAGGAAATTAAGGAGTTTAGGGAATTTAGTGAGCTTTTCCTTAAATTCCTTAAATTCCCTAAATTCCCTAAATTCCCTATTAAAAAAACCCGCCATTTGCGAAAATATGAAATGACGGAGTATATATAAAAAAAGTCATTTCGCATTTTTATATTGGTGTGGGTAATTAGAAAGATTGAGCAAGTATATAAAAATGCAGAAATCTACCTAATATGAAACAACATTGCTAAGAATGACTTTGAGGCAAAGACTTGTTCTTTGCAAGGTCTTTAATAAGCGGTTGATTTCAACATTTTCGCATAGTAGCTTTCCACTTCTCCGCACCTCACCATTGCGAAAATATGAAATGACGTTTTTATCTATTACACACTCCTCCGGCCTTCGGCCACCTCCTCTAACTTAGAGGAGGAGTTTTCCTTAAATTCCCTAAATTCCCTATTAAAAAAACCACCATTTGCGAAAATATGGGATGACGAATATATAAAATCCTCTGTCTAATTCGATATTAGACAGAGGATTAGCCAATTTTGAATTCTGAATTTTGAATTTTGAATTACTTCTGCTCATCATAGCCATCGGCCTTCGCACGCCACATCAAAAGGAAGATAAGCATACCGACCACAGCCATAGCAATCATCATCAGGAAGACATAGTTCCAGCCCTGGCCTGGGTTCACGCGGTTTACCCAATCGACCATTGCGCCGATACCCAAGCCCGATACGAATGTACTGAGGTAGCCAAAGATACCTGTCACACCGTTGGCTGTTGCGGCAGCGCTCTTTGTGGCCTGATTGGCCGCAGCGATGCCGATAAGTGCCTGAGGGCCATAGATAAAGAAGCCCACCATACCGAGCACACCTGCCATCACCACTGCCGACGAACTCTCAGGCAGGAAGTAGAAGATAGCCATAAATGCGGCCGCGCCCAACATACAGAATACGCAGGTGCGGTGCGCCTTGCTCTTGAAGAGCTTATCGGTAGCCCATCCAGCCACCAACATACCCACGATACCCATAATCTCCGAGATTGAGATAATCCATCCCGCCTCCATTGGGTCCAATCCGCGAGCCTCCTGCAGGAACTTTGGGCCCCAGTCGAGCACCGCGAAGCGCACCACATAGACAAAGAAGTTGGCAAAGGCCAAAATCCAGATGAGTGGGTTGCGGAACACCTTCTCGCGAAGGAACGCCTTATACTCGGCTGAGTTGGTGTTGTTCTCAACCTTTGTGTGTGCCACCTCTAATTCGGGCAGACCTACCGACTTAGGGGTGTCGCGCAGGAAGAGTGCCAAGCCAGCAGCACCCGCCAATGCAAAGAGGGCAGGAATCCAGAAGCACCACTGCCAAGCGCCAACGTGGGCAGCCGATGCGGCCACCTTCTCGCTCAGTGCAGCAGGATCGTTGGCTAAAGCGGGGTTGAGCGCGACAAGGTTGTGGCGGATGGCCTCGACTGTGGCGGCATCGCCCGTCATATCGCTACCCAACGTACCCATAATATATCCGCAGAGGATGGCCAAAAGGCTCGCGCCGATAGAGTGCGATGTGTTCCACACCGACATCTTTGTAGCCAGCTCCTGAGGTAGAATCCAGTGTGTGAGCAATCGTGCGCAGGGAGGGAATCCGCTACCCTGGAAGATGTTGTTCAACACCAGCAACACACCAAAGAGCACCACAAGCGAGTGGGGCGCAACGCCAATCTTCACACCCAAAATCGAGGGGCTGAAGCCAAAAGCGAAGCTCGCCAACACGCAGAGCAACAATCCGATGGCCATATGCCAACGACCATTCACACGGTCGGCCAGCAGGCCATTCAAAAAGCGTGAGAAGCCATAGATGAGTCCCACGATGGTCATTATGAGACCAAAGCTGGTGTTCGAGATGCCATACTCGGCCGCCAAGCCAGGGATGGCGAATGAGAAGTTCTTGCGCACGAAGTAGAAGAGCGCATAGCCAATCATCGTGGCGATGATGGTGCGGTACTGCCAGTACTTGAAACTTTTTGCCTGTTCAGTTGTCATAATATGTGATTTTTAAATTTGCGTCGGTTGTTGGGCGGCCCTGCCCGTCAGGCAGCATAGGCCACACTACGCAAAGATAGCAAAAAGATACAATATATTTGGTGCTGCAAGCTCTTTTTGAATACAAATAGCGGGAAAAGTCGCGCAAATAGCAGAAAAAAGAGGTGTGGAGTTCAGAAAAGGGCAAAAAAAAACCGAGGTCTCGGAGGTATTCGACGCAAAGCGAGCACCGCTTTTTGTCTTAGTAACCCAACGTGCCACAGAAACGACGTTGTGTGGTTACAACCTACCGATAGCCTCTACCAACCTAAAACTACTAACCTAAATGAACCTTAAAACTTCACTGCAAAGATACGGCGAAAAACAATACCGTGCAAATAATTTAATTAGAATTCTTAATAAATTGCTTAAAATTTTGAATAATTATGCAATTCACACCTGTATTGCGCTGATTATCTGATATATAGCCGAATGTTAAGAAATTATTAACTTTAATTGCCTTTAGGTTAGGGAGGTTAGGGAATTTAGGGAAGTTAGAGAATTTAAGGAATTTAGGGAAAACTCTCCCTAATCTCCCTAATCTCCCTAATTTTGAATTTTGAATTTTGAATTGCCCCCGCCAGCCCACTAATAGAACAGGCTTCGGCGGCCAAAGATAGGACAACCAAAGTTAAAGGTCACATAGAAGTTGTCGGTTGTGCTGATGTCGTACTTCGAGACGGCAAGGCTGACAGCTCCCACGCGCGTGTGATATACAAACGAGAGCTCGCTCATATAGTGCATATAGTCGTCCACCTCCAACGGATCGCGCAGCATAGCATAGAATCCGCCACGCAGAAAGACATTCTTCACCAGCTCGAATGTTGGCATCAGGCCGATAGCGGCATATCGCGAGGCGTAGAATTCGGGCATATAGACCATCTTGGAGTGTACGGTCGGTGCATAGCGTGGCGATGTGAAGATGGTGGCGTACTCGTTGCCGAAGCGGGGGTGGTTGGTCATCACCGCCTCGATGTTGTATCCCATCGAGAACCACGTCTTGCGCCAGTCGCCAGGGTAGTGCTCCCAGGTGAACTTTGCACCCACCCACTTGCGTATTGCGCTGTTCTGCATATACTCATACATCACCTCGGTACTCACGTCGTAGGTATCTCTACCCGCCACAGCCACAGCCGAGAGCGAGAGCTTCGAGCCGTTGGTGGGGTAGATAATCTTGTCGAGTGTGCTTCGCTCAAAGAGCAGGCGGCCCGCCGCAAAGCGGAAGCGGTCGTGGATGCGCGAGGCGTTGTTGTCGAACGGCATCACATAGTTGAAGTAGTTGTAACCCGTATTTGCCGCCAACTCGAGGATGCTCTTGCGTGTGGTGGCCACTCCAAACGCACCGCTCACATATACATCTATTGTACGGGCATCAATTGTATTGCGCATTGGCGTTATGGCACCAAAAGCACCTCGCAGCGTGGTCTGTCGCGAGAAGGTACCCGAGTAGTCAACATACATAGGTCGGCGGCCCAAAATAACCGTTCTGCCGCCCAGACGAAGCAACACCGACGCAGGGCCGAGGAACACATCACCAAAGCCACTCTGCGCAACACGCCCCACCGAGAAGTAGTTGAAGCCGAGATATACCTGGTTGTTGGTCGTAGAGGAGATGTTACCACCCAGCGAGTAGCGCATCTTGGGCTTGGTCGAGAGGTCGAAATCGAGTCGGAAATCCTCAAACTCGGTGTCGTAACTCAGCTTTGGGAAACTATTGATATTGAAGTCGTTGGATGCCACTAACGAGAAGAACCTGTCACGCAACTGCTCCATCGTGATATGCTGGCGCAGGGTGGTGTCGCGCTTGGGCAACTCAAACTCCATAAAGGTACGGGCATAACGCTTCTGGCGTGGACGAAGACCGTTGAGCTCACCACCGCTGAAGAGCAGGTCGGGGCATCGCTCATAGAAGGCATCACGCAGGCTATCGACCTCGGCCTTTGTGCGGCGCGAGGCCACACGAACCTTCAATTCGTCCATTCGGCTCATCGCATCTCGGTAACCCTCCTCGATGGTCTGCTTGGCCGAGCTGAACTCGAGCAGACCGGCCGTCACCTGACGCTGGATGGTGATGCTTCTATGCTCGGGCATAGAGTAGTCGGTAGGCATCGTCACCAACGCCATAATCTGCTCCTGCACAGGCGATTCGGCATCGGCCTCCTCGCTGCCGTCGAGGCACTGCGAGCCAATCAGAAAGTCGGGTTTGAAATCCCTGTCGAGCACCTGCCAGGGGAAGTTATCGTAGCAGCCGCCATCCACCAGCACACGCCCCAACTCGTCGGTCACGGGGCTGAAAAGCATCGGATACGACATCGAAGCACGCACGGCAAAGGCCAAATCGCCATCCGCAAACTCAACGGGCGAGTGGCGGTTCATATCGGTTGCCACACAGCGGTAGGGTATCATCAGATTGTCGAAGTTGTTGCCTGCCGCAGCAGTTGGGGCGGCAAAGAGTTCGATAAGAGCCAAATCAATCTGTGCTGTGTTGATAAAAGCGTGGGGTATGGCTAAATTGAACGACGAGTGGTCGCTCAGCGAGTCGCGCTTGAGGTCGGCATAGACCGAGAGTATCGAGGGCGAGTCGGGCCTCTGGTTGAAGTAGAAGTTATACTTGTCGTCGATGTTTCCCGACACCCACTGTTCCACGATTCCGCTGGTTACGATGTTTTCCATCTCCTCCAACGAATAACCTGCCGCATAGAGCGCACCAATGATAGAACCCATCGAAGTACCTGAGATGTAGTCGATTGGGATGTCGTTCTCCTCCAGCGCCTTAATTACGCCGATGTGGTAAAGCCCCTTAGCTCCACCGCCCGATAACACAAGACCAATCTTGCCCTCGATGGGGGCGGGCCCTTGTGGTTTCACCAAGCGCATTGCTGGCAGCAGCGAGTCGTTTGGCAGACGTATGGAGTCGGCCTTGTGGTGATTACCTCGGCGGCCACGACGGCGCACAGGACGACCGAGCGAGTCGGGTTGGTTTGACTCGATGGTGGCCTCAGAGCCACTTTTTGGGGTATTGGATATGCTCTGGAGCGAGGCCGCAAGGGGCAGATAATTGGCCAACATTGCGCCAAGCAGCATAATTAGCAGAAAAAAGCGGGTGTTTTTCATATTTTTTGGTAACTTTGCACGTTATATATACCGTAGAAATCTACCGTAACGCAAAATTATTGATTTTTGCATAAAAAACCAACACCCCAAAGGGGGCTTGCGGCCGAAAAAGCCAAACTTATCGGCTTTCGGAGCAAATTTTGTGAC
Source organism: Alistipes sp. (assembly GCA_045658265.1). Classification (GTDB taxonomy): domain Bacteria; phylum Bacteroidota; class Bacteroidia; order Bacteroidales; family Rikenellaceae; genus Alistipes. The sequence continues at coordinate 24,224 of JAZOUS010000029.1, forward strand.
CAACGGGCGATTTTTGTGACAGATGAGTCACAGCACGGTAGCGCAAAAGGTGAAAATAGGATAATTAAAACATAGAGAAAAATGATTGAAAAGATTAACGACTTACTCTCACGTGTAGAGGCCTTCTCACCCGCCACTGCGGCCGAGGTGGAGGAGTTCCGTATCAAAGTACTCGGTAAGAAGGGCGAGCTTACAGCCCTTATGGAGGAGTTTAAGAGTGTTCCCGCAGAGCAGAAGCGCGAGCTGGGCCAGAAGATCAACGCCCTGAAGCAGGCTGCCACCGAGCGCATCAACACCCTGAAGGCCACTTTGGCCGACTCGGCTGCCACAAAGTTGGCCGCTGTGGGCGATATGACACGCCCAGGCTCGGCCGAGCAGGATGGTACTCGCCACCCAATCTCTATCGTGAAGAACCAGATTGTCGAGATCTTCTCGCGTATGGGCTACACCGTAGCCGAGGGCCCCGAGATCGAGGACGACTGGCACGTCTTCTCGGCTCTGAACTTCCCATTGGAGCACCCTGCTCGCGATATGCAGGATACATTCTTCGTGGAGAAGGCATCTTCGGAGCCCGACACTAAGGATGTGATGTTGCGTACCCACACCTCTTCGATTCAGGTGCGTGCTATGGATCACCAGAAGCCCCCTATCCGCATCGTATGCCCAGGTCGTGTGTTCCGTAACGAGGCCATCTCTTATCGTGCACACTGCATCTTCCATCAGGTTGAGGGACTCTACATCGACGAGAACGTGTCGTTTGCCGACCTGAAGCAGACTCTGCTCTACTTCGCTAAGGAGATGTTTGGCGACAACGCACAGATTCGTCTGCGCCCATCATACTTCCCATTCACCGAGCCATCAGCCGAGATGGACGTATCGTGCAACCTCTGCGGCGGTAAGGGCTGCAACGTCTGCAAGGGTACAGGCTGGTTAGAGATTATGGGTTGCGGTATGGTTGACCCTAATGTGTTGGAGGCCAGCGGCATCGACTCTAAGAAGTACTCAGGCTTCGCCTTTGGTATGGGTGTTGGGCGTATCACAATGCTCAAGTATGGCGTGAAGGATTTGCGCCTCTACTTCGAGAATGATGTGCGCTTCTTGCACCAGTTCGACTCAGCATTGTAATGTGCCTAACAAGGCTATTTTGGCGTTATGCTTGCCCACAAAATCCTCATTTACGACAAGTAAACTGCGGTTTTGATGGTCTGCGCAAGCCTAAAAATACCTCTTGTTATTCACATTACAAAATTTGAAAAAGGGAAAGATTTTGTTTCAAAGTAAGATGAAATTGGGGTTTAAGCAGATAGTGCTGGCCATAGCAATGTGCCTTATGCTCGCCACCGCAAGTGGCAGGGCAGGGGGTGCTATGTTCTCACATCCGAGCCACACCTCCGAGCAGGACACTCTGCAGCAGAGGCCCAAGCCCCAACTCATCATTCCCGACTCACTCAAGGCCCTCTACCGCTACACCGAGGGCCTGAAGAAGTTTACAATCTACAAGGATACCACCTCGGCTCTCAAGCTCTACAACGAGGCACTCGCAATCGACAGCACACTCACGCCCGCCCACTACGAAAAGGCGTCGATGATGCTTGACCGCGATGCCAAGATAGCCTTAGAGAGTGCCCGCAAAGCCTATATGGCCGACTCCACAAATCGTTGGTATATGGGGCTTTATGGTCAGGCACTCATCATCAACGACCGATATGCCGAGGCCACACCCATCTATCGCCGACTCATCCGCGCCGATGGCAACAACCCCGACAACTACCGCATTATGGCGATGCTCTACCAGCAGCAACAGATGCCTCTGTCGGCCATTGCCATCATCGACTCGGCCGAGATGCGACTGGGCAAGTATCCGCAACTGAGCCTCTTGAAGCGCCGCCTCTATGTGATTACGGGGCAGTTCGACCGCGCCGTTGACGAGGCCAAGCAGGCAGTCGAGGAGACTCCCTACGACCAGAATCTGATGGTGCAGTTGGGCGAGACCTATGCAGCCGCAGGGCGCGACTCGATGGCCAAACTAACACTTAAAAAGGCTGTGGAGATGGACTCCACCAACATCGAGGCACTCAGCTCCTACATCGACTACGCTATGCGCAAGAACGACACGCACGGCTACCTGAGCACTCTGCGTCAGCTCTATGCACAGCGAGGATTCCCGCTCGAAAGAAAGGTCGATATGCTCAAGCGATTTATGGACGACAGGCGCTTCTATGGCGAGCACTACCACCTCATTGGTCAGCTCACCTCGACTCTGGCCATCCACTACCCAAAGCAGAAGAGCGTGGTGGACATCTATGGCGAGCATCTGATTGCGGGTGGCAACTTAGAGGGTGCTTTGGAGCATTTCAAGGCCCACCTCGGCGATGAACCTGCCCAAATGGACTACTATATGGCCGTAATCGATATAGAGGATTACCGCCAGCGTGCCGACTCGGTGGATAGATATGTGCAGCTCGCCGTCGAGCAGTTCCCCGACAATCCTTTGCTCTACATCCGCAAGGCCAACCGCCTCTATGTGAAGGATAACCTGATGGGTGCCATCGAGACCTTCCACGAGGCTATGCAGTATGCCACCAACGACACCCTCCGAGGCGAGTTGTGGGGCTACATTGGCGACACATATCACCTCATAGCCGAGCGCAATCAGAGCATCAAGGAGCGCAAGATAAAGGCCGACACATTGGCCTACCCCGTAAAGATGAGTCCCAAGAAGGCCGCCAAGATGTGCTACGAGGCCTACGAGAAGTCGCTCTCGCTCCACTATGAAAATGCCTCGGTGCTGAACAACTATGCCTACTATCTGAGCGAGGAGAATCGCGAGCTGGTCTATGCGCTGAAGATGTCAACCCGCGCAATCGAGTTGGAGCGCAACAACTCCACATTCCTCGACACCTATGCCTGGATACAATATCAGCTCGGCAACTACGAGGAGGCCCGCAAGTTTATGCGTCAGGCTCTCTCCTACGATAGTAGCAAGAGCTATGCTCTGCCCGAACACTATGGCTATATACTCTTTGCCTTAGGCGACTACTTTATGGCCCGCACCTATTGGGGCAAGGCCATAGAGTTGGGTGGCGACAAAGCCGCCCTCGAGGAGCGCATAGCCCGAGCCAAAGCCGCCGAGCAGATGAAGCGTGAGCAGGTGCAGCGCGAGCAGAGCGCAACACAAGTAGCAGAAAAGGGCACAGAGAGCGCAAAAAAGGGCGCAAACGATGACACAAAAGGCTCGGCCGAGGGTAAGAAACGAGCCAAAAAAGAGTAACGACAATGATTAGAGACTCCATAAAGGTTGTGCTGATGGCGGCAGTGACGGTGGCGATTATGCTGCTGTCGGTGGGCGTGTCGGCCCAAAGCAAGAGCAAGAGCAAGAGCAAGGCGAAGAGGGAGCAGAGCGTCTCGCCCGAGGAAAAGGCCCGCATCGAGGAGCAGCGTCGCATAATCAAGGAGTTAGAGGATAAAATCGAGCAGGACGAGAAGAAGCTCTCGCTCATCAAGAAGGATAAATCGACCGCCCAGCAGCGTGTGACATCCATCACCCGCCAAATCAACTCACGCAACCAGTTGCTCAACCGCACCGAGAAGGAGATAGACAATATCGAGGACGACATCAAGCGCAACGACAAGCTCATCGACCAGACCGAGCGACAGATAGACTACGAGCGTGAGCGCTACGCCGAGATGGTGCGTGAAGCCTATCGCAACCATTCGCAGAACAACTATGTGACCTACGTTTTGGCCTCGGAGAGCTTCTCCGATGCTGCCCGCCGCATTGCCAACATCAGGGCTGTGGCCTCGTTGCGTGTGGCCCGTATGGAGCGCATCGACTCGCTCAACGATGCCCTCACCGAGCAGCAGGAGAACCTTGCCGAGCGACATAAGGAGCTGGGCGAGGTGCAGCGCAAGGCCGAAGCACAACGCAGTAAGTTGCAGAGCGACGTGGCCTCGGCCAAGCAGACTATGAAGCAGCTCTCATCACGCGAGCAGGCGGCCCTGCGTGCCAAGATGGAGCGCGAGGAGCAGCTCGACATAGCCATCAGCGAGCTTCGCAAGCTGACGAAGGGTAACACCGAGGGTGCTTCGTTCTCGCGCAAGACATCCAACCTGAACCTGCCCGTCGAGGGTGGCTCGGTACGCAAGTACAAGGGCAATATGGCCGAGATTGTAGGCCCCAAAGGGGCGCGTGTACGCTCAATATATGATGGTAAGGTGGTGGAGATACGCCGCAACCGCATATCGGGTAAATACGACGTGTTTGTGGCTCACGGAGAGTATATCACTTCGTATGCCAACCTCGATGGCGTGAGCGTCGAGAAGGAGAGCAAAGTGGCCAAGAACGGCACACTTGGAGTTATCGGCTCGTCGGTGAATGTTATCACGATGGAGCCCGAGTATAAGATGATTTTCGGCATCTACTCGCCCTCACCCAAAGAGACTCTCCGCGCCGCCGACTGCTTCAAGAAAAAGTAACGGCTGGTGCAAAAGAAATTAAGGAAATTAAGGAATTTAGGGAATTTAAGGAAAGCTCTCACTAATCTCCCTAATCTCCCTAAATTCTTTTGCCTCAAAGGAAAATCATAAAAGGGTTGTAAAACCCAATTTTGAATTAAAAAAATATATGGCACACGATTTTTTCCGCTCGGTTTACTCCACTGAGGAGCTGCGAGCACGACTCAAGGATATCCGCCACGTTGCGCTGGATATGGATGGCACGATTTATATGGGTATGTCGCTCTTCGACTACACCAAGCCTTTCTTGCAGCAGCTCAAGCAGATAGGCGTATCCTACTCGTTCCTTACAAACAACCCGTCAAAGTCGATTGCCGACTATCTGCACAAGCTCCACTCTATGGGCATCGAGGCCTCAGAGGAGGAGATGTACACCACAGCTTTAGCCACCATCGACTACCTGAAGACCAATCTCCCCGATGCCAAGCGATTGTTCCTGCTGGGCACGCCAAGTATGGTCTCGGAGTTTGTGAAGGCGGGCTTTGAGCCTACGTCGGACGATGCGAACGATGTGCCCGACGCACTTGTTGTGGCCTTCGATATGACACTCGACTACTCTCGCTTGTGTCGTGCCGCTTGGTGGGCATCGCAGGGTGTGCCATACGTTGCCACCAACCCCGACCGTGTGTGTCCCACCGACCAGAAGGTTGTGTTGGTTGACTGCGGCTCAATCTGCAAGTGCATAGAGCACGCCACAGGCCGCCAGCCCGACATCACATTGGGCAAGCCCGATCCAAATATGCTGACTGGCATCCGCCAGCGCTATGGTTTAGAGGCCAACGAGATAGCGATGGTGGGCGACCGCATCTATACCGACGTACAGATGGCCTTCAACGCCGGCGCTATGGGTGTGCTGGTGCTCTCAGGCGAGACCACATTGGAGATTGCCGACCAGGCACCTCGCCAGCCCGACATCACAGCCGACTGCATAGCCACACTCGGTAACCTACTGGAGTGGGCCCGTCAGGAGTAAATTGCAAACGAAGAATAGAAACAACTGTTAATCAGTATGATACGATACTACAACGAATCGTGCAACTATGCGCTGCCCAAAAAGCGCCTCACCTCGGCGTGGCTCAAGAGCCTTGCCCAGCAGGAGGGTTATGAGTTGGGCGAGGTGAACTACATCTTCTGCTCGGCCGAGCATCTGTTGGAGATGAATCGCCAGTTTTTGGGGCACGACTACTTCACCGACGTTATCACCTTCGACTACAGCGACCGCAAGGTTGAGAAGGTGGTCTCGGGCGATGTATTTATCGACGTGGAGACTGTGGCCGACAACGCCCGCATCTATGGCGCAACCAAGTTGCAGGAGATGCGTCGCATCTTGGCTCACGGCCTGCTGCACCTCTGCGGCCAGAAGGACAAGACACCCTCTGCCGAGCGACAGATGCACCGCAAGGAGGATAAATATTTGGCACAGCTCGCCGCATTGCTTGCCGAGCAGGCTACTGCCAAAGCTGAAAAATAGAAGATATAAAAGAGTAAAATGGCTGTTATTCAACCAAATACCAATCTCTATGAGTACGATATAATCGTCGTTGGTGCGGGCCACGCAGGTTGCGAGGCTGCGGCTGCGGCTGCCCGTATGGGTTCGCGCACGCTGCTGCTCACGATGGATATGTCGAAGATGGCCTCAATGTCGTGCAACCCCGCAGTGGGAGGGGTGGCAAAGGGGCAGATTGTGCGCGAAATAGACGCTTTGGGTGGCCGTATGGGGCGTATCACCGACCGCTCGACCATCCAGTTCCGTATGCTCAACCGCTCGAAGGGAGCCGCTATGTGGAGCCCCCGTGCGCAGTGCGACAAGGAGCTTTTCAGCCGACTTTGGCGCAAGGAGTTGGAGAATGAGCCCAACCTATTTATATGGCAGGATGCAGCCACCGATTTAATCATCGAAAATGGGGTAAATAAGCCCCAAATCAGGGGCATCCGTACCCAGATGGGGGTGGAGTTCAGGGCGAAGGCAGTAGTGCTTACAAACGGCACCTTTTTGGGTGGTCTGATGCACTGCGGAGCCAACAGCGCCGAGGGTGGCCGCGCAGGCGATCAGGCATCGCACGGCATCACAGAGTCGCTTCTTAGGCTCGGCTTCGAGGTGGGGCGTATGAAGACTGGCACACCTGCCCGAATAGACGCCCGCAGCATCGACTTTGCGCAGCTCGAGGAGCAGCCAGGTGATGAAAACCCTTCAAAATTCTCGTTCTCACCTGATACTGAGGTAGTTAAGGAGCAGAAGCCTTGCTATTTAGTCTATACCTCGCCAGCCGTTCACGCCACTTTGCGTGAGGGTTTTGCCTTATCGCCACTCTTCAACGGCACCATTCAGGGCATCGGCCCACGCTACTGCCCAAGCATCGAGGACAAACTCCGCACCTTTGCCGACAAGGAGCAGCACCAGCTCTTCCTTGAGCCAGAGGGTAGGGATACCAACGAATACTATATCAACGGCTTCTCGTCGTCGCTTCCACAAGAGGTGCAACTCGCGGCACTGCGCCAGATAAAGGGGTTGGAGAACGCACACGTCTATCGCCCAGGTTACGCCATCGAGTATGACTACTTCCCACCCACACAGCTCAGCCACTCGTTGGAGACCAAGCTCGTTGATAACCTCTACTTCGCAGGTCAGATAAACGGCACAACTGGTTACGAGGAGGCCGCCGCACAGGGATTGATGGCGGGCATCAACGCCCACCGCAAACTTTCGGGCAAAGAGCCAATCATCCTGCAACGTGATGAAGCCTACATCGGAGTGCTGATTGATGACCTTGTGACGAAGGGAGTGGATGAGCCATATCGTATGTTCACGTCGCGCGCCGAGTATAGAATTTTGCTCCGACAGGATAATGCCGATATTCGTTTGACTCCGATTGGTCGCGAAATTGGACTCGTGGGCGACGAAATGTGGCAAATTTTCGAGCAAAAAAAATCGCTCGTAGAATCGCTTATTTCATTCGCACATAACCAGAGTGTCAAAATATCGGAAATTGAGAGCTATTTAAAACGCAACAATTTTGAGCCTTTGACGCAGGGTAGGAAGCTCTATGCACTGGTTTCGCGCAACGAATTTTCATTTTTTGAGTTGGTCGATGAGTTGCCTCGCCTCAAAAAATTTGTAACCGAGAACGGAATCACCCAAGAAATAATTGAGCAGGCCGAGATTCAAATCAAATATAAGGGTTACATCGAGCGTGAAAAACTGCTCGCCGAGAAGCTCCACCGATTGGAGAATATCTCGATTCCCGACGAATTTGATTACACGCAGATGAACGCCCTCACCATCGAGGCACGCCAAAAACTCAGCAAAATCCGCCCACGCACCATAGGTCAGGCATCAAGAATACCTGGTGTCAGCCCCGCCGACATCAACGTACTGCTGATAAAATTTGGCCGATAACAAAAGGATATTTTGAATTATAAAATGGTTCCACGTGGAACAAGAGTAAAGAGTGTTTGACTAAAATCAAACACTTTTTTTTATTTATACACACAAGTCATTCCATATTTTCGCATCAACGGCCAGCGATGGCAGTACCACGCTCTATGCGAAAATGTTGGAAGGTTGCGATTAAGGTGAGAGCAGAGTGTGTTTACACACTTTGCCGAACCGAAGCAACCAAAAGCCGCGAACGCGGATTAATCAACCTTATATTTAATGCTCTCCTAAGAACAGCCTTTGCCTCAAAGTCGCTTTTTGCACCGCTTTATTCCAAAAGGTAGATTTCTATATTTTTATATACCTGCTCAGTCTTTCTAATCACCCAAACAAATATAAAAATATGAAATGACGTGTTTATATAAAAAAAAGGTAAGGACTATCTCACGACAGTCCTTACCACTACTAACCTTTATAATACGGAGAAATTACTTCTTCTTAAAGATATCCTTACCCTTATTAAGAAGATTCTTAACACCGTCCTTTGCTTTATCCTGAGGAGTCTTTGGCTCCTCAGCCTTAGGTGCACCTGCACCGCTATTTGCAGTTGGCTTGCCAGCCTTGCGAGCAGCCTCCTGCTCTCTCCACTTGCGTGTAGCTTCTATATTCTGCTTCTCCTCGTCTGGAAGCTGATCATAAGTCATAATCTGATGTACCTCCTTACTATCAGTGTGTTTTGCAGTTACTGTAGATGTCTGACCAGAAAGGTCGTCCTTGCTTGTAAGTTTACGATCAATAATCAAAACCACTGTCAACTCAGTAGCGTGCTGAGCACCATCAGTAATCTGGAAAGTCTCCTTGTTACCCTCTTTCTTTATAGATGTAATCTTATACCAGGGGTAGTCCTGTGGATTCTCCTTTACGTGTGGCTCCTCGGGGTCGTGACTGGTAATTCTCTTGCCAGCACGGTCGATAAACCATCGAGCTCGGATAATCTCAGTACCATCAGTAATATCCTTAGCGTAGATAGTCTCATAACTAACCTTTTCTGGTTCTTTAGCCTGTTCCTGAGCTGAAGCCGCAAATGTTGTACCCACCAACATAAGGGCCATAATAATAAACTTTTTCATAACTATAATATTTTAATGATTTGCGCTCTGTTATGCTATAACAAAGTTATAAATAATAATCCAAATAAACAATAGTGTTCCCCGTGGAACATCACATAAAGTTTACTCCACAATCAAAGTCCAGCCAAACTTATCCTCAGCACGACCATACTGGATATCCTGTAAGCGGTTGTAGAGCGCAAGCGAAGTCTTACCTACCTCGCTGCCATAAGTAACCTTAACATCGGTATCCAAGTCGTAAACCGACTCGATAGGGGAGATGACAGCCGCAGTTCCGCAAGCTCCCGCCTCCTCAAACTCTCCAATCTCGTCGATAGCGATAGGGCGCTCCTCGACCTTCATACCCATATCCTCGGCCAACGTGCGCAAGCTCTTGTTGGTGATAGAGGGGAGGATTGATGGCGACTTTGGAGTAACATAGGTGTTATCCTTAATACCAAAGAAGTTGGCCGCGCCGCACTCCTCAATGTATTTATGCTCGGTTGCGTCGAGATACATCACGTTTGAGTAGCCCATTGTATGCGCCTTCTCGCCCGAAAGGATGCTCGATGCGTAGTTACCGCCAGCCTTGATGTCGCCTGTTCCACGTGGAGCAGCACGATCCTGCATACGGACAACAACCACCTTAATTGGTTTCATACCGCCCTTGAAATATGGGCCCACAGGCGAGCAGAATACAATCAACATAGCCTCGGGCGAAGCCTTCACACCCAAGCCAACCTTGCTACCGATAAGCACAGGGCGCAGGTACAACGAAGCTCCCGACTCATAGGGTGGCACATAGTCGATATTGCGCTTCACCACCTCGTAGCAAGCCTTCACAAACATCTCGACAGTTGGCTCAGGCAGGCACAACTTACGAGCCGACGACTGCATACGCTTGGCGTTCTCGTCAGCACGGAAGATACGCACCTTACCATCCACACCTCGAAAAGCCTTCAGGCCCTCGAAGCACTCCAGACCATAGTGGAGGCAGGTGGTTGACATATGCATCTTAATATACTCATCCTCAGTGATTTCCATCTCACTCCACGCGCCATCCTTGTAGTAGAATCGCGCGTTCACATCGGTCTTCAAATAATCAAAACCGAGATTCTTCCAATCAATGTTTACCATAAACCTGTAAATTTTATGTTATGCAATATCATTGAATTCAAAATTCAAAATTCAAAATTGTTTTTACTTGTCGCAAAGTTCTTCTTTGCGAGGCACTTTCTAAGCGGTAGATTCCATCATTTCTTCATAGTAGCTTATCATCTTCTCCGACCAAAACAAATGAAGAAATGCGGAATGACAGTCTTGCGACTGTTTTATGATTACATTATCTACCACACATAAGCACACTCCCTCCCCCTAAAGGGTACTCCCAAATTATTAGAAAACTATGTTTTCTTCTATTACGGGTAGCTATTCACTCTTGAGGATGATACGGCCTGTGGCCGTAATTGCAAATCTTACCCACCCCCTAATCCCCCGCCTCAGGCAGGGGACTTTGGTCGCTTTGCTTTGCAAAGCTCCGAGTTGCTTAGAGGGAGAGTTTTAATTTGCTCTCAAACAACTCCTTCTCTAAGCTAGAGGAGGTGGCCGAAGGCCGGAGGAGTGTGTATTATTCCCGCCCGAAGGCCAATTTTGAATTTTGAATTCTTAATTTTAAATTTAAAATTATCCTACCATTGCACCATTATTGGTCTTATTATTTGGTGCGAGCAACTCCAACTTGCCGCTGGCATCCTCGGCCATAAGAATCATACCCTGCGAAAGAATACCCTTCAACTCGCGTGGAGCCAGGTTTACCAATACAAGTACCTGACGGCCAATAAGTTCCTCGCAACTAAAGTGCTCGGCAATGCCCGATACGATGGTACGCTTGTCGATACCAGTATCTACTGTGAGCTTCAAGAGCTTCTTGGTCTTGGGCACCTTCTCGGCCTCCAAAATGGTAGATACGCGGATATCCATCTTCTGGAAGTCGTCGAACGTACACTCCTCCTTCTGCTCTGTGACGTGCTCGGCAGCGGCGGCGGCAGCGTTAGCCTTCTTAATCTCCTCAAGGCGCTGCAACTGCTTCTCGATAACATCGTCCTCAATCTTCTCGAACAAGAGCTGAGGCTCGCCAATGGTGTGTCCCACGCCCACAAGCTCCATATCGCCTAACTTCTCCCAGCCAAACTTATCAAGCGCCAACATAGCGAGAATCTTCTCAGCCGAGAATGGCATAAATGGCTCGATGGCGATTGTGAGGTTGGCAGTAATCTGCAAAGCGATGTTAAGGATTGTCTTCACACGCTCGGGGTCTGTCTTCACCACCTTCCAGGGCTCGGTGTCGGCCAAATACTTGTTACCGATGCGGGCGAAGTTCATTGCATCCTTCAGAGCCTCGCGGAAGCGATAAGACTCGATATTTGCCTCCAAGGAGGCCTTAATTCCGCTTAACTCCTCGATAGTGACACAATCATACTCCGTGAGCTCTCCACGCTCAGGAACCACGCCATTATAGTATTTCTTGGTGAGCACCAAAGCACGGTTCACGAAGTAACCGAGGATAGCCACCAACTCGTTGTTGTTACGAGCCTGGAAATCCTTCCACGTAAAGTCATTATCCTTAGTCTCGGGGGCATTTGCGCACAACACATAACGCAACACATCCTCCTTACCTGGGAACTCGTCGAGGTACTCGTGCAACCACACAGCCCAGTTCTTTGAAGTGGAAATCTTGTTACCCTCAAGGTTAAGGAACTCGTTGGCTGGCACATTCTCGGGGAGGATGTAGTCGCCGTGAGCCTTCAACATTGATGGGAATACGATGCAGTGGAATACGATGTTATCCTTGCCGATGAAGTGTACCATCTTGGTATCCTCGCTCTTCCAATACTTCTCCCACTCGGGCGTAAAGTCCTTAGTAGCAGAGATATAGCCGATAGGAGCATCAAACCACACATAGAGCACCTTACCCTCGGCACCCTCCACAGGCACAGGGATACCCCAATCCAAGTCGCGGCTTACGGCACGAGGTTGCAGACCGCCATCAATCCAGCTCTTGCACTGACCATATACGTTTGACTTCCACTCCTTGTGACCTTCCAAAATCCACTCTCTAAGGAATGGATCATACTTATCGAGTGGTAAGTACCAGTGCTTGGTCTCGCGCTTCACGGGCACAGCACCCGAGAGCTTCGATGTTGGGTTGATAAGCTCGTCGGGCGAGAGTGTTGAGCCACACTTCTCACACTGGTCGCCATAAGCACCCTCGCTCTGGCAACGTGGACAAGTACCCACAATGTAGCGGTCGGCAAGGAAGGTCTTGGCCTCCTCGTCGTAGTACTGCATCGAGGTCTGCTCGATAAACTTACCCTCATCGTAGAGCTTGCGGAAGAAATCCGAAGCCGTAACGCGATGTGTGGGTGACGATGTGCGTGAGTAGATGTCGAACGACATACCGAAACGCTTGAACGCATCCTTAATAATCTCGTGGTAACGATCCACCACCTGCTGAGGTGTGATACCCTCGTTGCGGGCCTTGATAGTGATGGGCACACCGTGCTCGTCGCTACCGCACACCGAAACAACATCATAACCCTTCAAACGCAAATAACGCGCATAGATATCCGATGGCACATACACACCCGCCAAGTGACCAATATGCACAGGGCCGTTGGCATAGGGCAGAGCCGATGTAATCAGATAACGCTTGAATTCCTTCTTCATAATGATTCTATATTATTTTATTCTCAAATTTTCATTTTCTGTGAGCCCACATAACCGCTTACGGGGCTACTTTGCATAACGCTATGGCTACTTGGGCGATATACAACACACTCGCAATCAACCACATAGCGCCACATTACTGCAATATAAACATAATCAATCCCAAAATTACGATTTTTTCGATGGAATAGGAAATTTTAAGCCGATTTTTTATGGTTTACTTTACAGTAAAAGACAAATATATATAAATAGAAAAAACTCTCCCTACTTATTATAAGGAGAGTAAAAATCATATTCGATGGCTAAGGAGTTTAGGGAGTTTAGGGAATTTAAGGAGTTTAAGGAAATGCTCACTAATTTCCCTAATTTCCCTAAATTCCCTAATCTCCCTACTAAATAAAACCTACTTCACTCTGCCGCCTTCGGTTAGGCTCTTGATAGCTTTCATATCAAAGGCGCTCACAGGCTGTGGCAAATAATGGAAGTCGAAATTGTTACCGAAGTTAAGAACTGTAGCCTGACGACCGCGATAATTGTGCATATAGGTCTTGTCTGATGTGTCGTAGAGCTTGATTGTACCCTTCAGCTCCTCGAAAAGCAGCTCGCGGCGTGACTCGTCATCAGATGTCATAAAGCATACAATACGATACATACGACGACCGGTGTTGTGCATCGAGACCACCATCGCGTGGGTGTATCTGCCATCGAAAGGCTTTGGCAACTGGAAATGTGTCACATAGACTCGCTCGGCGGCAAACCATTTACGAGCCTCCTTGCCATCATACATCACCCAGTCGTTCTTGGCCTCGTCGGGAAGCACCGCATACATCATACCGTGACTCTTGTCGGGTGCCGAGCGGGTAATCTGATAACCTTTTGCACTCGCCAAAAGCTCCGCCACGCCATTCTGCTGGTTGTCGGGCTCGGTGCTGTCAACACCGAAATATGACTCAATGGGGTAGATAATCATCACCTGGCTGTCGGGTGATTTGAGTCGCATACGATAGAAGTGGGCAGCCATCGACATACGACCTTCGCTCTCCGACTTTGGGCCCCAGATAAATGGGTCGTGACCTGCATCAACATAACCCTTTGGGGCGTTCAACACTATACCATTCCACTGCTCGTAGATCTCTGCAAAAGTATTAAACTCGCGGTGGCTGCTAAATAACTGCGCCGACGCGCTCTGCAAGGCCATAATAGCCACAGCCAAGAATAAAAATTTTCTCATAATAGTATAAGTTTTAGGGTTGTTAAACTCGCTATGTGTGGCAAAACATTTTCCACGTTATAAAATTAGCGAAAAATTCTGTAAACAAAAATATTTTTCTCAGCCCAAATGATTTTTTTCGACATTATAGGTATTCGCTGTGAAAATAATATATATAAAAATCATCTGCCTAATTCGATATTAGACAGATGATTATATGATTTTGAATTTTGAATTTTGAATTTTGAATTCTTAATTCCCTTGAAGTTGTATAACAAGAGCTATTTTTAGGCCCTCGCAGGCCGAGAAACCGCAGTTTACTTTACGTAAATGAGGATTTCGAGGACAAGAGAAACGACAAAAGAGCCATCTTAGGCGACTTCAATCGCTTACTCGTCAATGGTTATATATACCTGCGCCGCCTCCTTATTCTCCTGATTAGCCCAGCTTACGCGCATCACACGCAGAGCCTTAGCCTCGATATTGCTGAAATAGCTGTAGAGAGCCTGTGGGCGCACCTTCAAGAGCTGGTTGTTGATGCGAATCTCGGTACGAGGGTTCACAAACGCAAAGAATGCCTCGGGGCTTATCTCAAAACCTGGAAGCTCGTTGATAAGATCCACAAGCGAGCGCTCATTGTTGACAGGGTGCTTCGACATAGTGATCTGGATATTGCGGAACTCACCCACCACTAATGGCGACTTACCCTTCATATTCTCGATTCCCTCCACCGATGGAGTCAACACAACGGGCTGGCCTTCGATAGGCTCGCCCTTAGCGTCACACACCGCCGCAAACTTCTTGTAGCCAGGAGTTGTGAACTCAACAACATATTGAGTATCGGGGAAGAGCAACATCTTAAACTTACCATTCTTATCACTCTTAGCCGTATAGACATAACCAGTCTTGGGGGCATAAGCCACCACCTGCACACCTGCCATTGGAGCGTCGGCAGCCGACTTCACTACACCTGTGTACTGCACGCCGTTCTCGGCTGTGAGTCGCTGGTTTCGCATCATCTCCCAATGGTTATGGCCGCCCTGACCAGGGTTGAACATACGCATTGCAGGCTGGGCCTGAGCCACAGCAACCGAAGCGATAGTAGCCACTACAGCCACTGTCATTGATCTGAAAAATTTACGCATAATCTAATCTCTGTTTTACTTAAATATAGGCGAAGGTCATCGGGCAGTCAATGTCCATTCATCACACAAAGATAATACATCGAACATCAGTTTTGCAAATTTAAGAGCAAAAAAATATCACATTTCCCCGCCCCTATTTCCACCACCCGCCGGTCTCATTTCGGGTGTATATTCCACAGGTTATATATTTTATATATTATAGGGGGTGGATGTTTATTTTGAATTTTGAATTTTGAATTTTGAATTTTGAATTTTGAATTCCCCCGCTCGGCCCTGTTTTCAACACGCCTTCTCTACAACGTGGTGTAGGTTGTTTCGATATAGTGGATAGAGTCTGTTTTTTCGATTTTGCTGTGGAGTTGTCAACAGTAAAGTTTATAATTATTTTTACTTTATATTTAAATAAAATAAATAATAGAAGAATATATAAGGCTGTTGATAGTGTTCAAAACTTTCTTATGCAATTTATTTCAACACCCATCACAATATTTTCAACCAAAAACCATCCAATCACAAAACTCTTAATCCCTCATATTATCAATATGTTATATCCATTTTCACACCCTTGCCGCCGCATTTTTTATCAGTTGTTGAAAAACTCTATCAACATATCAACACCAAAAAGTTTTCATCATTCGCCCCTTGTAATTAGTTAATAAGATTTTTTACAAATTATTATAAAAAAGTGCATAAAAAATTTGCTATTCAACACCCCTTCTCACTATCTGCGAGTTAGCAAAATGACGGTTTTCGTGGCCAAAATTTTGTTAAAAGTTGTTAAACAGTTATTCTACTATTTATTAACAAATTTTATTAACTATTCTATGGGTTGTCAACAGCCATTTTAGCCATCTTTGAGCAAACCAATTCAAAAAATATATATCCCTTCATCCCATATTTTCGCAATGTAGAGGTGCGGAGAAGCGAAAAGAATATATGCGAAAATGTTGTGATCTACCGCTTATTTAGTGCCTGCTAAAGAATTATTCTTGCCTCAAAGCCATTCTTAGCAAAGTTGTTTCTTATAAGGTAGATTTCTACATTTTTATATTGTTGCTAATCTATTCTAATCACTCTCATCAATATAAAAATGTGAAATGACGTGTTTATTTATTTATATAAACCTCGTCATCCCATATTTTTACATCAACTATCGTTCTGAGATGGTATGAGGGTATATGTAAAAATGTTGGGATCTACCTTATATTTAGTGCCTGCCTAAGAATTATTCTTTGCCGCAAAGTCATTCTTTGCACCGCCGTTTTCCCAAAGGTAGATTTTACATTTTTATATAATTGCTTAGTAGTTTTAATCACCCAAACCAATATAAAAATGTGAAATTAAGTGTTTATATATAATATCCCACTCGGCCCGACAAACCGATAAAAAAAATTGTGAGTAGAATCCTACTCACAACTTTTTTAGAACTTATTATTTCAAAAATTTCTCTGCGAAGTCGAGCATCGCTACCCAATCATACATAGCTATACCGTGTGCATTATCGCGGTGGTAGTAGCCTAGGTATTCACCTACGGCACTCATATCATAGTCGCCTGGCCATTCGGCTTTAGCGTCGGGCAGTGCCTTTTTACCAAGAAACTTCCAAACTGGGTTGGCCGCCTTAACCGCCATCCATTCACCTTTAGTGTCGTAGAACGGGTCGTTGAAACCCTGAATCAGCAGCGGACGTGGTGCTATGCAGGCCAGTAGCATATGTTGGTCGAAAGGCATCGCTTCCTCGTTATCTGCATACTGGGCGTATGCTTTGCAATACCAGTGGGTGAAGAAGTGTGACATTGTCGCCACATTCTCGCCGAAGTAGTGTTTGTGCAGAGGTACACCGCCACCGCCAGTCTGGTTAATAACCACGCAGGCATATCGCTCATCAAAGGCTGCCGACACCAGTGCTGCCTTACCCAATCGTGAGTAGCCCGTGAGCAGGACCTTTTTTGAATCTATTTCGTCCATCTGCTCAAGCATATCCACACCTCGGCTCAAGGTCCAACCCCAAGCTGCCAGCGCTGTGGTGTTATCGGTGCGGCTCTCATCACGCTCACCCCACAACTCAAATATCTTGTCGTAAGCTATAGTCTGTTGCAGCGATCTGCCCTCACTGTCGGTATCCCACAGATAAGGGTCGGCTGAAATATCTGCATAGCAGGCACTCACCACCGCATAACCTTCGGCTACAAGCATTGCAACAGGTATATTATTGGCTTTGTAGGTGTCGTGAACAAAACCTCTTGTATAATCTGTAACCCTGTTGTTTTTAATGTCTTTCCACGACTCGTTACGCATCCAGTTGGGGTTTATAGCTATCTCCTTATCGGGAAGCAGGGTGTGGTTGCCATTGTAGTTGAGCAGCATTATAGCTGGCATAGGCTCTTTAATATGGTTGGGTGTTATCACAAGCCAATCGACTGTTGGTCCGCTTTTATCGCTCTTGAACCACATCTTTATCTGCTTGCGTGTGGCAAAACCACTCAGCGTTGGCCCCTGCTCGATAACCTCCCACACAACAGTCTCGGGTGCGGC
Organism: Alistipes sp.; assembly: GCA_045658265.1. Lineage (GTDB taxonomy): Bacteria > Bacteroidota > Bacteroidia > Bacteroidales > Rikenellaceae > Alistipes. Next base: position 41,840 of record JAZOUS010000029.1, read on the forward strand.
AGGCATACGGCCATACATCTGGCTTTGGAAAATCTCCAAAATCTCCTCGCGGCGACGTGGCCAATCTTTTTTACTCCTCACCTTTTTGCCATCGACAAATGTCAATGGGTCGGGCAGAGGGTAGTTACCTACTTTGCTCTCGTCGTAGTTCTGTGCTGTGGCAGACCATACACCCAATGTGAGGAGTGCGGTCAAAAGAGTGATTGTATGTTTCATAAAGTGAAGTTTTAAGGTTGGTAGTTTCAGGCTTGTTGGGGTTTATAGCTTGCAGATAATCTTCTCGGCTATTGCGCGGTAATACTTTTCAACCTCCTTGTCGTTCTCAACCGATGGCGTACCTGTCTCGCCACCCTCCATAATCGACTGTATGAGAGGTATCTCGCCTAAGAAATCTACTCCTGCCTGCTCGGCATAGCTCTTTGCGCCACCCTTGCCGAAGATGTAGTAGCGGTTGTCGGGCAACTCCTTTGGTGTGAACCACGCCATATTCTCCACAACGCCCAACACTGGCACATTCACCTGCTCGTGGCGGAACATCTCCACACCACGCACCACATCGGCCACAGCCACCTGCTGAGGTGTAGATACAATCACTGCGCCGTTGAGCTTAATCTCCGAGAGAATCGTGAGGTGAATATCGCCCGTTCCTGGAGGCATATCAATCAGCAGGAAGTCCAAGCCGCCCCACATAGTCTGGTGCAGAAGCTGCTTCAGCGCACTTGTCGCCATAGCGCCGCGCCACATCAGAGCATCGTTGGGCTGGATAAAGAAACCAATCGACATCAGCTCAATATCCTGACTCTGCGCTGGCACTATATAGTCCTGACCATCCTCCTGTACAGCTTCGGGAAGATAACCCTCGCAACCAAACATCTTGGGCTGTGAAGGACCATAAATATCGGCATCGAGCAATCCCACACGGAAGCCCATATTGCGCAACGTGAGTGCAAGGTTAGCCGTTACGGTTGACTTACCAACACCACCCTTGCCCGAGGCGATGGCGATAATCTTTCCCACCTTAACTGTTGTGCTCTCGCGCTTGGGCTGTGGAGCCTTTGGCGCAGCCTCCTTGATGGCCACAAGTATATTATCTGCCGCTGCGGGGAAGGCCTCGGCGAGCATCTTCTCGGCAATAGCCTTAATGCGGTTTGCAAATGGGTCGCGTGCCTTCTGGAATCGCAGCACCACCACAATCTTATCCTCGCGAGCTGTCACCGACTCCACCATACCGCCCTCAACAATGTTGCGCTCGGTCTCGGGATGAACAATCTGCGCGAGTATTTCGTTTACTCTCTCTTCCATAAATCAAATTCAAAATTCAAAATTATATATACTTCGTCATTCCATATTTTCGCATCGTGGGCCAGCGGTGATAATATAAGCCTCTATGCGAAAATGTGAGAATCTACCGCTTATTTAGAGCCTACCTAAGAACGGTCTTTGCCTCAAAGTCACTTTGCGCAATATCGTTTCTTATAAGGTAGATTTCTACATTTTTATATACTTGCTTAGTCATTCTAATTACCCAAACAAATATAAAAATGTGAAATGACGTATATATTTTTAAGTAATGTATTAAAAGCTCGCCTCCAGCACCACAGGGTAGTGGTCCGAAATCAGCGGTGCACCGTAGTTCTTGTCACACAACACCTTGAACGAGTGCGCCTCGGCATTCTTCAGGAAGATATGGTCGATAATCACACTGCCCTTTACGGTGTTCCAGCCGTTGAATGTGCCTCGGTGGTCGGTCTGGTCGGCTACGTCGCGAGCGTCGTCCATCACCTCACGCAGTGGAGTAAGGAATGGGCTCTCGGGTGTGAGGTTGAAGTCGGCGGTGATAAATATAGGCAACTCCTCATCGAGGTATGGCTTCACACGCTCGACGATAAGTTTAACACTCTCCTGCTGGGCCTTTGCGCCGAGGTGGTCGAGGTGGGTGTTCAGATAGATAAACTCGTCGCCCGATGCCTTCATACGCATTCGTGTCCAGGTGCAGGTGCGTCGGCACGCTGCATCCCAACCCTGCGACACCTTCTCGGGTGTCTCCGAGAGCCAGAATGTGCCGCCATCGAGCAGCTCTACCATATCTTTGCGGTAGAAGATAGACATAAACTCACCTGCGCGCTTGCCATCGTCGCGGCCCACGCCAATGTGGTCGTAGTCGGGCAGGTTCTCCACTAAAAAATCAATCTGGTCGGAGCAGGCCTCCTGCAAACCGAATACGGTTGGCTTCTCGTCGTTGATCATATTGATTGATGCGTGGCGGCGGTTGTCCCAGTAGTGCACGCCGTCTGCACCTCGGGCGTGGCCTAAGCCGCTGAGGCGTATGTTGTAGGAGATAACCTTGATGTGGTTATCTTTTGTAAAACAACTCGAAAGAGTGAGTGCCGCAACAATCATAGTCGCAGCGAGTAATATTCTCTTCATAGTCTATTGTGGTTTGTTGTTATACTATCTGTATTTGTTGCTTATGAGTGTGAGGAACTCCTCGCGGGTGCGTGTATCCTTCAGGAAGACACCCGTAAAGGCCGATGTTGTGGTGGCCGAGCCGAGCTTCTCCACACCGCGCATCTGCATACACATATGGCTGGCCTCGATAACCACTGCCACACCAATCGGGTTCAACGCCTTCTGTATGCAGTCACGAATCTGCACCGTCAGACGCTCCTGCACCTGCAGACGGCGGGCATACGACTCCACCACGCGTGCAATCTTCGAGAGGCCTGTGATGCGACCATTGGGGATGTAGGCAACGTGGGCCTTACCCACAAATGGCATCATATGGTGCTCACACATCGAGAATATCTCGATATCCTTCACTAACACCATCTGCTGATACTCCTCGTTGAAGATGGCCGAGTTGATAATCTCCACAGGGTCCTGTGAGTAGCCTCGTGTCACAAACGACATAGCCTTTGCCACTCGCGAGGGTGTCTTGATAAGCCCCTCGCGAGTGGGATCCTCGCCCAGCAGCGAGAGTATCTCGCGATAGTGGTAGGCGAGCTTCTCTATGCGCTCGGCATCGTAAGACTCCTCACGCTTGTAGTTTACTATATTGTTCTCCATTGTAGTTAAGTTTTTGCTTCCAATCTATCTCACTCTGCTTACAACCACTTCACACGCTCCTCACCCTCGTAGGCTGGCAGTGCAGCAGGCACAAAATCGGAGTAACCCAAAGCTATGGCGCAGAGGATGCCGTAGTGCTCGGGTATGTTCAGCTTCTCGCGCAAGAACTCGTCGGCCTTCTTGCCCTCGGGCTCGGCACGAAGCACAGGGCGGTCGTTGACGTGTACCCAGCACGAAGCCAACCCCTCATCGACTATGGCCATCTGGAGTATTGTGGCCGAGATGGCGCAGTTATCAACCCACAGGTCGGTGGCCGTCCTGTCGCCCATCACCAAGATTGCCGCTGCGGCGTTCTTTACGAATGCCGAGCCGTAGTCGCGCATATCGGCTATGTGCTGCAACAGTTCAGGCTGCTCGACCACCCAGAGGCGTGTAGAGCGTGAGTTGCGTGACGAAGGAGCCTGCAAAGTCATCTCCACGATGCTCTGCAACTTCTGCTTCTCCACCTTGCGGTCGCTGAACTTACGAGTACTGCGACGCTTATCCAAAATCTTTTTCAGTTCCATAAACCTATATTTCTTTTAATTCAAAATTCAAAATTGGATTATCTTTGACTGAAAGAGAAATCTTTACATAATCTAAATCCAATTTATATTAAAGTATATTACCATCCAAAACCCATCCTCAAAACTCAAAAATAATTTTGAATTTTGAATTTTGAATTTTGAATTGCCTCAAGCCCTGCCCGCCTCAGGCCAGCCTTCTCGAAGTTGTCCTCTCGCATACCCTCAGCACCCCGTCTTGGTCGCGGGCGATGCCTTCCAGCAGCACCAAACCACACTTTCGGCCAATCTCCACGCGGCCAAACTCATCATCTATGCCGAGTGCCTTTGCTCCATTTATGGTGGCCCACTTGCATAGCTCGGCTAACGGCACCTCGCTCATCAGCTTCATCTCGCCCACCATCGAGAGCTCCTCGTTCGAGGCCAATGAGTCGGTACCGATACAAATCTCAGCACCTCTTTTTCTGAGCAGCTCAAGCGGCGGCCGCAACCCCGAAATGTAATCATTTGAGCGGGGACACACCACCCAGCTTGGCCTTTGGATAAAGTGCTGCTCTATCACATCGTAATCCTCCTCACTCAGGCAGCAGTTGTGAATCAGCATCACTTTGCGGTCGGCCTCCACCTGCCCTGCAATGCGCTTTGCGGGCGAAGAGTAGTGCAGGAAATCACACTCCCAGCCCATCCTTTCGTACCACTCTGCCAGCGAGCCCTGCCCGCTATATAGCGCCAGTTCGTCGGGCGACTCCATAAAGTGAATCGAGAGTGGCGCAACCCTCTGGTCGGGGTATTTTTCACTCGCCACCTCGCCAAACACACCACTCTGCAACGAGTAGGTGGAGTGAGGCGTGAGGGTAGTATGTGGATAGGCGAGCAGCTCACGCATAGGCTCGGCCGTTGAGCATAGACCAAACACCTCGGCAAACGAGTGGTAGCGAATTGCGCTCTGCTGCTTCATCGCCATCGAGGTTGAGCCATTTACTATGTCGGCCACAGCCACCACACCCTCGCTCTGCATCTTGCGGTCGGCAGCCACTAATGCGCGGATTCTATGCTCGGGTGTAGCCTCGCCACGCACCTGACCTATGGCCCTTGCGAAGCCTGCAAAACCACTGCCACGCTCTATGCGGCCACGCAGATACGATAGTTCGATGTGGCAGTGGGCGTTGACAAATCCTGCCGTCAGCGCACCCGCATAAAACTCGGTGTGAGCCACATTGTCGAGGCTCTGCCACTGCTCGATGGCCGCTATGCGACCGTCGTTGTCGAGCGTGATGAGTGGCGACGGAGTCACCTCACCATCGTTCAGCAGCCAGTGTGCGGCTATGCGGCGCATCACCTCCTGGCGGTCTCCTCGGCCCGCAGTGCAGCTTGCTCGTTGGCTCTGAGCATCGTATCGGAGAGTATGCGCAGGTTGGTCTGCTCATCGAATAGCATCCTTATACACTCCTCGGTGGGTGGCTGAAACTCCACCTTCAGTTCGTGCAGCGTGAGGTGGGCGGGCTTCTTGCTGTCGCGCTTAATCACACGCTGGCGGTCGTTGAGGTAGATGTAGAATGCTATGATGTTGCTATCTCTGTCGCTCTCGATTCTCTGGCGGGTGTTGGCCGTGTTGGTTCTATCGACATACATCTGGTTCTGGAAGAGCAGAATCTTCGATGAGTCGCGTCGCACCTTGTAGATAACCATTCGGCGGCCACGCACATCGTCGGGCTCGTTGATGGTGTAGCGGAAGTTGAAGTCGTAGAGTCCCTCGCCATTTATGGGTACATAGTAGTGGAGCAGCGACGAATCCTTCTCGCCCTTTATCTCCACCTCCTTCTTCTCGTAGATTGTGGTGTGGAAGCGGCGCTCGGCCACATTGTTGATGGTGTCGAGCTTCGCCACCCCCTGCTTCAGGGCGTGCGACTCCAACTCAAACTGAGTAATCATATACTCGGCCACGTCGCCTAATCGCGCATTCTTACGGCGCGAGAAGCTGTTGATGGTGTGGCGTATGTCGCCTGTCGAGTAGCCATACTTCTCGAATATAGGCTCATAGATGTTCAGCGAGTCGATGTTGATGCTCTCCAATCCGACGTATGCGTTAATCAGCATAGCGTCGTGGAATATCTTGGCAAGCTCTGCCTCGGGGATAATCTTGTAACGGCTGCAACTGCCCAGCAGAGCTATGGCCGCTGTCAGCGCTATCATAAATACTCTTTTCATATATCTTGTCTCTCTTTTTTCTCTTTTTTTGGGAGCTGTTTTGTTATGCTTGGCTGCTCACTCAGCCCTCTCGCGGCGCATCACGGCACCCACAGTGGCGCGAATAACACAAAGGGCAATCGCAAAATATACCGCCGCACTTATCGCCACATCGCCCCACCTCAGCTCAACGGGGTAGGCGTCGATGGCTAACGATACGGCATCGAGCCTGATAAGGCCCAAGTGTTGCTGTGCAAGCGACAGAGCTACGCCTATGGCCACTCCCGCTGTGCCACTTATTGCGGCCATAAGCAATCCTTCGCCAATGAATATTCGGCTTATGAGCTGCTCATTTGCGCCCATCGTGCGCAGAGTCTGCACATCGTCACGCTTCTCAATCATAGCCATCACTATTGTACCCACAATCGAGAGCGATGCAATCAGCAGCACCAATGCCGCAATGCCAAACACGCCCCACTTCTCTAACGCCATAAGCCTGTAGAGCGAGTTGCTCTGCTCGCGTGTCAGCACCCTCACACCCTCGCCCAAGCTCTGTTGCAGCAGCTCGGCCGTATGGCTTGGCTTGGCATCGGGGCTGAGTTTGATCTCCACCTTCGAGATGCGGTCGTTGTAGCGCAACAGTCGCTGCGCCTCACTCAGCGGTATGAGTGCCAGATGGGCATTATCCTCGTCGATATTATAGGCCCCTACAATCCTCTTGGTCTGCATCGAGTAGCCGCTTATCGGCACTATGGTCGAGAATCGCGTGCGGTCGATGGCAAACAACCTCACCTCGCTGCCAATGCGGTTCGAGGCTATGCCTAAGTCGTTCATCACGCCACTTGCCACCACCATCTCGCCCTCCTTGAGGCTCATCTCGCCTGAGGCAATGCGCTCGGCTATGGGCAGTACGCGGGTGTAGTTCTCATCCACACCCTTCAGCCTTACGATGGCTCGGCGACCATCCATCTCGACCATAGCCTCCTGCTCTAACGTGAAAGAGAGTGCCTCCACGCCTCGGGTGCGGGCTATTACATCTGCGGGTAGCTCCTCCACCGAGAGCGTTGTGCCGGCCGATGGCGTGATGCTCAGGTCGGCATCCACAGCCTTGTAGAGCGATGTCACCATACCCTCCAGTCCGTTGAAGACCGAGAGCAGCACCACCAGCGCAGCTACGGGCACAGCCATAGCCACGATGCTAACCCTTGCAATGTGGTTAATCACCGAGTGCGCCCCACGCGAGTGGAGATAACGACGAGCTATGAATAATTCAAAATTCAAAATTCAAAATTCAAAATTGAATTTTTCCTTTATACCAAGATTTCTCTCGGCTCATTCCAAATCCAATTTCTTTCTCAAAATTTATCGGTGCGGTTTTTAATCCAAAACTCTCCACTCTCAAACTCAATCATAAAAAGGTCACAACCCCTAATTTTGAATTTTGAATTTTGAATTTTGAATTTCCAATGAGGCCTTTACTCCTTCAGCAGTGAGTCGATATTCTCGATATACTCTAACGAGTCGTCGAGGAAGAATTGCAGCTCGGGCACAATCTTGAGTTGGTTGCGGATGCGCTTGCCGAGCTCGCGGCGGATAAACCAGTTACTCTTCTCTAAGGCCTCCATCACCTCGGCGTTGCGCTCGAATGGGAAGATGCTGAAATATACCTTTGCATAGGCAAAGTCGGGCGATACCCTCACCGTTGTCACCGTAGTCATAATGCCACGAGGCGTAAGGCCGCTCTCCTTCTGCAAAATCTCGGCAATGTCGCGCTGAATCTGTCGTGCAATCTTCTGCTGTCGTGTTGTCTGTACCTGTTCCATATTGTTTGTTGTTTATATTTTCACTCTTTTTATTCACACTATCGCCTTCACACTATCGCCTTGCTCCCACATCGCCAGCGTTCGAGAATTTGAATTCGCGCTTGGTGTTCTTCTGGCGTGTAGGCTTGTGGGTCCACTCCAAGAAGCCGTCGGGGTTGAATCGGTAGGCCAGCGTGATGTTGAACGTCAGGTTGTCGAGGGGCGACTTGAGGGGCGTGTAGCTAAATGGGTTTTCGGGCCCATCGGTCGCGTTGTCGTAGTATTTGTTGCGGTTGCGCAGTATGTCGGCATAGCCGAAGTAGTAGCGGGCGCGCACACCTATCTCGTAGCGTCCCAGCAGCAGAGCCACACCTCCACCGCCCGCTAAGCCATAGTTCCAGCGGTTGTCGCGCTCCCTGCGCCAGTCGTAGTGGCCACTCTGGTCGTTGTCGGTGTAGTCCCAGTCGCCTCCAAAGTTGTAGGAGAGGGTTAGGGCCGCCTCGAGATAGACTCTCAAGTGGTTGTTAATCATATAGAAGTGAGGCTGCCACACCAAAGGTATCATCACCGAATTGAGTCGGCGTGTGTAGTATTCATATTCGCGCTGCTCGTTACCCTTGTCATCGAGATAGGTGCTGTAGGCGTAGCCATACGAGAAGCCGCGCTGCAGCAGCTCGATGTCGGCACCCACCGCACCCACAAAGCGGGGCAGCGAGTAGTAACGCCACGATACTCCATAGTTGCCTCTGCCCCAAATCGACTTCATCTCCTGCTTGGGGAAGAAGCGGGCTGTGGCCGATGCCGTACCGCCAAATACTCCGAGTGTGTGTTGCGCCTGCGCACTCCCACCGAGCACGACTAAGGCTGCAACCAACATAAAAATCTTTGTGATATATCTCATCATTTCTTTACTCTCTATCGTTTCTTTTTCGGGATTGTTTGGGGCTATCTTACTTGCTGCATTCCGCCAGCGCCTCCCATCATTCCGCTTGCGCCACCCATCATACCTCCGAGGCCACCTGCGCCACCCATCATACCACCGCCGTGATTGTGGCCGTGACCTTCGCTCTGCTTCTTGCGCTCGGCCTCGCGACGCTTCTCCTCGGCCTTTACTATGCGCACAGCCTCGCGCTTGTCGAGAATTTCGATAAGCTGGCTCATCGTCACAGGTGCAAATATGCGGTTCATATCGAGTGTGATATCAAACTCCCAGCCTGTCTTGGTGGTGAAGACCTCCTCGTCGCGTTCGTTCTTATAGAACTCGGCTCGCTCGCTCTGGCGACGCTCCACCATATTACCGCCATCCCACTCGCCGTTGCCGTTATCATCCTCGATGATTCTAAGACGCATCTCGCCTGCGGGTATGTAGTTGATGGTGTGACGTCCCGCGCCTAAGTTGCGTATCTCGCGGATGATGTTCTTGTTGTTCTCGGCACCGACAAACTGCAACACATACTGCGCACCCTCCTTGCGGGCACGGATTGTGAGGTTGAGCTTGGCATACTTCTCAACGTCGGAGACGGTCAGGCTGGCGGCCATCGAGTCGTTGCTCTCGCCCATAATGTCGCGCATCACACCCTTTGGCAGATTGAGGCGATACTCTCGCTGGGCATCCCACTTTGCCTTTACATACAATCGGCGCATCTTCACCGAATCGTACTCTAACTTGAATGGCTCCGAGATGGTGTCGCCCTTGTCGCTCCACGAGAGCAGCTCGATGCGGGCTGTGTCGAGCAGGGTGAGTGGCGTGATAAGGTTGAGCGGATAGTCTGTCTCGGGGTTCACCTCAAATTTGCTCTTGAACTCCTGGAAGCGGAAGAGCGATGGGCGGTCGGGCTCCTTCCACTCCTTACCCTCGGCCTCGGCCTTTGCGCGAGCCTTCTCCTGCTTCTCGCGCTCACGCTCCTGCTGCTTGCTCTCAATCCTTCGCCAGTTCAGGCGCAGTGAGGCTGTGTCGGGCAGAAGCTGGCGTATCGAGTCGTGCTTCATATATATCATCGTACCCTTCAGCGAGTCGGGCAGCGAAGCCGAGCGCACGTTGAGCCAGAGCGTGAGCGAGTCGCCCTTGAGAGATGGCTCATAGATTATGCTGTCGGGGTGGATGCCCTCGATGTCGATTTGCTTGATTATGGGGTGCTCGGCGGCAAAGGTGATAAGCACCTTGTGCTGCTCGGGACGCACAGCATCCTGCATACTCTGGCGGGCAAAGCTCTTGTCCTCGAAGAGTCGGAAGTAGAGCTGCGGATCGGCCGATGGGTAGCGGCGTATCGAGTCGTACCACACACCAAACGGAGGCATCTTCGTAGGGTTGTAAACCCCGTCGATGAATCCCACCATATCCACCCCTGGCTCATAGGTCTGGTTGCCGTTCGAGTCGTTGAAGGCGTAGATTCTGTAATCCACAGGGCGCAGGTTCTGGGCTATGAAGATACCGTTGTTCTGCGAGCGTGCAATCTTCGAGGGGGTGTAGTTGAACATCGTCGAGTCCCACTCCTTTGGCTCGGCCACCGAGTCGGCCTCGAAGAAGTAGATGAAAGTCTTGCCAAGCGAGTCGGCCGACTCACTATTCTCGGTGTAGCCCGAGATAATCATCGAGTCGATGCTCTCGCCAGTCGAGAATACATAGCGCAGGCCGTGCAGCGGGTTACCCTCGTTGTTGTCGGCAACGGTCGAGCCAAACTCGATGGCATAGGTGGTGTTGGGCTTCAGCGTGTCGGACTTTAGATCCATAATCAGGCTCTTGCCACGCAGCGTGATGGTGGGCTTTTTCATCGTGGGCGATGTGAAAAGCTCCTTCTGCTGATCCTTTATCTGCACATACTCGTTAAATTCGAAACGTATCTGCTTATCCTTGAAGTTGGTCGAGTAGTTGTGGGGGAAGACTCCCAGCACAACGGGTGGCAATGTGTCGTAGGGGCCACCATCGAGCTGACCGATTGAGGCGCAACGGCTCAGGAATGCACCCGAGAAGAGCAACGCCACGCCCGCTGTTATGGCACGCAGCGTGCGTGCCTGAAATATCCTGTAATCTCTGTTCATCGTCTGAAGATATGCTTCTTTGCTTATTGTTTCTGGTAAAACTCGTTCACTATGCGCCAGCCAGCCGTTGAGTACGACTGCTTCCACGCCGCTATGTAGAGCTTCGTATCAACCCGCTCAAGGTTTTCGGGCAGCTCGTAGTTGCGGTAGGCATATATCTTGTTTGTGGGATCGACAATCACCATCATCGTCATCGGCTGGTTGATCTCCATCGAGATCTGGTAGTCGCTCGATGGGTTCATCTCGCCATACACATCACACCCCTCGCGCTTCTCGCCCGAGAGCTTGTTGGTCAGCACCCTATAGCAGGCATCCTCATAGCTCGCTATATACCACTCTGTCGAGTCGGCATAGTAGGCGTAGGTGTAGAGATCCTGCGCTCGGCGGTATTCGCCATCGTCGGTGGCCTGTATCTTCACATCCACACGGAAGATGGTGTAGCCCACCACGCTCTTGAAGCAGCCCACCACGCCGAGTGCCATCACCAGCGCAACGGCTATGTGGAGTATCTTGTTTTTTCTTGTCATAATCTTATCAAAAACTATCTGTTACTATCAGTATCAGGTTGCGTTACTATATCTCTTAAAAGCTCTGCCACCGTTCTGCCCAGTGTGGGGTGTGGTCTCTCGGGGGCTATCTCGGCCATCGGACGCAGTGCAAACTCCCGCTCCTGCATCAGCGGATGGGGAATGGTGAGCCGCTCGGAGTGAATCACCTCGTTGTCGTAGAACATTAGGTCGATATCCATCGTGCGTGAGCAGTATCGCTCGCCCGAGGCGGCCTTCTGCTCCTGCTCTTTGGCTCTGTTGCGCCCCAGCTCCTGCTCGATGGCTTGCGTAAGGTCGAGCACCTCGAGTGGCTCAAGTGTGGTCTGCAACTCCAAAGCCATATTGGCAAAGAGCTCGTCGGCAGCGAATCCCCAAGCCTCGGAGTAGTAGATGTCGCTGTGTGCCACCACACGTCCCACCCTCTGGTGCAGCAGCTCGGCGGCACGAATGAGAAGCTCTTGCTTGGGCTCGATGTTGCAGCCCGTAAGCAGAATCAGGCTGTGTGGTTGCTTCTGGCTCATACTACTTCAGGCGGTTGATGGTTTTACTTACGGCCAGCGCGAAGTGGGTGAATATGATGCGTGAGTTGCCGTTCTGGCTCACCTGACGCATCGCCAACTCAATCTGTTCGAGGATAAACTCCACATTCTGGTTACCGATAAATGGTGCAAACTTGTTGCAGAAGTCGGCCTCCTCGCCCCACAGATAACTTATCGAGCCGAGCCCAGCGTGGAGCATATAACTCTCACGCAGCAGTCGTGCCGAGTGGATGAGCATAGCTCGTTGCTGCTCGCGTGGCAATGCCGACACCTCGTCGGCCCACTCCATCAGCTCCAGATGCTTGTCGTTATACGATAGTCGCATCAGTCGGCAGAACATATCGAAACATTCGTGGCGCAGAGCATCGTCGCCACCGCCCGCAATGCGCTTCATCTCAATCACGTCGCCCGCCGCCAAGCGTGCCATATTGGCCGCCTGCATCCTGTCGTCACACCCCGCTATCGGAATCAAATCCTCCACCGTAAGGCGTGGTACGGCCACCTCCTGAGTGCGCGATATGATGGTTGGCAGCAGCAGGTCTGCTCGCTCGGTGATGAGCAGGAAGATGGTCTTCTGCCAGGGCTCCTCCAATATCTTGAGTATCTTGTTTGCCGCCTCGTCGTTCATCGACTCAGGCTGCCATATAACCATAATCTTATACTCCGACTCGAAGCTCTTGAACGATAGTCGGCGGATGATTTCGTCGGCCTCGCGAGCCGTAATCATACCCTTCAGCGTCTTGCCCAAGTCGAGCTTGTCGTTCCACTGCTGGCGGGTGAAGTAACCACCCGTCTGGCTCACCACCTCGCGCCATAAATCCATAAACTCGCTGCTGAGTACCACCTCGCCACTCTTCTTGCCCTGCTTGTTTACGGGGAAGACAAAGTGCAGGTCGGGGTGAGCCATCTGCTGCATCTTCACGCACGATGGGCACTCACCGCAGGAGTCGCCATCGTGGCGGTTTGTGCAGTTGAGGTATTGAGCATAGGCTAAAGCTATGGGCAGAGTGCCTGCACCCGCCGCACCGCTGAAGAGCTGTGCGTGGCTGATGCGGCCTCGCTCGATGCTCTCCACTATCTGACGCTTCAACTGCGACTGTCCTATGATATCGGCAAAACGCATAAAGCTAAATTATTATTACTCCAAAACGGTAGCTTTCATAATACGCACATCCTCAATGGGCCTATCGAGCGAGTCGGTTGCGGTGCGCTGAATCTTCTCCACAATATCCAAGCCCTCGACAACGTGGCCAAACACAGTGTACTGGCCGTCGAGGTGGGGTGTGCCGCCAATGGTCTTGTAGGCCTCGCGGATGTGGTCGGGCAGAGTTACCTTGCCCTCTGTTGCGCGGCTGATGCGAGCCTGCTGGGCATCGAGCTGCTCATCGGTGAAGGTGCGGCCCCACACAATGTAGAACTGTGTGCTCGATGAGCGACGCTGAGGGTTTACCATATCCCCCTCGCGTGCTGCGGCAAGTGCGCCCCGCTGGTGGTAGAGCGTGGGGAAGTTGATTTCGGCATCAATCTTACCCCAGTAACGTGCCTCGCCAGTCTCAGGGCCGTTGGCATCGAACTCTCGGCCGCTGATTGTGCGGGTGCGAGGGTCGCCACCCTGAATCATAAAGTTCTCGATTACGCGGTGGAACAGCAACGAGTCGAAGTAACCCTCCTCGGCGAGTGCCACAAAGTTGTCGCGGTGCAGAGGTGTAAGGTCGCTCAGCTCAACGGTGATTCTACCCATTGTTGTATCGAGTGCCACACGCTTGGGTGATGGCGCAGGCTTGGCGCACGATGAGAGCAGGAGTGCCGCCACTGCAAAAATCTTCAAGTATCTCATAGTCTGAAAAATCTGTTTGAAAATTACTTACCTGTCGAGCCAAAGCCGCCCGCACCACGCTCTGTTGTGCCGAGCTCCTCGACGCTCTCCCACTCAATCTGCTCGTGGCGTGCCACCACCATCTGTGCTATGCGCTCGCCCGCCTCGATTGTAAAGGGTGTGTTGCTCAGGTTTACGAGTATAACCTTAATCTCGCCACGATAGTCGGCATCGATGGTGCCTGGCGAGTTCAGAACGGTGATGCCGTGCTTTGCCGCAAGGCCACTGCGTGGGCGAATCTGCATCTCATAACCCTCGGGCAGCTCCACATAGAGCCCTGTTGGTACCAATGTACGCTCCAACGGAGCGAGTGTGATGCTCTCCTCGATGTTGGCACGAATATCGAGACCTGCCGACAGCGGAGTCTGATACTCTGGCAGCGCAAAGCGCGACTGATTTACGATTTTTACTTTCATAGTTCTTTATCTTTTTTTTGTTTTTTATTCTATCTCACGTCATATCCCGAGGGCAAAACCGACGATGGGGTGTCTTACGACACTTTTACGATTTACTTTGACACAAAGTTGTTCTTTGCACCGCCTTTTCCCAAAGGTAGATTTCTACATTTTTGCATAGTTGCTTTGTAGCCCCTCCGCCCCTCGCCAATGCAAAAATGTGAAATGACGTATTTTTATTTCTTGCCCTAAAATTCAACGCTCTTATATTCAATCATAAAAGAGTCGTAAGACTCAATTTTGAATTTTGAATTTTGAATTTTGAATTCTCCTCAAAACCCCCTCTCGCCAAATGGCATAACCTCCATATACGGCCAGCAGGCCAATGTTCACCCCATAGCGGAGCACCATATTTTCGGCATCGCCAACCGTCTGCTCGCTCACAAAGTAGAGCGTCAGCGCCAACGCCACATATTCGGCTATGCGACCAATGTCGTAGGGCGTTGGGAAGAAGCGGCGGTTGAGGTAGTAGCTCACGCCCACCATCGCAGCCTCGGCCGCAAAGCGCGACCACGCAGCTCCATAGTTACCCCATCGTGGCACCAGCAGCAGGCTCGCCACAACGGCAACGGCTAAGCCCACAAATGTCACATATATCGCAAATCGGGTGCGCTCCTCACGCTTGTACCAAAACGAGAGGTTGAGCCACACGCCCGCCATCACATTCGAGCCGAGTATGATGGGCAGCATATCAATCCCCTCGCGGAAGTCACGCCCCACAATCAGTGCAAAGAGATCTCTCAGCAGAGCTATGCCGAGGAATATCGCCATCGAGGCCATCACAAAATATTTCATTGCGGCGGCATTCGACTCCACAAACTCCTCCTTGCGGAAGTTCGAGAGGAAGAATGGCTCGGCCGCAAAGCGATACATCTGCGTAAAGAGAGTCATCACAACGGCAATCTTCGTGATAGCTCCATAGACTCCGAGCTGTGCCATCGCCACCCCCTCGGGCAGGATGTATTTAATCATCTGACGGTCGATAAACTCGCCCGCAGTACCCGCCACACCGCCAATGAGTAGTGGCAGCGAGTAGGCAAATATTCTCTTCAGCAGAGCCGAGTCGATGGTCGGCATCGTGCGCTCGGTGGTGGGCAGAATGGCAATGAGCGTTATGATGCTTGCCGCAAGGTTGGCCACAAACACCCAGCCCACACCAAAGTCGGTGTCGAAGAGCCCAACGGCCATAAAGAGTATCGCCAGCCCCACGTTTGCCATCACGTTGAGTGCCTTCAGCACCACAAACTTCAATGCTCGCCCCTGCTCGCGAAGGCGCGAGAAGGGTATCATAGTGGCCACATCGAGCAGAATGATGGCCGCCACAAGGCTTATGTATGAGGGGTGTGCAACGTATGCTGGGCCCATCACTCGGGCCACCCCGCCACGCAACACCATCACCAATGCAAAGAATACTGCGGCCGCCACTATCGTTGCTCCCCACGTTGTGGCAAACACCCTGCGCTTACCCCTCTCGACAAGAGATTTGTCGTCGCCCCCTTCGGCCTCGGCTTTGGCCGCAAAGCGGAAGTAGCTCGACTCCATACCCATCGAGAGCAGCACCAATGCGAATGGTATCAGCGCATAGATGTCGGTCACCACACCATACTCCGCCTGGGTGAAGTTGTAGGTGTAGAGTGGCGTGAGCAGGTAGCTCAGGAATCGCACCACTATCGTGCTGATGCCATAAATGGCGGTCTGTTTTGCTAATTTCTCTAACATAAATCTCTCTGACTTCGTGTGCTTTATCTGTGCCGCAGGGCCATCCCAACTGCACCTGAGGGCCTGCTTGCAACCTCGCGCCTGCGTTGCATTATGCCCGCTCGCGTATGCGCACACGACGCATTATCGGGCAAAGTTAGCAAATTATATTGATTTTGCACCCTTTTTTGGGCTCAAAGAGCCGCCCGAGCAATAAAAAACCAATAAAACTCCAAATTCTTTGCGTGAGTAATCTTTTTTCTCTATATTTGCACTAACGGTTTCCTCTTTTAACGGAAGGAATCAAAAGGGAATTCGGTGAGAATCCGAAACAGTGCTCGCTGCTGTGAGTTTTGCCCTCGGCCTCGGCCGACGGAGGGCGTTGCTCGATGCCACTGACCTTAAGCTCGGTGTGGCCTATGGCTATGCTGGTGGGTTGGGAAGGCGCAACGCTCAAAACAAGTCAGAAGACCTGCCGTAGAATGTTTGAATTGCGCCTGCGAGTAACGGGTAAGTCATACAAAATTATCGCTGAGAAGTGTGGGCTTTTGGTCGAATATCTTTTTGGCGATGTGGAGGGGGTGAGTCCCCGTTTAGGTTTGTCTGATTTGATTTTGTTACCCGTTTGGCCGAGGCCGAGCGGATTTTTTATTGCCTTGTGCGGTCTGCTCTGCGATTTGTGAAAATGGCTAAAAATGATAAAAAGGTAATAATATGAAAAGACTCTTTTCTGCTCTAATATTCTCTCTTGTGCTGCTCCTCTGCTCGTGCAACCGCGATATCGAAATTTTAGCCGAGCCAGGCCCCGAGATTAGCTCCTCGTCGCAGCTTATCTTCGAGACCAAGCTCAATCGCAGCGTCACGCTCACGCCCGTTGTTGCCAACGCCGACGATGCCACCTATCTGTGGAGTATCGAGGGCAGGGCGGTCGGCTCTGCGCCGAGCTATACCTTTCAGGCCGAGCAGGTTGGTACATTCTACATTGATTTTACAGTCACCACAGCCAACGGCTCCGATAAGACCACCTATCGTGTTGAGGTGCTTGCTCTGAAGCCCCCCGTTGTGGCGTTGTATGGTCGTGAGGGAGTCTGCGAAATAGAGGCTGGTGTGCGCACCCAGATTGTGGCCCACACAGGCGGCGGCAAGGCCGACAAGTATAGCTGGAAAATCGACGGCAAGGAGTGCGGTGATGGCGAGAGCGTTTTTGTGGAATTTGAAAATGTGGGTACTCACAATCTCACCCTTACGGCCACCAACGAGGATGGGGAGTCTGAGGCTGCAACCACGCTGAGTGTGGTGGAGCACCTGACAGGTAGCGTCTGCTTTCCTGCCCCTTTGGTGTCGGCCGATATCTATGAAAACCGAGGCTCAAGGGCCTATCGAAATATCTCGCTTGGGCAGAGCATAGCCCTTGCG
Source organism: Alistipes sp. (assembly GCA_045658265.1). Lineage (GTDB taxonomy): Bacteria > Bacteroidota > Bacteroidia > Bacteroidales > Rikenellaceae > Alistipes. The sequence goes on from JAZOUS010000029.1 coordinate 59,029, forward strand.
CCCACCATCGAAAACTTCCGCGCGCCATCGTTCGAGTGGAGCATCGGGGGCGAGGTGGTATCTCGTAGCGAGGTATTGCTCTTCACGCCCGAAAATATAGGTCGCAATGATGTGCGGGTTACGGTGCGTGACGAGGATGGCTACACCCTCTCGGCCACAGTCGAGGTGGAGTGTTGCCAGGCCGAGGGCAGCTTCTGCCGCAGTGCCACCGAGGCATCAACCACCCGATGGAACAAACTCTATGAATATATCCCTGCCGCAGGTCAGTTTATCAACGAGGATAAGTCGGGCTTCGATGCGGTGACGACTCACGCTCAGGCACTTGCCTATGCCGAGGGGCGACTCAAGGCGGGCGAGTATCTCTCGCTTGGGGGCTGGGGCGGCTCGGTGGTTGCGGGCTTCGACCACAGCATCAGCAATGGCGAGGGAGCCGATTTTGTAATCAGGGGCAACACCCACGAGGGTTCGTCCGAGCCTGCCATCGTGTGGGTTATGCAGGATGTGAACGGCAACGGCCAGCCCGACGATGTGTGGTATGAGTTGCGTGGCTCGGAGTATGATGCCGCCACCTCCAAGCGCCGCTATGCCGTCACCTACTTCCGCCCTGTGGCCGAGCGTATGAGCGTGGCGTGGAGCGACAACCTCGGCTCTGAGGGCCGTGTTGAACGTACGTCGCAGCACACCCAGCCATCGTACTACCCGCTCTGGATTCCATCCGAGAGCTTCACCCTCTATGGCTCGCTCATAGCCCCCAACACCACTCAGGATGCGGCGGGTAACTTCAAGAATAACCCCTATGCGTGGGGCTATGCCGATAACGAGGGTAGCAACTCTTTGGCTTCGGATGCGCAGAGCTGCGGCTTCGACATCTCCCACGCCGTGCGCGAGGATGGCGAGCCTATGCCGCTGGCCTACATCGACTTTGTGAAGGTGCAGTCGGCCATCAACTCCACCTCAGGCCCTTTGGGAGAGGTCTCGACCGAGATTACAGACATATATGAAGTTCAAAGATGAGAGATGAAAAATAAACACGTCATTCCACATTTTTATATTGGCGAGGGGAATTAGAACAAATTAGCAACCATATAAAAATGTGAGAATCTACCTTTGGGAAAACGACCGTGCAAAAAGCGACTTTGAGGTAAAGAATCGTTCTTTGAAACGTTTTTAATAAGCGGAAGATTCCAACATTTTTACATAGAAACTAATA
>JAZOUS010000030.1:0-20221 GCA_045658265.1 Alistipes sp.
GGATCGTCAGATTACATACTTCCTCTATGGTGGTGACTGGGAGAACCGTTTGAAGCAGGAGCTCTTGCTCGGCGTTGGTGGTATCCGTGCATTGCAGAAGATGGGCATCAAGCAGCAGGTTTACCACTGCAACGAGGGCCACGCTGCGTTCATCGGTTTGGAGCGTTGCCGCAACCTTATCTCTAAGAAGCGTTTGTCATTCTCTGAGGCTATGGAGGTTGTACGTTCTTCTTCGCTCTTTACAACTCACACTCCAGTACCAGCAGGTCACGATGCATTCCCTGAGTCGATGATGCGTCAGTATATGTCGCACTACCCCGATGTATTGGGTATCACTTGGGAGCAGTTCATCAACTTGGGTAAGACTAATCCTAACGATGCTAACGAGCGCTTCTCAATGTCGGTATTGGCTTGTAACCTCTCTCAGGAGGTCAACGGTGTGTCTTGGTTGCACGGCGAGGTATCGAAGGATATCTTGGGCAATATGTGGCCAGGCTACTTCAAGGATGAGTTGCACATTGGCTATGTAACAAACGGTGTTCACTTCCCAACTTGGGTAGCATCTAACTTGCGCCGTTTGTACGAGAAGTACTTCCCTAAGGCATTCAGCGGTCACGTTTACGATATTCCTGAGTGGCAGGGTATCCACAAGATTGACGATGCTGAGTTGTGGCAGGAGCGTATCGCATTGAAGAACCGCCTTATCAACCACATCCGTCAGCGTTACAGCGATCCTAAGCAGGCAGGCTTCGATTCACCACGTCAGATGGTTAAGGTTGTTGAGACTATCCGTCCTGATGTGTTGACTATCGGTTTTGCTCGTCGTTTCGCAACTTACAAGCGTGCGCACTTGCTCTTTACTAACCTTGAGCGTTTGTCTGCACTCGTAAATAATAAGGAGCGTCCTGTACAGTTTGTATTTGCAGGTAAGGCTCACCCACACGATATCCCAGGTCAGGATTTGATTAAGCGCATCGTTGAGGTATCTAAGATGCCTGAGTTCTTGGGTAAGATTGTATTCTTGCAGAACTACGATATGGAGCTTGCTCGTCGTATGGTTCAGGGTGTTGACGTATGGTTGAATACTCCTACACGTCCTTTGGAGGCTTCAGGTACATCAGGCGAGAAGTGTGTGATGAACGGCGTAATGCAGTTCTCAGTACTCGACGGCTGGTGGGTTGAGGGCTACAAGGAGGGTGCTGGTTGGATGCTTCCAATGGAGCGTTCTTATGCTGACCAGAACTTCCAGAACGAGTTGGATGCCGAGATGATTTACAACACTATCGAGGATCAGATTGTACCTTTATATTATGACCGTGGCGAGGATGGTATTCCTCACGGTTGGGTTAAGGCTGTTAAGAGCTGTGTTGCTGACATCGCTTCTAACTTCACTACAAACCGTATGCTCATCGACTACGAGGAGCGTTTCTATAACAAGTTGGCTGAGCGCAAGGCTAAGATGGTTGAGAACAACTATCGTGAGGCTCGCGAGATTGCAGCCTGGAAGCGTAAGGTATCGGCAGCTTGGGACAACGTGAAGGTGTTGAACACTCAGCGCGTTGAGCTCGACAGCGAGGCAATCTTCGTAGACAAGAAGTATCTCTATGAGGTTACTTTGGATGTAGCTAATCTCTCAGCCGAGGATTTGGGTGTTGAGTTGGTTGTAGCTAAGCAGATCGAGGCTGGCGAGAGCGTGAATGTTGTTGCTACAAAGGCTTTGGAGGTTAAGAGCATCAACGGCAGCGAGGTTACATTCGCTATCGACTACACACCATCTCGCACTGGTTCGTTCGACGTTGCATTGCGAGTTTACCCTAAGAACGAGCGTTTGCCACACCGTATGGACTTCGCTCTGGTTAAGTGGGCGTAAATTTTCTATACCGTTAAACGGTTTTTTGGATATTGAGTTGCTCGGACGGGCCTAAGCTCGTCCGAGGCATCTCAACCAATATTAACAAAGGGAATAAAAATTTTGGGCGTAATGTTGATTTTATAGGGATTAAAAATAACAAGTTGACAATATTTTTATTAACTTTACTGAGGATAAATAATTTTTCAAAAACTTTAATATGTCGGCATTAACTTTTGACAAGAGCGAGTTGGGTAATTTGGAGTATTCGCTTCAGCGCGAGATGTTGGCTACTGACCGTAAAGGCGGTTATATGAGCACGACTATCGTATGTTGCAATACGCGCAAATATCACGGTTTGATGGTTGCTCCCATCGACCAGAGCGATGAGGCATACGTATTGCTCTCTTCACTCGACGAAACCATTATTCAGCACGACCAGTCATTTAATCTGGCCCTGCACCGTTACAGAGGTGTTTATGAGCCTCGTGGCCATAAATACATCACCGATTTCGAGTACACTCCCACCCCCACAATCACTTATCGTGTGGGCGGTGTAATCCTTCGTAAGGAGCTGTTGTGGATTCACAAACGCACACAGCTTATGATTCGCTACACTCTTGTTGATGCCCATTCGGATACCACATTGCGCTTGCGCCCATTCTTTGCCTTCCGCAACAAACACTCTTTGACGAAGGCCAATATGGATGCAAACGGTCGTTCGTATCCTATCGCCGGAGGCGTTAAGTGCAAACTCTATGAGGGCTATCCCTGGCTCTATTTGCAGACCAACAAGCAGGACGTGGAGTTTGTAGCTGCCCCCGACTGGTACTACGATTTTGAGTATCCCGAGGAGATTAAGCGTGGTTACGACGGCTATGAGGATTTGCTCACAACAGGCTACTTCGAGATGAATATCAAGAAGGGCGAGAGCATCATCTTCTCAGCTTCAACTGATGAGATGGCAACCAACGAGACCATCACTCAGATTTATGAGGCATCGCTCGCACGTCGTACTCACAAGATTGACTTTTTGAGCTGCTTGCACCACTCGGCTCGCCAGTTTATCGTACGTCGCCCAGGTGGCCGTACCGAGATGATTGCTGGTTACCCCTGGTATGGTACAGTAGGTCGCGATACATTTATGGCTTTGCCTGGTATCGTTTTGGAGCAGAAGTATAAGGAGGACTGTATCGAGGTGCTGGATACAATGGTATCGAAGATGCAGAATGGCAACTTCGCCGATTCGGCTTCGGCTTGGGTAGCTGCTGATGCCCCCTTGTGGTTCTTCTGGACATTGCAGAATTTGGAGAAACACATCTCGGCTAAGGCTTTGTGGGAGCGTTACGGCGAGGCGATGAAGTCTGTATTGGAGGCTTATCGCAGAGGCTTTGGCGAGAAGGTGAAGCTGCATAATAATGGCCTTGTATGGGCCGCTGCTGATGGTGAGGCCTTGACTTGGATGAACACTAAAGTCGATGGTCAGCCTGTAGCACAGCGTGCAGGTTATGCTGTAGAGATTCAGGCGTTGTGGTATAATGCCGTAAGCTACACATTGGCTCTGGCACGCAAGATGAAGGATAAGGAGTTTGTTGATAGCTGGAAGGATGAGCCTGCAAAGACTAAGGAGTCATTCATCTCGAAGTTCTGGCTCGCCGAGGGCTATTTGGCAGACTATGTAAACGATTACGAGACCAACGATTTCCGTCGTGCGAATATGCTCGTAGCAACAGCATTGGATTACACAATGCTCAGCGAGGAGCAGATTATGGATGTTATGGGTGTTGTTCGCCAGCACCTGCTCACACCACGCGGTATCCGTTCTCTCTCACCTCGTAACCCATTCTATCAGCCATCATACGGTGATGATCAGCGTTCGCAGGATTTGGCGAGCCGCAACGGTTCTATCTGGGTATGGCCATTGATGATGTATGTCAAGACAGCTTTCGCTATCGCAGGTGAGCGTTTTATCGCCGATGCCGAGGCTATCTTGGAGGCTTTCAACGAGGAGATTCAGACCTCTTGTATCGGTTCGGTGAGCGAGTGCTTCGAGGGTGATCCTCCATTCCACGCTCGTGGCTGTGTGTCACAGGCCACAAGTGTTGGTGGTTTGCTCTATATTAGCGACCTTATTGGCGAGTGGAAGAAGAAGTCGGGTAAGGTTGTTGCAGAGAAGCCTACGGCAAAGAAGTGCGCAGCGAAGTCAACAAAGAGCGCAAAGGCTAAGGCCGAGGTGGAGAGCGTGAGCGAAGAGCCTAAGAAGAAGTGTGTACGCAAAAAGAAATAATAAAAGATATATAGGATGAGAGTATTAATGTTTGGCTGGGAGTTCCCGCCTCATATTGCCGGCGGCTTGGGTACTGCGTGCTACGGTATGACCCGAGGTTTGGCTCGTAACGATGTGGAGGTTATTTTCGTAATGCCTCGTGCATCGGGCGATGAGGACGAACGATTCGTGAAGGTTATCAATGCCAGCGACGTGGAGGCTCGTTATAGTACGGGCTCTACAGTTGAGGGTGCTGACGACATTATGCGCAAGATTTCGTTCATCCACATCGATTCTAATATGGTCCCCTACATCTCTCCAGAGGAGTGGAACACCTATCGCGAGGAGTACGAGCGTACGGGTAGAAAGATCTGGGAGCGTGAGGGTGACAGTTGGACTCAACGTTACACTTTCTCAGGTAAGTATGGTGCCAACCTTATGGAGGAGGTTGCTCGTTATGCAGTAGTAGCTGCCGAGGTGGCACGTCAGTTGGAGGGACAGTTTGATGTTATTCACGCACACGACTGGCTCACATATTTTGCTGGTATCGCTGCAAAGCGCGTGTCGGGCAAGCCATTGGTAGTGCATATGCACGCCACATCGTTTGACCGTTCGTCGAGCGACAATATCGATACCCGCGTGTATGAGATAGAGCGTGCCGGTATGGCCGCTGCCGACCGTGTGATTGCTGTGTCGAATCTGACTCGTAACATCGTTATCGAGAAGTATAACATTCCTGCTGAGAGAGTGGTAACTGTTCACAACGCTGTGCGTTTCGTGAATAGCGAGATGGAGGCTCCTGAGCGTGGTGTGGAGGATAAGATTGTTACATTCTTGGGCCGTATCACCTTCCAGAAGGGTCCCGACTACTTTGTTGAGGCTGCTGCTAAGGTGTTGAAGCGTGTGCCTAATGTACGTTTCGTAATGGCGGGTTCGGGTGATATGATGAACCACGTTATCCGTCGTGTGGCGCGTTTGGGTATCGCCGACCGTTTCCACTTCACAGGTTTCTTGAAGGGTGACGATGTGCATAAGATGTTCCAGCTTTCTGATGTGTATATTATGCCATCGGTATCAGAGCCATTTGGTATCTCACCATTGGAGGCTATGCGTGCCAATGTGCCTGTAATTATTTCTAAGCAGAGTGGTGTTGCCGAGGTGCTGGACTACGCTGTTAAGGTTGATTACTGGGATGTGGATGCTATGGCCGATGCTATCTATGGCTTTGTGAAGTATCCTGCTCTGGCCAAGATGTTCTCTAAGAAGGGCCTTGAGGAGGTTACAGGTCTCAAGTGGAACAATGCTGCGGCAAAGGTTAAGGCGGTCTATGAGGATGCCATTAATGAGTGTGCAAAATAAATAAAAACGATATAAAAATATGAAAACAGTAAGCTTATATTTTCAGGTGCATCAGCCTTGGCGTTTGAAAATTTACCGCTTCTTCAACATCGGTAAGGATCACAACTACTTGGATGACTTTACCAACCGTGCAATTATGCAGAAGGTAGCTCGTCAGTGCTACTTGCCAATGAATGCTCTGTTGTTGAAGCTCATCAAGGAGAATAAAGGCGCTTTCAAGTGTTCGTTCTCTATCACAGGTTCTGCCGTTGAGCAGTTCCGTGCCTATGCTCCTGAGGTGTTGGATTCGTTCCGCGCTTTGGCCGAGACAGGTTGTGTGGAGTTCTTGGCTGAGACCTACTCTCACTCTTTGGCATCACTCTCATCAAAGGAGGATTTCGTAGAGCAGGTTAAGTTGCACTCAAAGATGATTAAGGAGGAGTTTGGTAAGAAGCCAGTTGCTTTCCGCAACACCGAGCTTATCTACTCTGACCAGATTGGCGAGATGGTATCGGAGCTTGGCTTCAAGACTATCTTGGCCGAGGGTGCTAAGCACGTTATGGGTTGGAAGTCTCCTAACTACATCTACACAAATGCTATCGACAACCGTTTGCGCGTGTTGTTGCGTAACTACAAGCTCTCTGACGATATCGCATTCCGTTTCTCTAACCAGGGTTGGGATCAGTATCCTCTCACAGCCGACAAGTTCGCTGGTTGGGTTAAGGAGGACGCTGGCGAGGTTGTCAACCTCTTTATGGACTACGAGACATTTGGTGAGCACCAGAAGGCTACAACAGGTATCTTCGATTTCGTGAAGGCATTGCCAAAGGCTATCCTAAAGCAGGGCGATGTGCAGTTTGCAACTGTTAGCGAGGCAGCTAAGGCTTACCAGCCAGTAGGCGTACTTCACTGTCCTCACGTTATGTCGTGGGCTGACGAGGAGCGCGACGTTACAGCTTGGTTGGGTAACGACTTGCAGAACGAGGCCTTTACAAAGCTCTACGCTTTGAAGGATAAGGTTAAGGCGTTGAAGAGTGCAGACTACGAGTATGTATGGAACTTTATGCAGACTTCAGACCACTTCTACTATATGGCAACAAAGTGGCTCTCTGATGGCGATGTTCACTCATACTTCAACCCTTATGGTTCGTCTTACGAGGCGTTCATCAATTATATGAACGTGTTGGCCGACTTCGAGATTGAGATCGACAAGGCTTTGGCTGCGAAGAAGTCTCGTAAGAAAGAGACAGCTTCGGCTTAATTCAGTTGTCTAATAAGGCTCTTTTGGCGTCTGCCTTGATGTGAAAATCCTCACATACGCTTAGTATGCTGCGGTTTTCCCATCTGCGAGCAGCCTCAAAATAGCTCTTCTTATACAACTTCTAACAAAATGTGGTTGTCCGACGTACTTGTTGGACAACCACATTTGTTTTGCGGCTATGGTTACCTAATCGATGCTCTCTATCCAGCGCAGGGCATAGTCGATGCTGATGTAGGCTTCTATAAGGTCGGCCGTGATGTAGAAATATTGGTTGGCCGACTCGAATGCAATTTGCGAGTCAGCAGAGAGTACAGGCAACATTTCGCGGATGAGGGCCTGCTCGGCCTTGCACGCTTTGACCATTATAGCTTTGCACTCGGCCTTCTCAGAGGCATCGTTGCTCTTTAAGTAGCGGTCACGAGCCTCGAAGAAACGGCCCTGCTCGACTGATGACTGCAAGTGAATCCTTACGGTTTCAGCTCTGCTAAGTTGAGTCTTTACGCCCTGGCGGTGATCTTTGTCGGCAAGGTTGTAGGCTTGTTCGAGCAACTTAACTCCATCGGCAAAGCCTTTGGCAGACTTATCCATAAGCTCAAGCCATACGTTAAACGGATATACTGCGTGCCAACCCTGCCAATGGTCGTAGGGGAAGCCGTAAACCATAGTGGAGCCGTAGTTTGTGGGCGTGGTGTAGAACGGATTGGCGGGGCCTTTGTGTTGTGGGCCGTAATAATTAACGTTTATATGGTAAGGGTAGTTGGTGAAGCCATCCGAGCAGGCACGCCAAGCCTCTCTAACCATTGGACCAGCCTTTGGCCCATACTCGTTGATGGCAAAGTGGTCAACAGTTTTGCCGGCATCAGCCCCCTTACGGAATGACTGGAAGAGTTTGAGGTTTTCTGATGGATAGCCACCCAAGCTCCAACTAAGCATCACACCGTTGACACTCTCCTGAGTGAGATTTTGAGCGTGCTGTGCCACCAGGTCGAGTACGGGGATTTGTGGTACGGTAGCCATCTCCCAGGTGCAGTTTACCTGAACCTTTGCTACGCACTTCAAACCCGCTTTGCGAGCTGCAGCCCAGTTACGCAGGGCGCGAGGGCCAGGGCCTACGTTTGAGATTGAATACTCGCCAACTACCGATTTCACGCCGCCTCGCTCAAATGGTTTCGACCACTCGCTGACCGACATAAACCAGCACTCTTTGGGCAGTTTATTGATTATGGCCTCGCACTCATCATCGCGCCATCCCCAATCCCACACAATCACTTTTGCATCGGGAGCAGCTTTGTGTACGCCCTTCTCTATGGCGCAGTTTATCTCGGCTATCAGGTCGGCGTATGCCTTATCCTTGCAGTGTGGGCAATTCAGATGGTTGCGAGATACGCAACTTGTGTAGTTCTCCGAGGCGGTGATGGTAAATACACCTCCGAGTCCCTCTACTTGCGAGAAGATGCTCTCCATCGAGCGTGAGAGCCAATCGAGTACTTCGTGATTTGATGTACAGAAGGCATTCAGGCCTCCCCACTTGGGGCCCATATACTCCTTGCGCTGTGCCGATGCACCGAAGTAATCTTCATCCATAGCGCGAGGCTCGTTGACATAGAGATATATCTTGATGCCATATTTCGCAGCACGGTCAACAAGACGCTTGAGCCCTTTGATGCGGTCGGCAGCGCGTTCGTCACCAGGGAAACCCTTTTGGTTGTCGGGCTCAACCATCATACGCATAACAGAGTGAAGCCATACACCGTTGACTCCCACCTCTTGCAGTTGGCGGAACAACTCCTCGGGATATGAGCTCATCTTCTCATCGAGCAGCGGATCGCCAAAGTCAGAGAAGTATGGGAATATCATTCTAAGTTCGAAGGCCTCATTGCTATCTGTGGCAGAGCCTGCATTCTCTTTAGCCGTTACCCTTTTGCTATTGGCTGCAAGCTGTAATTTCTCGAACTCGCGCATAAAGCCAAATCGTGGCTCCTCCACCTTTAGCGCATCCTTGCCAAGTGAGCGCGCTGCAGTAGCAATCTCGGCAGCTCGCCTACGCATCTCATCCGTTGGCTCGGTGTAGAGCAGAGGCTCACAATAGGGCTTTATGCTGCCCAACTTGATATATAGGAAATCGTCTTCTATAAGGCGGAACTTCAACTCTTCGCGACTCATACCAAGTAGTTGCAAAAGCTGCTCGTATGGGAGAAGATGCCAGTTGCGTTTAAGTATGGTGATGTAGCCTCGAGTGGTACTCCACTCTGGCTCGATTGTCTGTTTGCGTGGCAGTCCCATCGACTCGGCTAACTGCTCGACATTCTTGATGTTGGTCTGCAACACTTCGGCAAGGCGCGATTTATCTACCACACTCCAGTTTCGCCACACAAAGGCGTATTGGTTGTGCGGAAAGTAATCGAGCTTAGCGGCAGGCTTGCGCCCCTCCTCACCAGGCAGGAGTATCTTTTGCTGAGTTGAAGAGGTAGATGCGAGAGCCGAAGGTGCAGTGCCGTCGTGCTTGGTCATCGCCCACGCCGAGGTGGCGATGATAAGCGATAGTAGGGTGGTTAGTAGCCTTTTCACGTTATTTAGTTTTAGGATTATACAAATTTTATAGCATAGCCGCTGCCCGAATATCCAGCCGCCACAGTGTACTGCATAGCCGAGGGCGAGAAGCGCTCCTCGAAGAAGTAGTGGCAGTGGCCACAGAGGATAGCCTTCAACTGAGGCTGAGCCTTGAGCCAGGCGATGAAATCGAGCGTAGGTTTGTCGGCTCGCTGTTGCACAGAGCGGTTGCGCCACTTCTGGTCGGGCGCAAGGTTAGGGTACTCCTTATATTTAGATGTAATCTCCAATGGTACGCCCGTAAGGTATGCCGCCAAGCCCTTTGTCTGCTTGAGCCCATACTCGCAATGGCGTGGGGTGTAGAGCGGAACGTGGCACATCATAACGATTGGCAGGCCTCGCTTCACCTCCTGCTCCATCTGTGCCATCTGCTGCTCGGTGAAGTTGTAATATACGTCATCAACGGCAACGAAGTTTACCCCATTTACAATCTGCGATGCGAGCGTGAGGTTGTTCGTGTAGGCCGCCTGCACCTTGTCGTAAGATTGCGCTTTGTAAGCAGCATCCTCTTTGGCCTCGCCCACAAACTGCGAATATTCGTGGTTGCCAGCCGACGCAAAGATGTTGCTTACACCTATCTGTTCCTTGATGAATTCGAGGTTGGCCTCGCTTACAAAGTCAATCAAATCGCCTGTGTGCAGAAGCATCATATCTCGCTCTGCCGCATAGCGTATGTGGGCATCGAAGTAGTGCTCGGCCCAGGGGAATATGCGCTTACGTTGTGCGGCAAGTCTCTTTTTGCGGTCAGACTCCCATTCGAATACGCGAGTGAGGTGAGAATCGGATATGTGCAGAGCCGAGAAGGGTTTTTCTGCCCCTGCGGCAATGGTGAGCGGACGGATGTCGAGTTTGATGTTTGGCACCACCTCGCCACGCTGAGCCGAAACCGGTGATGGCATCATACCGTTTGTGCTTAGAGTTGAGCGGTTGGCCGCTATGCTCTTTGCATTTAATACCTGTGGAAGTTGAGAGGCGACGAGAGTTCCGCCCACTATTTTCAGAAATTCACTTCGTTTCATATCTTTATTAGTTTGGTATTTCGTTGTAGGTCTATACAAATTTACAAAAAATACACCAATTACAATTGTGTAATCGGTGTATTTTCTCTTGTTTAGACTATTTCCTACTTGCTGCTGTATTGCCGAGCGAGTGTTTGCTAATTGAGTTTAACCCAGGGCATACTATTTTTGGCAAACTCCTTGACTCCAACAGCCATATCGCTACATAGAGCATCGGCACCAAGCGCAACGCCCAATATGAAATCTTCAATCGACTGACCAGGCCAGAGCGATACGATGAGTCCCTCCTTCTTGGCCTTCTCGACCATTGTGCGACTCGTGCCACCCATATTGCAACCAATGCGCTTTACACCCAACTCTTGTGCCTGCTTGATAACCTCATCGCTTACAGGCTTGCCCACAATAAGCATCAAATCGGCATCGGGGTAGAGCTGTTTCATTGTCTGTAGTGCGCGCACATCGAACGAAGTGAACACATAGGTCGAGTTTATCGGCTTGCGAGCCATAGCCATCTTGTAGAGCTTTGTGCAGTAGGATTTGAGCTGCTCGGGCGAGTAATCGCTCGTCTTCATTTCAAACTCAACATACATTCCATCGCGCTCCGATAGCCATAAGCACAACTCGTCAACAAAGGCAATCGGGTTGCCTTTGTCGGTGGTGACCTTGCTAATCTGCTTGCGAGTCATCTCCTCGACTTTGCCCGTGTTGGGCGTGAGTCGGTCGAGTGATGAGTCGTGCGAAATTACAAGCTCTCCATCTTTGGTGAGGCGCACATCGGTCTCCAGACCATTGACGCCCTTTTCGTGCATACCTTTGTAGGCCGCCATAGTGTTCTCGTCGAACTCATAGCGGCTGCCTCGGTGGCCAAATAGCGTCACCTCGCGAGTATGCTGGGCCATAGCCGAAAAGCTTAGAAGCATAGTCGCAAGGACTAATATAACTCTTCTCATATTAGCTGAAGATATTCTATTATAGCTACTCTTGACGAGTACCTACACAGTCATAATCTCCTTCTCCTTAGCCTCCATCAAAGAGTCGAGCTGCTTAGAGTACTTCTCCAACAACTTCTGAGCTCTTGTCTCGCCGTCCTTAGCCTCATCCTCAGGCATACCCTCTTTCTGAGCCTTCTTGAAGGCCTCCACAGCATCGCGACGTGCATTACGCAAGCTGATACGAGCATTCTCGCCCACACCCTTCACCTGCTTAACAAGCTCCTTACGACGATCCTCCGTAAGAGGTGGAATTGTAAGGCGGATAGTCTCGCCGTTGTTCGATGGAGTAAGGCCGATGTTAGAGGCGATGATAGCCTTCTCAATTGGACGAATCATATTCTTATCCCAGGGCTGGATAAGGATTGTGCGTGCGTCGGGTACTGTCACACTCGCAACGCCCGATACGGGAGTCTGTGAGCCGTAGTAGTCAACAAATACACTGTTCAATACGTTGGTTGAAGCCTTGCCTGCACGGATGTTGGCAAGCTCCTCGTCGAGGTGATCCACCGTACGCTTCATACGATCGGTTGCCTCATTGATAATAGTTGTAGTATCCATAGTAGTTTTCTTTAATTGTATCTATTTGTTTTATAATCTTTTGTTAGTGTTGTGCCGATTATTTCAGCGCGCCCTCGATAACCTTAATCATCTCGGCAAACTCCTCGGGGGTGTAGCCCACCGACACATAAATCACCTTGCCATCCTTGCCAACCACAAAGTTGCGTGGGATGTAGTTCGATGCGTAGAGCTTGTAGATGCTCTGCTCGGGATCAAGGCCCATAGGGAATGTGTAGTTATTCTTCTTGCGGAAGGCCTCCACAACACTCTTCTTCTCGCCACGAGAGATTGGCAGGAAGAGGAAATCCTTGCCCTTGAAGCGGTCGATAAGTTGCTTCTGCACCTGCTTGAGCTCCTCACGGCAGGGAGGACACCAGGTTGCCCAGAAGTTTACAACCACCACCTTACCCTTGAGCTTCGAGAGCTGCACTTTGCTGCCATCAACCATCTCTACTGTAAAGTCGGGTGCTTTGTCGCCCTTGTTGATTAGTGTGGTCTTTGCAATCTCGGCACTCTGGTCCTGAGCCTGTGCCACCGATGGTGATACGGCAAGCAACATAATGGCTGCCAATGCGATATAGGCCTTACGGCAGATGTTTTTCATAGCTTTCCTTATTTATTGGTTTATAATCCTTACTCCTTGCAAACAAGTGTACCGATGGCCTCGCCCTGCACAACCTTCTCCAAGTTGCCTGGGGTGTCCATATCAAAGACGATGATATCCAAGCCGTTCTCCTTGCAGAGTGTGAAGGCTGTCATATCCATCACCTTCAGGTCGCGGTTGTACACCTCGTCGAATGTGATGCGGTCGAACTTGGTGGCTGTGGGATCCTTCTCGGGATCGGCAGTATAGACACCGTCAACGCGTGTACCCTTGAACATAACCTCTGCTTCAATCTCTATGCCACGAAGTGCCGATGCAGTGTCGGTCGAGAAGTAGGGGTTCGATGTGCCACCACCGATGATAACCACATAACCAGCCTCCAAATACTCAATAGCCTTAGCCTTAGAGTAGTACTCGCCGATAGGCTCCATACGGATTGATGTCAAAACTTTTGCCTTAACACCGTTGTCCTCCAATGCTGAGTGAAGTGCCAGAGAGTTGATGATGGTTGCAAGCATACCCATCTGGTCGCCCTTCACGCGGTCGAAGCCCTTCTTTGCCCCCTGCAAGCCTCGGAAGATGTTACCACCACCGATAACGATACCAATATGCACGCCACTCTCGGCTACAGCCTTGATCTGCTCGGCATACGACTGAAGAACTGCGGGTGAAAGTCCGTATTTCTGCTCGCCCTGGAGCGACTCACCACTAAGTTTGAGTAGGATTCTGTTGTATTTCATAACTTTAGCATTTAATATTTCTCGTTCAATACTTGCCTCTGCGGCGGGCTGACAATATATGTTCAGCCCGATTGTGGGCAGCAAGCCCAATGTATCAAATGCGAAGATAGGAAAAAATCTGCAAAATCACAATCTCTATTATAGAAAAGTGTTGCGGGATTCTATGAAGCGGTGCTGGGCGGTAAGTATAAATACCTATTTTTGCTCTCCGAGGGGGGAATAATTGAATTTTGCGATAGCTTTTTGAGGATTATTTCGTTATATTTGTATGTTAAAACAGAAAACAATAACTCAATTATAAAATACTATGGTAGATATTTTTGAAAGATTAGAGAAGAATACCGGTGGCCCAATCGGTCAGTATATGCAGTTGGTACACGGTTACTTTGCATTCCCCAAGTTGGAGGGTGAGTTGGGCCCTCATATGAATTTTAGAGGCAAGCCAATGCTCAACTGGAGTTTGAACAACTACCTCGGTCTTGCTAACCACCCCGAGGTGCGCAAAGCCGATGCCGAGGGTGCACAGCAGTTTGGTATGGCGGCTCCTATGGGTGCCCGTATGATGAGTGGCCAGACTAAATACCACGAGCAGTTGGAGCGCGAGTTGGCCGAGTTTGTTGGCAAGGAGGATGCCTTCCTGTTGAATTTCGGTTATCAGGGTATGATCTCAATTATCGACTGCCTGCTTACACCTCGCGACGTGGTGGTTTACGATGCTGAGTGTCACGCTTGTATTATCGACGGTCTGCGTATGCACAAGGGTAAGCGTTTTGTCTATGGTCACAACAATGAGGAGTCTTTGCGTCTGCAGCTCAAGCACGCCACAGATTTGGCTGAGGAGCAGCGTGGTGGTGTACTCGTGATTACCGAGGGTGTGTTTGGTATGAAGGGTGATTTGGGCTTCCTCGACGTGATTGTCAAGGCTAAGAAGGATTTCAACTTCCGTCTGTTGGTGGACGATGCTCACGGCTTTGGTACAATGGGCCCTGGCGGTCGTGGTACTGCGGCTCACTTCAACTGTGTTGAGGGTGTTGACGTGTTGTTCAACACATTTGCCAAGTCGATGGCTGGTATCGGTGCATTTGTTTGCGGTCCACGCTGGCTTATCAATCTGTTCCGTTACAATATGCGTTCACAGCTCTATGCCAAGTCGTTGCCTATGCCAATGGTTATCGGTGCGTTGAAGCGTTTGGAGCTTATCCGCGAGCATCCTGAGTATCAGGAGAAGCTGTGGGAGATTACCCGCGCCATCCAGAACGGATTTAAGGAGAATGGCTTTGAGATTGGTGTAACTCAGTCGCCTGTAACGCCTGTCTATATGAAGGGTGGTAACGAGGAGGGTACAAACCTTATCGTTGACCTCCGCGAGAACTATGGTATCTTCTGCTCGATTGTAATCTATCCTGTGATTCCAAAGGGCGAGATTATCCTGAGAATCATCCCTACCGCAGCCCACACATTGGAGGACGTGGAGCGCACAATCGAGGCATTCAAGGCTGTGCGTGAGAAGTTTGATGCTGGTTACTACGCATCGATGCCTATCCCAATGAAGGCTGATCCCGATTTCAAGGTGAGATAACCAACCATAAGTACACAAATAAGAGAAGACCGCCGATTCTGCAATTAGCGAATCGGCGGTCTTTATTGTTAGAAGTTGTATAACAAGGCTCTTTTGGCGACTGCCCCAACTTCGAGATTATCGTTGGAGCTATCGCTTCAAGAATGCCTTAATTTTTGGCTTTTTGTCGAAGGTGTATTTGCCCGATGTGAGCTCCTCGACCGAGATGTTCTTATAAACGATTGTGTAGCCGCCACCACGAGTCGAACAGTGAGTCTCCTCCTCGTATAGGAAGCCGATGCTGCCATCGTTAAGCTCTATCATAGTCGAGTATGCCGAGCCGAGAGATGTTGTCTGCAAAAATCCCTCCCAGTCGCGGGCTATAACATCTGCCGATGAGTAGTCTTTGGGCGATCGGATGGTCTTGTAATATATACCCACATCGCGGCGGTATGGGCCGAGTGGTACCGACTGCAACAGCAGATAGTGGCGCGAACGGTCGGCGGTACTGCGCACGGGCAACAATATCAGTTCGCCATTGCAAGCCTCCTTCTCGCACACTACGCCTCGGTTGGTATCGCCCGAAAAGGCCATCTTGCCCCATTTGCCTTTGGCCGATGCGAAATCTTCAAATGTGTAGGTGTTGAACTGGCGGCCGCCCCAGATGCGAGAGCTGATGACGACTGTGCCGTCGGGCATCTCCTCCACTTTGGCCTCGTCGGCCTTGTTTGAGATGGCCATATCCTCCAGATCGCCCAGCAGATGCCACTCGTGGCCGAAATCGTCGGAGTAGATTACGGCGTTGATCCACACTCCACTCTTGATTGTTATGAGCAGTGCGGCATAGATTCGGTAGTAGTCGCCAACCTTCACCCTCTTGCTCTGCATAATACGGCCCGATGCCATAAACATCGACTTTACAGGGCCATACGACGCCTTGTCGAACATCGAGTAGATGCTCTCGGCCATATCGTGGGGTTTGCTCCAGGTGTGTCCGCCATCGCTACTGCGCAGGCAGACCATATTCTGGTGATTGTCGCGCTGGCCGCGAGTGTAGGCCACATTGCCCGCACAACTTACAACCAACACCTCGTCGCTCTCTCGGTCGGCCACAATGCAGGGATCACCAAACCCCACATTCATAAAGTCTGGCGAGTCGGCACCTTTACCCTCTACGATAGAAAATTCCTTGCCCCACGTTGCTCCGTTGTCGCCACTTATGCGGGCCTTAAGGTCGATGCGGCCATTTGGTCGTAGTCCGATGTCGCTACGGCTGTAACGATAGTCGGCAACTGCAATAAGTTCGCCTTTGCGATTCTGTGCAATGGCGGGGATACGGTAGGGTATGGCCTCGATTGTTGGGGTTGTGAATACCTCAATACCCTTCTCGCCCAGAAGCGAGCGTGGTACTTGTGGTGCAGAGTTTTGCGCTGAGGCTGATTGATGTAATGTGATGCCGAGCGCAATCAGAAGCAAAAGCGAAGTTAATCTGTTTTTCATAGGTTTGTCTCTAATGTGTTAATGTTGTTGGGTGGTTGGTGGCTGCCACTCTACAAATATAACTTTTTTATTCGGTTTTACATAACCTAATGTTGCTGATTTGCCCTTTTTTTATTAAATTTGTTGGAAGATTCGCTTGGTGCGAACTGTTTTGAAAAGCAAACTATGGGAAAGATTGTAACTTTTGGTGAGATTATGTTGCGTTTGGCTACGCCCGATAATCTCCGTTTTTGTCAGAGTAATTCTCTCTCGGCCACCTTTGGTGGTGGCGAGGCCAATGTGGCGGTGTCGCTTGCCAATTTTGGCCAGAAGGTGGAGTTTGTAACCCGTCTGCCTAAGAATGATATAGCGCGAGCCTGCCAGATGGAGTTGCGTCGCTATGGTGTGGGTGTAGAGAATATAGTATATGGTGGCGAGCGTCTTGGAATCTATTTCCTTGAGACTGGTGCTGTGGCACGCCCCAGCAAGGTGGTTTACGATAGAGCCCATTCGTCGATTGCCACAATCGAGAAGGGTATGATTGATTGGGAGGCCGTATTTCAGGGTGCCGATTGGTTCCATTGGACAGGTATCACGCCTGCTATCAGTGCTTCGGCGGCCGAGGTGTGTCTTGAGGCTTGCCAGGTGGCCAATCGTATGGGCGTGAAGGTGTCGTGCGACCTTAATTTCAGAAAGAATCTCTGGAAGTATGGCAAGTCGGCATCGGAGGTTATGCCCGCACTTGTGGAGTGTTGCGATGTGATTCTGGGTAACGAGGAGGATGCCGAGAAGGTATTTGGCATCAAGCCTGAGGGTTTCGACGTTACGGCAACGGCTGGTAAGGTTGATTCTGCTTCGTTTGAGAGCGTGTGCCGTCAGCTTATGGAGCGCTTCCCACGAGCCGAGAAGGTTATCATCACCCTGCGTGGCTCGATAAACGCCAACCATAACACTTGGGGTGGCGTGCTTTTCGATGGTGAGAAGCTATACGAATCACCACGCTACGACATCACTCACATTGTCGATAGAGTGGGCGGTGGCGACTCGTTTATGGGTGGATTGATTTATGGCTTGCGCGAGTACTCTTCGCCTCAGCAGGCGCTTAACTTTGCAGTGGCCGCATCGGCTCTGAAGCACACAATCTATGGTGATTTCAATCAGGTTACGGTGGCCGAGGTTGAGGCTTTGATGGGTGGTGACGGCTCGGGCCGAGTGTCGCGATAAATATTATAATACGAGAAAAATATTGCACTAAGGATATGGCAAGATTTTCAAAGATAGCGGTGCTTGCCGCAATGAGCAATACGGGTATGGTCCCTGTGTTCTACAACCCCGATTTGGAGGTTACAAAGCAGGTGGTGAAGGCTTGCTACGAGGGTGGCGTTCGTGCCTTCGAGTTTACCAATCGCGGCGAGTTTGCCCACGAGGTATTCTCGGCTTTGGCCAAATGGGGGGCTAAGGAGTGCCCCGAGATGATTCTCGGTGCGGGCAGTATTGTCGATGCTCCAACGGCTGCGCTCTATATCCAGTCGGGCGCAAACTTCGTTGTTGGCCCGATGTTCAACGATGAGGTAGCTCGATTGTGTAACCGCCGCTGCCTGCCCTACACGCCAGGATGCGGCAGTGTGACCGAGATTAGCAATGCTCAGGCGGCAGGATGCGATTTGGTGAAGGTCTTTCCCGCAGGTGAGGTGGGAGGGCCATCGTTCGTAAAGAACATCAAAGCCCCGATGCCCTGGTCGATGATTATGGCAACGGGTGCCGTTGAGCCAACCGAGGAGAATCTCTCGGCGTGGTTCAAGGCGGGCGTTACGGTTGTGGGTATGGGCTCAAAACTCTTCCCCAAGCAGGCTATCGAGGCGGGCGATTGGGCTGCGATTTCGGTTCTTTGCCGCAAGGCACTTGATATTATTGCCGCCGCCCGATAATATTTGGCAGGATGAATAAACAAAACTAAAACTACTAATATGACAAACAGCAACACTTCAAAGATGACCTCGCAACGTTGGGTTATCTGCTCTTTGCTATTTTTTGCGACCACTATCAACTATCTCGACCGTCAGGTGTTGTCGCTTACGTGGGAGGATTTCATCCGCCCCGAGTTCCATTGGACCAATTCGCACTATGGCTGGGTGACGGGTATCTTCTCGCTGGTATATGCTGTGGCTATGTTGTTTGCGGGCCGCATTGTGGATAGACTCGACACCAAGCGAGGCTATATGTGGAGTATCGGCATCTGGTCGGTGGGCGCTTGCGTTCACGCATTGTGCGGCGTGGCCACCGAGTGGGTTGTTGATCTGCCCAATGCCGAGGCACTGAGGGCTGTGGTCGATAATGCCGAGCTGATATCGAGGATTGCACTTGTGTCGCTCACATTCTTTATCATAGCACGCTGCGTGCTTGCAGTAGGTGAGGCGGGTAACTTCCCTGCCGCTATCAAAGCCACTGCCGAGTACTTCCCCAAGAAGGATAGAGCCTATGCAACAAGTATCTTCAACGCCGGCTCTACTATCGGTGCTCTGCTTGCTCCATTTACTATCCCCGTTCTGGCACAGAAGTTTGGCTGGGAGGCATCGTTTATAATTATCGGTGCGTTGGGATTTGTGTGGATGGGATTCTGGCAGTTTCTTTACAAAAAGCCCGAGCAGAATCCTATGGTTAATGCTGCTGAGTTGGAGTATATCAATTCGGATAGTGCTGAGGAGGAGGCTGCGGCTGCCAAAGCGGCTGCCGAGGCTGCTTCAGCACCAAAGGTGTCGCTGTGGAGATGCTTCTCATATCGCCAGACTTGGGCATTTATCTCTGGTAAGGCTATCGCCGATGGCGTGTGGTGGTTCTACCTCTTCTGGATGCCATCATATTTGAAGAACGCTTGTGGAATGTCGTCAACAAGTTTCGAGTTCCAGTTGGCTTTGGGCGTGTTGTATCTGATTGTGATGATTTCGCTTGTGGGTGGTTACCTGCCAACAATCTTCATCGAGAAGTATAAGATGAACCCCTATGCGGGCCGTATGCGTGCGATGTTGATTTTTGCATTCTTCCCACTCTTGGCGCTCTTGGCTCAGCCATTGTCGCAGTACTCTTACTGGTTCCCTATTGTGATTGTGGGTATCGCTGCTGCGGCTCACCAGTCGTGGTCGGCCAACATCTTTTCGACTGTGGGTGATATGTTCCCTAAGTCGATGATTGCAACTATCACAGGCATTGGCGGTATGGCGGGTGGCATAGGTTCGTTTGGTATTCAGCTTGGTGCAGGTCAGCTCTTCGACTATGCCGAGCAGTCGAATATGAGTTTTATGGGCTACACAGGCATCGAGGCTGGTTATATGATTGCCTTCTCGTTCTGCGCGGTGGCATATCTTGCAAGCTGGATGGCGATGAAGGCGTTTGTGCCTAAGTATAAGCCTATCGTTTTGTAGCTCAATAAGAACGTGCCTAACAAGGCTCTTTTGGCATCTGGCTTGCCTGCGAAATCCTCACATACGCCAAGTATGCTGCGGTTTTGCAGTCTGCGACCAGCTTCAATATAGCTCTTGTTATACGCATTCTTGCTGAAAATAGATTTAAGATAGTTTTCGGACACTATATTTTCTGCTATGAAAAAATTAATCTTAGCGTTGCTCATCTGCTTTGCATTTTCAACGTTTGCATCTGCGCAGGTCCTTCTTATGCAGGGAGATTATCCCGATCCCACCATCGTCAAGGATGGTGAGGATTACTATATGACTCACACGCCAAACTACTATAAACCAGGCTTTTTGATTTGGCATTCGCGTGATTTGATGAAGTGGGAGCCCATTGCTCACGCTGCGACAGATTGGGCAGGCTCGGCGTGGGCGCCAGATTTTCAGAAGGTGGGAGATACCTTCTATATCTACTTCCCAGCCGATGGCACCAACTGGGTGATTACGGCTCAAGATGTGCACGGTCCCTGGAGAAGTCGGGGG
>JAZOUS010000031.1:0-14727 GCA_045658265.1 Alistipes sp.
GGGTGGGGGGGGGGGTTGGGAATTTTTGGCGGGAGGTTTTGGCGGGAGGTTTTGGCGGGAGGTTTTGGCGGGAGGTTTTGGCGGGAGGTTTTGGGCGAGGCGAGCGAGAATATGCAGAGAGAGGGAAAATAATTTGGCCGCGAGGGTGGGCGGTTTCTGACTTTTTATTATCTTTGTGGCACGCGCGGCACAACAGAGCCTTCGCTCAACCGCCCAACCTGCCCCACAAGCACAGCACAGGGACTGCACAGGGACTGCACAGGGCGGAAAGATGGCCAGCGCATAAACATAATACAATATTTCTATGTCAGGTTTTTTTGGCTGCGTATCACGCAATGAATGTGTAAACGATGTCTTCTACGGCACCGACTACCACTCGCACCTCGGCACAAAACGTGCCGGTATGGCCTTTGTAAACGAGGGCAAATTCGTCCGTTCGATTCACTCACTCGAAGATGGGTACTTCCGCAACAAGTTCGAGAGCGAGCTACCTCGCTTCGGCGAAGCAAATATGGGCGTGGGCGTGATCTCGGACTGCGAGTCTCAGCCAATCACAATAACCTCACACATAGGACGTTATGCGGTGGTGACAGTGGCACGCATCGACAACATCGAGGAGCTCACGAAAGAGCTTTTAGACAAGCGTCACCACTTTGCAGAACTCTCGGATTCTAAAATCAACGCAACAGAGCTGGTGGCAATACTGATAGGTCAGGGCGAGACAGTGAAGGAGGGTATCGAGCTGGTGTACAGCAAGATAAAGGGTTCGTGCTCGATGCTCATACTCACCGACCACGCAATTTATGCCGCTCGCGACAAGTTTGGCCGCACGCCAATCACAATCGGCAAGAACGACAAAGGTTATGTGTGCGCCAGCGAGAGCTCGAGCTTCGACAACCTCGGCTACGACTTCGTGAGAGATGTGGGCCCAGGCGAAATCGTGCGCCTCACAGCCGACGGAATACATCAGGTGAAAGCACCCGAAAAGCGTAAGCAGGTGTGCTCGTTCCTGTGGGTGTATTACGGCTATCCATCGGCTTGGTATGAGGGTATAAACGTGGAGGAGAGCCGCTACCGTTGCGGTGCCGCAATGGCACGCCGCGACAACGACGTGGAGCCCGACTTCGCCGCAGGAATACCCGACTCGGGCGTGGGACACGCCATAGGCTACTCGAATGAGAAGAAGATTCCATACAAGCGACCATTCGTGAAATATACACCCACCTGGCCCCGCAGCTTTATGCCTCAGAACCAGAAGATGCGCGACTTAGTGGCGAAGATGAAGCTGTTGCCCAACAGCGTATTCACACGCGACCAGAAGATTGTGTTTATGGATGACAGCATCGTGCGTGGCACTCAGCTCAAGGATAACGTGGTGAAGCTGCTGGACGAGGGAGTGAAGGAGATTCATATGCGAATCGCCTGCCCACCGCTCATCTTCCCCTGCCGATTCCTCAACTTCTCGACATCGCGCAGCACCTACGACCTCTACGCTCGCCGAGTGATTCGCGATATGGAGGGTGGCGTGGACAACATCCCCGATTCAGTATTTGAGGAGTATGCCAACCCCGCCAGCGAGAAGCACAAGCAGATGGTGGAGATTATGTGCCGCCACTTGCAGCTCACAACGCTGAAGTTCCAGCGTTTGGATGATTTGGTGGAGGCCATCGGCTTGCCAAAGGAGGATTTGTGTACTCACTGCTGGGACAACTCAAGCTACGACGAATAAGCCCAAAAGGCAAAACATACGAAGCACCCATCGACTGGTGCTGAAAATCAACGGGCCATCGGAGTAATCCGACGGCCCGTTTCCAAAAATCCCTAATCCAAAAATAACCAAAATGCTTCACCTTACGGAGCAGCCCCGAAGGGCTTACTCCTTACTCATTAACCTAATCATCTATATCAACTATTCTATACTTCTTGTCGAATGTAAGCTCAAGGCGGTTTGAGAGCGCCACCTCGATAGAGTTGCGGTCGCGGTCGATTCTCACGATCTTAACATCGGGATAGTGCTTGGCTACATAATCCACAATCTGGCGTGGTACGATACCATCGGGCACTACATCGAACTTGCAATCCACATCCTTCCACTCGCCGTTGCTGCTGAACTCAATGCGAGTACCGTTTGTCAGCACAACCTCATACTCCTTATAAGTAAGCTCGATATCGACCTTTGCGAGCGATACATCCACCTGTGGGAAGTAGAGCTTCAAAAACTTCTGGGCCGCATCGGGCAACTTATCAACCTCGATTGGTCTATCTACATCGGCGCAAGCAACTCCAACGGCTGCAAAAATAACTGACAGGGTTAAAAACAACTTTTTCATAATATACACTTTTATTATTAAACTATATTTCTTTTTCCTGCTGCAAAGATTATACGCAATTCTGAAATGAATCTGAAATAAGAGGCCTTATGAGAAAAAAAATCATTTTTTTTTGCATTTTTTTTACTCTTGGCATCTTTTTATACCTCTATGCAGCATTCAAAGTACCCAAAATAAGTTGTTGAGCTCCTAAAAACCAACCACCGCCGTCACTCGCGACAAGATGTGCCAACCTTTGCGCACCACTCAAGCACCAACCATCCCGATAAAAAAAGCAGAGGTCAGCCAAAAAAGCAACAACCTCTGCCGATATACACCTATTATATATAGTGCCAATCCGATTCGCCAAATCAAGGCACAAGCAAAATCAACTTCTCAGCGCTGGAGGCCCTGAAATGAGAACACATCGCCCTATGAAAAATCAATCTCAAAATGGTGGCGGCCACGCTCGAAGTAGTAGGTTATAGGGAAGTTGCTACTACGGCAGATAGCTTCCACCAAAGCAAGGCCCAAACCTGTGGAGCTCTCACGCTGCGAGCCCTGATAGAATCTCTCGAAGATATGCTCACGGTCAAGCTCTGCTTCGCCATCATTCTCGACAATGAGTCGATTACCCGAAATCGAGACCTTTGCCGAAGCACCTCGTGCCGAGTGGACATAGACATTCTTCATCAGGTTGGAGATAAGGATTGTGGCCAGCGACTCGTTAATCTCCACCTCAAATGAGTGTGGCACATCAACCTCGAACTCAATCTCGCGCGAAGCGTAAATCTCGGCCAGACTCTCGGCCGACTCAGCCACAATGGCGGCTATATCGACCTTTGCAGTCTCGACAAACTGGCTATTCTCAATCTTGGTGAGCAGAAGCAGCGTCTTATTGAGGCGTACAGCACGAGCGAGCGTCTTGTTAATCTTATACAGCTCCATAGCCTGCTCCTCGGTGAGTTGCGACTCGAGCAGCCACTCCACGCGGTTGCCTATGATGGCCAGCGGAGTTTGCAATTCGTGCGAGGCATTTCCAATAAACTGCGTCTGGCGCTCCAACAGACTCTCCGAACTGTCGATAGCTCGCTGCAGAGCCACATTAAGGCGCTGGAACTCTGTGATGGGCGTTGGGTTGTTGATAGGCTCAGGCTTGCAACCAGCACGATACGAATCGAGCCAATCGAGCAGAGCATACAACGGGCGCATACTGCTATAGAATACCAGCATCGTAAGACCTAACGTGGTGAGCATCAGCAATACATACAATATCACAATCCACATCAACACCGAACTGAACAGATCGTCACGCTCGAAAGTAGGTGTGGCTACACGCAGCTCATAGAACTGCCCATCGGCATCGCTGAAAATGGTGGTGATGACACGCGCAGGCTCGGTTTCGCGCTTCTCGGGGATATAGACCGCCTCGTCGTGATAGCGGTAGTGGGAGTTGGCGCCAGCATACTCGGCGCTGACGGGAGTGATGGTGTAGTAGTTGTTGGTGCCATCGCCCTCGGTGGGTAGCTTCTGACCTGCGAGCTTGCGGGTGATAATCAGCGAGGTGTAATCTTCAAGTGTGTCGTCCACCTCGTCGCGAATATCATCAACCATAGCAAAATAGAAGAGTGCCGACCACAAAGTCATCAGCAACATCAGCGCAATGGCCAACCGATAGGCAATACGCGAAATAAGTTTCATCGTTACTATTTTTAATCAACCACCCTACTCTTTGGCGGCAGGCTTACTTCTCAATCAATTTATAACCAAAGCCATAGACCGACGAAATCTCGATGTTAGCATTTGCTTCGGTGAGTTTACGGCGCAGGTTACGGATTTGCGAATAGACGTAACTATACTCGCCACTATCGTCAACATAGTCGCCCCATACAGCCTCGGCAAGCACACCCTTATCGACAATATGGTGGGGACGCTGCATAAAGTAGAGCAGGATATCGAACTCCTTCTTAAGTAGCATAACCTCGTTGCCAGCAATCCACAGACGACGGCTCGATGGCGTGAGCGACACATTGCCGAACTCAATCTGCAACTCGCCACCACTTCGGCCACGTCGCAACACACTCCTCACGCGAGCCACCAGCTCGGCCGTATGGAATGGCTTGGGCAGATAGTCATCAGCGCCCAAATCGAGGCCTTGCACCCTATCCTCCAGCGAGTTGCGTGCCGAAACGATAATCACATTCTCGCGCTTGCCCAGCTTCTTGATATGCTCCAGTAGCTGCAGGCCACTGCCATCGGGTAGCATAATGTCGAGTAGGATACAGTCGTAGCTGAAGGCCGCCAGCTTGGAATCGGCCTCGCCATAAGTCGAAGCGGTCTCGACCACAAAATCTTCCTGCTTGAGCACTCGGCTCATAATCTCTCTCAACGAGGAGTCGTCTTCGATAATAAGTATCTTCATCTATCTTAAGTTTAAGTTTTCATTCGGCAGCACCCTGCTGCTCTGCAAACTTACACATCAATTCTGCAACGAATTTGGAATAGAGCCACTTTTTTGCGACTTTTTTCAATTTATATCTATTTGGCCTCGGCTGACATAGGCTCAGGCTGGGAGAAATGCTCGAGAGTAAGCCCCTGCAACTGCTCATCGGCTATGGGTTTGCCCAAGATGCCCTCATAGACAGTTGTGCGGAGATGATTCTGCTCACTATCGCCGCTATACTCCCAATACATTGCACCCTTCATACCCTTGTGCTGGACATAGCGGCACTTGGCCGCAAGTGAGCGGGGACTCTCGAAGCCAAAGACAAAGCGACCATCCATATCAACCAAATAGGGGGCTTGTGCCTGATAGTCCCATCGCTCCTCATACTTCTCTGACTGACGAGGTATGCGATTGTAATCCATAAAATTAGGGAAACCACCTTTGCCGCCGCCACGACCATAGAATGCCATACCGAGCACTAACTTCGACATCGGAACACCCGCCTTGAGGTGGGCTTTTACGGCATCGTCGGCCGACATATTGGTATTGGGCGAGCTATAAAGAGCGGTGTGGTGCTTGGGCGCGCCACCCATATCATAGGACATAATATTCACAAAGTCGATATATTCAAGGATAGCGGGGAAATCGACAAAATTGGCGCTACTCACCGAGGCCAGCGTGAGCAGAACTTTGCGCCCCAACGCCTTGCGCAGGTCGTGCATCAGCAGGGTGAAGTTGTCGGTATCGTCGGGCGAAGCCGAAATGCCAGCGGCACGACTTGTGGGGTACTCCCAGTCGATATCTATTCCATCCAAATCGTACTCCCTCATCACGCGCTTGCAATCTTTGGCAAAGCTGCGGCGCAGATGCTTATCGGCGGCCATCTCGCTGAAGTTGCCACTTCCCCAGCCGCCCACCGAGAGCATAACCTTAAGGTGGGGATTATCCTTCTTGAGCGCAGTGATGGAGCGCAGGCGCTTCTCGTTGTCGATACGCACGCCATCGAAGCTCTTGGTGACGTGACCAAAGGCGTAGTTTATGTGAGTCATATAGCGCGCATCGGGCATCACCCTGCTCCACGAAGTTACATAGGCCACAACGACCTTTTCATTAGCATCCTTTTTAGCTCGTTTGGCACAATAGGCAGAGCTTTGACCACTGGGCGCACCGCCAAAAATCATCGCAGCCAGCAAAACGGCTCTCATCACACACACTCTTAAATCTACACGCATAAGCCAACAAATTTTAAGGTTCTACTTCACAATGGAATAATATATCTCAAAGATAACAAAAATTTGCAAAACACCGCCCCGCAGGCTCAAAAAAAAGAGACTGCCGACACTATCTGTCGGCAATCTCTTACCTTGCGATAAGTTGTATAACAAACTTGTTAGACAGCCTTACCATTTTGCAATAAGTTGTATAACGAGAGCTATTTTCAAGCTGCACGCAGGAGCTGAAACCGCCGTCTTGCGACGGTTTTATGATTCATCCCTCAACCTCACCCAAAAAATTGGATAATGCAAGCTATTTTGAAGCTGCTCGAAGTTCGAGAATCCGCAGCATACTAAGCGTATGTGAGGAATTCACGAACAAGGCAGATGCCGAAAGAGCTGCATTAGGCAATTTTTACTCTGGGCGCATCACAACCTTAATCATATTCTTATCCTCGAGCATACGAGCCGCCAAAGCCTTCACATCGTCTGAAGTGATAGCGGTAATCATAGGCTCGTAGTCCTTAGTGTAGTCGAGCTTGTAGTCGTAGTAACGGTTAAGCACTGTCCAGTACCAATCGTTCTGCTCCAGCGACTTCTTGTAGTCCTTCAACAAGAACTCACGAGTCTTATCCATATCCTCCTTGAGTGGGCCCTCGGTTGCAATCTTCTTAACCTCGGCAACGATGATGTCGGCCAACTCGTCGGCCATCTGCTCGTTGGTGTCGAACTGCATCTGCACAGAGTACTCGCCAGTTGGCTCGGTTGAGATTCCACCACTTACGCTCACGCCATAGGTACCACCCTTCTCCTCGCGGATTGACTGGGTGTAGCGGTTACGGAGAGCCTGAGTGAGGTAGGTCATAGTCATACGCTCCTTGATGCCAGCCTTTGTTGAGCCCAAGAATCCGAAGAATACCGATACCTTAGGCTGCTCCATCTTAACCTTGAACTCGCTATCGACACCACCCTTAACGGTGCGGACGTTATCATCAACCAACTTAGCCTTTGACTTGGCTGTTGGCAACGAACCAATATACTTCTCTACGAGTGGCTTGAGCTGCTCGGCGCTCATATTACCCACGAATGTGAAGCGGAAATCGGCAGCGTTAGAGTACAAACGCTTGTGAATTGCCTCCATCTGCTCCAACTTAACCTTATTCAAGAGCTCTGGAGTGAGCTGCTGACGACGGAAGTTATTGCCATAGAGGGTAGAGACCACGTTCTTATTGAAGACGAAGTCGGGGTTGGTCATCTGGTTGGCCAAGATAGAGTTGTAACGCTTCATAAAGTTATCATAGCCATCCTTGTCGAAGCGAGGAGCTGTGAACTGCAGATAGAAGAGCTGCATCATAGTCTCAACATCCTTCAAAGTTGAAGAGCCCGATACGCTGTGCTTATACTGGCTAACAGATACTGCAGCAGCAGCCTGCTTACCTGAGAGCTGCTTGCGAAGGTCGGTAGCCGAGAACTTCGAGATACCCGACATATTCATCACAACAGAC
Organism: Alistipes sp.; assembly: GCA_045658265.1. Lineage (GTDB taxonomy): Bacteria > Bacteroidota > Bacteroidia > Bacteroidales > Rikenellaceae > Alistipes. The sequence continues at coordinate 7,475 of JAZOUS010000031.1, forward strand.
ATCATCTGAGCCGAGTAGTACTCCTCGTCGCTCATCAATGCCAAACCACCCCAAGATGAAGCGGTAAGAGCAATATTATCGGCCTCGTAAGGAGTCTGCTTAACCACTACCTTAATGCCGTTCTTCAAGGTCCACTCGGTTGTGCCGAGAGTCTCGTTGATATTCTCCTTCTTGACTGGTGAGCCCTTCAATGCGCTCTCATCAGAGATGAGTGGCTCCTTCTTCACGTTATCCTCGAAAGGCTTAACATCGGCTGCAACAGCCGCCTTCAAAGCACCAACCAACTCAGCCTCGGTTGGAACAGCAACGCCATCCTTCTTTGGTGAGTTCACCACGATAACGCAGTTCTTCAAAGGATCGTAAACCTGCTTTACAACCTGATTAACGGCCTCCAAAGGAATCATCTCGACAATCTGCTTATCGAGCTTATACTCAGTCTCGGCATCGGGCATAGCAGTACCCAGACGGAAATTGTCGATGCACAGCTCGGCATAGTAGTCGTGCTCGCGGTCGCCACGACTGTTGTATTCGCTCTCGATGCTTGACAACATCACCTGCTTGGCACGCTCAAACTCACCCTCGGTGAAGCCATAGCGACGCATACGCTCCATCTCGGTCAAGAGAGCCTTGTAACCCTCCAAAAGCTTGCCATCCTGAGTCATCACCTGACCAAATGATGTCTCCAAAGTTGGGCAGATACCCATATCACCACCAATTGATACACCCGCATTAAGGAATGGAGCATCGGGCTTGCGAGAGATATCGGTCAAACGCTCACGCATCATAATCGAAGCGAAGACCTTGATGTAATCGGCAATCTCGGCCGCAATCAAACCACGCTGCTGCTTTGGCATAGCCTGCGATTTGTAGAACATCATAAGATTGGTCTGCTGCATCTCGGGATCGGCATTGATGCTGACGATAGGCTCGTCGTTCTGAGGAATAATCACAACCTCCTTTTTAGCGGCATCGGGGGCAGGTGCTGGGATGTCGGCCATCATCGTCTTAATCTTCTGCTCGACCTTATCCACGTCGATATCACCCACCACAACTACGGTCTGGTAGTCGGGACGATACCACTTGTGGTAGAACTCGCGCAAGTCGTCGTAAGTGAACGACTTCAAGCCATCCAAATAACCGATAAGGTTACGCTCGGCATAGATTGTACCCTTACCCACAGCCTGAAGCATCTTCACAGACGAACGCCACGAAGCGTTGTCGCGACCACGCAACTCCTCAGAGATAACGCCACGCTCGGCATCAATCTCCTCTGGCAAGAGCGAGATGAAGTGTGACCAGTCGTGGAGAATCAAAAGAGTTGAATCCACCACGCTCTCGCGTGCCACTGGCACATCGGTCATATAGTACTGAGTCAAATCCCACGAAGTGAAGGCATTGAGGTTGGCACCAAACTTAACGCCAATCTTCTCCAAATACTCGATAAGGGTTTTCTTGGGGTAGTTCTTTGTACCGTTGAAGGCCATATGCTCGAGGAAGTGAGCCAAACCCTGCTGGTTGTCGCCCTCCTGCACAGCACCCACATCGTGAACGATGTAGAAGTTGGCCATACCCTTTGGTTTCTCGTTGTGACGGATGTAGTAGGTCAATCCGTTTGGCAACACGCCCTGACGAATCGCCTTGTCAGCCGGAATGGGCTGCGCAGGATTTATCTGGGCCTGAGCCATAGTTGCGCCCATCACAAGAGCGACAACTGCAAATAAAATTCTTCTCATAATCTCTAACTGTTTATTTGATTCTATTTATCTTTCAAGTAGTTATAAACCTTGAAGTTGCTGATGCGGCTCTTAAAGTCGCCAGCCTTGCGCAATGGGAATACCAGAGTGCGCTGATAGTACATCTTAGCCGATGGGTTATACATCACAGGCTTCCACGCATTCTCGTCGATAGACTGGAAATTAACCAACTCGTTAGGCTTCATAGCATAGAGCGTGAGTGGGCCCAACTCCTGACGCATACGGCCATTGACATAGAGACGGGTGAATTTGTTGTTACCCTGAATCTTGATCTCGACCTTGCCACTCTGAGGCACACGATAGTTGAACTTATTGAGGTAGCCCTCGCGTGCAAATCCCAACTGGCCGCTCTCGGGATCCGATAGGTAGAACACCGCATTGGCCGAACGGAACAACTCGGTACCCTTCTGCTCTGGAGCGCCCTCCAACGTAAAGCTGATGGTATAGTCGTAGCCAATCTCCTCGAATGGAAGCTCGGCACCAGCCTTCACCTCATCCGCAGAATAGACCTCGCGCTGCTCCTCGCCAAAGAGTGCCAACTCGTTCACACCTGGAGCCTCGCTCAGCTCCTTGCGCTTCTTGTCGAACTCGGCATAGGGCAACTCGCGGAGCTTACCGCTCCAGCACTTAACGGCCAGAGTCTGCATAGCGGGGAATACTCGGTGGTGAACATCCTTAACCGAGATACCATTGCCGGCGTGGTCGTTCCATACGGCAAACATACCACCCAAAATAGCGGGATCCTGCTCGTCGAAACGCTGGTTGCCGATGATGGCGGGAGTCCAGTGGTCGTAGAGATAGTTGCAATTAAGGTAGTCGTAGTAGTAACCTGCGGCGGGCACGATATAGAGGAAGCCATCGGGGATACTAACAAGCTGATAGCCCTGCTTCTTCATATCGGCGGGATCGGCATAGCCGTTATACCAGCAGTTCATAATCACGTTCTCTGACTTGACGGGGGTGTCGCCCTTAGCGTGAGTCAAAGCACCCCAGCACATAGCCTGCTTGCCGAAACCCTCGACAAAGCGGATGTAGTGGTCGGTGAACTCGCGGAACTTCTCTACAACCTCCTTCTTGGCGTTAGAGTACTCGTCGGTGCCGATGTGAACTCGCTTGCCACGGAATACAGGGTTCTCGCCCTCTAAATACTCCTTGAACAGACCATCTACGAACTCATAGGTCTTGGGATTGAACAAATCGAGGTGGTCCATACCATACTCCTTTGAGCCGATTTCGGGCTTGTATTGGGTGAAGGCCAACGAGTGGGCAGGAACATCAATCTCGGGGATTACCTCCACATAGTTCTGCTCGGCAAAAATCTGCATATCGATAAACTCCTGCTTGGTGTAGCTGCCATCCTTAGCCGCAAGGCCAGGGTAGGTGGTACTCTCCAAACGGAATGCAGCCTGAGTCTTGGCCCAATCGTTATCGAAGTATTGACGGAAGCCGTTGTCGTTAAGATGCACCTGCAGGGTGTTCATCTTGTAGTAGGCCATAATCTTTATGAGTTTGTGCAGGTAGTCCATTAGGAAGAACTTACGGCCGCAATCAATCATAAAGCCTCGCATCTCATACTGAGGGATGTCGATAGCCTTACCCTTAGGCATTGAGCCATTGTCGCTCTGCTCGCCGAGCTGCAACAGAGTCTGTGTGGCCCAGAATACGCCCTGCAAGGTGTTGGCTGTAACCACAGCCTGCTCGCCCACGTTGAGCTCATAGCCCTCCTTTCCGAGCGAGGTGGCCTTCTTGTCGAGCTGCAAGACGATATCACCCGCCTTGCCGCCGCCCTTCACAATAGTAAGGTCGCGACCTGTGAGCAGTTTATAATCGGCAACAAATGCTCCAGCTATGCGCTGCAACTCTTTGTCTGAGCCCTTTACAGCCACTCGGCCCGATGGCACAAAATTGCCCTCGGCACCTATCCACGATGTGATTTCAGGCACAACGAATGGCTTTGGGTTGTTCTGTGCGCTAACTGACACACACAACAACATTGCAATTACTATCAAAAATCTCTTCATATCTCAAATGAATATTAATTTTTCTCCTCCTCTTTATCCTTTTTGTGGAAGCAGGCACCCACGACAAAGCCCACCAGCATACCAAGCCCCATACCTGTTGTAATCTTGCCAAAGAGCAGTGGCCCGACAATAGCACCAACGGCCAAGCCAATCACCATTCCGAGCGACATATAGGTCCTGACGACCTTCACTTCGGTATTCTGTTTGGCCTGCTCCATCAGCACCTCATCCTCGCTCTTTTTGGGTTTATCCTCGCCCTCGAAGGCGCTCTCGTCGATAAACGGATTCTTATGTTTCATATCTTCTTGCAATTTTATCTGCCGCGCGCTCTGCCACACCCACCCTCAGCCTCGCTCACGAGAGCGCATTGCGGGCGCACGCGCGCGTTACCAACCACAAATTTATTCATTTTTTTTAGCCCACACAATTTTTTGCCCTCTTTCTACAACAAAAATAGATATTGCTACGCCTCTGCACAAAACCCTCACAACATTACAATTTTCAAAAAAACAAAGCGAGCAATAGCCTCACCCAGCAAAACACGCCTTACGCAACACGAATTTAACATCCTCCAAATTTGGCAGTTGCCCAAAAATTGCCTATCTTTGTTTGAGATGGATTCTCAATATGAGACTTTTAGCCAAAGAGAAAAAATTAAATCTATGACACTACACAATCTCATCCGCACCCTTTCGGCTATGGTCGCCATTGCGGCCACCGCTTTTGCAGCCCCTGCCTGCGGATTGCAGCCAAAAGATTCGGCACAAAAATATATCGCGGCTCTCGACCGCAAGGCCGAGAAGCTAAAGCGCCAAATACGCACTACCCCATCCACCATCAATCTCGATGAGCGTGGCACGATATACTACATCTCGGCCGATGGCGACGACTCAAACAGCGGTCTCTCGCCCGAGCAGGCCATACGCTCGCTTGAGAAGTTAAGCACTCTGGACTTGAAGCCCAACGACTGCGTATTGTTCCGCCGAGGCGATTTGTGGCGTGGACGTTTGAAGGCAAAAGCGGGGATAAGCTACTCCGCCTATGGCAAGGGCGAGAAGCCCCGCATCTATGGCTCGCCATACGATGCTGCAAAGAGCGGCCGTTGGGTGGAGACTGAGGCCAAAAATGTCTATATGTATGATAGCGAACTCAGCGCCGACATAGGCACTCTGATATTCAACCACGGCGAGGCTAACGCATTCAAGGTGATGATGATACGACAGGAGGATGGCACTACACTACATATCGACACCCGCGAGCCATTCGCCTCGTACCGCGACCTAAAGCGAGATTTGGAGTTTTACCACGACTACAAGGTTGCAAAGCGAGTATATCTCTACTCGGCTGAGGGCAATCCTGCCGAGCGATTCTCGTCGATTGAGCTCTCGCCCAAAGGCAACATCATACAGGCAACCCACAACACCACCTTCGACAACCTCTGCATAAAGTATGGAGGCTCGCACGGCATAGGCTGCGGCACGACAAACAACCTGACGGTAACCAACTGCGAATTGGGCTGGATTGGAGGCTCGATTCAGTCGGAGGATATCTTTGGCCGCAACCACCCCACACGCTTCGGCAACGCCATCGAGATATATGGAGGATGCGAGAATTTCAGGGTGGAGAATTGTTATATCTATCAGGTCTATGATGCCGCCATCACCCACCAGCATCAGGGCGATACGGAGCATCCGCTTACGATGAGCAACATACTATATACCAATAACTTAATCGAAGATTGCGTCTATTCGATTGAGTACTTTTTGGGGCGTGACAACACCATCCAGACTCACCAGATGGAGAACATACTCATCAAGGGAAACATAATGCGCCGTGCAGGTTACGGTTGGGGCAAACAGCGCCCCGACAAGGAGACTCCCGCACACATCAAATCGTGGGACCACCACACCAACAATGCCCGAAATTTCCTTATCGAGGAGAACATCTTTGACCGTTGCACTCACAACCTGCTGAACATAGCCGCCCGACGCAAGGAGTCGCTCCCCACAATGCGGAGCAACACCTACATCCAAGCCAAAGGCGCAAAGGCGGGCTCGCTCGGTCACGAGGCGAAAAAGTACACCTTCGATGAGAACACACAGAGTCTGCTCGGCGACCTGTTTGGCGAGACCGATGCTAAAATAATCTTTACGGAGGAGTAACAACGGGGATAAAAGCGAATTTTTGGACAACAATTCCACAACTTTGAAAAATTAAACCCCAAACGGGGATATTGTTAATAAAATATATCTATATTTGCGATACGAGAAAACAATAAATCAAATTAACACTGAAAAATATGAATGTAAACAATCTTATGGCTGAGCTTGAGCGCAAGCACCCAGGCGAAAGCGAGTATTTGCAGGCAGTACGCGAGGTATTGGAGTCTATCGAGGAGGTTTACAACGACCACCCCGAATTCGAGAAGGCTAAAATCGTGGAGCGTATGGTTGAGCCAGACCGCATCATCACATTCCGCGTGACTTGGGTTGACGACAACGGCGAGATTCAGACCAATCTCGGTTACCGTGTGCAGTTCAACAGCGCCATTGGCCCATACAAGGGAGGTATCCGTTTCCACGCTGCTGTGAACCCATCAATGTTGAAGTTCCTCGGCTTTGAGCAGACTTTCAAGAATGCACTCACCACATTGCCTATGGGCGGTGCTAAGGGTGGTTCAGATTTCAGCCCTAAGGGTAAGTCTGACGCAGAGATTATGCGTTTCTGCCAGGCCTTTATGCTTGAGTTGTGGCAGAACATCGGCCCAGACACCGACGTTCCTGCTGGTGACGTGGGCGTGGGTGGTCGCGAGATTGGCTATATGTATGGTATGTACAAGAAGCTCGCCCGCGAGTACAACACAGGCGTACTCACAGGTAAGGGTATCACTTGGGGTGGCTCATTGGTACGCCCTGAGGCTACTGGTTTTGGAGCACTTTACTTTGTGGAGCATATGTTGCAGCAGGCTGGCAAGTCAATCGAGGGTAAGACAGTTGCTATCTCTGGCTTCGGTAACGTGGCTTGGGGTGCAGCACAGAAGGCTACCGAGTTGGGCGCAAAGGTTATCGCTATTTCGGGTCCCGACGGCGTTATCTACAACCCTAACGGTATGACACCAGAGAAGATTGATTATATGTTGGAGCTTCGCGCTTCGAACCGCGACATCGTTGCGCCTTTCGCTGAGCGTTTCTCTGACGCAGAGTTTATCCCTGGCAAGAAGGCTTGGAGCATCAAGTGCGACATCGCACTTCCTTGCGCATTCCAGAACGAGCTTACAGGCGACGATGCTAAGGAGCTTTTGGCTAACGGCACTTGGTGCGCAGCCGAGGTATCGAATATGGGTTGTACACCCGAGGCTATCGCTGCATTCCAGGAGGCTGGCATCTTGTTCGCCCCAGGTAAGGCTGTGAACGCAGGTGGTGTGGCTACATCAGGTTTGGAGATGACTCAGAACGCACAGCACCTCTCTTGGTCGGCT
>JAZOUS010000032.1:0-28075 GCA_045658265.1 Alistipes sp.
ATATGAAGAGAGCTATCAACATCTTGAGCATTGCAACTTGTGTTGCATTTGTTTTGTGCGCAATCTCCTGCACAAATCAGACTCCGCAGACAAACAATCCCGAATACTATGTAGCCGCCTTTGTCTGGCCATCGTGCCACAACGACTCATTGGCGCAAGCGCATCTATGGGCAGATGGAGAAGGAGAGTGGGAGGTAATCAAGAAGGGAACGCCTCGTTACGATGGCCACTACCAGCCCAAGCAACCTCTTTGGGGTTATGAGCACGACGATGACCCGAAGGTCGTAGAGCGTTGGATTGACACGGCGTTGGCGCACGGTGTAAACACTTTTATCTACGATTGGTATTGGTATATGGATTACCCTTACCTTGAAGGTGCGCTCAACGATGGATTCCTCAAAGCCAAGAACAACGAAAAGATGAATTTCTATATTATGTGGGCCAACCACAATGTGGCGAAGAACTATTGGAACTACCACCGCTATGGCGACGATACTTCGCTCTTGTTCGATGCGGCGGTTAATTGGGAGCAGTTCAAGACTATTGTAGATCGCGTTATTAGCCAATATTTCTCGCTTCCCAACTATGTGAAGATTGACGGTTGCCCTGTCTTCTCAATCTTCGATATGCGTCGTTTCTTGCAGAGCTTCGGTTCGATTGAGGAGGCTGCGAAGGCTATGGAGTACTTCCGTAGCGAGGTTGTAAAGGCTGGTTTCAAGGGCTTGCACATTCAGGAGAGCGCTGGCGGAGGCGGCAATCTCTCGCAGGAGCAGATTGCCTATATGCGCAACTATGTCGAGAAGCTCGGTGTAAATAGTATGGCGTTCTACAATATGGGTGGCTTCGATACCGACTATCTCAAGCACGGTAAGAATGCTATCGAGATTCGCCAGCAGTATGACGACGCTCTGGATATCCCTATCTTCCCAACTGTTTCGATTGGCTGGGACGACTCTCCACGATTCCCCTGGAAGGGCGCCGAGCACGTCACTCGCTTCAACCACTCGCCACAGGTATTTGCCACATTCCTGCAGGCTGCTAAGGAGTATGCCGATGCTCACCCCGAGCAACCACCGTTTATTATGATTAACGCCTGGAATGAGTGGGTAGAGGGCAGCTACCTCCTCCCCGACCGCAAGTATGGCTTCGGCTGGCTCGAGGCTGTCCAGGATGTGATTAAAGAGGGCAAATATGATAGGAAATAATAACCCGCTCTAAGGGGTGTAACACCACAAAAAAAAGGAGGTCAATCGACCTCCTTTTTGGTTGAGCTACCGAGATTCGAACTCAGAATAACAGAACCAAAATCTGCTGTGTTACCGTTACACCATAGCTCAATCGTTTGCTCGTAAGCGGCACAAAAGTAATGCAAAAAAATCAATCATCAAAATTTTATAGCAACAATTTTCCTTTCCCCTTATGCTATGGTTGCAGGTGTGCTTACACCAATATAAAAAAGTACGATGCCGCGCCTGCAACATCGTACTCGCTGTAATTTTAATGACCTACCTGCAAAACTCGTCCACTATGCGCTCATATCCCGCATTGTTGGGGTGGAGTCCGTCGGTGAACAGGCTCTCGTCAATCTTGCCATTTTCGAGCAGGAGCTTCTGACCTGGGTTGGCGTACTCATAACCACCCTGCTTGGCCATCGCCTCAATCAGCAGGTTTATCTCCTTCACTCGCTGCTCCTCGCCACGTCGTGGCAGTATGCCCAGAACTCTAATTGTGGCCTCTGGCTGGCGCACCCTGATTGCGCCGAGCAGAAATCTGATACCCTCCACTATGTCGATGTTGGTGTCGCGACCAAAATTGTTAGTGCCAATCTTTACCACAATCTTTTCGGGTTTGCAATCGTCCAAAGCTCCGTGATATACTCGCCACAACAGGTTCTCTATTCTATCCCAGCCGCAACCCATATTCACAAAATCGCTGGCCATCTTCTCGCTCCACACCTGCTTGCCATTCTCGATTTGGTGCGCACCACCCCAATAGTGGATTATCGAGTTGCCAATAGCAATCGCCTTAGGCTGACGCTCTTTCGCCTGATTTATCATATCATAGTGGCGGTCTCGCCACTCGTAGGTACCTGGCTCACGACGCTGCGTCACAGGGCGTGTCGTTAATCTGTCGCCGAGGGGAATATTCAAAATCTGTCGCACCTTGCGCTCCACCGATCTGGCCTGCTCCGACATACCCTTATCGGTCAGGTGAACATAGTCAACTGTCGATTCTGGAGACACCTCCAGCTCGCTCTGCGAGATGTAGTGAACATCCTTTACACCCTCTTTGATTAACTTCTCGTATGCTCGGCGATTTGCCTGATTGCCCGCAATCGACTTTGTGCGACTGCTCTCGTTGGTCTGCGAGTGGGCGTAACCAACGTGCTCAACAAGAAGAATTGGAGCCGAGTGCTTCTCGCGGATAATCTTCACAGCGTTGTAAACCCTCTGCTCGATGTCGTCGTAGCTCAATACGTTGGGGATACAATCGAGGATAAACAGTCGTGCGTCAATCTCGCTAATGAGGCTCACCACCTCCTTCTCCATCTTTCCGTTGCCCGAAAAAGCGAGATTGATTACCGGATAATCCAGCGAGCGTTGCATAATCGTACCCCACGTCATTGCTGGACGCGATGCACAACCACCCTGTGCTATGGATGTACCATACAGCACGACTGGCTTCTCTGTCGATGTCGGGATGAAACGGAATGCTGCACCTTCGTCAACACCAATCTGCAACTCCTTTACTCCGTTATAGAGTGGTAGGAATACACGATACTCATAGCCATAGTTATTATATCCGTTCTTGGTGGGCAGGTTTGTATATTTGTAGCTTACCCCCTCATCCTTGAACGCATATCCGCCGAAGCAGAAATCCCACACACCATCGGGGCTGATGCGATACATATCCACTCCCGACACGCCTGTCGATGGCATATGAGGCATAGCATACGACTTGCTGGTTGTGGTGTACTTAATCTCAATCGATGGCGAGTTGGTATAGAAGCTGATATACAATCCAGCCGAATGGCGCGACAGCCCCCACACCGACGAAGGAATCACATCCTTTGCTCGATCGGGAAAACGTACATAGCTCTTGCCTATTTCGTTGCTGTAAGCTTGATTCTGTATCACGTTATACCCCGCCTTTACAGGATCGTGCCAACGTGTTTGCGCAGTTGTCACAACCGAAGCGGCAACCATTGCCAACAATAATAGAATCCTCTTCATTCTCAATGAAATCTTTTATTTAACCTTGCTAAGGAAGCGCTCGCGGTCAACGATAAAGCGGGTGTGTGTACCCTCGCCTATCACTCCCTGCGCATCCCAAGCCTTAACCATAAAGCTCAGCTTGCGGCCGTCAATTGCCACCAACTCGGCCAAAGCAGTGATTGTTGCCCCTAATGGCGAAGCCTTGATGTGCGAAGTGTTCATCTCCACTCCTACGGTCGAAGAGCCTTCGTCGAGCAGTGTTGCAACGGCCTTCATTGCTGCATTCTCCATAAGTGCCACCATAGCTGGTGTTGCAAACACCTCCATATCGCCAGAGCCCAATGCGAGAGCTGTGTTTGAGGCCGAAACTATAGTATGGCTCTCATATTTTAATCCTATCTCCAACATAATCTTATCTTAAATATAGTGTTACTCCACAACTAACTCCAGAATACCTGCAGTTGAGTCTTTGCGTGGTGTGATATTCAGTCGCAAGGCATCGGCAGTGATGGCGGATGCTGGGTGTACCATATTAAACTGATTTAGGGCCACGCCAAACGAATCGGTGATGTATGGCACATACTTATGCCACTTGCCCTCCGAACGATACTCCATATTCCACTCAACTGGTGGTTGTACACCACCCTTATCGTCATACCAGTAAACCGATACACTCTCGATAGGCTGAGCCTTTTTCAAGATTACCTCCACCTGCTGCTTCTTGCCAAGCTGTGGCCAACTTGTCCAGCGAGGAATTGAGCGGTCGGCCGAACTTGATGGGCGCTTACCATCACCTATGGCATAGACATCGTCGCCCGAGTATGTGTGGGTAGCTGTCACATCCTTGATATTACCAATAGTATAGGTGAGTGAGGTGCGGGCTGTCTCGGCATCACGGCCAAACCATACATTCATAGCCTTATCTCCACGATTATCCCAAGCATAATATGGAATGAGTGTAAGCTCAGAATCGGTGAAACTCTCGGCATCTGCCGCAGCGGCCTTGATTTTGATTGTTGGGATGCCCTTCATAATGCCATCCTCGAACTTGCCAATTGTGGCGCTCTGCTGGTTGGCATCTGCTATGAAGTATGCTGATACCTGATGCTCGTTGTCGGCAGTCTCTGCGCAGAATACCAAAGGTCCGCGTGTAACGCATACTCGGTTGCTGTCGGCCTTGACTCTTTCGTCGGCAATATTATAACGCACAGGCATAGGCAGCGAAAGCTCCACTTTGTCGCCAGCCGACCACTTGCGCTTGATTGGCAGATAACCATCCACCACACTGCTGCGCACCTTGCGGCCATTCACCTTTGCAATGGCGTCAATCTCCTTGTTGTCGGCGTAACGATACAAGTCGCCCGATACGAATCTGTCGCTCTCACACCAGCTTGGTATGCGGAGCCACAATGTAAACTCCGCACCATCGTTTGCGGGATTGATGTCGAATGTAACCTCACCCTCAAATGGATACTCTGTCTTTTGTGAAATCTTCACTGCGCCAGCCTCCAATGGAATCTCGGTTGAGCTGCCAGCATAGAGTGCGCAGAAGATGTCGTCGTTGGTGTGAGAGTAAATCATTCCCGAAATCTGTGGAATCAAACGGGCCAAATTTGATGGACAGCAGGCGGTGCTGAACCAGGGTGAACGACCTGTGTGACCGTGGTTGAAAGCCTTGCGACCATCTGCTTCGAGTGGGTTTACATAGAAGAAACGATTACCCTCAAGGTTTACACCCGCCAACACATTGTTGTAGAGTGCAACCTCGGCCACATCCACATACTTCGCATCGCCCGACATAAGGAACATACGGTGGTTGAAGAATACATTACCAACAGCCGAGCAGGTCTCGTCGTAGGTATCCTTGTTAGGCAAAACATAGTCAGGGCCAAAGCCCTCGATGCCTGGAACTGCGCCCAAGCCTCCGGTGATGTGCATCTTCTTGTCAACTATGTCGTGCCAGATGGCCTCCAACGCAGGCTTCAATGTCTCGTCGCCAGTCATTGCAGCTACATCGGCCATACCCGAATATAGGTAAGTAGCTCGTACCGAGTGGCCAACGGCAGTTCTCTGCTCACGCACTGGCTGATGCTGCTGTGCATAGTTGTTTTTATTTTTATCGTTGCCAACACCACGAATGTCGATAAACTTCTTGGCCATATTCAGATAGAGCGAATCGCCCGTAACGCGGAACATCTTTACCAACGCAAGCTCAATCTCCTCGTGACCAGGTGACTGCATAACGGGCTTGCCGTCGTTGTAGTTGGGATCACCCTCAAAGAAGACCTTATTGATGTGGCGTGCGCTCTTTTCGGCTACGTCCAACCACTTGCGCTTGCCTGTGGCCTGATAGTATGCAATAGCACCCTCATACATATGGCCCATATTGTAGAGCTCGTGGCTGTGTGCAACGTGCTGATAAGGGCGTGTACCTGCACCGCCATTGTTGTTTGGGTTGCGATACTTCTCAGCAACGGTGTGATGCTCATAGAGATAACCATCCTCCTTCTGTGCAGCGGCAATCACGTCGATAATCTCATCCATCTGTCGCTCCAATTCGGGATCTTTCTCCAGCGTGAGCAGATATGCAGCACCCTCCATCACCTTGAAGAGGTCCGAAGCCACATAGTATGGCCACTTGAGCAGAGGCTCAATCTTCTCGCCACGCAGGAAGGCTCCCGTACGGCGCAGATTCTCCACCGCAGGCTCGGTCTTTTCGAGCGAGAATGGAACGAGTGTCTTTTTCTGTGTCTTGAGTCGTGGAAGCCAGAATTCATCCTCCAACGTCACTTGTTGAAATGGTACGGGCGTTAGAGCCTCCTCCACCTTTGCGGGTGTCTCGGCAATGCAAGCGATAAGCGATGAGCCAATCACTGCTGCAGCCGAAAGCATAGTCAATCTTTTTATCATAGTATGTTTGTTTTGATTTGTCTGTAAGACAAAGGTAAGAATTTTTGCCAGAATTTATCTTTTTGTGTAAGATAAATTGTGGTGTGGAAGGCTATTATCCGCCAAATATTTTGTAACTTTGACCTTAGTAATATTTTTAGCTATGGAGATTAGGGAGTTGCAACATAGAGTCGATGGGTGGATTCGCGAGTATGGTGTGCGCTATTTCGGTGAACTTACCAATATGGCTATCCTCACCGAGGAGGTTGGTGAACTTGCCAGAGTCATCGCCCGCAAGTATGGCGAGCAGTCGTTCAAGCAGGGCGAGGAGTGTAATCTCGCCGACGAGATGGCTGACGTGATGTGGGTGTTAGTATGTTTGGCAAATCAGACGGGAGTTGATTTAGAGGAGGCTATGGAGCGAAATTTCGAGAAGAAGACATTGCGTGATAATGAGCGACATAAGGCAAATAGCAAACTTCAAGTAAACATAGATAATGCAAAGTAAATTAGTGAAATAACTATTATGAATTAAATCATTACATTAGATAATCATAAAAACATATTGATATGAAAAGATTTACACTCTCTTTAGTTGCGCTGTTGGGCGTTGTGTCGCTCTCGGCGCAGACTTTCCACGACAATGGAGTCATTGCTCATCGTGGTGCTTGGAAAAACACTGGTCATCCGCAGAATACAACAGCTTCGTTTCGTGCTGCGGCCGAGATGGGTTGTCACGGCTCGGAGTGCGATGTGCACCTCACGTTGGATGATTCGCTGGTGGTTTATCACGACCTTTCACACAAGGGAATGTTGATTGAAAAGACTCTTTATACCGATTTGGTAAAAGTGCCACTTAAGGATTATAGCCAAATCCCTACCCTGCGCGAATATATGGCGGTGGCGAAAAAGTATCCAAAGACAAAGTTGGTGCTTGATATCAAGACTCCAAAGGATAATTCGCGCGCTGTGAAGATTGCTTTGGCATCGGCGAAGTTGGCTAAGGAGGTGGGAATTGAGAATCAGGTTGAGTATTTGGTGGGTTATCTGCCAGCCGATGTGGCTCTGCGTGAGGTAACTTCTGCGCCAGTTGCCTATTTGGGCCGTTGGATGACAGAGCTACCCGAAATGCACCCCGATACAATTTCTCGCCGAGGAATATGCTATTTGGATTATCAGGATGTTCAGTATAAGAAGCGTCCCGAATGGGTTGAGCGATTCAGGCGCGAGGGAATTCATCTGAATGTATGGACTGTAAATGATGAGGCCGATATGGACTTCTTCCTCGACCAAAAATTTAATTACATTACAACCGATTATCCCGAAATGCTTTTGCAGAAGATTGCGAAGCGCAAAGCAAATAAATAGTATAGAACAAGGCTGCAAATCAATCGTTTGCAGCCTTGTTTGCGTTTATTCCATATTCAACTCATAAAAGAACAAAACTGGATTGTCGTCATCCTTGAGGTGCTTGAATCGCTCGGTTTGGTTTATGTCGTGTGCATTGGCGCGACCTGCGATTACATTATCTACTATATTGCGATAGAATTTGCACTTGCCTAAATATGGAAATTGCTCTGATTTACAACCTGTAAGATGCAAAAAAATTGTTTTTGCTGTTTTTGTGTCGATTTTAACTATACAGTCATCGCTGAGATTGTAATCTAAGCGAGCAAATGCTGTGATTATATCATTGTTTTGAATTATATTGACATAGTAATCAAAGTAGTTATCCACGTTCATTACCTTGTCCATAACATTGGCCCGTGTGAGTGATTGTCGTTGTTCGGCGGGAATGGTATTTGGGAGATTGAAATCTATTATCAAATAGGGCTCGTATGAATTGGGCGTAAGTCGGTATATGGTTTGATCCCATTGGCAAGTTGCCAAATACTCATTTTCGCCCCACTTAACAACTGGTAAATTAGAGCTTATTGCGAAACCAACATTTTCGGAGAATTTACCCATCTTGGCTTCTATCTCGCCTGTTGTGGAATTTAGCAGATGAAATTCATATTGGCTTTTATTGCAAGAACTTGATGCAAGCCAGATTTTACCATCGTCACATATCGTAAGGTTGAAGAATATCTCTTTGGGAGTATCAATCCTTCGCTGGAACTCGCCATCAATACTATAAACCAAAATCTTATGTGTCGTGAGGATATATATTTCTTTCTTGTATAAAACCATAGAGCGGATATGATCCCACTCAATTGGCCCACGACCATTGTGGCCTATGGTATTTATAAACTCTCCTGTGTGGCGGTTAAAACGCAAAAGTGTCTCTGCATTGGGTGAAGGGTTTATAACGATGTCATCTTTATCGAATTCTAAGTCTTGTATTCTTCCAATCATCGATTGAGGTGTGGTCTCTAATTCAACACAAGCAATCTCTCGTTTTATAAACTCCTCTATTGGAGCTTGGATAGATGTATCGACTTCGTAAACATTCTCCTGCTTATCGCCATTGCAAGCTGTGAAGATCAATGCGACAAAAATGAATAGTGATAGTTTCTTCATAGTTTGGCTTCTATACAACAAAGATAATTTTATTACTTCTTATCGCGTTTGGGAAACCACCCTTTCTCTACCCTTTTGCGCTGCTCGAACAGCTCACCTATCGACCATAGTGACGATGCACCCCACACCGCCAAAAGTGTGGACCACAATACATCTTCAATCATAAGCGATGCTGCAATTGCCACTACTCCCATCAGCGCAAACACCCACCAAATGCGCACACCGAAGTAGTATTCACCTTTGATTACAAGTGGGTGAAAAATGCCGATAATCAGAAATGTAGCTATACCTATTATGAGTCCTGTAAAATACATATTACCTTGTGATAGTTTGTTTTTATTATGCAAATATAGTGATATTTGAGTAGCTGAGAGCTAATATTTGTGATAGTTTTTCCGCAAAGAGCAACAATTTGACCATAAATAATAGCGATGTCACAAAGATTTTATATCTTTGCGTGATTTTTCGATTGAGAATAAATAAAACAAGATAGATTATGTTTGAAAATTTAACAGACAAACTTGAACGCTCGTTTAAGATATTGAAGGGTGAGGGCAAAATCACCGAGATCAATGTTGCCGAAACATTGAAGGAGATTCGCCGTGCTCTTATTGATGCCGATGTAAACTACAAGGTGGCCAAAACATTCACCGACCAGGTTAAGCAGAAGGCATTGGGCCAGGATGTGCTTACGGCTGTGAAGCCAGGCCAGATGATGACCAAGATTGTTCGCGATGAGTTGGCGCAGTTGATGGGTGGTACAGCTACCGACATCAAGCTGGAGGGCTCGCCTGCCGTTATCCTGATTGCCGGTTTGCAGGGTTCTGGTAAGACCACATTCTCTGGTAAGTTGGCTTCGATGCTCAAGTCGAAGAAGGGCCGTCAGGTGTTGCTCGTTGCGGGTGACGTTTACCGCCCTGCCGCTATCGACCAGTTGAAGGTGCTGGGTGAGCAGATTGGTGTGGAAGTTTACACCGAGGATGGCAACAAGAATCCTGTGGAGATTGCCGAGAACGCAATCAAATATGCTCGCACAAAGTCGTATAACACTGTAATTGTCGATACCGCTGGTCGTTTGGCTGTTGATGAGGCTATGATGCAGGAGATTACTGCTATCAAGGCTGCTGTGAAGCCAAGCGAGACATTGTTCGTGGTGGACTCAATGACAGGTCAGGACGCAGTGAACACAGCTAAGGAGTTCAACGATCGTTTGGATTTCGATGGCGTGGTACTCACCAAGCTCGATGGTGATACTCGTGGTGGTGCTGCAATCTCAATCCGTTCGGTTGTGGATAAGCCTTTGAAGTTTATCTCAAGCGGCGAGAAGATGGACGCTTTGCAGGTGTTCCACCCTGAGCGTATGGCCGACCGTATTTTGGGTATGGGTGATGTGGTATCACTCGTTGAGCGTGCTCAGGAGCAGTACGACGAGGAGGCTGCTCGCAAGTTGAAGAAGAAGTTGGTGAAGAACCAGTTTAACTTCAACGACTTTATCGACCAGATCAACCAGGTGAAGAAGATGGGTAGCCTAAAGGATATCGCTTCGATGATTCCTGGTATGGGTAAGATGCTCAAGGATGTGGATATTCCAGATGACGCATTCAAGCAGGTGGAGGCTATCATCGGTTCGATGACTCCTGCCGAGCGAGAGAATCCAGAGATTATCAACGCTCGTCGTCGTGAGCGTATTGCAAAGGGCTCGGGTACTACTATCGCCGATGTAAACCGCTTGATGAAGCAGTTTGAGGAGACTCGCAAGATGATGAAGATGGTTGCGGGTGGCAACTTGAAGATGCCTCGTATGCCACGAGGTGGTTTCCGCCGATAAACCGATAATTATTTGATTTATAACTGATGGGTAAGGTCGCTGAATTTCGGCGACCTTATTTTTGGTTTGATATCTTTTGTATATTTATGTTTAATAAACAAATAAAGATTGTGGTTTGGTGGCGGCAGAAAGAGTAAATAATAATCTATGATTATTAGCTTTTTGAGTCTTGTATTTGCAAGGCTCTTTTTTTATGGCTATATTTGCCCGTTGTATCATATTTTTGAGTAGAAAAATGCACAAAGCAGGATTTGTAAATATCATCGGTAACCCCAATGTGGGCAAATCGACACTTATGAACGCCCTGGTGGGCGAGAAACTCTCGATTATCACATCGAAGGCTCAGACTACACGTCACCGTATTATGGGAATTGTGAATGGCGAAGATTTCCAGATTGTCTATTCCGACACTCCAGGTATCTTGAAGCCAGCATATAAGTTGCAGGAGTCGATGATGAACTTCGTGCACGGTGCTGTGGATGATGCCGATGTTATCCTCTATGTTACCGACACCGTTGAGCAGAGCGACCGCTCGGAGTCGATTATCGAGAAGATTAACCGCAGTGGTATTCCAACAATCGTGGTAATCAATAAAATTGACCTCACCACTCCCCAGCAGTTGGAGATTTTGGCAGCTCAGTGGCAGGAGCGAATTCCAGTGGCTGTGATTATCCCCGTATCGGCAAAGGAGAAGGTGGGAATGACAGGCGTACTTAGCGCCATCTTGGAGCGTCTGCCCGAGGGCGAGCCATTCTACCCAAAGGATACCTTAACAGACAAGACTCTGCGATTCTTTGCTTCGGAGATTATCCGCGAGAAGATTCTGCTCAACTACGAGAAGGAGATACCCTACTGCTGCGAGATTGAGATTGACTCATACAAAGAGGAGCCAAATATCGACCGAATCTCGGCTACAATCTATGTAGCCCGTCAGTCGCAGAAGGGAATCGTCATCGGCCATAAAGGCGAGCGATTGAAGCGAGTTGGCCAGAAGGCGCGAGAGGATATGGAGCAGTTCTTGGGTAAGAAGGTCTTCTTGCAGCTCTTTGTGAAGGTGCAGGATGATTGGCGCAATAGCGAGCGTCAGTTGCGCCGATTTGGTTACGATCCTCAATAACCCATTCTAAGGCAATAAATTTTTAGCTGCTGCGTTATTTACGAAGTAGTATAAATTAGCAGATAGTTATCAGAAAAAGATGCGAAGAGGCATAATTAAAGCACTGCTCACCACAACGCTGCTCTTGAGTGCGTGGTGTGCAAGTACGCAATACAACAAGGATTACTTTATCTACATAGGTCGCCAGCTAATGATGGAGGACAACTATCGTGATGCCATTCGCACCTTGAATGTGTTGTTGCGCTTTGATAAGGATGCCTATGATGCCTACTTTTTGAGAGGCATCGCAAAGTATAATCTCGACGACTTGCTGGGTGCCGATGCCGATTTTACGGTTGCCATCAGCAAGAATCCTGTCTTTACCAACGCCTATACCTATCGTGCTATCACACGCTCTCGATTGGGTAACTACGACGATGCGCTGAACGATTTTCACGAGGCCATAAATCTGCGCCCCGACCTGCCAAGCCCCTATTTCAGCCGAGGTGTTACCCGTCTGCTCAACAAACAGTATAAGGAGGCAATCGAGGATTTCAATATGTTTGTGCGCCACGAGAAGAGGGTGGCCGAAGTCTATATCAACCGAGGTGTCTGCTATCTTGGCCTGAAGGATACGCTTCGTGCATACGAAGAGTTTGAGACTGCCATCAGGACCAATCGCGAAGATCCAAACGGCTACAACCGCCGAGGTGTGCTCTATATGCAGCAGGAGCGTTTCGACGATGCGGAGCTGGATTTCAATACAGCCATCAAGCACGACTCAAACTATCTGCTCTCGTATTTCAATCGTGCGTTGGTCTATTCCAATACCAACCGCCCAATGCAGGCGTTGGCCGACTTTGATAAGGTGGTGAAGCTCGATTCTACAAGTTCACTCGCCTACTTCAATCGCGCCATTGTGCGTACTCAGATTGGTGACTACAACCGAGCTTTGGAGGATTACGACAGAGTGGCGATTTATTCGCCTAATGTGCTTCTCTATTACAATCGTGCATCGCTCTATGCGCGTATAGGTGATTTGGACAAGGCTATCGACGACTACACGAAGGCTATCGGCCTCTACCCCGATTTTGCAAATGCTTATCTCAATCGCAGTCGTCTGCGTATGATGCTTGGCGATATGAAGGGTGCGCAGAAGGATCAGCAGATAGCCAACGAAAAGATTGCCGAGTATAGGTCGCGCCTGAGTGATTCCACCTCTACCTCATCAATCTATGCCGACACAACGCATAAGTTCGATAAGTTGCTCTCGTTTGATGCCAACGCATCAGGTAGTAAGTTTGAGCAGATTGCAGACAATACCACTGCGACCGATGTGGGTATGAAGCTAATACCACTCTTTAAGTTCACCATCACTCATCGTGATTCGGCAATGATTGCCCGCAATAGTATCTACCACGTTCAGCGTATGGAGGATTTTCAGCGCAAGGTTGGCAACGAGCAGTTGATTATCTCTTGCTATCCAAGTTCTATTGCCGCCGATTCGTTGGTGGCAAAGGATAGAGCTTTAGCAGAGCGAATGCTCAGGGAGGAGAATAATTGGGTGCTGTTGTTTGAGCGAGGTGTGACTCAGTCGCTTATCAAGCAGTACACCAATGCGGTGAGCACCCTTTCGAGTGCGATTATGGTTAATCCAACCAATCCGTTCCTCTATCTCAACCGTTCGACAACCCGTGCTGAGATGATTGATTTCATCTCGTCGATTGATAATACCTATCAGCGTATCTCGATTGATTCCGATCCGGCAAACCGCTTGCGCAATTCGGGTGTGAGACAGTATAGCTACGATGAGGCAATAGAGGATATCGACAAAGCGATTAAGCTCTTCCCCGACTTTGCTTATAGCTACTACAATCGTGCTAACCTGAGAGCTATCTCAGGCCAGTTGCCCGATGCTTACGACGATTACACCCGCGCCATAGAGCTTAACCCCAACTTCGGTGAGGCCTACTACAACCGAGGCTTGGTGCAGATTTTTATGCGCGACACGCATAAGGGTTGCCTCGATTTGTCGAAGGCCGGCGAGCTTGGCATCGAGGAGGCTTACGAGACACTCAAGCACTATACAATAGATAAGTAGCGAAGGTTCATCGCCTCCTAAAGATAAAAGAAGAGACAAAATAGATAAAACAATAAATCCAAACTTAATTATGACACAAATCTACAAAAAACTCAACGACTCGGCTGCTGCACGATGGGGTGCGCTGCTGATTGTGTCGTTTACAATGATGTGCGGTTACTTTATTACCGACGTGATGGCTCCACTGGAGGATATCCTTACTAAGTCGCCTGCTGAGGGCGGTCTTGGATGGACAAGCGACGAGTACGGCTTCTTCTCGGGTGGTTACGGTTATATCAATGTATTCCTGTTGATGCTCTTCTTTGGCGGAATTATCCTCGATAAGTGCGGTGTTCGTTTTACAGGTACAATGAGTAGCTCGCTGATGTTTGTGGGTACACTTATCAAATGGTATGCGTTGGATAACTCTTTCGGCGATGCTATGATTTTCGGCTATCCTGTGCAGGTGATTCTCGCCACATTGGGATTCGCAATCTTTGGTATGGGTGCCGAGATTACAGGTATCACCGTAACAAAGGTTATCGCCAAGTGGTTTACTGGTCACGAGCTGGCTTTGGCTATGGGCTTGCAGGTGGCTATGGCTCGTATCGGTACAGCCGCTGCGTTGGCTTGTAGCTTGCCATTTGCCAATGCTATGGGTAATGTGTCGGCTCCAGTATTGTTGGGCGCAGCTTTGCTCTGCGTGGGCGTTGTATCATTCTTGGTATATTGCGTTATGGACCGCAAGTTCGATGCGTCAGTTGCTACCGATGAGAGCTCATCGGAGGAGGGCTTCAGCTTTGGCGATTTGAAGCTCATCTTCACAAACAAGGGTTTCTGGCTTATTGCCATCCTCTGCGTGTTGTTCTACTCTGGCGTATTCCCATTCCTGAAGTTTGCTACTAAGTTGATGATCTACAAGTATAATGTTGATCCCGAGTTGGCTGGCCTTATCCCTGCGATGTTGCCATTCGGCACAATCCTTCTCACTCCAGTATTCGGCTCGATGTATGACCGTATGGGTAAGGGGGCAACACTTATGATTATCGGCTCGTTTATGCTCACTTTGGTACACGTCCTCTTTGCCCTGCCAATTCTCAACGTATGGTGGTTTGCTATCGCCATTATGATTATACTCGGCGTGGCATTCTCGCTCGTTCCATCGGCTATGTGGCCTGCGGTGCCAAAGATTATCCCTATGAAGCAGCTCGGCTCGGCCTATGCGATTATCTTCTATATCCAGAATATTGGCCTTTCGATGGTGCCAGTGCTCATCGGTTCGGTAATCCAGAAGTATGCAATTGTGGAGACTGCGGAGGGTGTATCATACGACTACACTATCCCAATGGCTATCTTCGCCGTGTTTGGTGTTGTAGCAGTTGGTGTAGCACTTCTTTTGAAGCGTATCGACAAGACCAACGGTTACGGCTTGGAGGAGCCTAATATCCAGAAGTAGTAAACCATAAAGGGTTGGCATTATGAAAAGAGTGTTGCTGTTGTTGGCCTGTGTTGCTCTGCTGCTTGTACCATCGAGTAGCTGGGCGCAGGATGCAGATGAGTTGGCTAATATTATGTGGTATAAAAGCTCATATAAGGAGGTAACGCCTGAGCGCCGTTCGGCAATGGCCGCGATGCAGAAATATGCCGACTCTTTCACCCACACCTACTTCAAAGAGTATCTCGGTACAACAAAAGGCACCGAGAAGGAGAAGTCAATCGAGGGTTGGGGATTGATGCGATTCTACAATCTGGCATTAGAGAAACTCCTGAAAGAGATTCCCGCGACCGAGGTTAAGAAGGGCGAGGTGGTGATGTGGCAGCTCTATAATATGGGTTATGTCGTAAAGACCGAGAAGCAGTGTTTCGGCATTGACCTCTACCACAAGCACGCCGAAAAGCTTGCCCCTATGATTGATTTTTTGCTTATCACCCATCGTCACGGTGATCACTTTTCGCGAAATCTCGTTATGGAGATGGAGCGTCAGGGCAAAGCTGTTTACTCAAATTTTTGGGGTAAGAGGCATAGAGTCAAGACGGGTGATGTAATCACCATAGGCGACATAAGCATAAAAGTTACAACCGTTGACCACAATGCAAAGCTTAAAAACTTTGTAAATACATACGAAGTTAATTGCTACGATAAACAGAGTGACGATTATGTGATTTTCTTTTCGGGCGATGCCTACAATTACGAGCAGCTCAACCCATCGGGCAAGATTGACCTGTTTGTCCCACACCTTGCTGTTGGATTAAATATGCCAAAGGCTATCGAGAAGATTAAGCCGACTGAGGTGCTGATGTCGCACATTCTGGAGTTAGGACACTCGATTACGCAGTGGCGTTGGTCGTATGAGTATGGAATAAATGAGTGCGAAAAGTTGAAGCGCGAGGGCGTATATTTACCCGTTTGGGGTGAGATGATACGCCTTAAGCGATAATGGTCGATAAATAATATAGTCGGAGTTATCTGTAAATGAAAAAATTTATTTTACTCGCTGTAGTTTTATCTGCATTAAATAATTTGAAAGCACAAAGTGTTATGAGTGAGGCGTATCACAAAATATGGAACGACTCATTGCAAATGCAGATTGATAACAATATCGAAAAATATCGCAAGGCTGATGCCGAACTTACTCTAAAGGATATTGCATCGGGCACAGAGGTTACAATTGAGCAAGTATCTCATAAATTTATATTTGGTAGCAACATCTTTCTTTTCCGTCATTTTGACACTGAAGAGAAGAACCGTAAATATGAGGCGGCGTTCGGAGAGTTGTTTAACTCTGCTACAATTCCGTTTTATTGGAAGACTTTGGAGCCAGAAAAGGGCAAGCCTCGTTATGCAGCAGATAGCCCATTTGAGTATCGCCGTCCTGCAATAGACCCGCTGGTGGATTTCTGCGAATCTAAAGGCCTCCACACCAAAGGTCACGCTATAATCTACGGTATAAGGAGCTGGGGACATCCAACTTGGATGCCCGAAGATAGAGGCATTATGGAGCAAGAGTTTGAGAGCCACGTTAAAGAGTTGGCCAAACGATATAAATCGCGTGTAGCCAATTGGGATGTTGTAAATGAGTGTTTCGATCAAGCTAACCGAGGTTTGATGCCCGATGATTATGCCTACAAAACATACAGATGGGCGATGAAGTATTTCCCTAAAAATGTTACATTCAACACCAACGAGTGTGATTTACATTGGGAGATTGGCGGTATGCGACGCTATGTTGAGATTGTCCGCAATCACATAGAACGTGGCGCAAGGGTAGATTATGTAGGAGTTCAGATGCACATCTTTGACCCACAAGAAGCTATGGCTATTGCCGAAGGTAATGTAGGTCGATTATCACCCCAATATCTATGGGAAAATCTGGATTGCTTACAACAAACCGAGCGTCCTGTATATGTAAGTGAGGTGACTATCAGTGCAGCATACGATACACCTAAAGGGCGTGAGATACAGAAAGAAATAACTCGCGACCTCTATCGTTTGTGGTTCAGCCATCCTAATGTGGCTGGAATTACCTGGTGGAATCTCGTTGACGGTGGTGCTGCACCCGGTGAGCCATCATATTCGGGATTGTTTGACGCAAACCTTGCTAAAAAACCATCATATTATATTCTCGATGAATTAATAAACAAAGAGTGGACTACGAACCTAACTTTAACAGCCGACCATAGTGGTAAAATTTCGTTTCGAGGATTCAAAGGTGACTATAAAATCACATATAAAAATCGCCGAGGCGAAGTGAAAAGCATTGATTTTAGAGTAGAATAGGTTTACTATAAAAACCATAACACATTGCAAAAGGTGGCTTGCGAGGGCCACCTTTTGTATATCGACTATTTACACATCTGATAAACTTCTAACAATTTGTCACACATCGCCTCCCACGAGAATCGCTTGCGTTCCTGCACAAAGTTAGTCGTAAATTTTGCGAGCATCTCCTCGGTGTGGAGTTTGGGCAGAGCCTGAGCAATGGCTTCGACGTTTGGCTCGCAGACCAAGCCCACACTTCCGTCGGGTACAATCTCGGGCAAGCCGCCGACATTGGTCACCAGCATCGGTACAGAGAAGATGTAGGGAATCTGCGTCACTCCACTCTGCGTTGCCGAGCGATATGGCAAGATGAGTGTGTCGGCAGCCGAGAAGTAGTAACGAACATCCTCATCGGCAATAAATCGGTCGTGCAACACTACCCTATCTTTTAGGTCGAGTTGTTCGATGAGCGAGATATATTTCTCGCGTGAGGTGTAGAACTCGCCCGCAATGAGTAACTTCCTATTCTCTGGATTCCATCTCTTCCACGCCTCCAAGAGCATATCCAACCCCTTGTAATCGCGAATAAGACCGAAGAAGAGAGAGTATCGCTCTGCTGGATTGATGCCAATCTTCTTGCAGGCCTCGTTGCGCTCTGCTCGCTTGCCGAAGTTCTCAAACATCGGGTGCGGAGAGAATATCGCGGGAGCTGAGGTGTAGGCTTTGAGTTCACTATGCACCTGCTCCGACATATATACAAAACCATCCACCCCGCCAAGATAGTATTTGTTGCAAGGGCGGTCGATAATGTGGTGTTCGTGAGGCTCAACATTGTCAATCTGGCAAAGCACTTTGGTTTTGCCGTTCTGGCGGGCAATGCGAGCAATTGTGCCGAAGCAAGGGGCCATAAACGGAGTCCAATACTTCATCAGTATAATATCGGGTGCTTCACGCTTGAGTCTAAGACCAAGTGCCACCCAATTCAGCGGATTTACAGTATTCATCACACGCTCTATGTGCAAATCTTCGGGCGCTGGTGTATCCACATATTGTGTCTTGCCAGGGAACAGAAGCGATGGATATTGAACGGTGAAGGTATATATACGCACCTGGTGGCCACGACTCTGATACTCGCGAGCCATAGTCTGCATTATCGAAGCCAATCCTCCACGATAGGGATACGCAGGTCCAAGAATAGTGATTTTCATATCGACTCAAATTTCTATCTATACAAAGATACAAAAAAAAACGAGCAGAGAGTGTTTTGCTACAAACTTTCTCTGCTCTTGTTAACAATAAACTAGTGTGCCAACAAAATATTGTTCAACACCCTTGCGTCATCTGTCTATTATTGTGGCATAGACTTTGCTTTGATCTCGTAATTACCACTTCCGAGGTCTTTGTCTGTTGTCCAAGCCAACCCATCATTAGAAACCCAAATGGCACATTTAGCTGGGTCAGTTAATGTACGACCAACAGAGGTAAATATGTCTCCATACCGATTACCTGTAATTCCGCTAAAATCAAAACTGCTTAAATCAAGTTCGGTTAATGCTGTGCAAGCCATAAACATACCATACATATCTGTCACATTTGAAGTATTAAAACTACTTATATTGAGTGACTCCAATGATTTACAACCTCGAAACATATACATCATATCCCTGGCCTTAGAAGTGTCGAAGTTACTTAAATCAAGTTCTGTTAATGCTTGGCAGCCATAGAACATCACACTCATATCTGTAACATTAGAAGTTTTGAAGTTACTTAAATCAAGTTTTGTTAACACTTTACAGCTATCAAACATATTGTCCATATACATAACTTTTAGAGTGTTAAAACTGCTTAAGTCGAGTGATTCTATCGATTCGCATAGATAGAACATATGGCTCATTTTATAAACATTTGAAGTGTCAAAATTGCTTAAATCGACAGAAGTAAGAGCATTGCACCCCCAAAACATTCCGCCCATATTTGTAACTTTAGAGGTGTCAAAGTTGCTTAAATTAAGTAATTTTAACGATTCGCATTTATAGAACATATTATTCATATTCGTAACATTGGAGGTATTAAAATCACTTAAGTCGATAGAGATTATATCTTGAAAAATCGTGGGGTAATAATAGCCTTGGCCAGATTCATGTTTTTTGCTGAATAGATGGTTACTATCTTCTGGTGCCATAAATTCTCGTGCGGCAGTGTGAACTTCGAGTGTAGTGCCGTTCTCTACAAGGTAGATTGGAGTGTTATCAGTAGCTTGTACTTCAACACTGCTTGTAGTGCTGCTCTTTGCCTTAAATGCAATGGCTGTGATATCGGTATTATTTGTCAGGATAGTCTCCATCTCGCTACGGAACTTATCTCTATCGAGTGTCGAACTTGCCGCGCGAATATTAAGCAAAGTGCGTTTGCCAGCCTCAAATGCCATAGCGGGGAGTAGATGTTCCTCGACTCCAGCTGAGGTGGTGAGGTGCAGAGTGATGGCTTTAGCCTCGACTTCATTGGCCGCCAATACGGGCATATTAAATACCACAACCGAATTATTCAGCTCGGTAAGCTCAATCTTCGTTCCGCTAAGAGTTTGAGTATATGTCAAATCATCTTTCACGCTCCAGCAACCAACAAAGTCATTTTCAGAAGTGAGTGACGCCGCAGTTATTGTAACGCCTTCTGGAGCGCGAACTTCCAATGCAGAAGTGAGGTGCTGCATCTGTACTGTACCGATATTTTGCAAAGTAGTTGCGGCCGTCGAGCCCACCAAGATAGGATTCCAAGTGCCACTTTGCTCGGCAACCAATGTTTGGTTGTTCTGCTCAGCCGAAGCAGGATAGATAAAGTGGAATTTGGCTGCGTTGGTTGTTGCGTAGGTAAATTCGTCGCAACTAAATGTTGTACCTTCATCGTAAGAGAGTGTGTTACGCTCTTTTTCGCCCGAATTTTGATAGCCAATAATTTCATCACCTGCGCTCCAGCTCCATTTTAGCTCATTATCAAACGAGCCACGACTCTCGGTTGTGCCGAGTTTGATTGAGAGTGCATCGGTGTAGCGTCCTGTGGGGTTAACATTAGGGTTAAGCGATTCATCGCTATTATCTTTTTGGCAGCCGATAGCAAACAATGCAACGGCAAGCATAGTAAAGTATTTCTTCATTGTTTTGTGGATTTTAGAATTACAACCAATATTCACTTCCGTTTTGACCATCAGGTGTGTCAAACATACCCTCACCGCCCGATTGGGCAAAACCTTCCTCGACTTTGACTTCAAACACCTCGACTTCGGGTGCAATGTAATTTTGTTTCTCCATAATTTTAAGTGTTATTAGTTTTAAAATAGGTATTAACATCTTTGATTACAGACAAAACAAAAAGCGCGGACTAAATTCGTTATATTCGATTCTGAGGTCTTCGACTACCTATCACTCAAATACAGAATAAAGCCCACGCTGAAACACAGCGTGAGCGTCAAACTTTATTCCGATGAGTGATTAGTGAAAGTGTCGAAGTTTCAGAATCACAGAATAAAAGCTAACGCTTTTTATTTATATGTCTAAATTTTCTATTTATTAAACCATAGGCAATTTGGTTTGGTTTTCACAAATATACAAATAATTAGCCGATATGCAACAGCTTAAGTATTATGATATTTATTTTTAGCTACTTCTGGAACTGCATCGTGAAATTTCTAAGCCAGCGCATTGGGGCACCGCCCAACATTTGGCAGATGGGGATAAACAGACGAAACCACCAATCGGGCACCTTGCATCGGCAACCACGCCAGAGTGCATTTAGCGAGCGACGAGCGCAACTTTCGGGTGTCATCAAAACACCAATCTTGGTGCCGAATTTCTGCAAATTCTCCGACAGACCATACAAATCGGTTGCAATACCTGCGGGGCATATAGCCGTAACATACACACCCTTCTCGCGTACCTCCTTTGAGAATGTCACCGAAAAACTCTTCAAATAGGCCTTGCTTGCGCTGTATAACGACAAACCTGGGTATGGCATCCAAATCGAGTATGACGACATATTCAGGATGTGGCCGCCGCCTCTTTTTATCATATCGGTAGCATATATGCGGCACATCTTTGTGGCGGTCATATCGTGCAACAGAATGGTACGCTCAATTCGCTCAACGGGGGTGTTTAGAATATCGCAGAACGAGAACATTCCCGCATTGTTAATCAGTACATCCACCTTGATACCCTCCTGCTCGGTCCACGCAAACAACTCTTCGGCTGCCGTCATTGTTGCCATATCTTTGGTATAGTGGCGCACCCAAACCTTGTCGTTTACCTTTGCTACCTCGGTTGCTGTGTACTCCAAATCCTTTTCGGTGAGCGACACCATCACCACGTTGTATCCCAGCTTAGCCAACTGCAAGGCATAACATCGGCCAATGCCCTTCGAAGCACCCGTAACGAGTGCCGTCTTTGTTCCTGCAACAACCTCTCCTCGCTTCATTTTACTTCAAATTAAGCTCCTTGCGGATTACATCGGGCAGTTTGCCGCAGTTGTGGCAACACTTCATATCCACCGAATACATTCGGGCTATGCAGTAGTCCTTGTTATCGCAACCCGAGCGGGTTGAGAAATCACCCTCGCGCATCTTGTTTACAAAAGCTGGATCGTTGACCAGAGCGCGGGCAATCTGTACCATTTCGAAGCCTTCGTCAAGCACTCGCTCGATGCCCTTGCGTGATACAATGCCACCCACATAGACCAGCGGGCCCTTCAATGCAGCGCGGAACTTCTTGGCATTCTCCAAAAAGAAACACTCCTCAAAGTCATATTGCTTGATCATCCACTGACCAAACAACGACACCACAATCTTCTGAGGCCACTGGCTCCAGGGCATATAGTAACCCATAGTCTTTGTCGGGATGCGGCCACGCATAACGGCCATAGGGGCTCTCGATACAAATCCCGACGAGAGCACAATGCCATCCACACCAAATGACTCAATCTGCTTGGCAATCTCTATTGATTCAGGAACTTGGATTCCGCTACTAAAACCATCCTCCATATTGTGCTTTACCAATACGGCCATCTTGTGCTTTGCGGCCTGCTCCATCACCTCCTCCAGACACATATTCATAAATCGCATACGATTCTCCAGCGAGCCACCAAACTCATCACGACGACGGTTGGTCCAGGGTGATAGGAACTGCGAAATGAGATAGCCGTGACCTGCGTGTACCTCCACACTATCGAACCCAGCCTCGTGAGCCGTTACTACGGCCTTGCCGAAATCCTTTGCCATAAGCGGAAGCTCCGAGCGACGCAGACGACGGTGAAATGTTGGCGAATAGAGGTTAAATCCGTTCGAGGCCGACACAGGAAAGCACCCTGCTGTTGACCAGTGTGTCATATTTCCGCAGTGGCCAATCTGCACACCAACGGCAGCACCCTCGTTATGCACTGCATCGGTAATGTCGCGCAACGAAGGTATAATCTCATCGCGAAGCCACAACTGCGAGTTGAACGACACGCCGCTGCGATTAACCGATGCGTATGCCAAAGTGGTCATACCCACACCTCCGCGAGCCACGCTGACGTGATAATCCTTCAGAGCCTGTGTGGGGCCGAAATCTTTACCCATCGACTCAAAGGCAGCCGAGCGAATCGTGCGGTTGCGCAGGGTAACGGGGCCCATCTTATAGGGGGTAAACAGGATTGAATCTTTGAGATCTTTCTCCATATCTTTTGAGTTATTGTTCGGTTTAGTAAATAAATGGGATTATGCGCTTGCGGCCCAGCGAGGTAAACTCCTCGCCAAACTCTTTCTCATAACGCTTGTAGAGCGAAGCAGAGCGAGGTGCAAGGTTGGCAAATGTCCACCATACGAACACCACTCCTGCCCACGACCACGAAGCGATTGCAAATCCTGTCCACTCTACAATCTCGCCAAAGTAGTTGGCTGACGATACATAGCGGAACATACCACCTTTGGGGATATAGTGGCGAGTATCGCCTGGCTTGCGCAAGTGACGGATGATATAATCGGCCTGCCAGTTGATAAACATTCCAGCCACAAATACGGCTAAGCCGATGTAGATGAATGGTTTGCCAAACCAGTTGGCATAATACCCTTCTGGTGCGAAATAGAATATCCATCCACCCTGCATACAGGCGTTCAGCGTGTTAAACACCACTCCCATCAGCACAATACCCAATGGCATCTTCGACTCTCCACGCATAAGCAACGGAAAGATGAACGAGCGCTGGAAATAGTGGAACTGAAACATCGCAAACAGAGTCAGTGGCACAACATCCCATCTGCTGGGAGAGAATGCCCACAGCACCCACATCATAATAAATACGGGCGACTCCATCAGCACCCATCCCACCTTATTAGGCACGGGAGGGCCGTATCTGCGGTCAAAAAGGTAACCATAGCCCGCCTCAAAAAAGTGCAGAGCCACGAACACAAAAAGCGCAATGATGGCCATCACCACCAAAAAAGTATTGAAATCTGACAATAAAATTCCCATTATCACACGATTGTAAAATCGTACAAAGTTATGAATTTTATCTCAAAAAAGTATATAGGTATGGTGGAATTTATGCTTATATATTTGTTTTTGAAACAGACGGGATATATCTAAACGAAAAGAGTTGCCCAACTTCCGTGTCGGACAACTCTTGCTATTTGATATTTGTTGAAATTCGATTGCGAAAATTACTTCTTCACAAATTTAGCATTCTCCAAATATGCAGCACTCTTGGCTACACCATCCCACATACGCTCGAAGCGCTGCTCTTTGGTCTCGCCCTTAGGGCCGCGTGGCATCTCCTGCTCAACAACGAAATCCTTGTAACCGTTCTTGTAGAACTGGTTATAGATAGCCTCGAAATCAATCTTGCCACTCTCGCCAATCACCAAGTCGTCCTTGATGTGGAGCATCTGAATACGGTTGGGATACTTCTTCAAATACTCAACAGGATTCTTACCGCCGCGAGTTGTCCAATATACGTCCATCTGGAAGAATACGCAATCAGGATCGGTGTTCTCGATCATATACTCCCACTTCACCTTACCCTCGCAGAGCTCATACTCGTGAGCGTGGTTGTGGTAACCGAGCTTCAAACCATACTCCTTAGCCAACTTACCCACCTTGTTGAAGTACTCACACACAGCCTTCAAATCAGCGAGCGACTTACCCAAGTTGAAACCAGGAATCACACAATACTTAGCACCCATTGTGCGCAAGCCCTCGAATACGCCACGCCACTGCTCCATTACAGCAGCCTCGTTATTGGGGTTCATTGCAATTGAAGTGTGAGTTGAGATAATCGAGAGTCCGTGCTTGTCACACAATGCCTTAAACTCTGCTGCGGGGAAACCGAAACATACAGGGCTGCCCAATGTCTCGACAACTGTATAGCCAGCCTTAGCTACCTTTGCAAGCGATGCATCTACATTGCCCATATCCTGATTTACAGAGTAGAGCTGCAAGCCGATTTTCTTCTTTGATTTTGCCTCAATAGCAGATGGTGCCAATACCAATACTGCCAACAATGCTAATAATACTCTTTTCATAATCTATAAATATTTTGAATTCGAGAATTTTCTTTTGATTAGTACTCGCAAGACTTTACGAATGCAGACTCCTGCATAAACTTGCAGCAATCAGCAACACCCTTCCACATTGCAGCCAAGTTACGCTCGTTCTCGGCCTGATCCTCGCCCAAGCGGAATGGGAGCTCATACTCTACGAAGCAGTCGATACCGCCATTTGCATAGAACTGGTTGAATACCTGCTCGAAATTGATAGGGCCTGTACCCAAAACGCCATCCTCCTTTGCGTGGAGAATCTTGATGCGATCGCCATAAGTCTTCAAGTAGTGCATATAATCAGCATCGCCCATATTGGTCTTGCATACGTCCAACTCGATAAGGAACTTATCTGCATCGGTGTGCTTGATAACATAGTCGAGGATAGTCTCGCCCTCAACCTTAGCGAAGTCACCAGCGTGGTTGTGGTAACCGAGCTTGAGGCCATACTCCTTAGCCACCTCACCCACCTTGTTGCAGAATGCGCAACAAGCCTCGATGTCGGCCAATGTTGAACCGAAGTCCTGACCAGGGATTACACAATACTTAGCACCCATAGTCTGCAAGCCTGCAAACAACTCGCGCCACTTAGCCATTGTACCCTCCAAATCTGCTGGGTTGTAGGCTACGCCGCCGTGAGTCGATACGATCTTCAAACCATACTTGTCGCACAATGCCTTGAATGCAGCTGGCTCCAAGCCGAAGCACTGAGGAACGCCACCAAAGTTCAAAGTCTCGATAGCTGTGTAACCAGCCTCGGCAATCTTCTGCAGAGCAGGCTCGATGTTAGCGTAGTCCTGATGAACAGAGTACATCTGGATACCAATCTGCTTCTTGGCTGGCTCTGGCGTGCTGCAAGATGCCAGCGTAAGCATTGAAATTGCTGCTACTGCGGCAATAGCGTAAGAGAAAATTTTCTTCATAATAAATTTTGTTTAAGTTAATATTTATAATTTGTTGTTCTCCTTTCGGTTAATTTTTTGCGGCCCACTCGCGCAACATCTGGTTACACTTATAGAGTACTCCCGCCTCGCCACGATATGTGCCCGAACCCATTGGTTCACCTGCGGGTGTGTACCACTCATAGAAGCCCTTGTTCTCCACCACACGCGCAAGCATAGGTTGCAATTCGTCGTATGCTTCGGCGATAAATCCGTTTTCAATCAAACCCATAATCAGTCTCGCACCAAACCACGTCCAGTCGCCACCGTTCTGGTAGCCGTAGGGATACATCATCGTATTCTTGAAATAGCCGTGAGGATATGTGGGATAGAGCGTGAGGCCGATGCTCTGGGCGTGAGCCTTGCGCATATTTTCCAACATTTTGTTGTTTGAATTTACGATTTCGTCGTGGTTTAACAGGCCTGCCATAACTGCCACCCCTGTTCCACCGTGATAGTAAATCTTGCTCTCGTCAAACGAAGCGGGGAATGGTGAACCATTAAGATAGATGTGTGGAATAAACTTCTGATTCTCAGCACTCCACAGATGTTTCTTGATGTTTTGCTTTAACTCATCGCGAACCTTTGTCCAGTGAGCCTTCTTCTCTGCGTTGTCGCACAACTCAATGAGGTTGTTTAGCGCAATTACGAACATTGCATTGTCGTAGATGTCGATTGCATAGTGGGTATTTTCGTCGATAGCCACACCCCAATAATGCTCAGGCTGCACATCACCCCAGTCGGCAGTAGTTGCACCTGTAATCAAGCCATACTCTTTGGCCATCTTCTCGCTGAGCAGAAAATTCATTGCCGCCTCCAGACGGTCGATTACCTTCAATCCAAACAACTCATTCTGCAAATAAGATTTGTTGCCGCTCTTGGTCACATATTTATAAACGGCCTGCACGAGCGACGACTCCTGGTCGGTCTCTACGGTGTTTTTGTGAGCAGCATACTCTGGAGCATTTTTCGAGAAACGGTAGTTGTAGCTCAGGTCGGCCTTCTTAATGTCGATAAAACCATCCACCACCTCGCCCGACTCCTCCTGAAAAGCGAAGAAGATGTCGAGATTGCGGCGAATGAGCTCATCGTCGAGCACATCCATCGAGAGCTCGATAAAGGTGTTGTAGTCGCGAATCCACACCTCGCCATATCCAGCGCCTGCGCTAAAGCCAGTAGCCACAACAGCTTTGGCCATACTATCCACTTTGGGCATCAGTGAGTTATTCTCGATTTTCGACTTGTAATCAGCCAAGCTAAGAGGTTTACTGTCATTGCGTTGGCGATTCGAGCGGGCAACATCAAGGCAAGTGTTTATAATTGCAACAATTGCTATTGCAATAAATATATATCGGGCAATCTTCATCTATCTATATTTTCTGCGCTTTGCACTCAAAGCGTGGTACATAAAACATTAAGCAAATATACGAAATATATTCAAATAATCACCTCTTTGTGAGCGATAATTATCATCCCTGCGACCATAATTTACTCGCTCCGACAGATTCTCTGAACCCAAACTTGCGACAAAGTGTATCGGTTGTGGTGTTTTCGAGCCCTTTTTTGTTTTATTTTAACTTATTTTTTACTATTTTTGCGAAGATTTTGACACATTAATTATCTAAACATAATAGAACACTATGAAAGAGGCTATTGCTATTCTTACAGGTGGCGGCCCAGCTCCGGGTATGAACACCGTTGTCGGCAGCGTTGCTAAGACATTCCTTGCAAAGGGTTACCGTGTAATCGGTTTGCACTATGGTTACTCAGGTCTTTTCAATTCAAATCCACGTTATGAGGATATGGATTTCGTAAAGGCTGACTTTATCTTCAATCAGGGTGGTTCATACCTCACTATGAGCCGTTTCAAGCCAACTGATAAGGATTTCGAGGAGAACTTCAACCTTTCTTTCTTCCAGGACAACAACATTAAGTTGCTCGTAACAGTAGGTGGCGACGATACAGCATCAACAGCTAACCGTATTGCTAAGTTCTTGGAGGCAAAGCAGTATCCTATTGCAAACATTCATGTTCCAAAGACTATCGATAACGACCTTCCATTGCCAGCAGGTACTCCAACATTCGGTTACCAGTCAGCTAAGGAGGGTGGTACAGTTATCGGTCGTGCCGTTTACAACGACGCTCGCACATCGGCTAACTGGTTTGTTGTAGCTGCTATGGGCCGTTC
>JAZOUS010000033.1:0-11356 GCA_045658265.1 Alistipes sp.
CTCGGGCTCGGAGGCATCGGGGGCAAGGGGTATGCCTGTTTTTGTAGCGCAGAAACGACATCCGCGTGTGCATATATCACCCAGAATCATAAATGTGGCTGTCCTACGACGCCAACACTCCGCCTTATTGGGGCAGAGTCCACTACTGCATATGGTGTGCAACGAGTGCTCCCTAACGATACGCTCGACCTCGGCCGACTCCTCGTTACTTTGCAGGCGGATTTTCAACCACTGGGGCTTTCTTAGCACATTTACCTTGTCATAAAACTTCGGCATTTTAAGTTCATTATTTTCCAATTGATGCAAAGATAGCAAAAAAAACAAAAGCTCCGCTATTTTTTCTTAAAAAATGACGCGTGGCACTGAAAAATTTATTACATTTGCTCTAACACTGCCGCACGATGGCATAAAAAGATATTTTCAAGATGAAAGAGGCTCTAAAATTTTATAAAGATTTCCCCAAGGAGGGTATCGTTTTTGTGGATATTATTCCTTGGTTGCAGGACAAGAAAATCTTCAATCAAATCATTGACGAGATAGGCGCTCGCCTCTCGGCTCCCAACATCGCAGCACCCGAGGCGCGAGGCTTTTTGTTCTCGGCTCCGCTGATGGTTGCCAAGGAGGAAGTGCAGACGATTATCCCCATTCGCAAAAGTGGCAAACTGCCTTATAATGAGGGCGATTTGTGCGATGTGGAGATTGAGAAGGAGTATGGCTCAGACCACCTCTTCTACCGTCTGAGCGACATCGCTTCAGCTAAGGCAGACGGCGACGAAATCCACATCTCGATACTCGACGATTTGCTCGCAACTGGAGGCACTGCCGAGGGCGTGGCACGCTCGATGATGGAGCAGAAAATAGTGAAGGATGGCAAGCAGTACAAGGTGGTGATTGACGAGTTTATCTTCCTTGTAGAGCTCGACTTCTTGAAGGGTGCCGAGCGCTTGGAGAAGATTGCTCCCGTAAAGTCGATAATACATCTGTAAATTTTGAATATTGCAAAAAATCTCCCGCTGCTGGGAGATTTTTTTATTTAAAATTTTGCGGGGCGAGGTAAAAATTGTCTATATTTGTTCATAGATAACCAATAGCTCAAAATGTTATGACCAAACGAATTACGATTTTACTCATTGCCATAATAAGTTGCACAGCTACCTTTGCTCAGAGAGTAGAGGTGCGCAAATTGGAGGGCGAGATTGGCGTGGGATTGGTAAATGGCGTAAACAAACTCACCCTCGACGGATGCGACGCAGGCCCACGACTATATGCCGAGTTGCGATATAATTTGCACGCTTTACCTATTGATTTGGGTGTACAATTTTCGAGCAGTTATTTCCACCGAAACGCCGATAGTCAGGCTGATAGATTACAGACGAAGTCGTGCAATATTATGGCCATTGCCGACTACAATCTATTACGAGGTCGAAAGATTTCACTCTTCGCAGGAGCAGGAGTAGGCTGCGGAGTTTTGAACCTCACAGCCCCCATCTCCATTACCCGACCAGACGAGCGTTGGAGTGGTTACTCTGCGGGCGAGGGGAAGGCAAAATTTAGTGTGATGCCACGCTTTGGAGTGGAGCTTTTCAACCACTTGCGACTCACTCTATTCTACACCGGAGAGGAAAAAGCCAACAACCACTACGGCTTAAGCATCGGAGGTGTTTTTGGAGGCGGAAGAAAGCGATAAAACTCATATTGGAGGCATTATATAGGGTTGCAAACGAATTGCAGCCCTTATTTTTTGCCATAAATTGATTTACGACGAGAAAATTTCGTATATTTGCGTGATGTATACCTATGAAATAGGTAAAGCACCCCGCGCTGCCGTAAATACAAACATGTGCGAGGGCAAAAACGAAACAAAAAGAGATAAAAATATAGATTATGAAGTTTAACGAGTACAAAGGCCTCGATTTGCCAAAGATTGCTGACGAGGTATTGAAGAAGTGGGATACCAACGACACTTTCCACAAGAGTATCACCACGCGTGAAGGCCACCCTACATTCGTATTCTACGAGGGACCTCCCTCAGCTAACGGTATGCCGGGTATTCACCACGTGATGGCGCGAACTATCAAGGATGTTATCTGCCGCTACAAAACGCAGCAGGGTTACTTGGTGCACCGTAAGGCTGGTTGGGATACTCACGGTCTGCCCGTTGAGCTTGGCGTAGAGAAGAAGCTCGGTATCACCAAGGAGGATATCGGCAAGACAATCTCTATCGAGGAGTATAACCACACCTGCCGCAAGGCCGTGATGGAGTTTACCGACGTGTGGGAGGATTTGACTCACAAGATGGGTTACTGGGTGAATATGGACGATCCATATATCACCTACGACAACAAATATATCGAGTCGCTGTGGTGGCTCTTGAAGCAGCTCTTCGACAAGGGCCTGCTCTATAAGGGTTACACCATCCAGCCATACTCGCCCGCTGCGGGTACAGGTCTTTCGACTCACGAGTTGAACCAGCCAGGTTGCTACCGCGATGTGAAGGATACAACTATGGTGGCTCAGTTCCGCATCACCGAGCCTAAGGCCGAGATGGAGGGCTGGGGTACACCAGTATTCCTCGCGTGGACAACTACCCCCTGGACACTCCCATCAAACACCGCACTCTGCGTTGGCCCTAAGATTGACTATGTGGCAGTTCGCACCTACAACGGCTACACTGGCGAGAAGATTACAGCCGTACTTGCCGAGCCATTGCTCTACACTCACTTCAACAAGAAGGCCGAGGGTATCGCATTGGAGGATTACAAGCCAGGCGACAAGCTCATCCCATTCGAGGTGGTTGGTCGCTGGAAGGGCCCCGAGTTGGTGGGTATGCACTACGAGCAGCTCATCAATTGGGTGAAGCCAGTTGAGCTTGATGAGAACGGCAACTGGAAGTCGGCAGCCGACAAGGCATTCCGCGTGATTCCAGGTGATTATGTAACTGTGGAGGATGGTACAGGTATCGTACACATCGCACCTACATTTGGTGCTGATGACGCATTCGTTGCACGTCAGGCTGGCATCCCATCGCTCTTTATGATTAACAAGCGTGGCGAAACTCGCCCAATGGTTGACCTTCAGGGTAAGTTCTATCTGATGGAGGAGCTCGACGTGGAGTTTGTGAAGGAGTGCATCGACACCGAGGCATACAAGGATTACGAGGGCCGCTGGGTAAAGAACGCCTACGATCCTCAGTTTACCGTTGACGGCAAGTATGACGAGGCTGCGGCACAGGCTGCCGAGTCGCTCGACGTATATATCGCAATCAATCTCAAGGGCGTGAACAAAGCCTTCAAGATTGAGAAGCACACCCACAACTATCCACACTGCTGGCGTACCGACAAGCCAGTATTGTACTATCCTCTGGACTCTTGGTTTATCAAGACCACAGCCCTGAAGGAGCGTATGATGGAGCTCAACGCCACTATCCACTGGAAGCCTGAGTCAACAGGTACTGGCCGCTTCGGTAAGTGGTTGGAGAATTTGAACGACTGGAACCTTTCACGTTCACGTTTCTGGGGCACTCCATTGCCAGTATGGGCAACCGAGGATCGCACAGAGCTCAAGTGCATCGGTTCGGTAGAGGAGCTTATCGCCGAAATCGAGAAGAGTATCGCTGCGGGCAATATGACCGAGAACCCATACAAGAACTTCAAGGTGGGCGATATGTCGAAGGAGAACTACTCTGTAGAGAATATCGACCTGCACCGTCCTTATGTTGATTCAATCGTACTCACATCATCGACAGGTGCGCCTATGAAGCGCGAGAGCGACCTTATCGACGTATGGTTCGATTCAGGTGCTATGCCTTATGCTCAGATTCACTACCCATTCGAGAATGGCGGTGCCGATTTCAACGATGTATTCCCTGCCGACTTTATCGCCGAGGGTGTTGACCAGACTCGTGGCTGGTTCTTCACGTTGCACGCCATCGCTACAATGCTCTTCGACTCGGTAGCATTCAAGAATATCATCTCTAACGGTTTGGTGCTCGACAAGAACGGCAACAAAATGTCGAAGCGTCTGGGCAACGCAGTTGATCCATTCGAGGTGCTCTCAACTTACGGAGCAGATGCCACACGCTGGTATATGATCTCGAACTCGCAGCCCTGGGATAACCTGAAGTTCGACAAGGAGGGTGTTGACGAGGTACGCCGTAAGTTCTTCGGCACACTCTACAACACATACTCATTCTTCGCCCTGTATGCCAACGTCGATGGTTTCACAGGCAAGGAGGCCGAGATTCCAGTTGCCGAGCGTCCCGAGATTGACCGCTGGATTATCTCGCTGCTGAACACATTGGTTAAGGAGGTTACAACATATCTCAACGACTACGATCCAACCCCTGCGGCTCGTGCCATCCAGGAGTTTGTTGGTGAGAACCTCTCTAACTGGTATGTTCGCTTGAACCGTAAGCGTTTCTGGGGTGGCGGTATGAGCGAGGATAAGCTGGCTGCATACCAGACTCTCTACACCTGCTTGGAGACTGTATCGAAGCTCGCTGCGCCATTCGCACCATTCATCGCCGACCGCATCTTCACCGATTTGAATGCCTTGAGTGGCCGCCACTCGGAGGAGTCGGTACACATCGCACAGTTCCCTGCGGCCGATGAGTCACTCATCGACAGCGACCTGGAGCAGACAATGGATATCGCACAGCGCGTATCTTCAATGGTATTGGCATTGCGTCGCAAGGTGAATATCAAGGTGCGCCAGCCACTTACAAAGATTTTGATTCCTGTACTCGACGCCGACACAGCTCGCCACATCGAGGCTGTAAAGAGCCTTATTATGGGTGAGGTGAATGTGAAGGATATCGAGCTTTTGAGCGACACAACAGGTGTTATCACCAAGCGCATCAAGCTCAACTTTAAGCACTTCTGCCAGCGCTATGCCAAGTTTGCAAAGCAAATGGCAGCTATGGCCGCAACATTCTCACAGGAGCAGATTGCAGCTATCGAGTCGGCAGCCGAGACCACTCTCGACATTGCTGGCGAGGCTATCATCGTTACTCCTGCCGACTTCGAGATTACATCAGAGGATATGCCAGGATGGTTGGTAGCATCGGAGGGTAAGCTCACTGTAGCCCTCGATATTACCGTTACCGACGAGTTGCGTCGTGAGGGTGTGGCACGCGAGTTGATTAACCGTATCCAGAATATCCGCAAGGAGTCGGGATTTGAGGTGACAGACAAGATTCGTGTCGAGATCGAGCAGAAGGAGCTTGTAGCGGGCGCTATCGAGTACTTTGCCGATTACATCGCATCGCAGACACTCGCCGTCGAGGTGAAGGCCGCCGCAGCACCCCAGGGTGGAGTGGTGGTTGACTCGGAGGTTGACGACGAGCCTTTGAAGATTGCAGTCACTCGTTTGTAGCCTGCCTGGGCAGAATGTTTTTAGGGTAAAGATTTGTATTTTACGAAAAATTGACTTATCTTTACATAAACAAGGCAGGGGCAAGCGTCCCACTGCCTTGCTAACCTAAAACATTTACTACTATGGCAGACGAGAGTTTGAGATACGGAGATGCCGATTTGGCCGAATTCAAGAAGATTGTCTTGAAGAAACTTGAGCAAGCAAAGGCTGACTATGAGTTGCTGCGCTTGAACATCACTCATTCGGGCGATAACGACACACAGGATACATCGCCAACATTCAAGGTGCTGGAGGAGGGTGCTGCAACACTCTCAAAGGAGGAGACTGGCCGCTTGGCTGCCCACCAGATGAAGTTCATCCGCAACCTTGAGATGGCTTTGGTACGCATCGAAAATAAGACCTATGGAATCTGCAAGACCACAGGCAAGTTGATTCCAAAGGAGCGCTTGATGCGTGTGCCTCACGCCACCGAGTGCATCGAGGCCAAAGAGAGCAGAAAGTAAGCCTAAGGCTACAAAAGAAAAGAGTACCGTCGGACAGAGTCCATTTACAGGGGATTTATGCCCTCTACGTAATAGAGGTTGCTAACAAAAATGTTGGCAACCTCTCTCATTTTTATCTAACTACTCCTTTGCGGAACTGATATCCCCCACCTCGGCCGAGCAGTAACTGATAAGGTCGGTTGGAGCAATACAAATCTGCAAACCACGAACTCCAGCACTGATATAAATGGCAGGATGGTCGAGACAAGTGTGGTGAATATAGGTCGGAAAACGCCTCTTCATTCCGATTGGTGAGCAGCCACCACGAATATATCCCGTTGTGGGCAGCAACTCCTTCATAGCAATCATCTCCACCCACTTATTGCCCGAAATGCGTGCGGTGGCCTTCAAATCCACTTCGTGGTTGCCAGGCACAACACACACCAGATGGCCCGTACGGTCACCTACGAGTATCAGCGTCTTAAATACGGTTGCAATATCCTCACCAAGTTGCTCGGCAACGTGGGTGGCCGCCAAGTCGTTCTCATCGACCTGGTAAGGCACCAATTTATATGCTATCTTCGCTCTGTCGAGCAGTCGTGCTGCGTTGGTCTTCTCAATCTTCTGCTTTGCCATATCCTCAGTAAAAGGTCAAACATTATTTCGCTACACAAATATACAACTATATGGTGCAAAAGTCAAAAAAAATAGGCTGCCCAATAGGACAGCCTGTTCTGAACGAAAGTAGCAAATACTACTTTGCAATGCGACGCTCCTTGATACGAGCCTTCTTACCTGTAAGGTTACGCAAGTAGTAGATACGCGCACGACGTACAACACCATACTTGTTCACCTCGATCTTGTCGATGTGTGGTGAGTAGAGTGGGAAGATACGCTCAACGCCTACACCGTTAGAGATCTTACGGATTGTAAACATCTTAGTCTTGCCAGTACCCTTAATCTGGATAACTACACCACGGAAGCTCTGTACACGCTCCTTGTTACCCTCGATAATACGATAAGAAACGGTGATTGTATCACCGGCAGCGAACTGAGGTACATCAGCCTCGCCCTTAGTCCACATCTGCTCGTTTACGAGCTTAATGATAGCATCTTTGTTCATTGTTGCAACAAATATTATAAAATTTATCGTTCAACATTATCGCTGCACAAGGTTTACCATATAGCCAATTAGCTTATAATCCCGACGGCTGCTACCTCGCGGCATCCGCCATCTATTAACCTTATGCCCTATATAAGAGGTTGATACGGGAGTGCAAAGATATGGCTAAAATTCCGAAAATCAAAATATAGCCCTTAAAAATTGCTCTATAATAGACCGATACGCTATAATCTACCCTACTTTAACCTAAATTTCACCAGCACCGGATTATCATCACTCTGCGTATTCAACTTATCGACATTGCAGCAACTGCCAATGCTGACAATAAAGGGATAGTTTTCACATTTTATTCCATTTTCAAATCATACTCTAGCATTGCACCCGAATAACGCCTGTGGGTAAATATTCGACCATTGGTTAGATAAAGATTGTTGGCTACGCCTTCAAGTTCATATCTGGCTACGAGATTCCCGCTCCAATCGAAAATATGCAATTGGCTATTAGGCCCGCCCATCTCTTTCCACTCGGCATCGCTCAGTTCTGGATATGGATATGTCTTTTCGGGCAATGATTCGAGGTATGAACGATAGAATCTGGAAATCTGTGGGCCTTGATATAGCGCATATATATACTTATTGTCACACTGCACATCGTTATAGAATGATGCACTCTCGCTATTAGATGCAAGTGGCAGACCCTCGACCCTTACAGCCTCCATCTTTCCACTCTTCAAATCGAGTATATTTATCTGTGGAATAAGACTTCCAGCCAAAACGAGCTTTCCGCGCGATGGGTTTACAGCTTTATTTGTCATATATGCAAATTGATCGGTTGAAGATATTGGCTTACCATAACCATCAAATGGTAGTAAGTAGGCTGGCTGAGTGTATATTTGGTCATACGTCTTTGTTATACGCTGCTCACTCAACGAGTAAAT
This sequence comes from Alistipes sp., assembly GCA_045658265.1. Classification (GTDB taxonomy): domain Bacteria; phylum Bacteroidota; class Bacteroidia; order Bacteroidales; family Rikenellaceae; genus Alistipes. The sequence continues at coordinate 7,916 of JAZOUS010000033.1, forward strand.
AAAGCATTGTGGCATAATTCTTAAAACCTGATTGCTCGCAATTCCACCAAACATCGACTTATACTCCTCGGGAATATTATCATACTCCGATTTGGGAGGAATCTCGCCTATCATACGCTTCGTATCAATCCATAGTAGCGGAGAACTCGGCATATCAATCTCTCGCTCATATACCCCCTGCCCACTTTGAAGCGATTTTGTCACATTGCAGAGTAGATTAGCCAGCTTGCCTTCTGATGTTCTAACCTGCATAAGACTCTTTATATCACCATTCTGCTTGACGGGTATAAAAGTACCATATACATAATTAAATTCGTTTGGTCCACGACCTTTACGACCAATCTTACCAATCTCCTCGCCACTCTCAATATCCAGAACTGTAAACCACCAAGATTCGGGTGCAGATACAGAATAAATAAAAATCATCGAATCGAAAACGTAGAGATTCTGAGCATTGAAATTTTCGGTGTTTGGTACCCTACGTTTTACTTCCAGCCTTTCGAGAGGTTTATCAGCAACCAATCTCACCTTGGCATTAAAATAATTAAACGATTCGGTCTTCACCACAGTATCCTCCGAACAGGCTACAAACATTGCAGCAACAGCCAATACTGACAATAAAGAAATGCTTTTCATAACAGACATATTTGATTGTTGAGTTATTTATAAATCGTCATACAAATATAACGAATTGTTTCTTAATCCATCAAGCAAAATATGAAATTTCTTATAGAGGAACAAGCGACGCTCAAACAAATAAAAATTCACTTTTCTATCTACCTGTATACACCATTACAAACACATCACCACACAGTTGATGGCGGCAGTCAGCAGCAGCAGGCGATAGAGTGTCTCGGTGAATCCCACACCCATACGCACAAAAATAAGTGGCAACATCAGCGACACAGGCACAGCCAGCAGGGCAAACTGCGTTGCAGTACAACTTGGCAATAGGAACATCGCCACAAGCAATACAACCATCAGGCCATTAAAGCGCATCGCCACACGAGCCTTCACCTTCAATGAGTATTTATCCGAGATGACCAGCGTCACCGCACACATTGTCATAACCAGCAACACGCCGAGCACCAACACACTTGCAGGGTTGAGCGTGCCGAAGAAACTAAACTCACTTGGCGTCAGCATCGAGTTGTAAATCTCAACTGCTGGCTCCAGGAATCCCTTACCCGCACACCAGCTCCAGTAACATATTGCAGCGGGCGGGAACAGCAGGCTGGCCAGCGTAACCAGCTCGTCACGCCACGAAGCGCGAACCACCAACACAAGCAGAGGCATAGCCACATACAACAACGCCGCAGGAGCATAAATCAGCGGCAAAAGACCAAAATAGAGCATCGAGAGCGAGAGGTCAGAATATGAGCCGCTTCGCATAATGCACCGCTGCATATACTTCACAGCAAGCAACATAACCGCCATAGCCGTCGCCGAAAGCAGATAATCGCTACTTATCATCACAGCCGATGAAACCACACCGAACAGCGATATTCCCATCAACGTATAGGCTGGATATAGCGACAGACGAACGCCATATCTTCCGGCATTCAATCCGGCCACGATTACCGACAACGCCCAGATTATAGCCGAAAGAACGGGAGTCTTCAACTGCATAGTCTGCAACAGGTGACCGATGTGGGTTGTGACGTTGGGAATCGACTCGTCGCCTGCGGGGAAAAACGCAGAGCGCAAGGTGGTGATTACAGCTATAACAACAAGTGTCGCCGTAAGGTCGAATATGCGGTGTTGTGAAACTCTTCTTCTCGCCATCTTTCTCAATTAAAAGGGCCGCAAGTCAAATAGCGACTCGTAGCACGATTTGTTGCCGCCACTAAGGCAGAGTATGCCTGCGGCCGATACAAAATTACTAAAAAAGCGTGCAAGTCAATAAAATATTTGTAACTTTGTTTAACTATGCTTAAAAATTCTTTTCAAACCACTCTTTTGGAGGCTGGCTGCGACGAGGCTGGCCGAGGATGCCTGGCGGGTAGTGTATTCGCTGCGGCCGTAATTCTGCCGCCCGACTTCCACCACCCTTTGCTCAATGATTCCAAACAGATGACCGAGCGCCAGCGCGACAAGTTGCGCCCCATTATCGAGCAGGAGGCTATCGCCTGGGCTGTTGCCGAGATTACTGCCGAGCGTATCGACGAGATAAATATTCTGAAGGCCTCAATCGAGGGTATGAACTTGGCTGTCGCTAACCTCAAGGTCGCACCCCAATTCTTAGCTATCGACGGCAATAGATTTACCTCACACGCGGGCCTGCCCTTCGAGTGCGTGGTTAAAGGGGATGGCAAGTATGCCAATATCGCCGCCGCATCGGTGCTGGCAAAGACTCACCGAGATGAGTATATGATGCGCCTCCACGCCGAATACCCCCACTACGGATGGGATAGCAACAAAGGCTACCCCACCAAACAGCACCGCCTCGCCATCCGCCAATACGGCCTCACGCCCTACCACCGCCTCACCTTCAACCACGACCGCGACCAACTGGAACTGTTTTAAGGAAAAAGGAAATACAAATAATTCAAACCGCAACCCCACCAGGTTGCGGTAATTTTGTAGCTATATATAAATATAAGGTAAGAATTAGCGAAAGTAAACGTTGCGGCGACCGCCGATTCAAGCCGAGCAAAATCATACAAGAACACTTAACCATTGATTAGCGCCAAGATTTTCTTCCCCTCCCTAAATTCCCTAACATCCCTAAACTTCCCTAAACTCCCTAAATGTCGATATAGTCGCAGCTCGCCGCCTTTATAAGCGAGCTGAGATTATCCGACTCGGCAAAACACAAATCCTCCCTCACAGGAGGGAGGATTTAGAAGGGTGGGTAACATAACAGTCTGCGGCGGCTATCTCTGCAAGCCGCCAAAGGAGTGTGACTACGCTCGATTGCCAGTAACATAACAACACAAAAAACCGAGCCCTAATCGGGCTAAAAACACATCCCGTAGCTCCACCATTTATAGTCCCCCTTTGTCAAAGGGGGATTTAGGGGGAATGTAAATATAGGTGGCGGAACGCCTCTTCAAGCCGAGTTAAGATTATCCGACTCGGCAGTAAATGAAACTCAGCCCTTATTCACCCCTGAAACTATCCACAACCCCGAAATGCATACAAAGAAAAAGCCGAGTCGGAATTATCCAACTCGGCTTGAAGAGGCGGCTACCTACTCTCCCACCTAAATAGGCAGTACCATCGGCGTTAGTGAGCTTAACTTCTCTGTTCGGAATGGGAAGAGGTGGAACCTCACTGCTATAACCACCTAAAAGAACTCTGCGCTTCATTATATCGAAGCTATGCGATTGTGACTTCTATCACTATGCGTCGCACGCGCTATAACATTTGACATATTCCAGAAGATGAGATAAAGACTTAAGAAGAAAGCCGTTCGGGTAATTAGTACTACTCGACTTT
>JAZOUS010000034.1:0-29034 GCA_045658265.1 Alistipes sp.
TACTATCGACAATATCCTCATGGTTGAGGGTGAGATGAACGAGGTGTCGGAGGATGTTATGCTCGGCGCTATCAAGTTCGCTCACGAGGAGATTAAGAAGCATTGTGCTGTGCAGATCGAGCTCTCTAAGGAGTTGGGTAAGGATGTTAAGCGTACCTACTGCCATGAGAACAATGACGAGGAGTTGCGTCAGCAGATTATCACCGAGCTTTACGATAAGGCTTACGCTATCGCTACCAGTGGTACTGCTAAGCATGAGCGTTCGGAGGCATTCGAGGCTTTGGAGGCTGAGTTCGCTTCTCGCTTTACAGAGGAGGAGTTGGAGGAGAAGGCTCCACTTATCCACAAGTATTTCCACGATGATGTGCAGAAGAAGGCTATGCGCAATATGATCCTCGACGAAGGTAAGCGTTTGGATGGCCGTAAGACCGATGAGATTCGTCCTATCTGGTGCGAGGTTGGTTACTTGCCAGCGGCTCACGGTTCTGCAATCTTTACTCGTGGTGAGACACAGTCACTCACAACTGTTACATTGGGTACAAAGCTCGACGAGAAGATGATCGACGAGGTTTTGGTGCAGGGTTCTGAGAAGTTCACTCTCCACTACAACTTCCCTCCATTCTCAACTGGCGAGGCTCGTCCAGCTCGGGGCGTTAGCCGTCGTGAGATTGGTCACGGTCACTTGGCTTGGCGTGCGTTGAAGCCTATGGTTCCAACAGGCGAGCAGATGCCTTACGCTTTGCGCGTTGTATCAGATATTTTGGAGTCTAACGGTTCATCATCAATGGCTACTGTTTGCGCAGGTACATTGGCACTGATGGATGCTGGTGTTAAGATTAAGAAGCCAGTATCAGGTATCGCAATGGGCCTTATCTCTGACTCTGCAACTGGCCGCTGGGCTGTGTTGTCTGACATCTTGGGCGACGAGGATCACTTGGGCGATATGGACTTCAAGGTGACAGGTACTGCCGACGGTATCACAGCTACACAGATGGATATCAAGGTTGACGGTTTGTCATACGAGGTATTGGCAACAGCTTTGGAGCAGGCCCGCAAGGGACGTATGCACATCTTGGGCAAGATTACCGAGACTATCGCCGAGCCACGCGAGGATTACCGCGAGTTCGTGCCACGCATCGTACAGATTCAGATTCCTAAGGACTTCATCGGTGCTGTTATCGGCCCTGGTGGTAAGGTTATCCAGGATATCCAGAAGACTACTGGCACAACTATCACCATCACCGAGAACGACGAGTGCGGCGTAGTTGACATCTTTGGTGTTGACAAGACAGCTTTGGATGGCGCTTTGGCACGCATCAAGGCCATCGTAGCAGTTCCTGAGGTTGGCGAGGTTTACGACGGTACAATCAAGAGCATCGTGGCTTTTGGTGCTTTCGTTGAGATTCTCCCAGGCAAGGAGGCTCTGTTGCACATCTCGGAGATCGACTACAAGCGTTTCGAGACAATGGAGGAGACAGGCTTGAAGGAGGGCGACAAGATTGAGGTTAAGCTCATCGGCGTTGATCCTAAGACCAACAAATACAAGCTCTCACACAAGGCTCTTATGCCTAAGCCAGAGGGTTGGGTAGAGCGCGAGCGCAAGCCACGCCCAGAGGGTGGTCGTCCACGTGGCGATCGTCAGGAGCGTGGTCAGAAAGATTCACATAAAAAGAACTAATAACTCATATTTACTACTTAAAAGACTATGAAAAACTCATTGAGACTTTTGCTCGTTGCGGCTGTTGCCGTATTGGGTTTCACTGGCTGTAACTGCTTCGGCAAGATGGCCAAGAATCAGCAGGCTGTATCAATCAGCTGCACACCAGATGTACTCGCCTTGAACAACGGTAAGGTTGAGGCCGACATCACTGTAAAGTTCCCTGCACAGTACTACAACAAGAAGGCTGTTTTGAAGGTTACTCCAGTGATGGTATTCGCTGATGGCGAGGTAGAGGGTGCTACAAAGTATTTCCAGGGTAGCGCTGTTAAGGACAACTACACTGTGGTTAACGCTGCGGGTGGCGAGTTCACTCAGCACGTTGAGTTCCCATACGATGCTCGTATGGAGCAGAGCGAGTTGCAGCTCCGCATAGAGGTTAAGTGCCCAGGTGGTAAGTGCAAGACTTTCACATTGGTTAACGCTAACACAGGCGCACTCCCAACAAAGGCTGAGGCTGCTTCACTCTCGGCTGGTGGTCAGCAGGCTGCTGCTATCAAGCGTGCTTTCGGTTTGACAATCGCTAAGGGTGTTAACACTTTGCAGAAGGATTTGGACTACGCTGCAGTAATGTCAAACACTGCCAACAACTACAAGAACGTAACAACTGTAGTTACTAAGGCCGACATCATGTACGCTATCAACTCTTCAAACGTATCTAAGAAGGCTGCCAACAGCGACGAGTTGAAGGCATTCAAGCAGAACGTTGTTGAGACTCAGGCTAACGACCGCGCTTCACAGAAGCTCTACGTTCACGGCTACGCTTCACCAGATGGTCCAGAGCGTCTTAACGACAAGCTCTCATCTGCTCGTTCAAAGTCTGGTCACAAGACTGCCGAGAACCTCTTGAAGGGTACAGGTATGGAGCTCGACGTAGCATCTTACGGTGAGGACTGGGAAGGCTTCAAGGAGTTGGTTGCCGCTTCTGACATCGAGGATAAGGATATCATCCTCCAGGTTTTGGGCCGCTACGACTCTTCTTCACAGCGCGAGTCTGAGATCAAGAATATGTCAGCAGTATTTACTGAGTTGAAGAAGGAGATTTTGCCTAAGTTGCGTCGCGCTCAGTTGGTGAACAGCACCGACATCAAGGGTAAGACTAACGACGAGATGGCTGCTCTTATCAACTCTGGCCGCTTGGATGAGCTCACAAACGAGGAGTTGCTCTATATGGCCGAGAGCGTAATTTCTGACAACAAGGTGAAGGCTATGGTTTTGGAGTACACTGCCAAGAAGTTCAACGACGCTCGCGCTTACAACAACCTCGGTGTTGTTTACGGTAAGATGGGCGATATGTCAAAGGCTCTCACAGCATACGAGAAGGCACAGCAGTTGGGCCTCAACACTAACGAGATCAACAGCAACCTCGCGTTGGCTAACCTCGCAAACGGCAACATCACAAAGGCTCAGCAGTATGCTTCTGCAGCAGATGCTAAGACTAAGTCGTTGATCGCTGCTGCTCAGGGTAACTACAGCACTGCTGCCGCTACTTTGTCTGGCTACAACTCAGCTATCGCCAACACTATGAACAACGATTTGACTGCCGCTAAGAAGGCTATCGCTGCTGACACATCAGCTAAGGCTGACTACTTGCGTGCTGTAATCGCTTCTAAGGAGGGTGACATCGAGACTGCTAAGGCTCAGTTGAAGAGCGCAATTGCTAAGGACGCTTCTTTGGCACAGAAGGCTGCTAAGGATGTTAACCTTGCAAACCTCTTCGCAAAGGGCTTCAAGCTCTAATAGTTGAGATAACCAATAACGTAAAACAACTCGACCGCGAAAGCAGTCGAGTTGTTTTTTTATGGCGACCGAGCTCTTTTTGTACCTGCGCGGTGAGTTTTGGCGCAAAATGTGACACCTATATATAATATATTTCTTATATTTGCATAACACTTAACCACTTTTACTATGGAGTACGCAACCATTCTCAACGAATATGCCGCTGCGGCAAGCGCCGAGCAACTGAGCGAGCAGGTACTATCACTCAAGCAGAAGGCCCAGGCCAACCACAATGTGGAGGTATATAAATTCTGCCTCTCGGCCATCGACCTCACCACCCTGTCGTGCTGTGACTCGGAGGAGTCGGTTGGTCAGTTTGCACGCCGCGCTGCCGAGTTTGGAGTGGACTATCCTCACTTGCAGAATGTGGCTTCTATTTGCGTATATCCCCCATTTGTCGAGACCGTTGGCTTGGCTATCGACGCTACCCCACTGCGCATCACGAGTGTTGTGGGCGGATTCCCATCATCGCAGACATTCCTCGAGGTGAAGATGCTCGAAACAGCTATGGCCATCGAGAACGGTGCCGACGAGGTGGATATGGTAATCAATGTGGGTAAGATTCTCGACGAGGCATACGACGAGGCTGCGGCCGAGGTGGAGGTGCTTCGTGGCGAGGCTGAGGATGCCACGCTGAAGGTTATCCTCGAGACGGGTGCACTGGGCGAGCCCCATCTCATTCGCTCAGCATCGCTTGTTGCGATGGCGGCTGGTGCCGACTTTATAAAGACATCGACTGGCAAGATTGACAAATCGGCAACACCCGAGGCGGCAATTATAATGTGTGAGGCCATCCGCGACTTCCACGCCAAGACAGGCCGCAAGGTGGGTTTCAAAGCGGCTGGAGGTATTCGCTCGGCTGAGGATGCCGCACTCTACTACACCATCGTAAAGGAGATTTTAGGCGAGGAGTGGCTCACGCCAGATTTATTCCGCATTGGTGCATCGGCGCTGGCCAACAATCTGCTCTCGGCCATCGAAGGCAAGGAGGCAAGATATTTCTTGTAGGAGATAAATTATCGCAACAAAAAACTTATGATTCGACTAATTACCCATATAGCATTGATTATGCTACTTGTTGCGTGTGGCAATGACTCAACAAACTCCTCACAAGAAAAAATCTATAATATCGACCCTAAGGAAGAGTCTCCAATCGAGGATTTTATCTCGGAGTATGTGGGCTACATCGCATTAGAAACCACCGATAAAAGCCTGATAGGTACACCCAGCATTATCAAGATTTCGGGCAATGACATCTATATCTATTCATACGACGAGGGAGTTATGCGATTTGATGTGCGTAACGGTAAATTCCTCAATCAGATAGGTCGCAAAGGACGCGGGCCAGGAGAATATGTCCACTTGACCGACTTCGACATCTACGATGGCAAGTTATATGCCTACTCTATGCTCGATAGAAAGCTAAATGTATATTCTGTTGATGGCACTTTTATCGAGCAAATCAATACGCCTCATAACGCATTGGTCAAAATGATTCTCGACAATCGAGGCAATATATGGTTCAGCTCGGAGGGTATCAGTTCAATGGGTCAAGCGGGTGAAGTACCAACCACCCACGAATATATGCTTCTTGACACTGAGAGCGGTACATTTAGCGCGATGTACGACAAAATCGAGGAGAACGAAACGGGTGTTCTTAATATTGGCTCAACTCCATTTATATGCAAGCAAGATGACGCTATACTGACAGCTATATCCCACGACCCCACGATATATCGCCTTACACCAGAATCATACGAGCCATATATCACCATAAATATCAACCTCGGTGGAAATTTCACTGTCAAGCAGTCTCGTAGCGAAGAATACTTTTCGATAATGAATAGTAAAGACGGCAATGTAGATTACTTTGGCCGTTTCAAAAACCTTACTGAGAGTACGAAGAGTATAATTTGTATGGCAATGTGCAAATTCAAAGAAACAAGAACTACGACACTTGTCAAGATTGATAAACAGTCAGACAAAACAAAATTTATTAGTTTGTCTAAATCAGGATACAAAGAATTTCCCTACTTGAATGAGGTGTATAACAAGGTTGGCAGCATACAGGGCGATATGATTTTGTCCGTAGCTTCAGCGGCAAGCCTAAACGATAAAGAGGAGTTCAAACACTTAAAAGAAGACGACAATCCCGTTATCTTCTTTCACAGGCTAAATCTCAAATAAGCGAGCTGTATTATAACAAACAATCGGGTGCCAGACTTAGTTTGACACCCGATTTTGTATCTGCCTATTGGGGCAAGTTCTTACTTTACCTTAAAAGTGTGCTTATGCAAAACTTTGCCTAATGCATCAACCACATCAACGGTAATCTCCGAAGCGGTGGCCTTTACGTCCAAACGGTCGTTGTTGCTATTCACCAGAATTGGGAACTCGTTACCGTCGCACGACATAGGCTCGCGCAGGCTATAACGGTGGTTGTGACCACTAAGCATCAAATCTATGCCAGCTTTATTGAGCAGAGGCAGGAACAGACGCTTAAGCTCATTGTTACCATACCATCCATCGCCCTTCGAGAATGGGATGTGCAGCAAAGCTATCTTTACGGGAGCAGACTTAAACTCCTCGCTCTCGATTGCCTCAGTAAGCCACTTGGCCAACTCGGCACGATAGGCATCGTAGGCCGCTGTGCCGCCATACTCAATATCGTTGTCGGGCTTATCCTCACCACTATCCAGCACCACAAACGCCACAGGGCCCTGACGGAACGTAAAGCAGGGGGTGTTGGTCTTTGTGGGGAACAGATTCAGGAACTCGCTGAAACCTGGGCCACGAGTCTCGTGATTACCACGCACATACACAAGAGGCACATCGGTTGCCCACAACTCCGACGAGCGCTTCAGAAAATCACGCTCGATATCCTCAATCGAACCCATATAGCTGGCCATATCGCCATTGAAAACCATAAAATCGGGCTTGTTCTTAAGCGTATTCTTTGTGAGGGCCACCAAGATTGAGTCGCGACCGTGAATATCGTTAATCATCGAGAATCGACACTCGCTCTTGCTGCTGTCCAAAGTGCGGATAGCGTAAGGCTGACGCGAATAGACGTTGCTGGCTGTGATGTTGCCAGGGATTGGGTTGTGGTGGTTGTCGTCGATACCCTGCTGGAAGATGCGGTAGCGATACACGGTACCAGGCTTCAAGCCAGTAAGGCGAATATGATGCACCTTTGTCACCAGATGACGCCCCAAGAAATCCTCATAGAATCGTGGACGCTCCTTAGCGTAGAACGACGTGCCATCATCGGGAGCAACCTCCACCCAGCCCATCGAGCGAGTATCCGAAATCCATACGATGGTCATCTCGGTATCGGCCACACCCACAACCCACGGACCACACTTAGTCTTGGGAGTTGGGATATCGGCCGCCGAAGCCGAAAGCATCGACACGAGAAGTGCAATGCAAAAAAGAATCTTCTTCATATATTCAGTTATTAGTTTAGGTCGTGGTTAGTAATGCCTACTCCGTTGGCTCGGCAACCTCCTCTGCCGACTCCGACACTGGTTCGGCGGCAGGCTTCTGCTCGGATGTTACCTGCTCGGTTGCAACTTTGGCCTTGCCAAATACCATTGATTTGTAGCTGCCGCTACCGAGTGCGGCAAAGACTACCAATGCCAACACCGCCAAAGTGGCCAAAAAACCTATAATTCGCTTAATCATATATCACTTACTCTTTATTTTCACTCTGCAGCTCGGCCATCTGCGACTTATCGGCGCCCTGTTCGGCCTTTTGCTCGGCCTCGGCCTTCTCATTCTGTTCGAGCCACTTCATCGCGCTTGTCAGCACATTGTCGATAGGGAATATGCTGTGATAGAAGGCATCATCCTCCAGCACAGTATTGCGACCAATGTAGGCTCTGAGCTGAGCCTCCATCACCTCGCGCGACTTGGCTATGTCGGCACGATTGGGCTTCACGCCCTTCTGTGCTGCGTGGCGGACAAAGTCGTTGAAGAGGTTTTTATCTGCATCGAGCAACGAATCGAGCTGCTCCAAAGTCTGCACCTTGTTGAGTGCCGCACGATGCTTATCGGCATAGTCGATGGTGTAGCGATAGAGGATATTGCGGCCCGAAACCTCCATATAGTAGCGCGAGAGGTGTGTGGTGTCGAGTGGTACAAAGACATCTGGCATAATACCTCCGCCGCCATATACAATCTTACCCTTTGGCGTGGTGAACTTCAACGAGTCGGCAAAGTGGATGCTGTCGGCCGAGAAGAACTCGTTGTTGTTGTAGCGACGCACGATATCCATCTGGTAGTCAAGCTCCTCGCCATTCTTATATGGCTTCTGGATAGAGCGGCCCGTTGGGGTGTAGTAGCGGGCAATGGTCAAACGCAGCGCCGAGCCATCCTTATATGGCAACTGGCTCTGCACCAATCCCTTTCCGAACGAGCGGCGACCGATAATCGTACCTCGGTCGTTATCCTGCACAGCACCAGCCAGAATCTCGCTCGATGAGGCACTCTCCTCGTCGATAAGCACCACAAGGTTAAGGTCGGTCGAGATGCCCTTGCCGTTGCTGAACTGCTTCATCTGCTCGCCGTTTCTATCCTCGGTATAGACAATCAGGTTGCCCGAAGGCAGGAATTCGTTGGCAATGACGATGGCCTGATCCATATATCCGCCAGAGTTACCACGCAAATCGAAAATCAAATTACGCATACCCTGCGCACGGAGCTTGAGCATTGCGAGCATCAACTCCTGATATGAGGTGCGAGCAAACTGCGAGAGCTTCACAAAGCCCGTCTTATCGTCCACCATAAAGGCCGATTCGATGCTCTTGATGGGTATCACATCGCGCACCACCACAATATCCACCAAATCCTCGATACCCAAACGCTTGAGCGAGAGCTTCACCTCCGTACCACGACGGCCTCGCAGGCGCTTCATAATCTCGGTCTGCGGCATCTTCACGCCCGCAGCGATAGTGTCGTTGATTTTGATAATTCTGTCACCTGCCACAACACCCGCCTTAGCACTTGGGCCGTTGGGGATTACGTTCAGCACGATAACCGTGTCGGTGGCGGCATTGAACATCACACCAATTCCGTCGAACTCGCCCTCCAGCGGCTCGTTCATCTCCTGCATCTCACGAGCAGGGATATAGACAGAGTGGGGATCGAGCTCCTTCATCATAAGCGGGATGACCAGCTCCGAGAGCGAATCCATCGAGATTGAGTCAACAAACTGATGCTCGACAAGCATACAGGTCTGCAAAATCTTGTTGTTAAGGTGCAGATTACTCTTGTTGACCATTGTGCGAATCTGCGACTCTGCGCGATTACGCCCCACAAACTGGCCGAGCATAACGCCCAGCACTATTCCCGCAGCCAAAATGAGCGGAAAGACGATAGTATATTTTGTATTTTTATACATTACAAATCTTAAATAAAACCTCACACGCTCCAATAGGCATACCAAACACCTGCAACCTATGAGCGAAATTACTTTTGCTTAATGGTGACTACTTCTTGCTGGCGAAAGAGTACGAAAGACCAAGCGTAAGAGTAGAGTACATTCTAACAGCCGTATTCTGCTGCTTGTTGTACTGCAACTCGTGATAGAAGTTGGTTGAGATATAGTTTGAGAGTTTGAGTGTAACCCAGTTCTTCCAGCCTACCGTTGGATGCAGACGCTCGTGGCGAGGTACCGACGCAGGCTTGGTATCCTTGTTACTTCCGGCAGCCTCCCAAGCCTCCAATTCGTCGAGATACTTCTCATAATCCTTAATCTTCGAGTTGGTCATCAGATTGGTAATCCAACCATAGTAGGTGATAACCTGTGTACGATATGTAAGCCAGCCCTTCTTACCCCACTTGCGGCTATTAAGGTCAAACTGGAGCGATGAACCACCAGAGAAAGTGGCGTGCTTGTCGATATCCACACCAAAGTAACTTGTGGCTTTCTTATCCTCATACAACTTTTTTATCTCATCGTTATAGACCACTGTTCCACTTGTAGAAAGTGCACCAAACTGTATCGTGATAGGCCACTTCTTGCTGCCGCTGTTATATGTGAAACCGAGAGAGAGCGACACATCGGCAGGAGCCAAAAATCCCTTAGTGATATCTGTCTTCTCCTGAGCGGTACGCGACTTATAAACGTTACCCATACGGCTATCAACGCGGGCTGAAGCCGAGTACAACCAGTGGTCGTTCATCTTACGACCAGGCGTTGTCTGCAACCAGAACTGGTCGATATTCTTATACCATATACCCTTGTATGTGGTCTCCTCACTTCCCTCCACTGGCACCTCTACACGCACCATATTATAACCCATACGAGCATCGCCCTGGGTGGTAATGCTGAACTTATCCTTTGTGTAAACGTGCTTGAAGTTAAAGGTTGCCTGCACAGCCGTTGAGTTATCACCGCCCCACGCATCGTTGTAAGCGGTCATCGAACCCTGAAGGTCAATCTTCATATTGAATGTGTTGCGCTGGCGACGCAACTTGATACGCTCGGCCTTCGCGCGTGCCTCGCTATAATAGTCGGTACTCACATTCTCTACCTTACCCAACTGGATAGGCTTGAACTCCACCTTCTGCTTTGCCTCCTTATTCTCGCTCTCAACGGTAAACTGAGCCTTGACATCGGCCACCGAGAGCGTCATCATAACCAGTAATAAACCTAAAATTCGCTTCATAGTCATCCTCTTTTCAAATAAAACTTTCCTAACGCATATTATATATAGTGCAAAGGTAAGACTTTTGCGGAAAAATAGTTACATTTGCGTAAAGATAATTATTCAGATTTAGAGAAAATGAAATATATAGGCGCACACGTTAGCGCATCGGGCGGTGTGGACAATGCACCACTCAATGCATCGAAAATCGGGGCAACAGCTTTTGCTCTCTTTACCAAGAATCAACGCCAATGGGCTGCACCCGAGCTTTCGGCAGCTCAGATTGATTCGTTTAAGCAGGCCTGCCAGAAGTATGGCTACAAGCCCGAGCAGATTCTGCCCCACGACAGCTACCTAATCAACCTCGGCCATCCAGAGCCAGAGGGGCTGGAGAAGTCGCGAGCCTCGTTTATCCACGAGATGCAGCGATGCGAGCAGCTCGGTCTCGACCGTCTGAACTTCCACCCTGGTAGCCACCTCAAGAAAATCTCGGAGGAGGAGAGCCTTACCTTAGTTGCCGAGTCGATTAACATCGCTCTCGACAAAACCAAAGGCGTTACGGCCGTAATCGAGAACACCGCAGGTCAGGGTTCGAACCTCGGCTATGCGTTCTGGCATCTGAGCTACATCATCGACCGCGTGGAGGATAAATCGCGTGTGGGCGTATGCCTCGACACCTGCCACTCGTTTGCCGCAGGATATGACCTCTCTACTGAGGAGGGATGCGAGAAGGTGTTTGCTGAGTTTGAGCGAGAGGTGGGATTCAAATATCTGCGTGGTATGCACCTGAACGACGCTTTGAAGCCCTTGCAGAGCCGCGTTGACCGCCACACACCGCTGGGTGAGGGTTTCCTCGGCATTGTGCCATTCCGTTACATTATGCAAGATGCCCGTTTCGATGGTATTCCGCTTATTTTGGAGACTCCCGATGAGGAGCGCTGGAGCGAGGAGATAGCATTGCTAAAGAGCTTTGCAGAGGAGTAAAAGAGAAGGGTTGTCCGACAAGTTAGTCAGACAACCCCAATTCTTTGATAATAAGACTAAAAGCACCTTTACCTTATTGTTAGAAGTGGTATAACAAGAGCTATTTTGAAGCTGGCCGAAGCCCACAAAACCGCAGCATACTCGACGTATGTGAGGATTTTAAGGGCGAGCCAGATGCCAAAAGAGCCTTGTTAGGCAACTTCTCGCCAAAAGAGCCTTGTTTGGCGACTTCTTTATTGTTCGTTTTTCGCCTCTAAGATAGGCAACCCAGCCTCTGTTGGAATATAGATAATTTTATTAGCCGAAGTATTCTGCTGACGCACCCACAGATACTGAATATATGTAGGAGTAAGCGAGCCATTCTCAATCTTGATAGCCTCGGCTGCACCCTGCGCACGCACCACCTCGGCCTGAGCATTGAGTTTCTCGGCCTCAAGGTTGGCCTTTGCCTCCTCAATCTTGATTTGACGATTCTGCTCGGCCTGCGCCAGCTCGGCACGGCCCTTCATCTCCTGCTGCCACACCTTATAGCGAGGCACACCGAACAAGAAAAATGCAACGACTGCGATACACACAAACGCAAATGACAAAACTGCACCAGCCGTAATTGTCACACCATTATTTCCTCCTTGCATAACTTAATAATTTTAGATGGTTTAACTATTTCTCATTGTGTCGTAACGACACCGCTCTGCGCCACTACAATCTATCCAAACATTTTCGTATAATTCTCACGCTGTCGCGAATCTCATCGTCGGAGATAATCAGCGGTGGCGAGATACGGAAAGCCGTATCGCAGTAGAGGAACCAGTCGCTCATAATTCCCTCCTGGGCAAACATTTCCATCATCTTGAACATACGCTCCGACGTACCAAGCTCCACAGCCATCAAAAGGCCACTGCGGCGAATCTCCAAGACGGCTGGGTGATCCTTGAGAAGCTCCTCATACATAGCACCCTTGCGCTCGACATCCTCCACCACGTTGTTCTCCTGCAAGAACTTCATTGCAGCCAGACCTGCCGCACAACATACGGGGTGGCCACCAAATGTGGTGATATGGCCCAAAACGGGGTTGTGAGTGAGGCTCTGCATAATCTCACCACTCGACACAAACGCCCCAAGCGGCATACCACCACCAAAGGCCTTTGCCAAGCAGACAATATCGGGCGTTACGCCATACTTTGTCATTGCAAACATCTCGCCCGTGCGGCCCATACCTGTCTGAATCTCATCGAATATAAGCAGTGCGCCCACCTCTGAGCAACGCTCACGCAGTTTTCTGAGATAATCATTTTGCGGAGGTCTTACGCCCGCCTCACCCTGCACTGGCTCGCACAACACGCAGGCCGTACGCTCGGTGATAAGCGCCAAATCCTCCTCGCAGTTAAATCGTATCGCCTTCGTGTCGGGCAACAACGGACGGAAGGCGTTCTTCCACTCCTCACCTTCAGGCGCACCCATCATACTCATAGCTCCGTGAGTTGAGCCGTGATATGCTCGGCGCATCGAAATCATCTCCGTACGGTGGGTATATCGCTTTGCCAACTTCAAAGCTCCCTCCACAGCCTCGGCTCCCGAATTTAGGAAATAGACACTGCTGAGAGGCTCAGGCAACGCCTCGGCCAAGCGGCGGGCAAACTCCACCTGCGGACGCTCCACCATCTCGCCATAGACCATAATGTGCATATAATCAGCCACCTGACGCTGCACAGCCTCGATGACGGCAGGATTCGAGTGGCCGACATTATTTACCGACACGCCCGACACCAAATCGTAATAGGGCTTACCCTCGGGCGTATAGAAAAAGACACCTTCGGCACGCTCCACCTCAATCATCATAGGTGCAGGCGAGGTCTGCCCAACGTGCTGCAAAAATTGCTTGCGTAGAATCTCACTCATAATCTATCTCTTAATACTATCGGGGAACTCGCGCTCCAAGATACGCTCTGCATCTCTGGCAGACGACATCACCCAACGGAACATAATCTCGGCCTGCTCCTCATCGCTTAGGCGCCAATCAATCGACTCGGTAAGGCGCATACGCTGCGAGAGCATATAAATCAGGATGGCTGCCGAAGCCGACACATTCAGGCTCTCGACCATTCCGCACATCGGGATACAGAGGTACTCATCGGCCGCCTCGATAATCTCGTCCGAAACGCCGGCGTGCTCGGTACCGAAGACCAAACAAAATGGACTCTTAGCCACATCGAAACTCTCGGGCGTGCAACTCTGGCGATGGGGTGTGGTGGCAACTATGCGATAGCCCGCACCCTTCATTGCCGCAATGGCCTCGGTGGTTGAGTCGTGGCGTGTAATATCCACCCACTTATCGGTTCCGCGAACTATATTCACATTGGGGCTGAACTTACAGCGTGTCTCCACCGTATGCAGATCCTGCACTCCAAATGCCTCGCAGTGGCGCACCAGAGCCGATGCGTTCTGGGGGTGAAACGTATTCTCGGTAAGGATTGTCATATAGCGTGTGCGCTCGGCCAAAGTGCGCTGCAAAACCGCCATACGCTCCTCGGTAAGAAAGCCTGCCATATACTCCGTACGCTCGCGATACCACTCCATATCGTGGCCGCCATACATTCTTGTAAGTCTATTTGCGATACTTGTCATCTTCGTCCATTATTTTGAGGTAGCTCTCATAGCGTGGGTATGCTATCTCGCCACGCTTCACAGCCTCGACCACAGCGCAGTGGGGCTCGTGGGTGTGAGAGCAGTTATAGACTCGACACTCGGGCAGAAAGCGCATCATCTCGGGGAAGTAGTGCGCCAGCTCGGCATCTTCAATATCAATCAATCCAAAACCCTTGATTCCAGGGGTGTCGATGATGTAACCACCATCGGCCAAAGGATACATCGTAGAGAATGTGGTGGTGTGCTTGCCCTTGTTGTGGCTCTGCGAAATCTCGCCTGTGCGGATATCCAAGCCTGGCTCTACTGCCGCCACAAGAGTTGACTTGCCAACACCCGAATTACCCGACAGGAGCGTTGTACGGCCGTGCAGCATCTCGCGCACAATCTCCACACCCTCACCCTCGGTAGCCGACACATCAATCACACGATAGCCCGCACTCTCATAGATGGCGTGGAACTCCTCCACCGCCTCGGGATTTTGTCGTGCCAAATCAATCTTGGCCAAAAGAATCGTAACGGGGACTTTATACGCCTCGCACGTCACCAAGAAGCGGTCGATAAACTCGGTCGCGGTCTCTGGCGAAAAGAGCGTGGCCACAAGCAGAGCCTGATCAATGTTCGAAGCAATGATGTGGGACTCTTTCGAGAGGTTTGATGCTCGGCGAATAATATAGTTGCGGCGTGGCTCGATGGCCGAGATTACATACTCGCCCTGCTCGTCGGCCTCGCACTTCACCACATCGCCCACCACAACAGGATTGGTCGAGCGCACACCCTTCAGGCGCAACTTGCCACGAATACGGCACTGCACCCTCTGCTGACCATTCATCACCTCATACCAGCTACCCGTAGAGCGAACCACTACACCCAAGAAACTCTCTGCTGCCATAACTCTATCAATGGTTTAGTCGAAAATTTTATCTGAAAACTGCTCGAAGTATGGCGTAACCTTATCCACCACACCTGTCAATGGCCTATACCATCGTGACTGCTCGACAACCTCCTTCGGTGCCCAGTCATAGTTTTTATTCACGCTGTCGAACCAAGCGAAAAGCACCGACAGAATCAACCCCACCTTCACAACCGAGAACAGAATACCCAGCACTACATCGGCAATACCGAGCCCCGCGAATCGAAATACAGCCTTCATCAGATGGCCAAGCACCGTAACGCCCACAAGTGCCGCAAGGAAGATGACAATAAATCCCACAATCGAGGCAGTCGGAGCCTCCAATCCAAACACTCCGCCCAGCGTTGGGCCATACTCGGCAGCGAGATAGATTGCCGCCACGATGGCCACAAGCGAGAGCATCTGCAACAAAAAACCCTTGCGCCAGCCATTGAACAGAGCCCAAGCCAATGCTATATAGATGATTACATCAAAAACATTCATTGTTCAAAAAGTTCTTAAAGTTCGACTTACGGTCGAATATAAAATGAAATATCGCACGAAGTTAGCATATTTTTTTGATAATTCTTATCTTTGCAAAAAGTTAATTTCCTCTCGGATGCGCCATCCTGCGCTATTCTCGGTGGAAAACCGAGCCCACAGGCCCCGTATGGTGCTATCGCGAGACGACAATACACAATGCTATGAAACGATACATATTACTGATTATTACCGCTTTGTGGGCTTTTGCAGTAAATGCCCGCGAGACATACAACCTCAACGACCACTGGAGATTCTTCTACAAGCAGGAGACAAGTAGCGACTACGCCCGCAACATTGCTCTGCCCCACACCTGGAATCTCGACGCACTGGGTGGTCAGGGACAATATCTGCAGACTATAGCCAACTACCAGCGTAATCTGCCCATCCCATCAGATTGGGAGGGCAAGCGACTCTTTGTGAAGTTTCACGGAGTGCAGAGCGTGGCCGACGTCTTCATCAACGGCCACCACGTTGGCGAGCATCGTGGCGGATGGACTGCCTTTACATTCGAGATTACAAAGTATATCAAGTTTGGCGAGAACAACTCGCTGTTAGTTGTGGTGAACAACGCCTACCAAAACGACATTCTCCCCACTTCGTCGGAGATTAACCTCTATGGCGGTATCTATCGCGACGTGGAGCTTATCGTAACGGAGCAGACCACCATTTCGCCCACCTACTACGGCTCGGACGGTGTATTGATTCGTCAGGATGTCATCACGCCTACATCGGTGTCGGCTACGGCGCTTGTGTGGGTTACAGCGTCGCTCGACAAGGCCTGCGACTTGGAGATTGTGGTGCGCTCACCCGATGGTGATGCCGTACACACCCGCTACCTGAAGGCCAAAATCGAGGGTAACAAGCCCATCGAGATTCCCTTCACCATCGATGAGCCTCAGCTTTGGAGTTGCGACGAGCCCAACCTCTACAACATCAGCGTCGGCATTGGCCCACGCCAGGAGGATGTGGTGACGGTAACGACTGGTTTCCGCAAAATTGAATACACCCCCAACAGTCTTAAAATCAACGGCTCGAAGGTGCCAGTTCACGGCGTTACGCTCTACCACGACCGCGCAGCCATAGGTAGCGCAATCGGCACACGCCACTACGATGAGGATATGGCCCACATTAACGATATTGGTGCCAATGCCATCCGTTCGGCTACCGCCCCACACGCTCAGTATCTCTACGACTGCTGCGACCAGATGGGTAAGTTAGTGTGGATTGACACGCCATTCACACGCGCCCCATACCTCAGCGACGTGTTCTACTTTGCCACCGACAAATTCAAGCAGAACGGCTTGCAGCAGTTGCGCGAGGTGATTATCCAGAACTACAACCACCCATCGGTTGTAATGTGGGGTATCTACTCGCTGATTTGGTTGCGTGGCGACAACGTGCTGGACTATGTGCGCGAGCTGAACAATACAGCCAAGCAGCTCGACAGCTCACGCCCAACTGTGGCCTGCAGTAATCAGGATGGCGACATCAACTTCGTGCCCGACCTTATCGTATGGCAACAAAATTTGGGATGGGAGCGAGGCTCGATTGACGATATTAAACTCTGGAGAGATAATTTGCAGTCGCAGTGGAGCAATCTACACTCGGCTGTGGCATACGGCGAGGGTGGCTCTATCGACCAGCAGACCGACGAGTCGCTGAAGCCCACAAACATCGACCCACGCTGGCTTCCAGAGCGCTGGCAGACCGAATTCCACGAAGGCTATGCCCGCCAGATGGCGAATGATTCGCTCTTCTGGGGTACTTGGATCAATAATATGTTTGAGTTTGGTTCGGTGCGTCACACCGACGGAATATCACACACAGGATTGGTTACGTTTGACCGCAAGGATGAGAAGGATTCATACTACCTTTACCGCGCTCTGTGGAACAAGAAACGTCCAACGCTCCACATCACCGAGAAGCGTCGCAACGTCCGTCAGGACTCTGTGCAGCAGGTTAAGTTCTACGCCTCAACAAAGCAGAAGCCTGTGCTGATTGTAAATAAGGATACCGTAAAATACAAGAAGATCGCCCCCTGTCAATATATCTCAGACCCAGTCGTAATGCGAGGACGCAGCTCGATTGTGGTGACAGCAGGCGATGTGCGTGACCAGCACATTGTTACAATTGGCAACGCATTAAAATAGAGCCCACAGCCGAAGGGCCTTCACACATCAGAAGGTCGATAATCGACAGATTTTCGGCAAAGGGCATACGGTCGGAAAAGACCTGAAAATATGGCTCGGCCACAAAGGTCGAGTCATTTTTTTGCTTAGGGCGCAAATCCAAATCGCTCTCACCAGCCACCACATACCGCTCCGACAACGGAAGCTCGCGCGACACGCCCAGCAGCGAGAGGAGTTTGTTCGTAAGTTCGAGATTATAATCCACCAGATAGCGCCACTCGCGACGATAGAATGGCTCTAACTCACCCGCAAAGTGGTCGAAATAGGGCGACGACTTATAGGCTGAGAGAATCGACACCCAGTGCTGATGCTGCCACCGTTTCGAGTAGTCGATTTTCACGTCACGCATAGGCTGGCGCATACGGTTGGCATTCTCGACATTCACCGTGAGCGACATCACACCGTTGGCCGACAGAATCGACGCACGGTTACGCTCAGAACGCTTGATGTAGTTCTCGCCCACATCAATCACACAATCCTCTCTTAACAATCGCGCCACATACTCTACCGATGGCAGATAGGCTGATGGAAGTATAGTCATATATTTTCTACTCTTTATCAAATTTTACGGCACACAACAACGGCCCAGCCGTCACGCTCCTTGCGCTCCACACTCTCGAAGCCACACTCTGCGGCAGCAGCCTCGATTATGGCCACATCCTCAACCAGAAAACCGCTCATAAGCAGTCTGCCGCCAGACGACAGCAACTCGGCAAACGAGGGCATCATATCTGTTAGGATATTGCGATTGATATTGGCCAGAATAAAGTCGTAATGTTCGCCCTCCACCGCCTCAATCGAGCCACAGCGTACATCAATACGCTGCTCCACGCCACTCAGTGCCATACTATCGCGGCAGCTATCGCAGGCCCAGTCGTCGATATCGACAGCCATCATTCGCTCTGCGCCACAACCCACAGCAACGATTGCCAATACACCCGTACCGCAACCCATATCGAGTCCCGAAAGGCCACTCAGGCTCATCGAAGCGATGGTTTGAGCCATCAGTGCCGTTGTGGTGTGGTGGCCTGTGCCAAACGACATTCTTGGGGCAATCACCACATCGAGCACACCCTCAGCAGCAGGCAGGTGGTGCTCGGCACGGATTCTTATCGGGCGCTCGCCATCCACATCAACAGCCTCCCACTCGCTCTCCCACTCGGCATTCCAGTTCTGCTGCTCGACGGCCGTAACCTGATAGACGACTGCCTGCTCGGCAAGCAACTGCTCCACCTCTGCGCTGCACGACTCATACTCCGCACTCTGGATATAGGCTCTTAGCACCTGCCCTTCGCCATCGAATGCCTCGAAGGGGTAGTCCGACAAAAGGGCGGTCAAAATCTCGCCCTGCTCCTCGCTGGAGATATTTACTGATAACTCGATGTATTCCATATTATGTAAAATTTTCCTACCTTTGCATCAGCAAAAGATAGCACACAAAGATACAAATTTATGAGTGATCTCACTAAAAAATGGAGTGAAATTTCACGCCGCTACCGTACATATATGAAATTGGAGAAGCATCTCTCGGCCAACACCATAGAGTCATATATGCGCGATTTGGCACAATTCGCCCACTTCATTCTGCGTCAATATGGCGTTGAACCAAAGAGGGTGGAGCGTGAGATGATTGAGCGATATATGGATTGGCTCTACAGCAGAGGACGCGAAAAGAGCTCGCAAGCCCGCAACCTGAGTGGCATAAAGAGTTTTTACAACTTCCTTTTGCTCAGCGACATCATTGAGTCATCTCCCGCCGAGCACATCCTCCCACCCAAAGCAGGCCGACACCTGCCCGACACTCTCTCAGTGGAGGAGATTGACCGTATCATAGGCATCATCGACCAATCCACCGTAAAGGGGCTGCGCGACAGAGCCATACTTGAAGTGCTATACTCTTGCGGATTGCGTGTATCGGAATTGTGCGACCTAAGGCTTGGTGATTTGTTCTTTGGCGAGGGTTATATACGCGTGACGGGCAAGGGCGACAAGCAACGCCTTGTGCCTGTGAGTGGCATTGCCCGCGACCGCATACAACTCTATCTCGAACACCGCCACACCAACCGCCGTGCCGAGGATGCGGTATTCCTCAACAACCGAGGCTCGAAACTGACGCGTGTGATGATTTTCACCATCATAAAGCAGGCTGCCCAAAATGCTGGCGTAGATAAGAAAATCAGCCCTCACACCTTCCGACACTCATTTGCCACACACTTACTGGAGGGAGGAGCAGACATCCGTCAGGTGCAGGAGTTGCTTGGCCACGAAAATATCCTCACAACCGAGATTTACACCCATCTCGATACCACACATCTGCGCGAGACAATAAACAGCCATATGCACATCCCCGCCGAGGATTAACCCCTATCAATGAGGTGGTTGCAACGGAAACGATAGCACCGTAGCATCACTGCTTGCCCCCGCAGGATAGGGCCAATAGGGATTTATCTGCCCCGCAGAGAGTGTGATGCCCCATAGCGTGACCGAGCGGCGATATACACTCCAAAAGGAGGGATGATATTCAAAAGGAATCTTATCGGGGAGCCCGTTGCGTAGCAGGCTATCGGGATATGCCGCTTTGACATTCGCCAAGCCCGAGGGTTTGGCGATGCCCAACGAATCATACCAAAGCAGGCCATCGGAAGGGAGTGCGGGGATGGAGTCAATCTCCAACCACAGTGTATCGCCCACCACCCATCGTTTGGGGCGCTGAGCCACAGCACTCTGCACATAACCGCCCTTAACCGATGGCAACAGCCATCCCACGAGCCACCACACCACCGTAGCGCCCGCCAAAAGAGCAACGAAAACTCTAATCAAAAATCTCTCTTTCAAGCAAAAAAAATACGATTAAAAGACCTCCTGTAAAATCTTAACCGACTGTACGGAGTTAATCGTATCGAGATGATAGGCATAGTATGCCAGCAAAGCATCCAGAAAATCGACTCTCTGGGCACGATTTAGTCCCACTTCTGCCAAATATCGCACGTCGCACTCCAACATATCGCGGAGAATAAGGGCATTTTGTTGCGACATCGCCATTCGGCGAGGCGGTTCAACGGTGGTAAACAGACCTTCGGCCATATCGAACCATCCGTCGGCAATATACTCATTACCAGGCGAGAAACCCAAGAAACGGCAGAGATTGGATAGAAACCACAAATGGAAATTCGCCACACCCTCCTCGGCCGCATCCAACGCCTCGATTGAGCCCCACACGAAATCAAACAACATCTCGTTGGCCTCACTCTCCTTTACAAGACGATGCAAAACCTCTGCCATAAAGAGGGCTATCGTGGATTTTTTCACATCGAAAGGGATTGAGTGCAGAACAATGCCAGCGTGTACCTCCGAGAAGCGGTGCATCTGCATCTTCGACGACTCCAGCCCCTCGAACTCAAGTGCAAACAGAGGCTGAAACAGTGCAGCCCGAGAGCCTCGGCCTCGCGAGCCCAACCCCTGCACCATAAAACTCTGACGACCGTGCGACGACGTGAGCATCTGGACAACAAGCCCCTTGTCGCCATACTTGATGGTGTTGAGCACCACCCCACGAGCCGTATATCGCTTGATTGAGCCTGCGGCCATTACTCCTCGGGCTCCTGCCAGTCGCCACCAGCCTTGATGAGTTCAATAAGTCGCTCGATGGCCTGCTCCTGTGGGATATTCTTCTCAACCACAGTGCGGCCCTTATAGAGTGTGATGCGACCTGCCGCAGCACCCACATAACCATAATCGGCATCGGCCATCTCGCCAGGGCCATTCACTATGCAACCCATAATACCGATTTTGAGGTTCTTGAGGTGAGAGGTGCGGCTCTTTATGTCGGCCAAAGTCTTCTCTATATCGTAGAGTGTGCGACCACAACTTGGGCAGGCGATATACTCGGTGTGTGAGAAGCGAACGCGGGCAGCCTGCAAAATCATAAGCTCGATATCACGCACATCCTTTGCTGAGATGTTTGGAGCATCAACCCATATAGCATCGGCCAGACCATCGAGGAACAACACGCCCAAATCGGCCGCAGCCTTGATTGCAACGCTCTCTGCATCGGCATCGTCATAGCGACGCTTCACAGCAACAGGTGCAGTGGTATTCATATTGAGAATAACAGCTCGAAGTTCGGCAGATGGATTGCCACTCAAAGCCTCTACGACTGTGTAATCATCGGTAAGCTCATCGTGAACAAGCGGAATGGTAACATCCGAACGGCGCACATACTCGGTGGGGTGATACAATTCGGGATGCTTCACCTCGAACTCACCCTTACGCTCGGCGAAATACTCCACTAACTTTTGCGCCACAGGCACCTCATTTTCGGGTGCTTCGGTGAGCGATACACGAATAGTGTCGCCTATGCCATCCGAGAGCAGCGCACCAATACCTACGGCACTCTTCACCCTACCCTCGATGCCGTTACCAGCTTCCGTAACGCCCAAATGGATTGGGTAGGTCATACCCTCCTCGGCCATAGCCTCCACCAGCAGACGATAGGCCTGCACCATAACGCGGGTGTTGCTCGACTTCATCGACACGACCACCTGATCGAAATTCTCGCGGCGGCATACTCTCAAAAACTCCATAGCCGATACGACCATACCCTGCGGCGTGTCGCCCCACTCATCAAAGATGCGCTTGGCCAATGAGCCGTGATTTACGCCTATTCGCAACGCCACACCTCGCTCGCGGCACTGCTCGATAAGAGCCTCTAACTCGCCATTCGACGTGCGGTAGTTACCCGGATTGATACGAACCTTATCGACATAGCGTGCTGCAATCGAAGCCACCTCTGGAACAAAGTGGATATCGGCCACAATGGCTGTTGGGTAGCCATCCTCGCGCAACTCACGCACGATATTTTCAAGATTCTCACCCTCTTTGCGGCCCTGAGCCGTAAGGCGCACAATACCCGCACCCGCATCGGCAATACGCTTCACCTGCGCCACACTCAGAGGGGTGTCGGCTGTTGGGGTGTTGGTCATCGACTGTACTTGAATGGGGTGCAAAGAGCCAATCTTAACACCTCCGATATTTACTTCGTGTGCCTCGCGGCGAGAATATTTCGATAGATTCATAACCAAGTTTATTTATGCGTTACTTACTGCAAAGATAACGATAAAGAGAGAATATTTTACCCCGTGACAGCAAATTATTTATCCCTAAAATAGATATACCTCAAAAAAATCACTATTTTTGTCGCCAAATAAACTAATACTCAACACTTTTATTATGAAATTTTACAATCAGATTTTCAAATCAGCTATTTTAGGAGCTCTGCTTACACTCTTTGTTGGGTGTGATTGCGCTTCACAGAAATCAGCGGCCGAGGCAGAGCCTTTGACCGACTATTCATCTCTCAAGCTTGAGGCTGCACCTATGCAGGATGGCAAGTATATCTGCCAGCGACCAGCTCAGGAGGAGCGTCTCTTCACATCTGAGGCTATCGAGGCTGAAATCGAGAGAGTGTGCGGTATGCTCACCAACGAGCGTCTGAAGTGGCTCTTCTCAAACTGCTTCCCCAACACAATGGACACAACAGTTCACTACCGCCAGAAGGATGGTAAGGACGATACATTTGTGTACACAGGCGATATCCACGCTATGTGGCTTCGCGACTCAGGTGCTCAGGTTTGGCCATACGTTCAGTATGCTAACAACGACAAGGCATTGAAGGCTATGTTGGCTGGCGTAATCAACCGTCAGTTCCTCTCAATCAACATCGATCCATACGCCAACGCATTCAACGACGGCCCTACAGGCGGTCACTGGCAGTCTGACCACACAGATATGAAGCCTGAGCTTCACGAGCGCAAGTATGAGATTGACTCATTGTGCTACCCTATCCGCCTGGCTTACCAGTACTGGTTGGTAACTGGCGACACATCTATCTTCGGAGAGGAGTGGATGAATGCTATTGCCAACGTACTTAAGACCTTCAAGGAGCAGCAGCGTAAGGATGGTGTTGGCCCATATAAGTTCCGCCGTAAGACCGACCGTCAGTTCGACACACTCTCAAACAACGGTCTTGGCTCACCAGTTAATCCTGTTGGTTTGATAGTATCGAGCTTCCGTCCATCTGACGATGCTACTGTTTTGCAGTTCCTCATCCCTTCTAACTTCTTTGCAGTATCTTCATTGCGCAAGGCTGCCGAGATTCTTACAAAGGTTAACAAGAACAAGGAGTTGGCGGCCGAGTGCACAGAGCTCGCTGCCGAGGTGGAGAAGGCTCTCGAGGAGTATGCAACTTTCGACCATCCAAAGTATGGCAAGATTTATGCTTTCGAGGTTGACGGCTTTGGCAACCAGTACTTTATGGACGATGCCAACGTACCAAGCCTCCTGGCGATGAAGTATCTCAACCCTGAGGTTATCGACAACGACATCTACGAGAACACTCGCCGCTACGTTTGGAGCACCGACAACCCATACTTCTTCCGTGGCAAGGCGGGCGAGGGTATTGGCGGTCCACACATCGGCTACGATATGGCTTGGCCTATGAGTATTATGATGAAGGCCTTTACAAGCGACAACGACGAGGAGATTAAGTGGTGTATCGAGCTTTTGATGCTCACCGACGCTGGCAAGGGCTTTATGCACGAGTCATTCGACGTAAACGATGCCAACCACTTCACTCGCGAGTGGTTTGCTTGGCAGAACACTCTCTTCGGAGAGCTTATCGTGAAACTCATCGCAGATGGTCGATTGGAGTTGCTCAACTCAATTGATTTGAAATAGCGATTTTCGCTCACGCAACGTAAAACGGCACGCCAATTTTGGTTTGTGCCGTTTTATTTTTATCTTTGTATTATGGGAAATATGCTCGAAAATAGCGTAAAATTCATTACGGGCGTTGGTGAGGCTCGCGCAAAACTTCTCGAAAAGGAGTTGGGCATCTTCACCATCGGCGACCTTCTGCGCCACTACCCCTTCCGCTATATCGACCGCACAAAGGTCTATCGCATAGCCGAAATCACACCCCAGATGGAGTCGTCGCTGGTGCAGACCAGAGCCCGCATTACGGGAGTATCCTACTCGGGCACAGGTCGTAAGCAGCGATTTGTGGCCTACGCCTCCGACTCGACTGGCTCGATGGAGCTGATGTGGTTCAACGGCATAAAGTGGATTGAGAAGAGCGTGGAGGTGGGGCGCGAGTACCTTATCTTTGGTCGTCCGAGCTTCTATCGTGGAGAGATTTCGATGGTGCACCCCGAGCTCGACCTTGTCGAGAAGGCCGCCAGCCAGAAGTACAACAGCGGTATGCAGGGCATCTACCCCTCGACCGAGAAAATCTCATCGGCACTTGGCACCAAAGGCTTCTACAAGATTATGTGCAACGCCTGGAGCATTGCCGAGGAGCATATCCACGAGACTCTGCCCCGCTGGATTATCAGTCGCTATAGCCTGATGCCACTCAGGGAGGCATATCTCAACATACACTTCCCGCAATCGCCCGACAAGTTGCGTGAGGCCGAGCGAAGATTGAAGTTCGACGAGTTTTTGGGTGTGCAGCTCGCCATCCAGTCACGCCGCACCGAGCGACTTACCCGCCACAACGGATTCCTGTTCCCCAAAGTGGGCGAATTGTTCAACACCTTCTTCGAGCAGAAGCTACCATTTGAGCTTACTGGCGCACAGAAACGCGTCATCAAGGAGATTCGTCAGGATACCGTTTCGGGATTCCAGATGAACCGCCTGCTGCAGGGGGATGTGGGTAGCGGAAAGACTATGGTGGCGCTGATGTCGATGCTTTTGGCTGTTGACAACGGTTTTCAAGCCTGTATGATGGCGCCGACCGAGATTCTTGCACGCCAGCACTTTGCCACCATTACCCGCCAGACCGAGGGTATGAATCTGCGTGTAGCCATCCTCACCGGCTCGTCCAAGACTGCCGAGAGGCGCAGAGCTTTAGAGGGCATCGCGTCGGGCGAGATTGATATTCTGATAGGTACTCACGCTCTGATTGAGGATAGCGTGCGCTTTGCCAACTTGGGCTATGTGGTTATCGACGAGCAGCACCGCTTCGGTGTGGAACAACGAGCCCGCCTCTGGACCAAAAATCAGCAGCCGCCACATATATTGGTGATGACCGCCACGCCTATCCCCCGCACACTGGCTATGACACTTTATGGCGATTTGGAGGTCTCGGTAATCAACGAGCTACCCCCTGGCCGCCAGCCCATCCGCACCTATCACTACACCGACTCAGCACGCCTCAAGCTGTGGGGATTCCTGCGCCAGCAGATTGCTCAGGGCCGACAGGTATATGTGGTCTATCCGCTGATTCAAGAGTCGGAGACGATGGACTACAAAGATTTGCAGGATGGATTTGAATCTATAACCCGCGACTTTCCTCTGCCCGATTATCGTGTGTCGGTGTGTCACGGCAAGATGAAACCGCAGGACAAGGAGGAGTCGATGCGCCAGTTCAAGGAGCACGAGGCTGATATATTGGTCGCAACTTCGGTTATCGAAGTGGGCGTGGATGTACCCAACGCAACGGTGATGGTCATCGAGTCGGCCGAGCGATTTGGCCTCTCGCAGTTGCATCAGTTGCGTGGCCGAGTGGGACGTGGAGGCTCACAATCATATTGTATCCTTATGTCGGGCGAGAAACTCTCGCGCGAGTCACGCCAACGACTCAGAGCAATGTGCGAGACCAACGACGGTTTCCGCCTCGCCGAGCTCGATATGCAGCTCAGAGGTGCGGGCGACATAAACGGCACACAACAGAGCGGTATGGGCTTCGATTTGAAGATAGCCAACCCCACGCTCGACAGCGACCTGCTGGCAACGGCACGCGAGGCCGCAATAATGGTTCTCGAAAGCGACGCTATGTTGCAAAAGAGCGAAAATCTCACTCTGCGCACACTTCTTGCTCGCCATGCAGGAAAGCAGAAATTTGACTTTTCGATGATATCGTAAAGTGGTGAAGAAGCCGCACGTTGCAATAATTTATGGCATCGACACGTTTATATAATGTGTAAATTGATTTGATGATGAAAAAATTACTCTTCTCGATAGCCTTTATATGTCTGGCCATTGTGGCGCAGGCCCAGCTCTTCGTGCCTGGCGAGGTGCTTAACTACAGAATGAGTTACAAAGCCAAACTCTTCCCCAACACCGAGGTTGCCAACGTGGTGATGAAGACCACTGAGACCTCGCTTGACGGCACCCCCGCCTACAAGGTATATGGCTTTGGCGAGACGGCCAAGATATTCAGTTGGATTCTGCCCGTAAAGGATGCCTACTCAGTGTGGGTGGATCCCCAAACGCTCAAGACTCGCCGATTTGAGTCGGACATCAAGGAGGGCGACTACACCTTCAAGAGCTGCTACCTGTTTGATTGGGACAGCCTTAAAGTCCACACACGCTGGAGCAGCCGCAGCCGCCCCGAGAAGCGCAAGACTATGAAAATCTCGCCCAATAGTATGGATGCCATATCGCTCTACTTCAACCTGCGCACCGTACCCGACTCGATTATCAAGGAGGGCTTCGCACGCGATTTGGAGATGGTGCTGGAGGATACAATCCGCTCGCTGAGCTTCCGCTACGACGGGCACGAGGTGCGCAAGATTAAGAATTTAGGCAAGTGCAACACCATCAAATTCCGCTGCAAGATTGCCACTTCGAGCGACTTTTCATTTACCGACGGCTCGGAGTTTATGGTGTGGATTTCCGACGATAGGAACAAAATTCCACTCTACATCGAATCACCCATAAAGGTCGGCAGTGTGTGCGCATATTTGTCAAGTTATGAAGGTTTGCGCTATCCATTGGATTGTTTTATAAAAAAATAACTATATTTGCACTCACATTCAACAACTAAGCAGAAGAAATTAACATAACCCTCAAAATTATGAGAGAAGAGTATAATGAATATGACGACGCTCGTTACGACGACGAGTATGGATACGATGAGCAGCCTGTGGATAACAAGGCGGTGCGTGGCTATCGCATTGTGATTATCATCCTGGCTGTAATTTTGGTTGCATTGTCGGTTGTATATTTCAATATGCACCGCGAGCAGCAGGCCGAGTATGCCCTCTTGGAGGAGGACCGCACCAAGATTCAGGGCGATTTGGATAGCTTGATTGTGTCGTTCGACGATTTGAAGATTAAGAACGACTCTATCGCTGCCAACCTTGAGGAGGCCAACCAGCTTATGGAGCAGCTCAAGAATGAGCGCCGTTTGAACTATGCCAAGATTCGTGCATACGAGAAGGAGGTGGGTACTTTGCGCACCGTAATGCAGGGCTACATCCGCCAGATTGACTCGCTGAACAACATCAACAAGAAGCTCACAAAGGAGAACATCAGCTATAAGAAGGAGATTTCATCGGCCAAGTTGCGCGCCGAGATGGCCGAGGAGCGTGCCGAGGAGCTCAACAACAAGGTACGCGTGGGTTCGGTTATCCGCGCCCGCAGCATCTCACTCGAGGCTCTCAACGCCAAGAGCAAGGTGGTTACCCGCGTGAAGGGTGCAGCTCGTCTGCGTGTAAACTTTGTATTGGCAGCCAACGAGTTGGCCGAGCCAGGCAACAAGGTTATCTACGCTTGCGTCACATCGCCTGAGGGCTACCTGCTTGCAAGTCCTAACGCCGGCAGCTTCGATTTCGAGGGCGAGAAGAAGCTCTACTCACAGCAGCGTGAGATGGCATACGAGGGCAACGACCTCTCGGGTGCAATCTATATCGACGGCACAGGCTTCACTCCTGGTACATACCACATCGAGCTTTACACCGATGGTCGCCTGATCGGCGAGTCAGACGTGGCTCTGCGCTAAAAGCGAGGCTCGAAGAACAAACCTAAAAAGCAACTGTTCTGCATCGAACAGTTGCTTTTTTATTAACCATTCGACCGCATAACACCTTTTTTTTATCTGTTAATCAACAATTTTGAATTTTGAATTTTGAATTTTGAATTTATTTTTCTTACCTTTGCGGCCGAAAACCCCGAATGTGTAGGGTTGCGTTTAATATTAACTAACTAAATTTTATAGCAAATGGCTGTTAAAATTCGTTTGGCACGTCACGGTAAGAAGGGTGCTCCTATCTACCACATCGTTGCCGCAGATAGCAGAGCGCCACGTGATGGTAAGTTTATCGAGAAATTGGGTGTTTACAACCCTAACACGAATCCTGCTACAATTGATTTGAAGTTCGAGAGAGCTTTGGATTGGTTACTCAAGGGCGCACAACCTACCGATACTTGTCGAGCTATTCTCTCGTACAAGGGCGTATTATACAAGAAGCACCTGTTGGGCGGTGTAGCTAAGGGCGCGTTCTCTGAGAGCGATGCTGAGGCTAAGTTCAACAAGTGGTTGGGTGAGAAGGAGGGCAAGATTGCCGCTAAGGTAAACAAGCTCGCTACTGACGCTAAGGCTGCTGAGAAGGCTGCTTTGGCTGCTGAGACTAAGGTTAAGGAGGAGCGCGCTGCTGCCATCGCCGAGAAGAAGGCTGCTGCTGAGGCTGCCGCTGCAGAGGCTGCTGCTGAGCAGGCTGAGGAGACAGCAGAGGTTGCTGCAGAGTAATTTGCACTCACTTCCAATGAGTAAAGGGGCGTATTCCTTTGGGAACGCTCCTTTTTTGTTAGGTAATAATAGACTTTTCAATATGCACAACAAAATTGCAGTAGCCC
>JAZOUS010000035.1:0-13040 GCA_045658265.1 Alistipes sp.
CGAGGAAAGTTTTTCAACTTTCCCCGCTTCAGTACCCAGAGCCGGGGTCGAACCGGCACAGGGGTGAACCTACTGGTGTTTGAGACCAGCGCGTCTACCGATTCCGCCATCTGGGCTCCAATTCCTTTAATTGGGTGTGCAAATGTAGATATATTTTCTTATTCTGCAAAATATTTTGTAAAAAAAATCAATTTTTCTTTAAAAATCTTTCATTTCTCCCCCTCCTCGCCCCCAAACCCCGCCCCGTAGGCCCTGAGAATTCCCTTTTCTGGCCAGAGATTTTCCACAGGCGCAGGGGCTCACTACACACCCTCTCACACCATCCCGCTATATTTTATATTGTATATCTCGCTTTTTTTACTTACTTTCGCACCATTATATTAAATATTAACTCAACAAGCAATGAGAACATCATTCATAATTTTAGCTGCTACACTACTTATGACAGCTTTTCCCGCGCAGGCTCAGACATCTGAGCGACGACTGCTCTCGATGGAGGACGTAATCCTCAACCGCGAGCTCACACCAAAGAACTTCCCCGTAAGCTGGGTTGGCCAGAGCGACTCTTACGCCTGGGTTGACGGCACTACACTTCGTGCTACCGATGCCCGCAACAACAAGAGCCGAGCAATCATCACGCTCGACGAGATCAACACGCTCCTCTCGACCTCATTCAAGTCGTTCCCCCCATACACATTCGACGACGAGCAGTCGTTGGTGGTGGCGGCATTTGGTATGCGCAACACAATCGACCTGAAGAGTCGCACCGTAACCACAAAGCACAAGATTCCCACAGGCCAGAACCTCACTCGCCAGAGCGGCAAGGGTGGCATCTATGCCTACACACGCGACAACAATCTCTACTGCTTTGTGAACGAGCGTGAGCAGGCAATCACCTCATACACCGACCGTAACATCGTCTGTGGCCAGAGCGTAAGCCGCAACGAGTTTGGTATCGATGGTGGTATCTTCTTCTCGCCCGACGCAAAGAAGATTGCCTTCTACAAGAAGGACGAATCGGCTGTGACCGACTTCCCACTTTTGGACATCACAACTCGCACAGGTACACTCAAGAACATCAAGTATCCGATGAACGGTATGGCATCGGAGGAGGTAAGCCTCGGCATCTACGACATCGAGAGCCAGAAGACTATCTATGTGGAGGTTACAGACTTCGACAAGGAGCGTTACCTGACGAACATCACCTGGTCACCCGACTCAAAGAAGATTTATATTCAGGTGCTTGACCGCTCTCAGAAGAACATCCACCTCAACGTATATAACGCATTGACTGGTAAGTTTATAGCCCAGATTCTCAGCGAGCACGACGACCGTTGGGCAGAGCCTCAGCACCCACTGGTGTTTATGAAGAACGACCCCTCGAAGTTCATCTATTCGACCAACACTCGTGACGGCTACTGGAACCTCTATCTCTGCAACGATGGCGGCGTAATCAAGCGTCTGACAGAGACAAATGCCGACGTGAAGTATGTTGCTCAGGACGACAAGTCGGTATATTACACATCGGCCGAGGTGTCGCCCATCGACAACCACCTTTTCAAGGTCGATATCGCCACTGGCAAGCAGACTCGTCTGACCACTGCCGAGGGTTGGCACAATGTTACAGTGAGTGCATCGGGCCGTTACTTCTTGGACAACTACTCATCGCTGAAAACCCCTCGCGTTGTGGAGGTTGGCCGCACCGATGGCAAGCCCGGGCGTGAGCTTTATCGCGCTGAGGACCCAACCGTTGGCTACAACTTTGCCGAGATTACTCTCGGCTCGGTTAAGAGCGCCGACGGCAAGTTCGACAACTACTATCGCCTTATCAAGCCTCTCGACTTCGACCCATCGAAAAAGTACCCCGTAATCGTCTATGTTTATGGTGGTCCTCACTCACAGATGGTGAAGAACACCTACCTCGGTCAGTTGCGCCGCTGGGAGATGTATATGGCGCAGCGTGGCTATGTGATTTTTGTGATGGACAACCGAGGCACATCGAATCGCGGTGCCGAGTTTGAGAAGGCCATCCACCGCGAGTGCGGACAGCGCGAGATGGAGGATCAGGTGGCAGGTTTGAAGTGGCTGATGACTCACGACTGGGTGGACTCAGACCGCATTGGTGTTCACGGCTGGAGCTATGGCGGATTTATGACTATCTCGCTGATTACCAACTATCCCGACATCTTCAAGGTGGGCGTTGCAGGTGGCCCTGTAATCGACTGGAAGTGGTATGAGATTATGTATGGCGAGCGCTATATGGACAACACTCACAACAACCCCGAGGGCTTCGCAAAGACAAGCCTTATCAACAAGGCCAAAGATCTGAAGGGCAAGTTGCTCATCTGTCAGGGTGCAGTTGATCCAGTTGTTGTGTGGGAGCACTCACTCAGCTTCGTAAGAGAGTGTATCAAGAACAACGTGCAGGTGGATTACTTCCCCTACCCTTGCGCCGAGCACAACGTATTCGGTAAGGATGCCGTACACCTCCACCAGAAGATAACCAACTACTTCGAGGATTATCTACGATAAAAGGGCTGGCCGCATCTTAGGCCAAACCAAAATACTCCAAAACGGGATGCAAAGTCTGCAATAAAGCGGCTCTGCATCCCGTTATTTTTGTAGCTAAATTTGGAAGATATGGTTTTGGTAAAACAAACGCCCCTGCACCCGAACACCCTATTTTTCAAATCAATAGCGAGGCCGTCGTGCAAAAACTTCGCATCGGTGGCAAATATGCAAAGCATAAAAAAGGTCCGCAAAGTTGTAAAAGTCGATTTTTATGCTTAACTTTCGGATTGAAAATGCACTAAAACAATTTATTAATAAATTTAAAAACACAACAATTATGGATTTTTTGTTTATCGGTGGAATCGGAACACAGGAGATTATTCTTATCGTACTTGTTCTTTTGCTCCTTTTCGGAGGTAAGAAGTTGCCTGAGTTGATGCGTGGCGCTGGCCGTGGTATCCGCGAGTTCAAGGAGGCTGTAAACACTGCCACTAAGGACGAGGACGACACCAAGCCTGAGACAAAGAGCGAGAAGAGCGAGAAAACCGAGTAATTTAGAATACTAATCGTTATTGTTCTGGAAGTAAGGTAGAGATGAGTAATCAGCGCCCTGTAAACGATGAAGCGGAGATGACTTTCGGCGAACACCTCGACGAAATTCGCAAAATCCTTATCCGCGTAGCTCTTGTTTTTGCACTGCTCTTTATCGTGCTCTTTGCGATGAAGGGTATTGTGCTCGATATTGTATTTGCACCTATCCGCGATTCTTTCCCAACCAACAGGCTATTCAACCTGTTGGCCGACCTGATGGGTTCGGAGACACTGAGAATACACCCCGACAGTGTAGATGTATTCAACAACAAGATGGCCGGACAGTTTATGCTGCACATCAAGAGTTCATTCGTCGGCGCATTTATCGTCGCATTCCCCTACCTTATCTGGGAGCTGTGGCTCTTCGTGAAGCCCGCACTTCCACCCCAGCAGCGCAGACAGAGCATTCGCTATGCTGTTGAGACTCCCATCTGGTTTGTAATGGGCCTTTTGTTTGGCTACTATGTCATCGCCCCTCTTGCAATCAACTTCCTGGGTAACTATCAGGTAAGTGAGCAGATCAGCAACATCATTAGCGTTGACTCCTACCTCTCGACCGTACTGAGCGTATCGTTTGCAGCGGCTGTGGCTTTCCAGCTACCACTGCTTATCCGCCTGCTTGCGACAATCGGAATCCTCACATCTGAGGGTATGCGCCAATACCGCAAGATTGCCGTTGCAGCACTGCTTATCTTCGCCGCCATCATCACCCCTCCCGACGTGGTGAGTCAGGTGCTGATCTTCTTCCCTTGCTATGCGCTGTATGAGTATGGAATCCGTATCGCTATGCGTATCGAGGCACGTCGTGCTAAGGAGGAGGCTATCTATCAGGCAAAGCTTGCCGAGGAGAAGGCTAAGGCCGACGAGGAGGCTCGCCTGAGAGCCGAGCAGGAGGCTGCCGAACAGAAAGAGGAGAGCGAGAACAACGATAGCGACGACGAGCAGCAGAACACCCCAAGCGACTCGCAGGCCGAGGATGCAAACGATGCAGATAATGCCCAGAGCGCAGAAGAGAGCGAGAGTGCTGAAGATGACGAGGTTGAGTATGCGAACAATCCTCACTCGTTAGAGACCATTCTTGGCGGAGGTGCTGCGGCCGATGCTTCTTACAACTCCGACTTCAACGGTCGTCGTAACATCACCTTCGGCGTGGCAGAGGACCCTGAGTATCGTCCCGACGAGCAGGAGAGCGACATCGACAAGGCTTAAAACCCGCTACGATGGACAGACTCTCATTCTTCAAACAGGGCCTATCCTCGGTAATGGAAGCGGCAACGTCGTTGATAGGAATCAAGAAGGCCGCCGACTCATTCACCGAGGCCGTCGCAGATGCGCTGAGTGATGTGAAGTCGGATATAGGACTCCACCTCGCGACACTCGACAACGAGATGTACAACTGCGTTGAGACAACACTCGAAAAGGTTTCCGAGCTGGGTTTCACAACAATCGAGGTGGGTGCTTATTACCAGGGCAAGGTATATCTGCTTCCGCCCGCCGAGTTCAAAGCTCTGGCAAAGAGAGTGGGGCTGAAGATAACATCAGCCTACCTCAAAAAAGAGCCCTCAATGACTCCCGACCAAAGGGCCGAATTCTACGCCCAAGCGGCAAGCGAGATGGCAAGCGAGGCGGCAGATGAAGCAGCAAGCGAGGTGGCAAATGAAGTGGCAGGTGAGGTGGCAAGTGAAGTAGCAAGTGAAGCGGCAAGTGAAGCGGCAAATGAGGTGGCCAACCAAGATGCTATTGAAGTAGCAAATGCAGAGGCCGAAACCGAAGCAGATGCAACGCTCAAGCCTCAGCCCAAAGATCCCGACACCGAATGGTGGGAGGGCGCAATTGAGACCTATGCTCAACTCGGATGCAAATACATCACGCTGGCCTACCAGCCCGAGGGCAATGACGACAAGGCGATAGAAAACTTTTTGGCCTACGCCCAACTAATCGGCCAGATAGCCGCCAAGCACGAGCTCAAGCTCTGCTACCATCCGACTATCGCGGCCCTGATGCCCACAGAGGGTGTTTCGGCACTCGACAAGGTGGCCGAGAGGTGCGAAGCCGAAACGCTGCTCTTTGAGATTGACACCTACGAAGCCCTGCAGGCTGGCATTGATGCCACCGAGCTGATAAAGCGATACGGTAAGCGCATAGCGGCCATCCATCTCCACGACAAGGAGAATGTGGGCGACAGCAGGATGATTGATTTCGATGCGGTAGTAAAACAGGCAGCAGCGAGTGGCATCGACAATATATATATAGAGGTACACTGCTTCATTCAGCCTCCGATAAATTGTGTTGAACGAAGCCTGCTGAGCGTAGAGTCGTTGCCAAGTGCAAAGTTATAGAGCTTTAGGCCAAAGGCCGAGCTAACCAAACAGAGAAGAAAAGAGATATAATATATAGTATCCAAAAATTATTTATTAACCTAAAAATTACAACAATGTCAAAGAAAATCTCTCGAGCTGACTTTTTGAAGGCCTCGACAGCAGGTCTTGCAGCTATGACAGTTGTCCCCAACAACGTAATGGGTGCAGCTTTTGGACACAAGTCACCATCTGACAAGTTGAACATTGCAGCCGTAGGTATCGGTGGTATGGGTAATGCTAACATCAATGCCGTAAAGAAGACTGAGAACATCGTTGCTTTGTGTGATACCGACTGGGGTTACGCTAAGAACGTATTCAACGCATTCCCAAAAGCTAAGCGTTTCTGGGACTGGCGCGAGATGTACGACAAGGCAGCTAACGAAATCGACGCTGTGATCTGTGCAACTCCTGACCACACTCACGCCCTTGTATCGGCTTACGCTATGGAGCTCGGCAAGCACGTTTATTGCCAGAAGCCTCTTACTCACTCAGTTTATGAGTCACGCCTCTTGACTAAGCTCGCTGCTAAGCATCAGGTTGCTACTCAGATGGGTAACCAGGGTTCATCACACCAGGGCGTTGAGACTGTATGCAACTGGATCTGGAATGGTGAGATTGGTGAGGTAACTCGCGTTGACGCCTTCACTGACCGTCCTATCTGGCCACAGGGCTTGATGGTTCCAACTGAGGTACACCCAATTCCCGACACATTGAAGTGGGATTTGTTCCTCGGCCCAGCTCCTTACCGTCCATACAACCAGGTTTACCAGCCTTGGAACTGGCGCGGATGGTGGGATTTCGGTACAGGTGCATTGGGTGATATGGCTTGCCACATCCTCCACCCTGTATTCAAGGCTCTCCAGTTGCGTTATCCTGATACAGTTCAGGGTTCATCTACATCACTTCTTACAGATTGCGCTCCACAGGCTGAGTACGTTAAGTACACATTCCCTGAGCGTGGTAAGATTCACAAGTGCAAGTTGCCAGCAGTTACAGTTAACTGGTATGATGGCGGCTTGAAGCCAGAGCGTCCTGCAGGTATGGAGCCAGGTATGGATCTCAACATTAAGGGTGGCGGTGGTGCCCTCATTTTCTACGGTACAAAGGACACATTGATTTGCGGTTGCTACGGTGCTAACCCATTCCTTTTGTCTGGTCGTACACCTAAGGTTCCCGAGCGTGCGCGCCACGTCGAGCTCTCACACGAGATGGATTGGGTACGTGCTTGTAAGGAGTCTAAGGAGAACCGCGTGATGACAAACTCTGACTTCTCTGAGGCTGGTCCATTCAACGAGATGGTTGTTATGGGTGTATTGGGTGTTCGTTTGCAGAACCTCCACAAGATCCTCAACTGGGACGGTGAGAATATGCGCTTCACAAACATCGGTGATGATGAGACAATCCGCATTATGATCGAGGATGGCTTCTCTGTAAAGGATGGTCACCCAACATTCAACAAGCGTTACACCGATCCTATCAACGCAAAGAAGTTTGCTGAGGAGCTTATCAAGCACAACTACCGTGCTGGCTGGAATCTCCCAGAGATGCCAAGATAATTGATTGTTAACACAATTTGAATAAGTAAGAAATGAAAAAAATATTGATGATGGCTGCAATGGTTGCTATGCTTGCAAGCTGCGGCGGCAACGGCGCAAAGAAGGCTGCTGCTGAGGACGATGCAAACACAATCGTATTGTTCGATGGTAGCTCATTGGAGGGCTGGCGTGGTTACGGTAAGGATCACGTTCCTTCACGTTGGTCTATCGACAACGGTACTTTGAAGTTCTCTGGCTCAGGCGGTGGCGAGGCACAGACTGGCGAGGGCGGCGATATTATCTATGCTGCTCAGAAGTTCAAGAACTTCGAGTTGGAGCTTGAGTGGAAGGTTTCAAAGGGTGGTAACTCTGGTATCTTCTACTTGGCACAGGAGGTTAAGAACGACAAGGGAGGCTGGGAGCCTATCTACGTTTCAGCTCCTGAGTGCCAGGTGCTCGACAACGAGAATCACCCAGATGCAAAGTTGGGCGTTGACGGCAACCGTCAGTCTTCTTCTTTGTATGATATGATTCCTGCTAAGCCACAGAACTCTAAGCCTGCTGGCGAGTGGAACAAGGTGAAGATTCTCTGCTACAAGGGTACAGTTGTTCACTACCAGAACGATGTTCCTGTTGTAGAGTACCACTTGTGGACTCCACAGTGGACTGAGATGTTGCAGAAGTCTAAGTTCTCTGAGGAGAAGTGGCCTGTAGCATTTAAGTTGCTCAACAACTGCGGTGGCGAGAACCACGAGGGTTATATCGGTTTCCAGGATCACGGTGATGATGTTTGGTTCCGTAACATCAAGGTTAAGGTTCTTGAGTAAGAATACGCCAAAATATGGCCAATATAAGGCCTGAAAAGATATCCCCGTCAGATTGCTCTGACGGGGATACTTTATTTATGCCTTTTTCAACCTGGTAACGCTCCAAAAGAGCCTTTTTAGACCTCTTCTACTGCATTGTGGCGCGGTAACGCGATGGTGAAATACCCACTCGCTGCTTGAAATACTTGCCGAAGAATGACTGCGACACGAAATTCAGGCGCTCCGACACATCCAAAATACTCAGCTCCGACTGCTTCAGCAGCTCCTTAGCCTTGCGAATCACAGCCTCGTCGATAATCTTCGATGCATTCATACCTGTACGAGTCTTGGTAATAAGCGACAGATATTTTGGTGTGATGTCCAATCGGCGGGCATAATACTCCACGCTATGCTCACGTTCACACTCCTCGCAGAGGATAGTGATGAACTTCGACAAAAGCTTCTCGCCTCGTGTGCTGTGACTGTGAGCCACATCGCCTGCCAATGAAGCAAACTGACTCAGTATAGATGTAAGCGTATAGTAGAACGCGCTAAAGAGCGACGTTACAACTCTATCGCGATAAGCAAACTCCTCCTTGATGACCGAAGACGACAGAAGTGTCGCAATGCCGTGCAAACGGTCTATGTCGCTGGGCGACACAGGGATACAGGGCATCACCGACAACATCAGTCGAGTCTTCATAAAATCTGCAACATCGACATTTATCGACTCCACGAAACTACGCGAATAGGTTATCAGATAACCCATACACGCCTTACTGCATTTGAAATTTGATATAATGGACTCTTCGTTCAGAAGAAATATGTGATCCTTACGCAACTCGTATGAGTGCCCATTTATCACTACTCTGGCCGTACCATTACAAATAATACCAACAGTTACTCCCCCATCTATAACTCGAGGAGCACCAACCATCGACTTAAATTGAATCAATGGCGAAATCACAAAATCCTCAGACCTGAAGCCTTCATCCGAGAAGTGCCTCTTAATCTTCGATACTGAAATCTTGTTTACGTCCTCTCTGTCTCTCTTTCTCTCCATACTCTATTGATTATAAGTTTTTATCCTTCGCTTACAATCCCTCTCATCTAACCCTAAAAACCTATATATCTGTATGCCTTGCGGCAGATATTCACATCCTCTCAACTAACTTGGACTCACAATCCTGAGTGCCCCCTTCAAACACCTAACCGTCATCGGGAAGCGACCTCCGCGCTGGCCATCAACATCGGTATCCTCCGCTGTGGGGGTAACCAACGTCAACGAACTTGTGCGCAAAAACTTTACCGCCCTGGTTCGCACGCCCAACATATAGAGCAACATATCACAAGCCGACTGAAACGCCGTCTCACGCTTACGCAGGAATAGGCAATCGAACACGCCATCTCTCAGACTCGACATTCGCGCCAAAGGCACTCGTCCCGCCGTTTCGCCATTGAGCACAAGCCCCATAAGCGTTGGATAGTAGAACGTCTCGTTGTCAGTAGTAATCGTCAGCGGTATCCCGTGCAGGTTTTTCAAATCCTTGAAACCCGCAAGCAGATAGGCCACGCGCCCCAAACGATGCTTCAAATGTTCGGGTGTATGCTGCGATGTTGTTGTAAAGATACCAAAACTGAATATATTTACAAAATAAATCGACGACTCTTTTTTATTATTTATATGTTCCACCTTGCCGCAATCGACCTGCTCAACCACTCCGCTTACAATCTGCTGGGCCGCCTCGACCACATCGGTTGACATTCCCAAAGCTCCCGCAAAGTCGTTGGCTGTACCGGCGGGGATGATACCAAGCGTGATAGACAACCCCTTGTGCATCATTGCGTTGACCACGAAATTCACCGTACCGTCGCCACCCGCAATAATAGCTAACTCTACATCCTCGTTCCCGTCAAAAGGGTTCTTCTCGAACTCGATAGGATGGAGTATCAGGTCGCAATCGACAGTGCGAAATACAGCAACAATTCGACTGATATTTCGCTCAATCTTACCACGTCCCGCCTGTGGGTTATATATCAAAATAGCTCTTTTCATAATCCTCGTCACTGATGCCTACTAAGGCTCTCATCAAATGGCGTGCATATTTTCCAAAATCTTCAAACTTGGGGCTAAAGCCGCCGAATAATAGACCTCGTAGTGGCCATCTTCGGCCGAAGTGATGAAATAGACCATCACGCCCTGACTCTGTAACTCGCGTGCTGCACTCAGAGCCTGCTCCTTGCCCATAGCCATAAACATTGTGCTGAGCGCATCAGCCTCGGCACAGGTGGGAGCAATCACCGTAACCGACAACAGGCTGCTCACCACGCTCTGCCCTGTGCGGGGATCTATAGTGTGAGAGACCTTGCGGCCCGACTCCTCAAGATAGAAGCGGCGATAATTACCCGATGTAGCCAAAGCACAATCCGACAACGAAACAACCTGCTGGATATGCTCGCCAGCCGTATTGTTGCCGTCGAATGGAGTCTCGATGCCGATTCTCCACGCTCCGCCACGACTATTAACACCCTTGCAGCGCACCTCGCCGCCGATATCCACTATATAATTCTCCACGCCCATCGTCTCAAGCTCCTCGGCCAGCAAATCGACCGTATAGCCTTTGGCTATGGAGTTAAAATCTATCTGCACACGACTGTCGCTCTTCACAATCCTATTACCCTCGATACGCAACTTCTCGAAGCCCACAAACTCCAGCAACGAATCGACATTCACAACCGCCTGACGCTGCTTGCCCGCAAAACCATACGCCTCGACCAGTGGTTTCACCGTAACATCGTATGCGCCACCGCTTATGGCCGTGATACGCGATGCCAACTCGAGGTTGAACTTGATATGCTTGTCGATGGAGTCGGTCTGGCCACGATTGATGCGGCTCAGGAGCGAACGCTCATCGAAAATCGACATCGAAGCCTTTGCCTCGGCATCAATCTCCATAGCACGATTGTAGATTACGCTGGCCTCTTTGGTTGTCTGGGCACTCAGATGAAGAAACGTACCCAGCATCTGGCCATCAACGACACGATACTCCCCCTTGTCGCTGCCGCAACTCATAGCCGAGAGCGACATCAACACGATGGAAAGTATGGCAATATATCGAAACATTGTAATTCTCATAACTCGCTTATAACTCGCTCAACCTAACGCCAAAAATCGGGCTCAAAAGTGGAAATTTCCACCACTTTAGGACTCTTGACCAGCACTTTCGCAGGGCAACATCCCCGCAGCCAGCCACCGACTATCCTCCCCGAAACTTGGTCAAAAGTCGAACGCTTTCTAATGCAAATATACACAGATTTGGCAAAAAAAATATATTTCTTAATCAAAAACGAAATTTTAGCAACAAAAAGAACGTTTTTAGCCCCAAAATATTTGTCTCTTAATGAAATTCGGAGTAATTTTGTCGCACGCTCTGGCGTTATTCACGGTAAGGGGAATGCGTCGTAGAGTGGAACCAGGGTTTTGGCTATAAAACAAAAACGGCCAACCCACAAAATCTTATTTTTTTATGGCTTATTTAACAGCAGAGAAAAAGCAAGAGCTTTTTGGTACGTACGGCAAGTCTAACACTGACACAGGTTCTCCTGAGAGCCAGATCGCATTGTTTTCATACCGTATCAGCCACCTTACAGAGCACCTTAAGAAGAACAAGCACGACTTCGGTACCCAGCGTTCATTGTTGCGCTTGGTAGGTAAGCGTCGCAAGTTGCTTATGTATTTGAAGGAGGTTGATATCGAGCGTTACCGCGCTATCATCAAGACTCTTAACCTTCGTAAGTAATACTTCGGAAGGAGCGATAAGGGCTGTACGGATTGTTTTTGGCCGACAGCCCTTATTTTTGAAATGGCCATCGTTGCAAGGCCATTTTCTTTGAAACATTTTTTTTGACGATTATAAGATTTATGGAAGCACAAAAGTTGTACAACGCTGTACAAAAGACCATCACTTTGGCTGATGGTCGCCAGATTACAATCGAGACCGGTAAGTTGGCAAAGCAGGCTGACGGCTCGGTAGTAGTTAAGATGGGCGACACTATGTTGCTGGCAACAGTAGTAGCCGCTAAGGACGCTAAGGAAGGAACAGATTTTATGCCTCTTCAGGTGGAGTATAAGGAGAAGTTCGCATCGTGCGGACGCTTCCCTGGAGGTTTTATGAAGCGCGAGGGTAAGGCCAGCGACGCTGAGGTGTTGGTGGCACGTCTTATCGACCGTGCTTTGCGCCCATTGTTCCCATCAGATTATCACGCTGACGTTTTCGTTACCGTAAACCTCATCTCTGCCGACAAGGACATCCAACCCGATGCATTGGCAGGTTTGGCTGCTTCGGCTGCTTTGGCCGTATCGGACATCCCATTCGGTGGCCCAATTTCAGAGGTTCGTGTAGCACGCATCAACGGCGAGTATGTTATCAACCCTAACTTCTCACAGATGGCAGAGGTTGACCTCGACATTATGGTTGGTGGTACAATCGACAATATCCTGATGGTTGAGGGTGAGATGAACGAGGTATCTGAGGAGGTTATGCTCGGCGCTAT
The DNA here is from genome assembly GCA_045658265.1 of Alistipes sp. Taxonomy (GTDB): domain Bacteria; phylum Bacteroidota; class Bacteroidia; order Bacteroidales; family Rikenellaceae; genus Alistipes. The sequence continues at coordinate 12,358 of JAZOUS010000035.1, forward strand.
CAAGTTCGCTCACGAGGAGATTAAGAAGCACTGCGCCGTACAGATCGAGCTCTCGAAGGAGCTTGGCAAGGATGTTAAGCGCACATACTGCCACGAGAACAACGACGAGGAGTTGCGTCAGCAGATTATCACCGAGCTCTACGACAAGGCGTATGCTATTGCAACCAGCGGTACAGCTAAGCACGAGCGTTCTGAGGCCTTCGAGGCTTTGGAGGCTGAGTTTGCTTCACGCTTTACTGAGGAGGAGTTGGAGGAGAAGGCTCCACTTATCCACAAATATTTCCACGATGATGTGCAGAAGAAGGCTATGCGCAATATGATCCTCGACGAGGGTAAGCGTTTGGATGGCCGTAAGACCGATGAGATTCGTCCTATCTGGTGCGAGGTTGGTTACTTGCCAGCGGCTCACGGTTCTGCAATCTTTACTCGTGGTGAGACACAGTCACTCACAACTGTTACATTGGGTACTAAGCTCGATGAGAAGATGATTGACGAGGTATTGGTTCAGGGTAGCGAGAAGTTCACCTTGCACTACAACTTCCCTCCCTTCTCAACAGGTGAGGCTCGTCCCGCACGTGGTGTAAGCCGTCGTGAGATTGGTCACGGTCACTTGGCTTGGCGTGCATTGAAGCCTATGATTCCCTCAGGCGAGCAGATGCCCTACGCACTTCGCGTAGTTTCAG
>JAZOUS010000036.1:0-64375 GCA_045658265.1 Alistipes sp.
TCTTGTCTAACCACGTCAAATCCTCACGCTTGATATGGCCGTCTGCCGCCTTCATATAAGGGCCGCAGTTGATACCCACAATCACCATTCCGTCGAGCTCGGTCACGAATCGGTCGCTGCCCCACATATCGACAAAACGCTTGCAGGCGCTCTGCGACCACTGGTCCTCGTGGTTGCCAGGTACGACAAACTGAGGCTTCTTCAAGCCATCCAAGATGCCCTTCACGCACTTCAACTCCTCGTCGCTGCCCTCGTTAGTGAGGTCGCCCGCTACGATTACAATCTGCGCCTGGCTGGCGTTAATCTCCTCGACCACCTCCTTGAGTTTCTGCGAGTTGCGATTGCCTGGCGAGACGTGCAGGTCGGCTAAAAGGGCTATGCGAGTCTGCGCTGAGGCCGAGATAGCCATAACGGCCAGAAGCAGGGTAAAGAGAATTCGTCTCATAAAATTCTATGTTCTTTGGGGTTAAATATTCTCTATCAAGTAGTCCACATCGCTTGGCAGCGTAGCCCAGCTTGTGGCGAGGCGGATGACTGTCTGTCCGTCGCTCAGGCGCTCCCACTCGCTATATGTGGTGACGCGTCGCACCCTCTCCAGCTCCTCGGGCGAGAGGATAAGGAAAATCTGATTGGTGGGCGAAAGGTAATAATTACGAAATCCCTTCTTCACCAGTGCCTCACGCAGACGCGCAGCCTCGGCTACGGCGTGGGCGGCAATCTTCAGATAGAGCCCATCGGTAAAGAGTGTGTCGAACTGGATACCGAGCAACCACCCCTTTGCCAGCAGAGCACCCTGCTGCTTGATGATGGTGTAGAAGCGAGGCACAAGCCCCTTGCGCATCACAACGGCCTCACCCATCAGCGCACCGACCTTTGTGCCACCTATATAAAATACATCGCACAGACGAGCCAAGTCGGCCAGCGTAACATCGCACTCGGGCGATGAGAGAGCATAGCCCAATCGAGCACCATCGGCAAACAGTGGAATCTGCCACTTGCGGCATACAGCCGAGATAGCCTCCAACTCAGCCAGCGAGTAGAGCGTGCCGTATTCGGTTGGCATAGAGATATATACCATACCAGGGAATACCATATGCTCATAGCTCTCGTCCTCAAAGAAGTGGGCTATATAGGCATCAATCTTATCGGCTGCAATCTTGCCGTTGTGGTGAGGCAGAGCCAGCACCTTATGGCCCGTTGACTCGATAGCACCCGACTCGTGAACGGCTATATGGCCAGTCGATGCCGCCACAACGCCCTCGTGAGGACGAAGCAGAGCCTTGATAACGGTTGTGTTGGTCTGCGTGCCACCCACCAGAAAGTGTACCTCCGAGTCGGGGTTGCCACACGCCTCCAGAATCTTGCGACGAGCCTCGGCGCAAATCGCATCGCACCCATAACCCGTTGTCTTTGTCATATTGTGCTCCACCAGTCGCTCCAAGATAAGCGGGTGGGCACCCTCCATATAATCACTATCGAAATGCAACATCGGTTAATTCAAAATTCAAAATTCAAAATTCAAAATTACTTTTGACTTTGACTCAAAGTCTTTCTTTGCACTGTCTTTCCCAAAAGTGTATTTGTTTTTAATTCAAAATCCAACACACTCAAACTCAATCATAAAAGGGTTGTAAACCCAATTTTGAATTTTGAATTCTGAATTTTGAATTTTTGGGAATAGGCAACCTATTCCCAAATACGCACCTTGCTACCCTCTGATGGTGGGATAGCATCGGCACCTACACCCCAGCTCTTGTTGGGACGGTTGCCCATAACGAGTACCAGCTCGCCACCCGATACGATATCCTCGTGAGAGAAGTATGTGCGGTTGTAAGGCTGGCCGTTGAGCGTAGCCGACTGGATATACTTATTCTCCGCAGAGTTGTTCTGAGCAACGACGGTGAAGGTCTTGCCGTTGTCGAGGTTGATAGATACCTTATCGAAGAGTGGGCTACCGATTACATAGTATGGCAGACCTGCAGTCACAGGATAGAATCCCATAGCCGAGAAGACATAGAATGCCGACATACCGCCGCCATCCTCGTCACCGCAGACACCCATCAAGTCGTTGCGGAACCAAGAGTTCATAAGCATACGGATACGCTTCTGAGTCTTCCAGGGCTCACCTGCGTAGTTGTAGAGGTAAGGAACGTGGAAGCTGGGCTCGTTACCCATCACATACTGGCCCACGTTACCTGTTGCATCGGGGTGAACGGCATAGTACTGCCACTTCGATCTCTTCATATCCTCCACAAAGAGCTGGTCGAGCTGAGCCACAAAACGCTCCTCCGAGCCGAAGAGAGCCACAAGGTCGCCGATGTTGTGGTGAACATCCCAGATATATGTCCAGGCGTTGTTCTCATCGTAGTAGGCACGAGAGCCGATACCACCCGAGAAGATGTAGTCGAATGGCTGGATAAACTTACCCTCGGCATCGCGTGGGTGGAAGAAGCCTGTCTCGTGGTTGAAGAGCTTGCGGTAGTTGAAGCTGCGGTTGATATGGAAGTTGTAGTCATCCTTGCGGCCGAGCTTCTTGGCGAGTTGTGCGATACACCAGTCGTCGTACGATGCGGCCAGAGTTACGGCCACAGCCTGACGCTGCTCGAATGAGTTTACACCTGGCACGGTCTCCTCCTCACCCGGATAGAGCGCTGGGAACCAGCCGTTCTTATGGTAGAACTCATCGAGCTCGGTATTCTGTCCTCGAAGCCAGGGAATCATAGTCTCGCTAAGTACGGTGTGGTGCATACCCTCGAATGCGCCCTCCACATCGAAATCAATACCCTTGCACAACGCATCGGCAAAGATAGCCGCAGCGTGGTTACCGTTCATTCCGTGCATATCGCCATATACTGTGGGGAATGTTGGCACCCAACCCGACTCACGATACATTCTCACGAATGAGTTGAGCTTCTCGGTCTCCTGCTTGGGGTTGAGGATTGTGTGCAATGGATGCAGAGCGTGGTATGTATCCCAAGCCCAGTCGTCGGTCCAGTATGGCATACCCTTATCGTCGTGAATCTTCTTATCGAATGGGCTGCGATAGCGGCCATCCTCCGAGATGTTGATCATACGCTCGTGGCTGCGGTAGAGAGCTGTGTAGAATACAATCTGCTCATCCTCGCTGCCGCCCTCAATCTCAATCTTGCCCAAGCACTCGTTCCAAGCCTTGCGGCCAGCCTCGGCAACCTTGTCAACATCGAAGCGTGGAATCTCGCGCTCCATATGCTTGCGAGCCTGCTTCTCGTCGATATACGACACACCATAGCGAGCCTTGACGGTTGTCACCTCAGGAGCAAACTGAGCATAACGGATACCGTCGCCATCCTTACCATTAAAGGCAACTGGAGTCTGGTCGAACTCAAGGTAGAAGTAGTGGTTGTGGCCGTGATATACGTCGTAACCCCACATCTTGTTACCCTCGGCATAGATTTTACCGTTGCCGTTCATATTGCGCAACTGCACAAAGCGGTCACCCTCCTGCTCGAAGGTGTAGCTCATCACGGCCGAGTGCTCGGCGGGAGCGTAATCAACCACCACGCCAAAATCGTCGAAATAGACCGAGTAGCGATATGGCGATGTGGTCTCGTGGTCGTAGCGATAGGGATAGTTGAACTTCACCACCGACTTATCGCCGCAGAATGGCATCATCAGTGTAACGTGGCCCTGACGGTGTGAAGGCACATTCATTGGAAGACCACCCATACGGTCGGTGACAAACTCGTTGTGGTCAGGATTCATTCTAAGCATCGAGTTTGGGCGATGAGCCGTTGGGAAGGTAGGCACCAGCAGGTGGCTGATGTTACCGATGCGGTTGTTCACCAAGTCAACAGGCTCTTTGCCTGAGTCGCACGCTGTGCAAACCACAGCAGCCGCCATAGCCGCCACAGCAGCCAAGCGAGTCAATTGAAACTTCATATTTAAGTACTTTTATGGTTTATTCCTTACCGTTTGCTCGACACTAACCGAGCCTGATTGCAAGCCCCGAATAATAGTGGTGCATTCAACTCATAAAAGTAGATATTTTTTGCAAGATACGCAAACCTTGCGGCCACAATTTACTCGAGCGATGGGCATCGAGCAACCCAAAGGGGCTATGTAGCTGATTATTTGCCACAAAAAATCGAGTTTTGGAGGCAAAATATTTTTCCTGATGTTTGAATTATAAATAATTAACTCTATCTTTGCAGCCAATTCAGGCACGATGGGAAGCATTGAGCATCACAAAGGGCTGGACGAAGATGGCTGCGTCAGGTGTTAAGTGTTGGTTTTTAGACGGGAGTCATCGGGATTCAAAACGGCGAGAGGCGAGAATACTTTGAGTAGTGCCGCAGGTAAAATTAAATTTATTTTTGTACAATGAAAACACTTGAAATTAATGCTACTAAGCGCGATGGTTTCGGTAAGAAGGCTGCCAAGGCATATCGTCGTGAGGGTTTGATCCCTTGCGTGATCTACGGTGGTGGCGAGGAGACAGCGTTCACAGTTGACACAAAGTCTGTGAAGCCTCTCATCTACTCTCCAAACTCATACGTTGTTGAGCTCAACATCGATGGTAAGGTAGAGAAGGCCGTTATGCGCGAGGTACAGTTCCACCCAGTTCGCGAGGAGATCCTTCACATCGATTTCTACCGCGTTCAGGAGGGTAAGCCAGTTGCTATCGCTATCCCAGTACGCCTCACAGGTAACGCCGAGGGTGTAAAGGTTGGTGGTAAGTTGGCTCTTTCGGCTCGTAAGCTCACGGTTAAGGCTATGGTCGATAAGTTGCCCGATGAGATTGTTGTTGACGTTACTCCTTTGAAGGTTGGCCAGACAATCTTTGTCGGTGATCTTCAGATTGAGGGCCTCACTTTCGTTACTCCTGCTACAACAGCAGTTTGCGCAGTTCGCGTAACTCGTGCTACTCGTGCAGCAGCTCAGCAGTAATAAAAGCAGAGAATGAAGTACCTCGTTGTAGGATTGGGCAACATCGGTGCAGAATATGCCGATACCCGTCACAACATAGGATTCAGAGTGTTGGACACCTTAGCCGAGGTGTCCAACGTCTCTTTTATGGCAGGACGTTACGGCTCGACCTGTACGGTGCGTCACAAGGGACGACAGATTCTGCTGCTCAAGCCCTCGACATATATGAATCTGTCGGGTAAGGCCGTCCGCTACTGGATGGAGCAGGAGAAGATACCCATCGAGAACATACTTATCGTCTCGGACGACATCTCACTGCCATTCGGTCAGTTGCGTATGCGCAAGAAGGGCAGCGCAGGTGGCCACAACGGTCTGAAGAATATCTCGGAGCTGCTCGGCAGAGAGGATTACGCCCGTATGCGTTTCGGCATCGGTGGCGACTTCGCCCGAGGCCAGCAGGTTGATTATGTCTTGGGAGAGTGGACAGCCGAGGAGCGTGAGGCTATGCCAGCACGATTGAAGGTCTTTGGCGATGCAATTCTCTCGTTTGCAACAGCAGGCGCCGACCTTACGATGAACACATTCAACAAGAAGTAATCAACCCAGCGATATAATACAAAAATAGGTTGCCCCAACGGACAACCTATTTTTTGTATCTACTGAGAATAATAAGGAACTTAAGGAGTTTAGGGAATTTAAGGAAAACTCACTAATTTCCTTAAACTCCTTAAATTCACTATTGAATAAAAGCTAAATCTTGCGTAAATGAGCATTTCAGGCTCAAGGCAGATGCCAAAAGAGCCTTGTTAGACGGCTTTATTTTTTCTTATATACCTCGCGAGAAGTTGTTTAACAAGAGCTATTTTGAAGCTGCTCGCAGAGGCTGAAAGCGCAGCATACTCGGTGTATGTGAGCATTTCAGACTCAAGGCAGATGCCAAAAGAGCCTTGTTAGACAACTTCTATTACAACTTGCAAGTACCCTCAACAAGCTTACCCATCGACCACACAGCGTTAATCTCCAAGCCCTTGCTATACATCACGATATCGGCATCCTTGCCCTTCTCGAGCGAGCCCTTTCTATCGTAGATGCCCATAATCTTAGCTGGAGTCTCGGCCGACATACGGATAGTATCCTGCAAAGGAATCTCGGCCTGGAATACCATTGTGCGAATCAGGCGGTCCATAGTGGCAATACTACCAGCCAAAGCCGAGCGGTCGGCAAGCTTACATACGCCATCCTCGATAATCACGCGTGGATCGAATGCCACCTTCGAGTCGCTCGCCGCACAAGCCAACGCATCGGTGATAAGGCAGGTACGCTCCACACCCTTGATCTTGTGTACAAGGCGCAGGATGGTTGGAGGAACGTGGATACCGTCGGCAACAACCTCAACGGTCATATCGTCGAACAGATAGATACTCTCCACAGTACCCTCGTACTTATACTCGCCGCGCTTGTGGAAACCTGGCATAGCGTTGTAGAAGTGAGTGGCGTGTGAGTAACCAGCATCGTGAGCAGCGCGAATCTCGCCATACTCGGCCTTTGTGTGGCCTACGGCTGCCAGCACACCCTTCGATGTGATGTAGCGACCAAACTCGATTGCGCCTGGCAACTCAGGAGCTGCATCCCAGCGCTTGATGCAAGAGGTCTCCTCCAACAATGGGATATACTCGTGGGGATCGGGATTCTTGATGTTCTCTGGAATCTGACCGCCCGCCATCTCCATATTGAAGTAGTGGCCCTCGAGGTGCAAACCCATAACGGGGCTGTCGGCCTCGGCCATCAGCTTCTCGGTTGTGGCCGCAGCGTCGCGAATCATAGGGATAGTTGAAGATGAGAGTGTGGGATAGATGGCTGTTGTGCCATATTTCATATGAGCTGCAATAGCTGTACGGAAAGCATCCTCCGAGCCCTCCATAAAATCTCTACCGCCACCACCGTGAACGTGAGTCTCGATACCGCCAGGTACTACATACGAACCCTTAGCATCGAAAATCTCGGAGCCGACAACCTCGAGATTAGCATCGGTAATCTCCAGAATCTTGCCGTCGCGAACGAAAACAGAGCAATCCTTAACCCAACCCGATGGAGTGAGGACATTGCCGTTTATAATTCTTGTTATCATAGTATTTGAGTGTTTATTTTTCTGAGCATAAAGTTACAAACTTTTGCCGAAAAACTATACTCAAAATAATAAAAAATAACTATGCACAAATAAGATTTTTCGATAGCAGATACGCTTCGGGCTGCAATAAGGCGGATGCGGGGCTATCCATCTTCTCAATTATCCTAAAATAAGGAAGCGCAAACAACAGAGGTCGCAAAACAGGGAAACAGCACCCTCCCCTACATAGAAAAGCCCTTGAATACTTTTGACTTTTCGGGATCGATAATCCTGCCAAACAAAATCACCCTGTTGGATGTGCTCATCTTGGGCGAGATGGTTGCATTGGCCGCATCGCCGCCATAGAGCAGCTTAAACTCCACCTCGGCCGAGCCCCCTGTTGACATAATGGTAAACCTTAGCGACAGATTGCCACGCTTGTCCATCGACTCGCGCAAATCGACCACCATACCCTCAAGCGTGATGCCGCCCATTCCGTTCTGACCACCCGAGATGCCAGGGTTGGCCTGCACAACGGCCTTGTCGCCCTTCATCATAAGATAGTTGACATCGGAAAAAACCGCAAGGCTACTGCCGTCGGGCATCGAGAGTTTGTTGGCCTCCATCACAAAGTTGCGCGACCTGACAAGCCCTAAAGCGCTCTGGTAGGCTATCTCCTTTTCGATGGCACGCTGCTCCCTCTTTGAGCTTCGCTTCGAGCCATCCTGCTCGGCGCTGGTCTGCACCCGCACCTCTATCTCTTTGCCTCCAACTCGCTGTGCCTGCGCAGAGCCCACACAGCAGATGGCCGCAACGGCCAAAAGTATAATCGACAATCTCTTCATCCGCTTCGCTGTTTTGTTTGTAATTATAACGCTACATCATCGACAAAAATTGTGCAAACGGTCACCCGTCTGCACAATCTCTGTTGACTCTGCTAATATCTAAACTATTTCTTCAAGCCGTCACGCGACTTTGAGAGCTTAACCAACTCCTGCAAATCGACATCAGGCACCTTGCCAGTTGCCTTGCGGGTGAATGGAGTACGATACTTCACGTTCTCGTTGATGTAACCGATGTTGCGCAAGTAGAAGAAGCCCTGCTCGTTCACACCACCCTCATAGTCACGACGCAAGCCCTTGTTGGCTGTGGCATCGCAAGAGAAGCTACCCTTCAAAACCTCGTGCCACTTGCCATCCTTGTCGCGCATCCACTGTGATGGGAACATCACGCTGCGTGGTACCCAACCATACTCAGGACGGAAGTTCTCGCAGAACGAGTAGGCACCCTTGTAGTATGTCTCGATGCCTGGGCGGCGAATCTCGGCTAAGAACACCCAACCCTCGTCGCCTCGGAAGTAACCTGTGTAGAGCGAATTGCCAGTCTTGCGGCCGTTGATAATCTCGGGACGCACACGCACCAAAGTAGCATACACCTTGCCTAGCTCCCAGTCGTAGTAGTAGAAGTTCTGCACGCCTGAGCCCTCGTGGCTATAACCGTTTGACTTCACACCCTCGCCGTTGCGTACCAACTCGGCCACCTTGCCAGCCTTAGTGTCGGTATCCCATACCGAGAAGAGGACTGTACGGTTGTAACCCTTTTTGTTGGGCTGGATACCCATATAAAAGCCGTCGCCACCTGTGAGCATATAGTAGGCTCCTGGCACATCCTCACCCTCGGGAACGAGTACCTCGTTGTAGAAGAACTCGGTGTTGTCGGGCATACTCCACATAAAGTGGTTCGATGGACCACGACGCACGAAGTGTGGCAAGTTCTCCTTGCTCTCCTCCAAAGTAACGAAGACAACCTCATCCTTAATTTTGGCAGTTGCATTGGCCACAGCCTCACCACCCAACAAGAACTCAGAGATTGAAGGATAACTCTTGGCAGTGGTGCTGACTGGCTCGATGTTCACGCGGATGTAACCTGGCTCGGCAATGTTGAACTCACCAACATAGTAGGCGTTGCTCTCGGCACCGCTCTTTACCTTGATGGTCTTGCTCTGCTGGCCAATCGACACCTTCAAAACAGACTCACCCTCGTCGCTCTGCACTGCACACAAAGCCAAGCCGAGCTTGCCAGTGTGGGCTGTGTAGAAATACATCGAAATCTGGTGAGGCTCCTGCTCCACATACTCGGCCTTCCAGCTACCTGGCGTCATCTCGGCATCGTCGGCACGACGTGAAGAGTTGACGATAATCTTGTCGGCAAACTTGGGAGGAGTCTTCGACTCGGCATCGAGTGGAGTAACATAGGCGTTACACTTGAATGGCACCGAGAGCGTGAGAGCCTCGATCTTTCCCGCATTGCTACAAGCTAAAAAGCTGAGCGTAGCAATCATAGCCACCAAAATAGACTTAATTGTTCTCATATGCTATTGTGTTATAAGTTAATAAATTCATTTTTTGCCACTTCGGCTAAACTATAACAAATATAGGATTTTTTTCTCACTCATACAAATATAATCGCCAAAAGATAAAAACTCGCAAGGAAAGCGCCAGCTGATTATAAATAAAAGGAAGATTCCCATCATTTTTACATACAAATTAATACCCTTCAAGGCAGGTCATAAGATGTAAAAATGGGGAATGACGATGGATTTACTATTTTGCACTAAGGCAAATCATAGAATGGTCAGAGATTCCTATTTTCAACTTCGAATCTTAAATTTTCAATTTGTTGAATATAAGCCACTTACCCCCCCCCTAAAATTTTCCTATTTATTATTTGCTTCTTTAGTTTTAATACTGTATATTTACAATGAAATACTTCGTAAAAAACGATGTAATAAACAAGATTACTAACCAATAAAAACAAAATTCCCGATGAAAAACTTTATTTCAAAATTGGCTTTGACGCTATGCGTAGCATCGACATTGGCAATGTGTGCCAACAAACCGAGCGACAAAAAGGGTAAGCTGGAATACACTCCGCTAAACTTTCCCAAAACAGAGAATGTAAAGGTGAATATAATCAAGGGCGACTATGCAATAGCTGGTGGCCGCAACCTACGCATTGTCGGAGATAAGATTATTCTCCGCGCAGCTAACACCGACAATAAACACCATATTCAAGTATTCGACACGAAAAGCAACAAATTTGTAGCTTCATTTGGCACATCGGGTCGCGGCGAGGGAGAGTTGATCGGTTACACCGAATACGATGTAAATATCGAGAAGAATGAATTTTACGCTGAATGGCAAAACAAATATGTGATTTATGACTTGGCAAAGGTCATAAGTGGACAGACTGGCTATCTTAAAGAGCAGGGATTTCATAAGAATATTAATTCCACAAGAACAATATTCTATCTCGATAATGATAGAATATTGCATTTAGAAGCGCACCCTCGATTTATAATTACATCGAAGAATTTGCAGGACACATTGGGCCGATACGATGAGCGACACTATATCTCAAAGTACTTTGCCAACCATAAAGACCCCGATTTCCAAAGACGCTACATGGGAAATAATGGAATATTTACATTAAAACCCGATGGTAGCAAATTTGTAAACTCGTTCTATTCGGGATTCTATATGCAGATATTCGACATCAAAAATAATAAAATCACCGCTGGTGAGGAGTGCCGATTTGTTGAAGCACGAATGAAAGATGAGATTGTGGCAATGTCTGACTGCATAACAGGCCCATATTGTATGGATTCGACTGATGACTACATCTATATAATGTATAGCGAGGGATTTGATTTCGATTTTTCTGAGCCTCGACTTGGCGTGTTCGACTGGAAAGGCAAGGAGGTGAAGAACTATATATTGGATATGATGGCATATAGTTTTGTAATGACTCCCGATGGCAAGCGTTGCTACTGTATGGTGCAAGACGACGAGGGCGAGTGCTGGGTTGGATACTTTGATTTGAAATAAGCCCAAAGTCAATGCAGTTTGCAAAACAAGGTCGGCAACTCCTTACGCGAGTGCCGACCTTATTTGTGAATGCCAAAAGAGCCACAATCTCTATTACGTATAAAGTTGTATAACAAGAGCTATTTTGAGGCTGCTCGCAGTGCGAAAAACCGCAGCATACTTGGTGTATGTGAGGATTTCGAGCGCAAGGCAGACGCCAAAAGAGCCTTGTTAGGCAACTTTACAATAGCTTCTTCACCAAGCCAAACATCTTGTAGGGCATATATCGAAATGGCAAATCAATCCACGCGGGAGTCACTACCACCGAGCGACGGTGCGAGAAGGCATCGAAGCTGAGGCGGCCGTGATAGCTACCCATTCCCGAATTGCCCACACCTCCGAAGGGGATATTCTCGTTGGCGATGTGCATAATCGTATCGTTGATGCAGCTACCGCCTGCCGAGGTGTGACGAACCACACGCCAACCCTCGCTCTCAGGGCCAAAGTAGTAGAGCGCCAAAGGCTTCTCGCGCTCGTTTACGAACTTTATGGTCTGGTCGGTTGTATCAAACGAAATCATAGGCAGCACAGGGCCGAAAATCTCCTCCTGCATAACGGGCGAGTCGGGCGATACGTTGTCGAGTAGCGTGGGCTCGATGTAACGCTCATAGGCTACGGTCTTGCCACCCACCACCGCATCGCCACACTTCAGATATGAGCTCACGCGCTCAAAAGCCTTGTCGCTCACCATACGCACGAAGTGCTTGCTCTGCTGGATGTCCTTGCCGTGCAGCGAGCGAAGCTCACGCTTGAAGGCCTCCACGAAACGCTCCTTGAGCGAGGAGTGGATAAGCAGATAGTCGGGCGCAATGCAGGTCTGCCCCGCATTGAGAGTCTTGCCCCACGCAATGCGACGTGCCGCAAGATTGATATTGGCCCCCTCATCGACAATGCAGGGGCTCTTGCCGCCAAGCTCCAGCACGACGGGAGTGAGATTCTTCGACGCAGCCTCCATAACCTTGCGGCCAAGCGAAGGACTACCCGTAAAGAAGATTATATCGAAGCGATGCTTAAGCAGCTCCTGATTAACCTCACGATTACCCTGCACCACATACACATAACGCTCGTCGAAGGTCGAGCAAATCATCTTCTCGATAACCTCCGACACGCGTGGCACATAGGGCGAGGGCTTCAGAATTGCCGTACATCCTGCCGAGATGGCACCCACCAGCGGGTTGAGCAACAATTGCACGGGATAGTTCCAGGGGGCAATGATGAGCGACTGGCCCAAAGGCTCGCTCACAATGCGACTGCGCGATGGGAACATCTTAAGCGGTGTGGGGCGGCACTCTGCCTTCATCCACTTCTTGAGATGCTTCAGGTGGTTCTTCACCTCACCCTCCACGATGCTCAGCTCGGTGAGAATGGCCTCCTGCTCCGACTTGTGCAAATCGTGCCACAATGCCTCGCAGAGTGGTTTCTGCCACTCCTTCAATGCCGAGAGCAGACGCTGAAGCTGCTCACGACGGAAGTCGTAATCGAGCGTAAAGCCCGATGCGAAATACTCCTTTTGTACGGCGACGGCAAGCGCGATGCGCTCGGCCGATGTGTTGATTACTGACATATATTTATTACTCTTTTTGCTCTTTACTTACGGCCTGAGAAGTGGTCCATTGCTGAATAGATGCCCACCACCTTGCCAAAAATGAAGTCGAAGACAACAGTTGGAAGCAGAGCCTGCCACATACGGATAAAGTGGTAGCTGAATGGTATTCCTCTAAAGTTTCTGTTGCGCTCGATAGCGTTCAGAATCTTGCGTGATGTCTTCTCGGGGTCGAGGATTGGGAAGAAGCGCGAGCTCACACCATCGAACATACCTGTATTGATGAAGTAGGGCGCAACGGTGGTGATACGCACCTTGCTGCGTGCCTCGCTAAGCTCGATACGCACCGAATCGGACCAGCCAATCACGGCCCACTTACTTGCGGCATAGACCGACATCTTGGGGTTGGACAACATACCCGCAGCCGATGCGATGTTGCAGATGTGGCCCACGTTGCGGCTAATCATATCGGGCAGAGCCTGCAATGCCACAACCATAGGGGCCACAGAGTTAATCGCCATCGTGCGCTCGATTTCGGCAACAGATTGTTTGTCGAAGGTTCTGTTGCTTGTAACCACGCCAGCGCAGTTGATGAGGATATCCACCGCTCCGCACTCCTCGCAGGTGGTGCGATATGCCTGCTCAACGGCCTTGCTGTCGGAAATATCGACCTTGTAACCCTTCACATTTCCCAACTTTGAGAACTCGGCCACCGTATCGGCAATACCCTTCTCGTTGATATCCCAGATAACAAGCTGGCTCGCACCTCTCTCTATCGACATACGGCCCATAATGCGGCCTATGCCCGATGCGCCACCTGTGATGAGAACGCATCTCGATTTAATCTTTGTCATATTTCTCTAATTTATTTCAACTTCTTGCTTCACCCCATAAAAGGGAGCAGCAAATTTATGAAATAAACAAGAGCCTCATCCGAATAGTGGCAGAATTGGCCTAAAAAGGGGAGATATGTGGTGAATACTCACATTATTGATGTAAAATAACCACTATCTCCCACTTGTTTTCTGCGTGATTCTGCGCCCTTATGACCTAAGTTCGGCTACTTAATCAACTCAAACTCTGCGCCTGAGCCGAAGTCGTGGCCCGCCTGCGAGCTGAGGGCCGTAAAGCGGATGTAACGCGCCTTAGCAGGCTGGGCAAACATAACGGTCTGCTGCTTGCTCGAACGCTCAAACTCGCCCTGCACAACAGGCTCGCCCCACGTCTTGCCATCGTCGCTGAGCTGAATCTTATAGGCTTTGATATTGCCATTGGTGCTGCCGTCCTGACGTGGCAGGTACTTGAATCCCTTGATTGTCACCTGCTCGCTCGCATCGAAATCAATGTAGTGAGGGTAGCTTGCAACAGTCACCGAGTACATAGTGTGCCAGATGGTCGAAGCATCGCCATCGAGCAAACGCTCAGCACCCTCGCCAGTCTCCTGACTCGATGAGAAGAGAACCGTTAGAGGAATGGTTGTAATCTCGTCGTAGCTATATGTAGCGGCCAGCTCGGGTGCGCTCTGCTCCCAAACGATGAGCTCGCCACCGCCACGCATATCTATTGGCGAGGTGTAGAGCTGGGCCTTGCCCTTCGCTCCCACCTTATAATATATAGCGGCATTCTCCTTATTGCAATGCATCGACACCAAGCCTCGCAGGTTGCGTGACACCATCACCGGTGTTGCCCCCGCAGCCGACACATCGGCCCTCTTTACAAGGTTGTCGCCAGCCTTCACTGGGCGCATAATGAAACCTACGGTGTTCTCGCCAGCCTACACCACATCGGGTGCAAGCGGGCCACCCTGACCACAGCTATTACCACCCAGACCGTTCACCTTAGAGTCGATATTCACCCACGTTCCCGAAGATTTTGGGAGCTGGAATGGGTGTGCCGCCTCGGTAAGCTCCACAGAGTTCCACTCTAAAGCCGACATCGACATATCGCCCGTTGCAACGAACATCACGCCGTTGCCCGCTTTGTTGGTGAGCGATGCCCAGCGCACCTGCTCGCGGTTGGCCATATCCTGAGGCTTGGGGAAGTGGATAAACTGCTCGGCCACAGTGCTACGATGCTGCTCGATTGGCGAGCCAGTAGAGCGATCGTTGTAGTTGTTCCAGGGACCACGACCATAGTAGGTGTAGTCGGTGAGCGCACCCGAAAGCTGCATCTCATAACCCATACGGGCCAGACGAACCGACGCCTCGCTACCCGACACCACGCTATTGAGCTCCACCGAGCCATCTGCATAGATGGTCCAGATGCGATTTGAAATGAAGTGGAAGCCACCCTCCTCCATAGGCGCACCATCCATCTTGAGCGAGAAGCTGTTATCCTCATTCTTCACTCGGCGACCTGCGGCCTTAGCTTGTGTGCGCACCACATACTGGATTACCACCGAGCCATCCTCGCGAGGCTCTGTGGCCTGCATCGAGAGCACCTTATCCTCGGTGTCGAACAGGCCGAGTGCAAACCAGCGGTTAAATGCCCAGTTGTCGTTATCAACGGGGGCACGGTAGGTGTAGAGGCGCATCTGACTACCCTCCTCGAGTACCTGAGTGCCGTTGTAGTTGACACCATAGAGCACACCACGCTTGTTGTCGAACTTGATGGTGAATGGCTGCTCGCCGCCTGTGATGGTGGTGATATCGCCCGAAGTTGTGCTCTTGATAGGTGTTGAGCTTACTGCCGCCTGAGCTATCGACTGGCTCTTTACGGCCGCCTTCAATGGCAACTGCTCCTCCATCTGCACATAGCCCGCCTTAGCCCAGGGCATATCCTTTTTGAGCTTGAGCTCCACCTTCACGAAGTACTCGCTCGCGGCCTTGAGCTCGCGACCAGCATAGCGGTTTGCGAAGCTCACCCTCTGGCGAGCTGCGATGCCAGAGGTTGGCTCGGTGTAGGAGTCAATCTCCTTGCCATCCTCCCACAACGACACGCGGATAGAGACATCGTCGAGCGGCATAAAGTAACGCTTGTTGAAGATAGTAATCTGACCATCGCTGCCCATCGAGATACCAACATTCTGATATACCTTCTTCACCTCGTAGTATTGAGGCTTGGGCGAGTGGTCGGGGAATACGATACCGTTCATACAGAAGGTGTGGTCGTTGGGGCGGTCACCGAAGTCGCCACCATAACCCATATAGCGGGTGCCTGTCTTGGCATCATATTTCCAGAAAGTCTGATCGGCCCAGTCCCAGATAGCGCCACCCATAAAGAAGTTGGTGCTCTCCATTGCATCCCAGTAATCCTTCAAATTACCAGCCGCATTACCCATCGAGTGGGCATACTCCGAGATGTGGAACGGATATTTGATTGGGGCTTTACCCGTAACGGCATACTGAGTCCAGCCGATTGAGGGGTACTGGTTTGAGCCCATATCCACTATGCTGTTGTTGCGCTCATACTGCACAGGACGTGTGGCATCGAAGGCCTTCAGTGCATTGTATGCCACCACAAAGTTCTCGCCAGGGCCTGCCTCGTTGCCAAGCGACCAGATGACAACCGATGGGTGGTTGACGGTGGCGTGGGCCATCTCCATCACGCGTGCAACGTGAGCATCCAAAAACTCAGGAACGTGAGAGAGCGAAGCTGCGCCATAGTAGTATTGGTGGCTCTCGATGTTGGCCTCGTTCTCGAGCATAATGCCATACTTATCGCACAGGTAGTACCAATATGGAGCATCGGGATAGTGGGCGCAACGGACGTGGTTGATATTGCCACGCAACATAATCATCACCTCCTCGTGCATCTGCTCGCGAGTGATGGCGTGACCACGCACCAAATTACTCTCGTGGCGATTGACACCCTTCATCTTTACGGTCTTGCCATTGAGGTAGTAGTAGCGGCCAGCCAAGCCAAACTCGTCATCCTCGGCCTTCGTGTCGCGAATCTCCACCTCGCGGAAACCAAAGTGGGTTGAGGCACGCTCCACAACCTTGCCCTTTTTGTCCAAAAGACTCACGACAAGCGTGTAGCGGTTAGGCTCCTCGGCGCTCCACTTGGCGGGCGATGCAACACTCATTGCCAGCTTCACGTTTGTTGTTGCGGCTGGCTCGGCAAGTGCCACCTCGCCTATAGCCTCAGCACCCGATACAATCTCGTTATCGTCGCTATAAAGCTCATTCTTATAGAGTTGCGCCTTTAGCGTATAACCCTTTGCAACCTTTTTTGTGAGGTTGCGGATATCGACTGCGATATTTGCCACAGCATCCTTGTAGTTGTTGTCAAGGTCGGTTGTAACTCGCAAATCGCGAATCTCCACAGGGTTGGTCGCCGTAAGCGAAACGGTGCGGAAGATTCCAGGCAGACGGAACATATCCTGCGACTCGAGGAACGAAGCGTCGCTGCTGCGATAGACCTCGACAGCCACTGTATTCTCGCCCTCGACAAGATACTTCGTAATGTTGAATGCGGCCAAGTTGCGCGAGTTCTTCGAGAAACCCACATAGCGGCCATTTATCCAGAGGTAGAAGAATGAATCCACACCATCGAAGTTGATATAGACCTCGCGGCCATCCCAAGCATCGGGGATAGTGAAGGTGCGGCGATAAGAGCCTACCTCGTTACGGTGCTTATAGGTTGTGTGGTGAGGCGCTGGCTCACGCATCACGCCACCCTTCCAGTCGCCAACAGCCACCGAGTGCTTGAAGATTACGGGCTGGTTGACATAGATGGGTGTGCCATACTTCTGCGAGCCATCTTTCTGCAGGCCATAGACGTTCCAGTTCATAGGCACCTCCACATCGTCCCACGCCGAAGCGTCGAAATCTGTTCGGTAGAAATCCACAGGGCGCTCCTCGGGGTGCTTCACCCAGTTGAACTTCCAGGTGCCATCGAGCGAGAGGTAGTAGGCGCTGTTCTCGGGCAGCACTTTGCGGGCACTCTGCTCGCTATCGAAGGTGAAGAACCACGATTTGGGCTGCTCCTTGTTGAGCGAGAGCTCGGTGGGCGATTCCCACTCGGCATTGCCCGATTCGTAACCTCGGGGAGCGGTCTGATCGCCATAGGCATAACCTTTCAAATTCTGACCAATGGCTGTCGAGGCAAAAGCCACCACCGCCAATGCAATTAGAGTTAGTCGTTTCATAAGCTATCGTTTTCGTTTGTATTTCACTTTTCCGCCACATCGGCCCCACTTTTCAGCAGAGACGATGCAGTTTACGAAATTAACTATTTGTCGGCAAACGACCAAATCTCACGCGATAATTTATATGTAAATAAGGTGTATTGAGTGAAAAGTTCAAAGATCAAAGAGCAGAGTGCGAAAACACCCGCTGCTCTCGTTTAGGGAATTTAGGGAGTTTAGGGAATATAAGGAAAAGCTCACTAATATCACTAATTTCCTTATATTCCTTATTAAATAGAGCTTGCTCGCTTTGCCGAGCCGCGAGGAGAAAAAACACACTCCTCCAACAGTTAGCAAAGTAAACAAAAAATGGGATTGTCCAAACCGTGTTGGACAACCCCATATCTTAAGGTCGCAAAGCAACCTCCAATTCGTTCAAGGTTACTCTACAGGAATATCCTTGTTTACGTTCTTTGTACCGAACAAGCCGTATGCGAGCATATAAACGATACCCAATACAACTACCCAGTAGCTATTGATGAAGCCAGCAGCGTCGGCAACCAAACCCTGCAAGAATGGCATAATACCACCACCGCAAATCAAGGCCATAAAGATACCTGATGCAACTGGAGTGTACTTACCCAAGCCCTCAGTAGCCAAGTTGAAGATAGAACCGAACATTACTGATGTGCAGAGACCGCACAAGAACATAAATACCATTGATACAGGAACCTGTGCATCAACAACAGGAACAGTCATCTTAACTGTCTCAGGGATGAACATAATGCAACCTACGAATACCAATGCCAATGTGCAAGATACTGTAAGCATAGTCTTAGAAGATACCTTAGCACCTACTGCACCACCGAACAGACGACCGAGCATCATACAGAACCAGTAGAAACCTACTACAGTACCTGCGATAGCTGGACCTACGCCCTCCAAACCTGACATATAGATGTTGGCTGTGTTAGGAATACCTACCTCAACACCTACATAGAAGAAGATAGCGATTGCACCCAATACGAAGTGACGGAATGACATAGGACCGTGTGGATCCTTCTTCGCTGTACCGCTCAAACGAGCTGCCTTCTCCTCTGGAGTCTCCATATGAGGCTCAGGAATTGCAGACAACGCGATGATAACGAATGCCAAAGCAAAGATAGCCATAGCAGCGATCATTGCAGGAGCTGCATCACCTACCTGAGTGTTCTCGGTGATAGCACCACCGATAAGATAACCCAACAAGATAGGAGCGATAGTACCACCTACAGAGTTCAAAGAACCACCGAGCTGGATGAGCTGGTTACCCTTGTTACCGCCGCCACCCAATGTGTTAAGCATAGGGTTCACTACGATGTTGAGCATAGTCATTGAAAGACCTGCGATGAAAGCACCCAACACGTAAACGCCGAATGACTCAACGTAACCTGAAAGGAACTGGATACCTACACCTACGAAACCTACTGTAACAGCAGCCAAAGAGGTGAACTTGTAACCCTTACGCTTGAGGATATGACCTGCTGGGATACCCATAAATGCGTAAGCGATGAAGTTGGCCAATGTACCCAACTGAGCCATCGCGTTTGATGCACCAAACTGTCCCTTAACGATAACACCCATTGAACCAGCAAAGTTGGTTACGAATGCAATCATAAAGAATAGCAAGAACATCACACCAATTGCAAAAACATTGCTTTTCTGATTGTTTGCCATAAATGATTTTTTTAAGATTAATAATTGGTTATAAATTGTTTTGTGTCAATTTCAGTTTGGGTTATCGGCCACCTACTTGTCGCGCTGGGCCACATAGGCACACAGGTTGACCAGCGCTGCACGATAGGGCGAATCGGCATAGCGCGAGAGGATGGCTGTTGCTTTGGCTATATATCCGTTCATCGTGCGGGCCGCCATAGCCAAGCCGCCTGTGGCCTCCACAACACCTTGCAGGTAGTCCACCGCAGCCTCGTCGTGGGCACACTCCGAGAGCTTCTCGATAAGGCGCTTGCGCTCATCCGACGTACACTGCTCGAGCACCTCGATAAGCGGCAGGGTGATTTTACCCTCGCGCAAATCGTTGTTCGATGGCTTGCCTGTCTTGGCCGAGCGTGAGTAGTCGAGAATGTCGTCCTGAATCTGGAACGCCATACCCAACGCCTCGCCGAAGCGACGCATCTGCTCAACATCTTCGCGTGAGGCCATCACCGACACCGCACCCGCCGAAGCGCTGATGCTGATAAGGCTGGCTGTCTTTTTGTAGATGATGTCGAGGTAATCCTGACGGGTGGTATCCTTATCGGCCGCGTGCTGACTCTGCAACACCTCGCCCTCGCAGAGCGTGGCGATGGCACCGATGATGTGTGACACCAAATCGTACTGCGCACTCTGCATACCTGCACTCATTGTGCGGGCCAGCAGGTAGTCGCCCAAAATCACAGCGTTGCGCGACTGCCACAATGCGTTGGCCGAGGGTTTTCCTCTGCGCATATCGGCATTGTCAATCACGTCGTCGTGGATAAGTGAGGCGGTGTGAAGCATCTCCACCATCATTGCGGCCAGATATGTGCGCTTGGTACAGTTGCGCTCACCCTCCACCCACTGGCGGCTGTTAGCCGATGAGGTGAGAGCCGAGGCGAGCATCACCAGAATAGGACGGACGCTCTTGCCCCGAGCCGACAAAACGTGGCTCAGCATCTCCGACATCAGCTTGCCGTCCGACGAGAATTGCCCACGAAGAAACTCCTCAAAGGCTTCGAGGTCGGCGGCTATTGGAGTACGTATTGAGTCGATGTTTACCATATTTTGTCTTCACATAAGGCCATATAACATTGCAAATATAGTAAATTTTCGCAATTACACACCGAAAAAAGAATGTTTTTCGTAACTTTGACGCATTAACTAACGATTATAAGATGACTTTAGGTTCAAAAACTATCCGCAATACGCTCATCGGCATAGGTTCGGTGGCTCTGTTTTTCGTTCTTTCGGCACTCTATTTTGCTCCGCAATATAGCGGCAAGGTGCTCGCGCAGCACGACGTGCAGCAGTATGAGGGAATGTGCAAAGATATTCTCGACAACCGCGAGGCTACGGGCGAGGATGCGCAGTGGACGGGAAATATGTTTGGCGGTATGCCTGCCTACCTTATCAATGTGAAATATCCTGGTCAGGCTGTGAAGGGTACAATCGGCAAGTGTGTAACGCTGATTGATATGCCCACATCGCTGCTCTTCTTTGCAATGCTGGCAATGTGGTTAGCCTCGTTGCTCTTTGGCCTCGGCCCCTGGGTGGGATTAGTGGCGGCTTTGGGCTATGGCTTCTCGACCTACTTCCTGCTGATTATCGGAGCGGGACACATTACAAAGATGTGGGCGCTGGTCTATGCGCCGCTGATGATGGGTGCCACATACTGCACTCTGCACCGTAATATGTGGGCAGGAGCTGCCCTGACGGCACTCTTCACATCGCTTGAGATTGGTGCAAACCACCCCCAGATAACCTACTACTTCGCAATCGCTATGGCGGCTCTGTGGATTAGTGAGGGCATCTATGCCTACCGCGAAAAGCGAATGGGCAACTTTGGCAAGCGCACGGCTCTGCTCATCTTGGCTGGCGTGCTGGCCGTCGGCTCGAACCTCTCGCCGCTGTGGTACACGATGAAGCATAGTGCCGAGACCACTCGTGGCGGCTCGGAGCTTGTCGAGAAGAGCGCAAAGAGCGGCTCGGAAGGTCTCGACTTGGAGTATGCAACGGCTTGGAGCTATGGCAAGGCCGAGAGTTTCAATCTGCTTGTTCCAAACTTTATGGGTGGTGCATCGAGCGACACCTTTGCCAAAGATGGCGAGGTGGCTCAGTCGCTCAGCCAATATGGCTTGCAGGATATGGCGCAATACATCTCGCGCTATCGTGGCGACCAGCCCTATACGGCAGGCCCAACATATCTTGGTGCTGCGGCTATTGTGTTGGCTATCATTGGTTTGATTCTGTTGCCCAACCGCCAAAGATGGTGGTTGCTGGCTGCAACTGCAATCACGCTGCTGATGTCGTGGGGCAACAACCTGATGTGGCTCACCGAGCTGCTGTTCGACTACCTGCCTGGTTACAATAAGTTCCGCACACTCTCGATGTCGCAGGTGGTGGTGCAGTGGAGTGTGCCTCTGCTGGCTGCTATGTGTGTGGCATTGGTTATCTCGGAAAAGACAAGCCCCGAAAAGGTGCGTCGTGCCATCATCTATGGCGGAGGCGCAACGGTGGCGGTGTTGCTGATTATGATTTTGGGAGGTCGTGCGCTGGGTAACTTCGGAATGGAGGAGAGTGGCGAGATGCTCACCGGTCAGTTCCAGCGTATGTTGCAGCAGCAGGGTGCAAACGACTATATACAGAAGGGACTCCACGAGCAGATGGCCTGGGGCACAGCCTCGGCTATTGCCGACGAGCGCGCTTCGGCTATGACTGCCGATGCGTGGCGTTCACTGCTCTTTGTACTGCTCACACTCGGCACTTTGTGGCTCTACACCCAGCGCAAGCTGATTAAGAGCTCGGCGGTGTTGTGTGTGGTGCTGGCGGCTGTGGTGGGACTCGACCTTGCGAATGTCGATACCCGCTACCTCGGCCACAAAAACTTTGTGGAGGAGCGCTCGGCACAGATTTTGCCAACGCCTGCCGATAAACAGATTATGGCCGACAAGTCATTGGGTTACAGAGTATTCAACCTTACAGTATCGCCATTCAACGACGCTACGACAAGCTACTTCCATCGCTCGGTGGGAGGTTATCACGGAGCCAAGCTCTCGCGCTATCAGGATATTATCGACCGCTACCTATCGAAGCTCGACGAGGGTGTGATGGATATGCTCAACGTGCGCTACATAATCTCTGAGGAGGGTGGCAAGCAGGTGGTTATCCCACGCGAGAGTGCCAACGGTGCTGCGTGGAGCGTAAAGGAGGTGGTGCGAGCCTCATCGGCACATCAGGAGATTGACCTTATCGGCCGCATCGACAACAAGCGCGAGGCGGTGATGAGCGAGGAGTTCCTGCCCGAGAATTTCAACCTTGCGGATGCTCAGGTGGAGCTTGTGGAGTATCGCCCCAACTATTTGCGCTACAAGAGCCAGTCGGAGGGCGCGAGCCTAATTGTCTTCTCGGAGATATTCACCCGCGAGGGCTGGAGCCTGAAGATTGATGGCGAGCCTGCCAAGCCTCTGCGTGCCAACTACATCCTGCGCGCTGCGGAGGTGCCTGCAGGAAATCACACAATCGAGTGGAGCTACCGCGCTCCAAAGTGGGCTCTGATTGACGGAATCACTATGGCATTTTCGGTTGTCGTACTGGCCGCATTTGCCGCAACAATAATCATCTATTTGAGAAACCGCAAAGATGAAAAAAGACAAGAGATTAAAGCGTAAGGTATTACGCTCATACGTCGTATCGACAGTTAGTATTTCGTTGGTACTCTTCCTGTTGGGTTCGGTGGGATATATGCTCACCGCCGCCATCGGCACAGCCTTTTCGCTGCGCGAGAACATCACCATTTCGGCCGAATTGGACAACTCGGTAGGCAGCGACCAGCAGGCCACAATCAAGGCCGAGTTAGAGAAGCTATCGGGCGTGCGCAAGGTGCAGTATGTCGATAAGAACACCAAAATCGAGGATGCCGAATTCCGTCGTATGTTTGCCTCTGAGATTGAGGAGATTCTCTCGGAAAACCCACTGCGCAACAGTTTCGAGGTGGCCGTTGTGTCGGGCGACAGAGATAAGATGGACGAACTGGTTGACGATATTTCGGCCATCGACGGGGTGGTCTATGTTGCCTACCCTGCCGCCACAATCGAGCGTCTGCACTCGACAATCAGCAAAATCACCATCCTGCTGGTGGTCTTCGGCGGTGCGTTGCTCACAATCTCGATGATTCTGCTCAACAACACCATCCGTCTGGCTATCTTCTCACGACGTTACCTTATTAACACCCTCAAATTAGTGGGTGCAACAAAGGCATACATTATGCGTCCGTTCATAGCCACAGCAGCCAAGCAAGGTATTTGGGCTGGCCTGCTGGCGAGCGTGCTTTTTGGTTGTGTGCTGATTGGCCTGAGCGGTGCTATGCCCGAAATCGTGTCGCTCTCGGAGCTTGTCAAAATAGCTATCACGGTGGGCGTAATGATTCTCAGCGGATTGCTTATATCGCTGATATTCACAGCTATTGCTGTAAACAAGTTTGTGAATATGAAGTCGAACAAGATTTTCCTATACTAACGAAAAATTAAAACGAATTGACAATATGAAAGAGTTTATCCAGAAACTGCGCGAGCGCTTCGCCTCGCTGACCGATAAGAACGATAGCGAGATGCCTCTCTCGATGCGCAACTACGCGCTGCTGGGCATCGGCTTGGTGGTGATTATCTTGGGTATGGTTTTGATGTGTGGCGGTGGCAGCGACGATCCCACACAGTTCAACTACGAGATGTTCTCGTGGCGACGCATCACCCTCGCCCCCATACTTATCGTGGGCGGTTTTGCCTTCGAGATTTATGCTCTGCTCAAGCGTTTTTAATCGGCTATAAATAAGTTTAAGTAGAAACAAAAAATAACCCAGACAAATGACAATCATCGAATCTGTTATCCTCGGTGCAGTGCAAGGCCTCACCGAATTTTTGCCCGTCTCAAGCAGTGGCCACCTGCAGATTGCAAAGGCCATCCTCGGCGTTGAGATTGAGGAGAATCTCGTGTTCGACGTGACACTTCACGCCGCAACAGTCCTCAGCACAATATTCATACTCTGGCCCGAGGTGAAGCGACTGATTACAGGGCTCTTCTCACGCAAGTTCAACGAGGAGCAGGCATACATCCTGAAGATTATCCTCTCGATGATACCAATCGGCATCGTCGGCTTTGCATTCAAGGATTACCTCAACGCAATGCTCGAGTCGCCATACATCCTGACAATCGTGGGTTGTATGTTGCTTTTGACAGCCGCACTGCTCTCATTTGCATACTATGCACGTCCTCGTCAGAAGGAGCAGATTTCATATCGCGACGCCTTTATCATAGGCTTGGCGCAGGCTGTGGCTGCTATGCCTGGTCTTTCACGCTCGGGCTCGACAATCGCAACGGGTATCATCCTCGGCAACAACAAGGGTGCTGTGGCTCAGTTCTCGTTCCTGATGGTGTTGGTGCCAATCCTCGGCGAGATGTTTCTGAATGTGGTGAAGGGCGAATTGGTGTTTGGCTCAATCGGCACACTGCCTCTTATCTGTGGTTTCATCTCATCGTTTGTGGTGGGCTGCTTAGCTTGTAAGTTTATGATTGGCATCGTAAAGCGCGGCAAGCTCATCTGGTTTGCCATCTACTGCGCCGCGGCAGGTGTGGTATCAATCGCCTGCAACCTCTTATAATATATAATAGTATAAAATAGATTCCCAAAAATGGCTAACGAGCAAGCACTTACAGGCATCGACTTCCGCGAGGGATATATTGCCGTAATCGACAAACCCCTTGAGTGGACCTCGACCGACGTGGTGCGTAAGATAAAATATGCCCTGAGCAACAAGCTCGGATACAAGAAAATCAAGGTGGGACACGCCGGCACACTCGACCCCTTAGCAACGGGAGTGCTGCTGGTCTGCATCGGCAAGGCCACAAAGATGGTCGATGCTTTGCAGGCCGAGGAGAAGGAGTATGTGGCCGAGCTGGAGCTTGGAGCC
The DNA here is from genome assembly GCA_045658265.1 of Alistipes sp. GTDB lineage: Bacteria > Bacteroidota > Bacteroidia > Bacteroidales > Rikenellaceae > Alistipes. Next base: position 25,253 of record JAZOUS010000036.1, read on the forward strand.
ACAACGCCCAGCTTCGATATGGAACACCCCATCGACCAACGCTACCCCACCGAACATATCACACGCGAGATGATTGAGCAGGCTCTCCGCGACCTTTCGGGTGAGCGTCTGCAGGCACCTCCTATCTACTCGGCAAAGAAGGTGGAGGGTGTGCGCGCCTATGAGTTTGCCCGCGCGGGCGAGCAGGTGGAGCTGCGCAAGGCACTCATCAACATCTACGAGATGGAGATTCTATCGCTGAAGATGCCCCTGCTGAAGATTCGTGTGCGTTGCAGCAAGGGTACCTACATCCGTTCGCTGGCTGGCGAGATTGGCCAGGCGGTGGGCAGTGGAGCCTACCTGCGTTCGCTCCGCAGAACCCGAAGTGGCGGATTTACAGCAGAAAACGGCTACGATTTGAACTTTTTTATGGAAAAATTGGCCGAGTGTGAAACAAAATAGCGAAAATATCGTATTGTTAATTGATATTTGTGTCTTTCACACTTGAAGTTATAAGAAAATAGAGTTTATGAAGTTATCTCAGTACGGATATAATTTTAAATCCGAGATGCTGGCTCAACACCCTGTTGAGAACCGCGACGAGTCGCGTTTGATGGTGGTAAACAGAGCCAAAGGTACTATCGAACACAGAATTTTCAAGGAGATAATCGAGTACTTCGATGAAAAGGATCTCTTCCTCTTTAACGACACTAAGGTATTCCCCGCACGCCTCTATGGTAACAAGGAGAAGACTGGTGCAGAGATTGAGATTTTCCTGTTGCGTGAGCTGAACAGCGAGCTCAGATTGTGGGACGTGCTGGTTGATCCAGCGCGTAAAATCCGTATCGGCAACAAGCTCTACTTTGGTGAGGACGATATGATGGGTGCCGAGGTAATCGACAACACCACATCGCGCGGCCGTACACTCCGCTTCCTCTTTGATGGCTCTTACGAGGAGTTTAAGGAGGCACTCTACAACTTGGGCGAGACTCCGCTGCCACGCTGGGTACGCGAGAAGGTTGAGGAGGAGGATGCCGAGCGCTACCAGACAATCTATGCCAAGCACGAGGGCGCTGTGGCGGCGCCAACTGCGGGTATGCACTTCTCGAAGCACCTGCTCAAACGTATGGAAATCAAGGGCATCGACTCGGCCTTCATCACCCTGCACGCAGGTTTGGGTAACTTCCGCACAGTGGATGTGGAGGACCTCTCAAAGCACAAGATGGATTCGGAGCAGTTCTTCGTAACGGAGGAGGCTGCCGAGAGGGTGAACGCAGCAAAGCGTGGCGGTCACAAGGTGGTGGCAATCGGTACAACCGTGATGCGTACCATCGAGACAGCCGTATCGACTGGCGGTATGATTAAGCCTATGGAGGGCTGGACCAACAAGTTCATCTTCTGTCCATACGACTTTACGGTTGCCAACGCTATGGTATCGAATTTCCACCTCCCATACTCAACTCAACTGATGATGGTGGCCGCATTTGGTGGCTATGAGTGTGTGATGAAAGCCTACAACGTGGCAGTCGAGGAGGGATACCGTTTTGGTACTTATGGCGATGCGATGCTGATTTTATAGAAAATTTTTATTATCTTTGCACTTTGTAAAACCCAAAAACTATGGCTTCACGCAAAATACTCTACGTTTGTCAGGAGATTACCCCCTACTTGCCAGAGAGCGAACTTTCGACTCTCAGTCGCCAGCTCGCGCAAGCTATGCAGGAGCGTGGCAACGAGATTCGTACATTTATGCCCCGCTATGGCTGCATAAATGAGCGTCGCAACCAGTTGCACGAAGTGATACGTTTGTCGGGAATGAACCTTATCATCGACGACAACGACCATCAGCTTATCATAAAAGTTGCCTCGATTCCGTCGGCACGAATCCAGATATATTTTATCGACAACGACGACTTCTTCTCGCGCAAGGCCATCTTGACCGATGCCGAGGGTAACGAGTTTGCAGACAACGACGAGCGCGCTATCTTCTTTGCGCGTGGTGTGTTGGAGACAGTGCGCAAGCTCAACTGGTCGCCCACAGTGGTACACTGTATGGGCTGGATGTCGGCCATCACCCCCATCTATCTGAAGAAGGTCTTCAACGACGATCCTCTGTTCCGCGACGTGAAGGTGGTTGTAACGCTTTGCGACGACCGCTTCGAGCAGAATATGAGCGAGGGACTCGACCAGAAGATAGCAAATGAGGGTGTAAAGGATGAAAATCTGAGCAATTTATCATCTGCTTCATACGAAAATCTCTATCGCTTCGTTATTGATTATGCCGACGGTGTGGTCATAGCCTCAGAGAAGGCCGATGCTACATTGGTGGAGTATGCTCGCCAGAGCGGCAAGCCAATACTCGAGTACCAGAACCGCGACGAGGCAGACTTTTTCGATAATTACAACAGTTTCTATGAAAAACTATAAGAAGATATACTCTTTGATTGCCAGTTGCTTGGTAGTGATGGCATCGTTGTTTGCCACCCTGACAAGCTGTACAACCACAGCCGACTACACGCTGGGAGAGGAGCTTGTGCCAGGCAATCAGCAAATGGTTGTGCGCCACCGCATCTATCGCGACGGCGTGCTGAAGGAGGCCGACAAGGAGGATAAGCCCTGCAAGATATTCGAGACTCGCCTCTATATGACCGACTCGGTGAAGTCGAGCAGTTTGAATAAGTTCTACTTGGGCGTGCAGAACGATGACCGTTTTGGTGAGCGTCGTTTCGGATTCTCGAGCCAGTATCTCTTTATGAGCGGTATCAACGATACGGCTGGTTTCGGCTATCGCCCTATCTACGACTCGGCTATGTTCCGCTTCAAGGTGGATACATTCTCGGGCGACACAACAAAGCCTATCCGCTATAATGTCTATGCTTTGGTGGACGACATCGTGGATGAGACCACTAAGGACAGCACGTTCTACATCTCGTATGATCCCGTTAAGGAGGGCCACTTGAATGCCGATGCGAAGCCTATCTTCACATTCGACTTCCCTAACCCTGCGAAGGGTGTTTACACCACATCGGAGGCGGTGCGTATGCAGGAGACCGACCACACACGAGCATTCATCAAGAAGTTGCTTTGTATGGAGAAGCTCGACCAGAACGGCTATGCTACAAGCAATCTCAAGCACTACCTCTCGGACTCGGCCTTTATCCGCAACTTTACAGGTCTTTACATCGAGGCTGACCGCCAGCAGACAATCGAGGGCACTGGTTCTGCCTTTGCATTCGTGCCTGAGAACACAGGCTTCAGCGTACACGGACGTACACGCAACCCAGGTGCCGATACCGACATCGTTATCGACTCAATCGATATGACATACTACTTCGCCGACACCTATGCTCAGGGCTACGGTAACGTACGCGCACAGCGTGTGCAGTATGACTACAGCCAGACAGAGTTTGCCGACCTGCCAATGAACGAGAGCGACGTGAATCGTGCCGAGGTGGAGTTGGGTTATGTGGATGCGTGCGGAGGTGTGATTACCGAGTTGCGCCTGACCGACGACTTCCTCTACTCGCTTCGTGACATCAACACTACGGGCGACGAGGAGTACACAGCCGCAGCCATCAACCAGGCCGAAATCAGCATCTATATCGACGGTGCGGAGTATGACTATCGCCTGATTGATCCTGTGACTATGGGCGATAGAATGAACAAGTCGCTGTCGCGATTGGGTATGTATCTAAACTATAAGAGCTTAACCCCTGTGGCCGATTATATGTACACCAACGAGCAGTCGGGAGGTGTGCTGGCCTACAACGGATATATGAACCGAAGTCTGGCCTGCTACCAGATGAACGTCACATCCTACTTCCAGGCACTGATGAACGAAGTGCTGGAGCTGAAGCCCGAAGCGGATGGCTCGCTCGACTTTAGCAAGCTATCGTTGCCGCGAACAATCTATGTCGGCCCTGAAGCTGCTGATAACTACTCGTTCAACCGCACAGTGATACAGGGAGCCAACAGAGAGTTAAACCCAGCGAGCATCGATATCACGCTGACATACACACTGATAAAATAGCAATTAGATAACGCGACAAACCTAAGTTCAACTACTTAGGTTTTTGTCGTATTAGAAGAAGAAATAAAATGCAGGAAAATTTAGTTATTGTAGAGTCCCCCGCCAAGGCCAAGACCATCGAAAAGTTCTTGGGTAAGGATTACATAGTAAAGTCGAGCTTCGGACACATCCGCGACCTCTCGAAGAAGGGACTCGGCATAAATATTGAGGCAGAGTTTACACCCTACTACGAGATTCTCGGCGACAAGAAGAAGGTGGTTGAAGATCTCTCGAATTTGGCCGAGAAGGTCAGCACCGTATGGCTCGCATCCGATGAGGACCGCGAGGGAGAGGCTATCGCCTGGCACTTGGCCGAGGTGTTGAAACTGCCCGTCGATAAGACAAAGCGCATTGTATTTCACGAGATTACAAAGAGTGCCATTCTCAACGCTATCGAGAATCCACGCACCATCGACCTGAACTTAGTGAACGCCCAGCAGGCTCGTAGAGTGCTGGACCGCATCGTGGGCTTTGAGCTCTCGCCCGTACTCTGGAAGAAGGTGAAACCATCGCTCTCGGCAGGTCGCGTGCAGAGTGTGGCCGTACGCCTTATTGTGGAGCGTGAGAGAGAGATTATCTCGTTCAACTCAACTCCCTACTTCCGCGTGGTGGCTCACTTCTACCCCGAGGCAGATGAGAATCAGACACTCTTCAAGGCCGAGCTTGCGCACCGCTTCGAGACCAAAGAGCAGGCTAAGGAGTTTGTTGCAAGCTGCGCCAACGCATCGTTCACTGTGGTAAAGGCCGAGGAGAAGCCCACAAAGCGCTACCCCGCAGCCCCATTCACCACATCGACTCTGCAGCAGGAGGCTGGCCGCAAGTTGGGTATGTCGGTTGCGCAGACAATGTCGGTTGCGCAGCGACTCTATGAGCAAGGTCTTATTACCTATATGCGTACCGACTCGGTGAACCTCTCGGCTCAGGCCATTGCTCAGTGCAAGCAGGAGATTGAGCTTCACTTCGGTAAGGAGTACTCAGCCGCACACAACTACAAGACAAAGACTAAGGGCGCACAGGAGGCTCACGAGGCCATCCGCCCATCATATATCAACAATTCGCAAATCGAGGGCACACCCGCCGAGAAGAAGCTCTACGATCTTATCTGGAAGCGCACCGTTGCTTCGCAGATGGTGGCAGCCGACCTCGACCGCACAACCATAGCTATCGACATTGATGGCACAACCTGGCAGTTTGTGGCTACGGGTGAGGTGGTACGCTTCGACGGATTCCTGCGTCTCTACTCTGAGTCAACCGACGAGGAGCCAACAGACAACAACGAGGCAATCCTGCCAAAGATGCAGGTGGGCGAGAAGGTGAAGGCAACACAGGTGGTGGCCACCGAGCGTTTCACAGTTGCGCCAGCCCGCTACAACGAGGCATCGTTAGTGAAACGTATGGAGGAGCTTGGCATCGGCCGTCCTTCAACCTATGCCCCAACAATCAGCACAATCATCAATCGTGGTTATGTGGTGAAGCAGAACAAGGAGGCGCAGAAGCGCAGCTACACTGCAATCACCCTCTCCTCGAGTGGCAAGATGAGCGAGAAGCAGCTCACCGAGAACTACGGTAAGGAGAAGAACCGCTTGGCACCAACCGATATAGGTATGGTGGTGAACGACTACCTTGAGTCGCAGTTTGAGCAGATTATGGACTACAACTTCACCGCCAACGTGGAGAAGGAGTTTGACCGCATAGCCGAGGGCAGCATCACCTGGAACGAGATGATTACAGGTTTCTACTCGCCATTCCACAACTTGGTAAACCGCGCCATCGAGACTCAGACCGACAAGAACAATCAGGTGAGAGTGTTGGGCGTTGATCCTGAGTCGGGCCACACGGTAAAGGCTCGCATCGGCCGCTACGGTCCGATGGTGGAGATTGAGGCTGAGGAGGGTGGCAAGGCCCGCTTCGCATCGCTCAAGAAGGGCCAGCTCATTGAGTCAATCACTTTGGAGGAGGCTTTGGAGCTCTTTGCTCTGCCACGCAACCTCGGCAAATTCGAGGGTGAGGATTTGATGGTGGGCATCGGTCGCTTTGGCGCTTATGTTCGTTTCGGCAACTCGTTTGCTTCGCTCACCAAGACCGACGACCCCTACACCATTCAGTATGAGCGCGCTGTGGAGCTTATCGAGCAGCATCGTGCCAATATGGCCGCTGCGGCAGCACCGCTAAAGACCTTTGCCGAGGATAAGGATATGCTCATCAAGAATGGTCGCTATGGTGCCTACATCGCCTACAAGGGCAAGAACTACCGCCTGCCTGGCAACCGCAAGCCTGAGCAACTCACCTACGAGGATTGCCAGAAGATTGTGAGCGCGACAAAGAAAACAAGGTAGGAGAACAACAAGAAAATTATACCTAAACTAATTATTATTATGAAGAAAATTATTCTTTTGGCCGCAGTAATGCTTGGCCTTTCGGTATCGGCTATGGCTCAGGAGGGCTATAAGTTCACTGATACAAAGGTGCTGAAGACAGTGCCCATCACAAACCAGTACCGTAGCGGTACTTGCTGGTGCTTCTCTACACTCTCATTCCTCGAGGAGGAGATTTTGGCTAAGGGTGGCGAGCAGGTTACTTTGTCGCAGATGTGGATTATCCGTAACGCCTACTTCGACAAGGCTGTGAAGTATGTTCGTCTGCACGGTAACCTCAACTTCGCAGTTGGCGGTGCTGCTCACGACGTGACAGAGATGATCAAGAAGTATGGCGCAGTGCCATTGGAGGCTTACCCTGGTTACAACTACGGAACAGAGCTTCCTGAGTTTGGTGAGATCGACGCTGTACTCTTGGCTTATGTAGAGGCAGTTATCAAGAACAAGAACGGCAAGCTCACAACTGCTTGGCAGGAGGGTTTGAACGGCATCCTCGATGCTTACTTCGGCAAGCGTCCTGAGAAGTTCACTTACAAAGGCAAGGAGTACACTCCAAAGTCATTCGCTGAGTCACTCCCAATTGATATGAACGACTACATCGAGTTTACATCATACACTCACTACCCATTCTACACTACATTCGCTTTGGAGGTACCCGACAACTGGATGTGGCACGAGATGTATAACATCCCAATGGAGGAGATGATGCAGTGCGTTGACGCAGCTTTGGCGGCTGGTCACCCAATCGCTTGGGGTACTGACGTGAGCGAGAAGAGCTTCGTGGGTTCAAAGGCTATCGGTGTGATTCCAGAGACAGTGGAGAAGAACCTCGTTGGCTCTGACGCTGAGAAGTGGGGCAAGCTCTCTGACGCTGAGAAGCAGGCTAAGATCAACAGCCTCGACAGCCCAATGAAGGAGAAGACCATCACTCAGGAGATGCGTCAGCAGGCTTACGACAACTATGAGAACACCGACGACCACGGTATGGTTATCGTTGGTACAGCAGTTGACCAGCAGGGCAACCCATTCTTCAAGGTGCAGAACTCTTGGGGCGACAAGGGCCCATACAAGGGATTCTACTACTTCTCACGCCCATTCGTAGAGTACAAGACTATGGATATTATGGTTAACAAGAACGTAGTACCAAAGGAGATTTTGAAGAAGATTGGTTTGAAATAATTCCAAGTATTAAGTTTCGATAGCCCGCAAGGGCAAGAAGGGGTTGTCCTGCAAATGCATTGGACAACCCCTTCTATTTGGAGATCATTGTGCAGATTATTGGTTTGTCTGCGAGATATAGTCATTGTAACCTTGCACAATTTCGTCGAGTTTCTCTTGTGTGCTTGGGCGCAGGAAGTAAACATTAATCTTTCGCCCTGGGTAGTGTATAACTATATCGCGGGTAAAGGTCAAAGCAATAACCCCATCTACATACTCAAATATCATCATATTATCCCAATAGTAACGATCCAACTCACTATAGGAGTACAGTTCGGTGGTTCCGGGCAAAGTCCCCTTAGAATAATACTCTATTTTATCATCGCTGAAAATATATACAAGTGGTATCTTTGCGCCAACTTCAAAACAAGAGTAGTTATACGAAGTACTTGTAAAGACACACTCGTCTCTCACCTCTGCCTCACGGGCAAAATAGAGTTCCCAACAAGGATACTCTTTTAACAACTTAATCAGCTCGGGGTTGTATGAACCATCTATATTATTCCACTTATATACCTTGAAGGGCGTGCCATCTGAGTCATAGAGATTGGTGTATTCCTCATACTGCTCCAAACCCTTCGCTCCGTTTACTCTCACAAGCAACTCACGAGTGTAGGGATAATCTTTCGCATTGGGATTATAGAACTCCAAAATAATACGATTCTCGTCATAAGCCACAACTGTCATTTCACGATTGGGGGCAGAGAGACAGGTGATTTCATACTTCTTATTAGTCTCCAACTCTTTGAAAATTTGATAGTTGTTGTAGTACAACACACCATCGGCAGTATTCTGACGATATTCACGCAAATAGATGATATCGTACCTCTTATCTTCGACTAAATTATACATAGCGCTACGCTTCAACTCATCGCTACCCTCCGAACTGTCATAATACAACAAGCTTGCACCCTTGCCGTCGGCCTGATTAAACTTGTAAATCAACTCCGTAGCCCACGCATCAGCCGAAGCTAATACATCGATGGCTGACAACTCTGTTGAGCCTATCGCCTTAATCTCTCGTTCCCACACATCGCTGGGGCCATCCTCGTTACGGCATCCGACAATAGCCACAAGTGCGAACATCAAAAACAGTAGCTTTTTCATAGTCGTAATTATTTATGTTAAACAGTGGTTTTTCAATTGCAAGTTACAAAATTTTTCTTACCCCCCCCAAATATTTTTACTAAAAAAGATGAAAAAAGTGATTTTTTCGTAATCATCCCGCTTTAACAGGAATTATTTAATAATCTTAAAATCAAATATATGTGTCATTTTGTATTTTTATATTGGTTTGGGTAATTAGAAGTAATCAGCAAGTGTATAAAAATGTAGAAATCCACCTTTGGTTATAGGGCGGTGCTAAGAAGGACTTTGAGACAAAGATTTTCGCCAAAGGTAGATACCCATTGTCGGCTGCGCCTCCGGGGTATGACGTGTTTATAATTCAAAATCAATTTTGAATTCTGAATTTCGTCTTCCCAAGAAGTTATAACAAGAGCTATTTTGAGGTTAGTCGCAGACTGAAAAACCGCAGCATACTAAAGCGTATGTGAGCATTTGCGACACAAGGCAGACGCCAAAAGAGCCATCTTAGACAACTGCGTTTAGAATTGGAAATAGATAAACGGCTGAATATCGCTCGACTTTATCTGCATCACGCACCAGGCGGTGATCACCAGCAGGGCCACCTGCCACCAGAAGCCTGCGCTGCCCACCTTTGCTTGCAGGTCGGCATCAATTCGGGCAGGCATAAAGTGCATACCATATCCCAAGATAATAAGCGCCACAACTGCCTTGTAGCCATCGATAAACTGAGGTATGATACCAGCGTTGAAGTTATGGAAAATCTGGTAGAGCATCACCTCCACAGTCTGCATATCCTCGGCACGGAACAGCAGCCAGCCTAAACATACAAGGTTGAAGGTGAAGAGCCAGCCACCCAGTCGCAGGATGATATTCATCTCATCGCCACTCTTCTTAGCCCAGGGGCAGATGGCGAGCCACATCTTATGCAGCGCAAGGCCGAGGCCGTGCAGAGCGCCCCAAAGCACAAAGCGGATGGCAGCGCCGTGCCACAATCCACCCAGCACCATAGTAATAAGCAGATTGAGATAGGTGCGCACCTTACCTTTGCGGTTGCCGCCCAGCGAGATATAGAGGTAGTCACGCAACCAGCTCGATAGCGAGATGTGCCATCTGCGCCAGAACCCGGTGATGGTGGCCGACTTATAGGGGGCATCGAAGTTCTTGGGGAAGCGGAAGCCCAGCAGCAGGGCGATACCGATGGCCATATCGGAGTAGCCCGAGAAGTCGCAATAAATCTGCAAGGCATAGCCATAGATACCCATCAGGCACTCGAAACCCGAATAGAGGGCAGGCTCGTCGAAGATGCGGTCAACGAAGTTGAGCGATATGTAGTCGGATATGATGGCCTTCTTTATAAGGCCAATAATAATAAATCCTATGCCTGCGCCAAACATTCGCTCCGAGACCATCAGCGGCTTGCGAATCTGAGGGATAAAGTCGCGGGCACGCACGATGGGACCTGCCACAAGCTGAGGGAAGAACGAGAGGTAGAACATATAATCAATCCAGCGCTCGAGCGGCTTTATCTCGCCACGATAGACGTCGATGGTGTAGCTCATCGACTGGAACACGAAGAACGAGATACCCACAGGCAGGAAGATGTTCTGAAACTCAAGAAATCCTGCGCCAAAGAGCTGGTTCGAAATCTCAATCAAAAAGTTGGTGTACTTGAAGTAGCCAAGCATACCGAGATTTATCGCCACGCTCAGTGCCACAAGTCTCCGCTTACGGGTTTGGTTCTGCCCCGACGAGGCTATTGCGTTGGCTATCAGGAAGTCGCTGACGGCTGCAAAGATGAGCAACAGGAAGTATATTCCGCTCGATTTGTAGTAGAAGTATATCGAGAAGAGTATCACATAGAGTATGCGCAGCGTGGTGGTGCGCCTCAGCAGCAGATATATCGAGGTGAAGCCCACAAACAGAAACAGAAACAGACCGCTGTTGAAAATCAGCGGCGAGAGCGGGTTGTATTGCAAAAGCTCCTGAACTCGTTCAAGGAGCACGTCGAAGGATATATCTAACATCGTTATTGAGGCATATTCATTGCGGCGCTGTCGGCCCTATGAAGTGGCTTCACACCGCCTACCGCAGCCGACGAGAGGGGTTCGATACCCTCCAATGGCTCCGATATGATGGGTTGTTGTTTTTCAATTCTCGCTCTCCACGCTCGGCTATAGTTCTGCGCACCCTGCAGGAAGGCGTAGTATAGTTCGCGGGCAATCTCGCGACCTCCCGCATAGTTGATGTGGGTGTAGTCCTTACCTGCCCAGTTCTGGTTTACAAACTCGGTCATACCGCCCTTGCGCTGCATAGCCTCATAGGTGTTCCAGAATGCTGCACCGCAATTCTCGGCCGCAGTGCGCTGCCACTCGGTGAGGTTGACAGCCGAGCTCATAGGCTTGATGCCATCCTCGCCCTTCTGCGAGCGGTCGCTCACACCCATCACCAGCACAGCCGCCTCAGGAAAGCAACTGCGCACATAGCGAATCATCTTCTCCACTTGCTCGGCATAGAGCGAGTAGTTGGTGCGCTCGGCCTGCATAATATTGAGTCCATATTGCAAAATCACAAGGTCGTAAGGGCGCATATTGTTAATCTGGGCATTCACCGACGGGCTTGAACGGAACATAGCCTGACCGTTGTTGCTACGAATCGAGAAGTTGTCGATGCTGATGCCCTGTGTGTCGTCGAACTCTGCACCGATGGCTGTGAATCCCGCTGCACCCCTCACCACCTTCATCTCCAGCGAGCGGATGCTTGGCTCCTCGATTACAATCTGACGCACCACATTGTCGGCATCGAACGAGAAGGTGCGCTCCTCGCCATCGTTGAGCGTGATGCTAACGACCGACTCCTCGCGGCTGATAAAGAGCACTCTTACGCGACGACACTCCTGCAGATGGCGACGACGCTCGGTCATCTCCCAACGTGTTGAAGCACCCTCGCTGGCCTGCGCCACCCAACCCGACACAAAGAAGTCGTCGCTGTAGGGCGAAGGTACGTTCTTGAGTTGCATAATGTTATGAGGAGTCCAGCCCTTCGACTCAGTCTTGATGGTCTGGCGGAAGCCTGTAAATGGCGAAGCAACAGGCACATAACCCACGCCGAGGCCGTGAAAACTATCCTGCATAAGCTCTCTGAGGTCGGCCGTCAGGATGTCGCCCTCGACAAACGAGTCGCCCATAAATGCCACTCTCACGCTGCTCTTGCCCGCAAGCAATTTCTCGTAGAACTGGCTCATAGGGCTGTTGCCCGTACCCTCGAAGAACTCCTCGATGGGGATGATAAGTTCGTCGGCAGGCAGAATATCGGAGTAGTCGGCCTGCGGAATATCCTCCACGGCTGGCATCTGCTCGTTGCCGTCGGCTGAGTCGCCACCCGAAGGCTGCTCGTCGAAGATACCCTCCCACGAAGCCGACGTGGCCTCGCCTGTTGGCGAAGCTGTTGCTGTTGTCTCGGCCACACGCTGTGCCACCTCGATAAGATCCACCTCAAACTCCTTCACATCAATCTCGGGCAACTCGGCGAGCTGGGTTGTTTGCTGCTCGCTGCCCTTGGAGTGGTCGATAACGTCCGAGAGGATGCTGGCACGACGCAACTTCACACCACCGACGGTGATGGGTGGTATGAAACTAATCAGAGCGAGCAGCAGCAACGTTGTGCAGGCTACCTGCCAGCCGCGTGATGTATAGTCGTTTGGGTGTTTGGGCATTGGTTGTGGGTTGTTTAGTCGTTACGGCGCGATACGAGCGTGATGTAGTAGATAACGGTTGCAATAGCACTCAGCGCCGCCACAAGATAGGTGCGTGCCGCCCAGCGAAGCGACTCGCGGGCATAGCCAAGCTGTGCGCCCTGCAACATACGGCTCGACTCAAGCCACAGCAAAGCACGCTGCGAAGCGTTGTACTCAACGGGCAGAGTCACAATCGAAAAGAGTGCCGACATAGCAATCATAGCGATACCAATCCAGCACACGGTTGTCGAGTTGGTAGAGGCCATAATGGCGATACCTGCGATGATAACCCACGTTGCCGCTCTCGATGCGAAGTTCACTACCGGAACAAGTGCCGAACGCATCACCAGCGGAGCATAACCCTGAGCGTGCTGAATGGCGTGGCCGCACTCGTGGCAGGCAACGGCTGCTGCCGCAATGCTGCGTGACGAATAGACGCTGTCGCTCAGGTTGACGGTCATAGTCGAGGGGTTGAAGTGGTCGGTGAGTTGGCCGCTAATGTGAGTAATCTTCACATTGTGAACATTATTCTGGCGAAGCATCTGCTCGGCCACCTCGGCACCTGTCATTCCGTTAGGGAAAGGCACTTGTGAATATTTCGCAAAGACCGACTGCAGGCGGGCCTGCACCAAATAACCCAAAAGGCCGATTACGACCATCAAAATAATAGACGAGCCCGACGAGAATCCCATCACGCCTGAATTGTACCCGTATGTCGAGTAATCTTGCGCAAGTTGCAATAAATCTAACATAATCTTCTGTTTTGAATTAAACTTTAATGGCGCTAACCATAGCTCAAATGGTTAAACTTTCCAATAATAACGCAAAAGTAAGAAATTTTTGCATAACTTTGTACAAATTTTATACTATTATTGGGATTGGATATTGGCCAATTGTGGCAGATAATTTGCCCAAGCCAAGCAATGCCTCAGAGCAGAGTCGCCGCGATGAAGAATTTGGAATATATGCTTGCACGCCGTATGGCCTCATCCGAGGGTGGCTCGCGTGCCGTAGTGATGACGCGAATAGCGGTGGCTACGGTGGCATTGGGCGTGGCGGTGATGATTCTTGCGCTGGCCGTAACGGCGGGATTCAGGCGTGAAATCAACCATCGACTGCGTGGCCTGATGGCCGATGTGGTGGTACACGATGTGTCGGGACTGATGGCCTCGGAGGCAGAGCCTATGCCCCACGATGAGAGGCTCTTTGGGCTTCTTTCGCAGAGCGAGGGGGTTGGGCGTGTGGCCCGTTATGCGGTGGTGTCGGGTATGGCCCGCAGTGGCGACAACATCTCGGCTCTGCAACTCAAAGGCATTGGCACAGAGTATGATACCCTATGGTGGCACTCGGCTCTGGTCGAGGGCACTCTGCCCGACATAGCATCTAAGAGTCGCTCGAAGCAGGTGGCTCTGTCGCTCACTTCGGCTCGCGAGTTAGATGTGAAGGTGGGCGACAAGGTGGAGATGCTCTTCTTTGGTGATGACGAGCGACCTCGCCGCGACCGCTTCAAGGTGTGTGGCATCTACTCGTCGGGGCTTGAGGAGATGGAGCGCACGTTGGCGCTGGCCGACATACGCGACGTGGCACGTTACCGAGGCGAGGGCGATTTGGTGTCGGGCTATGACGTGACGTTCAAGGGTGAGTCGGTGGGCTCATCGGGGCATAGGGGCAAGCAGGTGGAGGCGTGGCTTGGTACGCTCACCGAATCGGTGGCCGAATACGCCGTCACAGGTGACTCATCGCCTGTGGCTGTGGGTGTGGCCGAGCGTTACCCCATAGTATTCGACTGGCTCAAGGCCCACAGCGTGAATGCCGTTGTGGTGATTGTGATAATGATGGTGGTGCTGCTCTTTAATATGAGTTCGGCGCTGCTGATTATGGTTCTCGACCGTACGGGGATGATTGGAGTGCTGAAGGCGCAGGGTATGCGCAATGAGGCCATACGAAGGGTGTTCCTCTACCGCTCGGCACTGCTCTTTGCCAAAGGAGCATTGTGGGGCAATGTGGTGGCGCTACTGTTAGTGGCCGTGCAGAGCATCTGGCACCCAATCAAGCTCGACGCTTCGGGATATATGCTCTCGGTGCTGCCCGTAAGGGTTGAGCTGTGGTGGTGGCTGCTGCTGAATATCTCGGCGGGGGTGATTGCGGTGGGTTCGATGCTGCTGCCATCGGCTATGGTGTCGCGCATCAAGCCGTCGGAGTCGCTCAAATACCGAGCATAAGCCAACGCGACCAACCAAAATTTTGAAGAATTTTTGTTGAAGAATTTGACTGAAAAAGATATGAAACCATACAATTCAAACAAGAGCAAGAAGGAGGAGGTGCAGCGAATGTTCGACAACATCGCCCCCACCTACGACAAGCTCAACCACCTGCTGTCGCTCTCGATCGACAAGGCGTGGCGCAGACGAGTGATGCGCAAGGTGCGCCGTATGAAGCCAGAGCGAATCCTCGACTTAGCCACAGGTACGGGCGATTTGGCAATACAGATGTCGAAGCGCATACCATCGGCCAAGATTATGGGTGTGGACCTCTCGGAGAAGATGCTCGCTGTGGCGGCCGAGAAGGTGCGCCGTCAGGGCTTGGAAGACCATATTGCTCTGTATCAGGGCGATGCCGAGAATCTCGACTTGGACTCTGGCGTGATGGATGTTGTGACTGTAGCCTTTGGCGTGCGCAACTTCGGCAACATCGAGCAGGGGCTGAGCGAGATACATCGAGTGTTGCGCAGTGGTGGCCATTTAGTGATACTGGAGTTCTCCACACCCCGCAACTTCATTGTGCGCAAGGCCTATGAGTTCTACTCCAACCACATAATGAAGCCTGTTGGCGGATTGGTGTCGCACGACCGCAAGGCCTATGACTACCTGCCCGACTCGATTGTCGAGTTCCCTGGGCCCGACAACTTCCTGAAGATAATGGAGGGCGTGGGATTCGAGCAGTGTCGCCACCACAGCCAGAGCTTTGGCATAGCGCAGATTTACATCGGCCGCAAAGCCTAAAGGCCCAATAACCCAAACGGCATTTGAGAAGAGATATCTGATAATTAACGAAATTGATTTTGATGAAACGATTTTTTCAATTGGCCATTGCGGCTGTGATTATCATATTAAGTGCCGAGGGTGCAGCTCAGAACAAGGGTGTAGCTCAGAACAAGGTGGCTGCGAGCGAGAGTTTGGCTGTGATTGCCGAGAGTATAACCATCGAGGAGCAGAGCGCGAAGGAGGGAGACTCCGCACAGATAGTGATGAGCATCGACACCCAGGGCATAGGCTCGTCAATAAAAATATGCGAGGGCCGACTAAGAATCAGCTACAAGGGCGAGAATGTGGTAATCCTCTCGCTCGACAAAAAGGTGAAAATCGCCCCACGCAACAACCAGAAGGTAAGGCTCGGACTCCGAATAAGCTATGCGAAGAACTCGCACGCTTTAGCCTTCAAGGAGGCCTTCAAGCGTGGCGATTTGGGCGATATGAAGATTGATTGGATGTTTGATGTGAAGGGCGGATTGAGGCACCACAAAGTTGAGCAGGTGCCAACCCCAATTACCGATGTCGTTGCAGCCGACCAAATCGAGAAGCTGCAAGAGTGGCTCACGAAGGAGTAGGCCGAGGCAAGGCCGCACAGGCCGCATAACATACAAAAAGATATTGAATAACAGATAATTAGAGAAACCCGATATTTATGAAGAGATTTTTTCAGTTGGCCACTATGGCTGTGATTCTTATGTGGAGCGCCGAGGCTTCGGCTCAGAGCGTGGCGGGCGTGCGCAGTCGTTTGGCTGTGGGTGACAACAAAGTTACCATCGTCGAGCAGAGCGAGGCTGCCGCAACGGTTCGAACCATCGAGCAGCGACCAAAGCGCACTAAGGTAAACGGCTTTACGGTGCTTATCCTCTCGGACAACTCACGCACTGCACGCGAGAACGCCGTGAAGGCGAAAGAGACATTCGAGGAGAATTTCCCAGAGACCAAAGTCGAGATGTATTACGAGAGCCCCTCGTTTTATGTTACGGCTGGCCGCTACCTCACAAAGGAGGAGGCCATAATCGAGTTGTGGCGCTTCCGCTCGGTATTTCCCAAAGCCATCACCCAGAGCCGCGAGATGGATATCAGCGAGTTTATAATCGTACCCGAGGATGAGGCTGAGAAGGCCGAGGAGGAGAAGCAGGAGTAGCGAAGAAAAATTCAAAATTGGGTTTTACAACCCTTTTGTGATTTTTATTTGACTCAAAAACAATAAAGAAAGTCATTTCGCATTTTTATATTGGCTTGGGTAATTAGATAATATCAGCAAGTATATAAAAATGCAGAAATCTACCTTTGGGAAAACGACCTCGCAAAGAGTGACTTTGAGGCAAAGACCGTTCTTAGGTAGGCACTAAATAAAAGGTCGATTCCTACATTTTCGCATAGAGCGTGATATTTTTACCGCTGGCTTATGATGCGAAAATATGGAATGACGTGATATATAGAATTTTATGTTTTTGAATTGATAAATAAATACGTCATTTCGCATTTTTATATTGGCGAGAGTAATTAGAAAGAATAAGTAACCATATAAAAATGCAGAAATCTACCTTTGGAAAAACGGCCTTGCAAAGAGTGACTTTGAGGCAAAGGCTGTTCTTTGCAAGGGCTTTAATAAGCGGTGGATTCCAACATTTTTACATAGCTACTGATACCATCACCAAAGGTAGGTTGATGTAAAAATATGGAATGACGTGATATATATAAGACGTGATATATATAATTTGAAGCAATGGATAAGTCGTTTGTTTACATACTTACAAACAAAGACAACAATGTTTTGTACACAGGTGTAACAACCGATTTAACACAACGAATAAATCAGCATCGCAATAAGGCGTTTGGTGGTTTTTCGGCGAGGTATAACCTGACTAAGCTCGTATATTTCGAGGAGTGGCCAAATATTACCTCTGCCATACAACGAGAGAAAACTATTAAACGTATGCCACGCAATCGAAAGATTATGCTGATTGAGAAGTTAAACCCTTTTTGGAAGGATTTAATATAAAACACGTCATTCCGCATTTTTATATTGGTTTGGGTAATTAGAAAATATCAGCCCCCATATAAAAATGCAGGAATCTACCTTTGGGAAAACGGCCTCGCAAAAAGCGACTTTGCAGCAAAGGCTGTTCTTTGCAAGGGCTTTAATAAGCGGTTGATTCCAACATTTTTACATAGCTACTGATACCATCACCAAAGGTAGGTTGATGTAAAAATATGGAATGACGAGGTATATATAAATAACTATTGCAAAACACACAAACAACAATAACCCTTGAAACACTTTTCAAAGAGAAGTTAAATTTAAGGAAACCTAATTTTATGGATTACATTCTTTTTATTGTCGGCCTGGCGTTGCTTACTTTCTGTGCCGATATGCTTACAAAAGGCTGCGTAGGTGTTGCAGCCCGCTTCAATGTTCCCGAATTTGTTGTGGGACTTACTATTATGGCCGTTGGTACTTCGATGCCCGAGCTTACCGTCAGCTTTATGTCTGCCCTGAAGGGTAGCAGCGAGATGGCCATCGGAAACGTAACTGGCTCAAACCTTTTCAACATCTTTATCGTTATCGGCCTATGCGCTCTGCTGCGCCCGATGGATATTACTAAGGAGAACATCCGCCGCGACATACCCATCTGCATAGCCGTATCTGTGCTGCTGTGGCTCTTTACGTCGGACACACTGCTTGGTTTGGGTGCCGAGAACAAAATCAACCGCGTGGAGGGTATCATCTTCCTGCTTCTGTATGTGGGCGTTATTCTCTACACCCTGCGCACCTCGAAGGGCGAGGGCGAAGAGCCAAGTGACGCACCAAAGATGGGAGTACTGAAGATTGTGGCACTCATCGTCATCGGTCTTGGCGGTTTGATTTACGGCGGTAACCTCTGCCTCGACTCGGCTACAGCCATCGCCCGCGCTTGGGGCGTGAGCGAGTCGATTATCGCCATCACCATCGTTGCCGCCGGCACATCGCTCCCCGAGTTGGCGGCGAGCATCTCGGCCTTAGTGAGTGGCAAGAGTTCGATGGCTCTGGGTAATGTCATCGGCTCGAACGTGGCTAATATCCTGCTGATTTTGGGCGCAAGTTCAACAGTCACACCCCTTACGATGGGCAACATCACCCAGCTCGACGTCGTTATGGTTGTGATGGCACCCGTGCTGCTGCTTATCTCGGCACTCGTCATAGGCCATCGCCGCGTCACCCGCGTAGAGGGATTTGCATTCTTAGCTATATATGTGGCCTATGTGGTTATGCTGATGAAATAACCATAAACTTATAAACAACTACTCAACGACTTATATGTACACATTTGATTATCCGCTTTTTCTGCTGCTCAACTTCGACGGCGGCCCTGTGATGGATACCCTGATGAAGCTAATATCAACCCCCGCTTCGTGGGCGTGGCTCTATATCCTTATCCTGTGGTTAGTGTGGCGTAAGGAGGGTTGGCGAGGCGCTCTGATTTTCCTGTTGCTCGTGGCTGCGGCTGTGGGTTTGTCGGATTTGATTGCGGGCATATTCAAACACTCGGGCCTACTGAAGAATCTCTGGCCCTCGTTTCCCGCACGCCTAAGGCCTATGCACACACCCGAACTGGAGGGCTTGGTGCACGTTGTGAAGCAGGGCGGACAATATGGCACGGTGTCGGCACACGCCGCAACGATGGTGTCGATGGCGGTGCTTGCCATTGGGGCTATAGGCCGCAAGTGGTTTAAGTGGCTGATGATTGGTGCGGTGGTGGTGATTTGCTACTCGCGAATATATATGGCCTACCACTTCCCTGTGGACATTGCGCTGGGTACAGGCGTGGGACTCATCGCTGGCGCAGTTGCGCTGGCCTGCTACCGCCTGATAATGCGCCGAAAAGAGAAAAACAGTAACTCAAAACAATAGAATGATTATGAAAAAAGGACTTTTAGCACTGGGCGTTGTGGCTCTTGCCGTAGTAGGAGCAGTATGTTATTTTCAGTGTAACGGCGAAAATTCTTGCTGTGATGGTTGCGCATCTCAGGATAAATGCGTAAATTTGGAGAACGATAAAACTTCAACAACTATGAATCAGTCAACAGCAAAGAAGAGCCTCGAGGCTCCATTCATCCGCAACGTAGAGCAACTCTCAAACGATGAGCTTCGTGCCGTATTGAACGACAAGGTGCAGCCCATCGCAATCGATTACCACAACTGGAGCGACGAGTTCCCCTATGCTCCAAAGGTGGAGTTCCGCATTGCTCACTCGGATGATGCACTGGTAATTATGTTCGACGTGGAGGAGGAGCACGTCAAGGCAATCGCTATGGAGAATCACGGAAGAGTGTGGGAGGATAGTTGTGTGGAGTTCTTCGTTGGCAATCCTAATGGCGAGGGCTATTTCAACTTCGAGATTAACTGCATAGGTACAATCCTCGCATCGGCTCACAAGACTCGCGCCGAATCGACTCCATTTACAGCCGAGCAGCTCTCGAAGGTGCGCCGCTTCGGTACATTCAAGCACGAGGCTATCGACATCAAGGGCCAGACAAAGTGGTGGCTTGCGGAGGTGATTCCTTTCGAGCTTATCGGCTTGGATAAGGCCCCCAAGAGCTTGAAGGCCAACTTCTATAAGTGTGGCGATAAGTTGGAGAAGGCTCACTATATGAGCTGGTCGCCAATCACATTGGAGAAGCCAAACTTCCACTGCCCAGAGTTCTTCGGCAATGTGGAGTTGTTGTAGTAAATATTAAAACCGAATAGAACCAATGAATCAGGAAAAACTTTTTGCTATCGCCTCTGAGTTTGCGTTGGAGGGCGAGATTGAGACCATCAAGCCTTTGGGCGAGGGTTTCATCAACGATACCTTTACTGTTGTGACTGTGGGCGACGCCCCCAACTATATCTTGCAGCGCAAGAACCACATCGTATTCCCCGATGTTCCAGGTATGATGGACAACATCTTAGCCGTTACAAACCACATCAAGGCTAAGGTTTCGGACCCAATGCGCGAGACACTTACCGTAGTGCCTGCCAAAGATGGCAAGCTCTATGTGAAGGAGGGCGAGAACTACTGGGCTGTCTGCGTATTTATCGCCGACACAGCCACTTACGACCGTGTAACCTCAACCGAGTTGGCATATCAGGGTGGAGTGGGTATCGGTCGCTTCCAGGCTCTGCTGGCCGACTTCGACAAGCCTCTGAACGAGACCATCAAGGGCTTCCACAATATCCGCTGGCGCTTCCAGCAGTGGGACGAGACCATCGCTAAGGACCCCGTAGGCCGTGTGGCCGAGCTGCAGGAGGAGATTGGCTGGATTGAGTCACGCCGCAAGGAGATGCTCGACTTCTGGTCGCTTGTTGAGGATGGTACAATCCCAACTCACGTTACTCACAACGAGACCAAGATCAGCAATATCCTCTTCGTGAAGTCGTCGGGCAAGGTGGTCTGCGCCATCGACCTCGATACAGTTATGAGCTCAACGTCGCTCAACGACATAGGTGATGCAGTCCGTACCTACACCAACACAGGTGCCGAGGACGACAAGAACCTCGACAATGTGGAGATGAGTATCGATATGTTCCGTGCCTTTGCCGAGGGTTACCTCTCGGAGCAGCGTGCGTCGATGACACAGAGCGAGCTCGACTGGATGGCATTCGGTGGCCGTTACATCGTCTTCGAGCAGGTGTTGCGCTTCCTGATGGACTACATCGATGGCGACAACTACTACAAGATTGCATATCCCGACCACAATCTGGTGCGCACCCGCGCGCAGTATAAGCTGCTGCAGAGCATCGAGCGCCAGTATGATGAGATGTGTGCAATAGTGAAGTCGCTCTCATAGCAAAAGTAGCCTAATAAGGCTCTTTCGGCATCTGATAAATTGAATTCAAAATTCAAAATTCAAAATTGGTTAATACTCTATCTAACATCGAGTTAGATAGAGTATTTTCTTTCATCTCTCAGCTCTCATCTCTCATCTTTGAACTTTCATCCTTCATCTCTCATCTCAACGCACACTCCCTCCCCCTACGGGGACTCCCTCTATCTTAGAGGGAGAGTTTCCCTTGTTTTTCTTATATTCCCTAAATTCCCTAATCTCTTTTCCCTCAAGCTCAATCATAAAAGGGTTGTAAAACCTAATTTTGAATTTTGAATTCTGAATTTTGAATTCCCTGAAGGCGGGTTATTAACAAAATCGGGGTTGTTAACAATTATTCTGTTCAAAAATTTTGCCTTGCGAATTGTTGGCGTTTATCTATTTTTCCGTAAATTTGAAATTTGAAACGCCCCACTTTTGCTGTTTTGGCGGCAAAATACCCTAAAAAACCGGCGTAAACGACTAATAAATAAGAGTTTGCAACCACCTTACAAATAATAATTATAAACAATATGGCAAAGGATTATACTCCATCGGCAGCCAACCGCGCTGCCTACGAAAAATTGAGCGATGCACAAGTTGTTGGCACAGTACCCCCACAGGCTGTTGAGTTAGAGGAGGCGGTGCTGGGTGCCTTGATGCTTGAGCGCGACAGTATCATATCGGTTCAGGAGTATGTCCGCCCCGAAACATTCTACACCGAGGAGCACCAGCTCATCTACCGAGCCATCGAGTCGTTGTCGGCCGAGTTGAAGCCCATCGACCTCTACACCGTGACCGAGCGTCTGCGCTCGCGCAAGGAGCTCAAGCGTGTGGGTGGTGCGGCCTATCTGGCCACGCTCACACAGAAGGTGGGTTCGGCAGCCAACGTGGAGTTTCACGCCAAAATCATTGCGCAGAAGTATGTGCAGCGTGAGCTTATACGCTCGGCAACCGAGATTCAGCGCCGCTCCTACGACGAGGAGCAGGATGTGACCGACCTTATCGGTTACGCCGAGAGCGAGATTTTCAAAGTGGCCGAAGGACACGTTAAGCGTTCGGTGCAGAACTCGAAAGATATTCTCGCCCGCGCGCTGAAGCAGATTGAGGAGGCGAGCAAGAACACCAGCGCCTTTGTGGGTGTGCCTTCGGGATTTATGGCTATCGACCGCGTAACGCTCGGCTGGCAGCCCAGCGACCTTGTGATCATCGCGGCACGTCCATCAATGGGTAAGACCGCCTTTGTGCTCTCGATGGCGCGAAATATGGCCATCGACCACGAGTCGCCCGTTGCATTCTTCTCGCTTGAGATGTCTGACGTGCAGCTTATGATGCGACTCATCGTGGCCGAGACTGGCCTGAGCGGTAGCGACATCAAGTCGGGCCGACTCACGCCCGAGCAGTGGCGACACCTGGAGAGTGCCACAAAGCCTCTCGGTATGGCTCCGCTCTATGTTGACGACACGCCTGCCCTCTCGGTCTTTGAGTTCCGCTCGAAGGCCCGCCGATTGAAGATTCACAACGACATCAAGATTATCATCATCGACTACCTGCAGCTTATGACCGGTAGCACCGACTCGAAGGGTAATCGTGAGCAGGAGGTGGCCTTCATCTCGCGTACGCTGAAGGCTATCGCCAAAGAGCTCAACGTGCCCATCCTCGCGCTCTCGCAGCTCAGCCGTGCCACCGAGACTCGTGGCGGCTCGCACCGTCCGCAACTTTCGGACCTGCGTGAGTCGGGTGCAATCGAGCAGGATGCCGATATTGTGGCATTTATCCACCGACCAGAGTACTATGGCATCAACCTCGACGAGAACGGTATGCCGACGGCTGGTCTGGCCGAAATCATCTTGGCCAAGCACCGTAACGGTGCGGTGTGCGATGTGAAGCTGCGCTTCCTGAAGGATCAGGCTCGCTTTGCCGATATGGATGCCGACGAGTACTCAACCGCTGCCGATCCTACGGGTGGCCAGCGCAAATATAACTATGTGCAGAGCAATATGCCAGCACCCGAAGAGGCTGGTGCACCAGTGGGCGGAGGCTTAGGTGGTGGCCTCGGCAGTGGACTCGGCTCGGCTATGGGCGGAGGAGAGTTTGACCTCAATCAAGGCCCAACCAACATCGACCGCCAGGCACCCCTAACCGATGAGGTACCATTTTAGTAGGGCGCACATAACCAAGATAAAAGACAAAAAATATGTTCGTTCGCACTTATACAGGAGCAGTCGCAGGCATCGGAGCCGTTGCGGTGACGGTGGAGGTGAGCATCACAGGCGGGGGCGCTGGCCTCTTCCTTGTGGGCCTGCCCGACAACGCTGTGAAGGAGAGCGAACAACGCATACGCTCGGCCTACGAGAATTCGGGCTTTCGTATGACTCAGCGCAAGTGTGTGGTCAACCTCGCTCCTGCCGACCTGCGCAAAGAGGGCTCAGGATTTGACCTGCCGATTGCGGTGGCCATCTTGGCTGCTATGCAGCAGGTGATGCCAGAGTCTTTGGATCAGGTGGCATTCGTGGGAGAGCTCTCGTTGGATGGCTCGGTAAGAGGCGTGAAGGGTGTGCTTCCCATCACTGCCGAGGCGCGTGAGCAGGGCTTCAAGCGCATCTATGTCCCCGAGGAGAATGCTGTTGAGGCAGCCGTTGTCGAGGGTATAGAGGTGTTGCCCGTAACATCGTTGCAGCAGGTGGCCTCTTCGCTCAATGGCGAGGCCGTAATCGAGCCGATAGAGGCCGAGGTGGCCGACGTGGTGGAGCAGAGCGAGTATGCCGAGGATTTTGCCGACGTGAAAGGTCAGGCGCACGTCAAGCGAGCGCTCGAGATTGCCGCAGCGGGTGGTCACAACGTGATTATGATTGGCCCTCCAGGTTCGGGAAAGACTATGCTTGCGCGACGCATACCCTCAATCCTGCCCCCAATGACTCTCGACGAAGCGTTGGAGACCACCAAGATTCACTCGGTGGCGGGAAAATTAGGCACACGAAGCGGCCTGATGAATCGCCGTCCCTTCCGAGCCCCTCACCACTTGGCTTCGCCCGTAGCACTCATTGGCGGAGGACAGAACCCACAGCCTGGCGAGGTGTCGTTGGCGCACAACGGAGTGTTGTTCCTCGACGAGATGCCTGAGTTTGGCCACTCGGTTTTGGAGGTGCTGCGTCAGCCATTGGAGGATAAGCACATCAGCATCGCCCGAGCGCGCTATGCGGTGGATTACCCCTCGAACTTTACCCTTGTGGCATCGATGAACCCCTGCCCCTGCGGTTACTACAACCACCCCACAAAGGAGTGTACCTGCTCGGCGGCGGCCGTACACCGATATATGGGACGCATATCGGGCCCATTGATGGATAGAATTGACCTGCACGTCGAGGTGACGCCCGTATCGCGCGAGGAGATGTCGGTGGAGACACCCGCAGAGAGCAGCGCCGAGGTGCGCAAGCGAGTGATTGCGGCCCGCAAGATACAGGCCGAGCGATTTAAGGATACGCCTGTGCACACCAACACGATGATGACATCGGCTATGTTGCGCCGATTCTGCCAGCTCTCGACTGAGGCTCGCACGCTGCTCGACAGAGCGATGGAGCGACTGCAGCTCTCGGCCCGAGCCTACGACCGCATAATCAAGGTGGCACGCACGATTGCCGACCTGGAGGGTGCAGCCGACATTGAGCCCCACCACATCTCGGAGGCCATAGGCTACCGCTCGCTCGACAGAGATAGCTGGGGACGATGATGAGAATTCAAAATTCAAAATTAAGAATTCAAAATTAGGTCTTGCGACCTTTTTATGATAGAAACGATAAACAACTATATATGAAACGAGTAATTCTTTCGGGTGGCGGTACGGGAGGCCATATATATCCCGCCGTTGCCGTTGCCGAGGCGCTGAAGAGAAAGCACAAGGAGAATGTGGAGATTCTCTTTGTGGGTGCCGAGGGCAAGATGGAGATGGAGAAGATTCCCGCACTGGGTTATGATATTGTGGGACTGCCTGTGGCTGGCCTGCAGCGACGTTTGGATTTGAAGAACCTGCTTGTGCCATTCAAGGTGGTGAGCAGCGCTATGCGTGCCCGCAAGGTGATACGCGACTTCTCGGCCGATATAGCCGTTGGCTTCGGAGGCTATGCCAGCGCACCAGTACTATGGGCGGCGCAGCAGATGGGAGTGCCAACGGTTATTCAGGAGCAAAACTCATTCGCAGGACTCACAAACAAGATGCTCGCCCGCTCGGCTCGCCGTATCTGCGTGGCCTACGACGAGATGGAGCGCTTCTTCCCCGCCGACAAGATTATCAAGACGGGCAACCCTCTGCGTGGCCGATTTGCCCCCACAAAGGGTAAGAGCGACGAGGCGTTGGCGCACTATGGCCTCAAGGCCGAGATGCCCACGCTGCTTGTGGTGGGTGGCTCACTCGGTACACGCACCCTAAACGAGATGATGAAACGCTGGATTCTCTCGCTCGAAGGTAAGCCCGCACCTGTGCAGGTGATTTGGCAGACGGGTAAGTTCTATGAGGCCGAGATGCGCTCGTTCTTCGAGCAGCACAAGGTGGAGAATATCTGGATGGGGGCATTCATCGAGCGTATGGACTACGCCTATGAGGTGGCCGATGCTGTTGTTTCGCGCAGTGGCGCCTGCACCGTATCGGAGCTTTGCTTGGTGGGTAAGCCAACCATCTTCGTGCCCTCGCCCAACGTGGCCGAGGACCATCAGACCAAGAACGCTATGGCGCTCGTCGAGCGTGATGCGGCACTTATGGTACGCGACGCTGAGGCCATAGCCAAAGGTATGGATGTGGCTCTGGAGCTTCTCTTGGACAACGAGCGTCTGAAGCAGCTCAGCCGCAACATAGCAGCTATGGGCATAGCCGATGCCGCCGAGCGAGTGGTAAGGCAGATAGAAAAAGAGTGGTAAACCCTGGGGAATTCAAAATTCAGAATTCAAAATTCAAAATTGGGGTTTTTGGGTTGAAAGCTGAAAGATAAAAGATAAATACTAGTCATTCCGTATTTCTTCATTTGTGAGGGTTGGTGAAGAGAATTAGCTACTATGAAGAAATGCAGGAATCTACCTTATAGTAAGTGCGGTGCAAAGAATCGCTTTTAGCAGGGTTTTTAATAAGCGGTTGATTCCCGACATTTTCGCATATACGCGTATATTATCACCGATGGCTGATGATGCGAAAATTGGGAATGACGTATATTTATAACACACTCCTCTGGCCGTTGGCCACCTCCTCTTGCCTTAGAGGAGGAGCTACGGGAAGCGGATGAAAAACTCTCCCTCTAAGCTAGAGGGAGTACCCGAAGGGGGAGGGAGTGTGTATTGAGATAAAAGATCAAAGTTGAAAGAGCAAAGATTTAAGATATGAACAACAGCTATCAGAACATATATTTCCTCGGAATTGGAGGAATCGGAATGAGTGCTTTGGCGCGATATTTTCTTCACGAAGGTCGCTGCGTGGCGGGTTATGACCGCACACCCACACCCCTCACCCACGCTCTTGAGCAGGAGGGTGCTATGGTGTGCTATGAGGACGAGGTGGAGAATATCCCTGCCGAGTTTCGCAACCCCGCAACCACTATGGTCGTATTCACGCCTGCCGTGCCGAGCGACCATCCGCAGATGCAGTTCTTCCGCGAGGGTGGTTTCCTGATGGAGAAACGCTCGCAGATGCTTGGCCATCTCTCTGAGGGCAAGTATGTTATGGCGGTAGCGGGCACTCACGGCAAGACCACCACCTCAACCCTTATCGCTTGGCTCAACCACGCCTGCGACTGTGGCGGCAACGCCTTTCTGGGTGGCATCTCAAAGAACTTCAACGGCAATATGGTGCTGGGCGAGGGTAATCGCCTGGCGGTCGAGGCCGATGAGTTTGACCGTTCGTTCCTGCGCCTGAACCCCGACGTGGCAATCATCACAGCCGTTGCGGCCGACCACCTCGACATCTATGGCACCTACGAGGCCGTTGTGGAGGCGTTTGGTCAGTTTGCGGCCCTCATCAAGCAGGGTGGCCACCTCATCCTCAAGCAGGGCGTGGATATAGCTCTGCCCGAGCAGGGTGTGAGCGTGTGGCGATACAGCTACGACGAGCCTTGCGACTTCTATGCCCGCAATGTGGAGCTGCGCGAGGGAGGTTACTACTACTATGATATTGTGACGCCCGACGGCGTTATCGAGCGATGCACATTGGGCATCCCTGGCTGGGTGAATATCGAGAATTCGGTGGCTGCGGTGGCCTCGATGTGGTGCGCAGCACGCAGTCGTGGCGAGGAGCTCAACCTCGACAAGTTGCGTCAGGGCTTGGCCGACTACTCGGGTGTGAAACGCCGCTTCGAGTTCTATGTAAACACCCCCAAGCAGGTCTATATGGACGACTATGCCCACCACCCCGAGGAGTTGGAGGCAACGCTCACCTCGGTACGCAAGATGTTCCCTGAGCGCAAGGTGACGGCTATCTTCCAGCCCCACCTCTACACCCGCACGCGCGACCTCTATAAAGAGTTTGCCGAGGCGTTGTCGAATGCCGACGAGGTGATTTTGGTGCCTATCTATCCAGCGCGTGAGTTGCCCATCGAGGGCGTATGTTCGGAGATGATTGGTGAGCTTGTCACCTCACCCTGGCAGATGTGCGAGAGGGAGAATTTAGCCGAGCGATTGGCCTCGATGGCGACCGATGTGGTGGTGTCGTTTGGAGCAGGAAACATCGACGCCTACTGCGAGGCTATGGCCGAGCAACTACGCAAGAAAGCATAACACAACCATTTGAGGGATAACAAGATAAGAAGACGATGCACAAAATAATAAAGATAGGATTACTCGCCTTGCTATGGTGTTTTGTAGTGGGTTTTGTGGTGCTGTTCAGCGGCCGAGCAAAGCACCACCGCTCGACCACGAAGGTACATAGCGTGAGTGTCGATATCGCCGACAGCCTGCTCAACGAGTCACTCGTTACGAGCGAGAATGTGCGTCGTTGGATAGTGCAGAGCAAAGTACCCACGATTGGCCAGCCCATTGACCAGGTCGATTTGATGGCCATCGAGCAGGCCATTCGCCGCAACGGCTTCATAGAGAGGGCGAGTGCCTACATCACCTACGACGGTGTGCTGAGAGTCAACGTCAGCCAGCGCCGACCTATGCTCCGACTGCTGGTCGATGGATTTGATTCGTATGTGACCGCCGAAGGTTACGTCTTCTCGGCTCCACGTCACGCTTCGGTCTATGTGCCTGTCATTACGGGCGAGTACCGACCACCGCTGCCCACCAAGTATGTGGGTTCGGCGTGGGACTACATAGCGCAGCAGATAGCCGAGTCGGAGCAGCGCATATTGGATTTGCAGCGCGAGAAAACGCCTCTGTTTAAGCAAGATAAGATTATCGACGACTCGGTGCGTGCAGTACGTCGTATGCGCACAAGCAAGGGACTGCTCGAATCGTATGACCACTTCGACAAGCGTGTGGCCGAGCTGAAAGCTCACAAGGCGGCCCTCAGAAAAAAGTACCGTTACTGGACTCGCGAGAACGACAAAAAGATAGAACTTATCACTCTCAAGCAAGAAGCTGAGCGTGAGAAGCAAAAAAAGTTACTGAAAAGGTATGAAGATTTCCTGAAACTCATTAACTTTGTAAAATATATTGAGGAGGATTCATTTTGGCGTGCCGAGATAGTCCAAATCGTGGCATCTACGATGTCGAGTGGCGATGTACGACTGGAGCTAATCCCTCGTACAGGTCGTCATATTGTGCAGTTTGGTACGTTGGATGAGGCAGAGGCCAAACTCGACAAACTGCTCGCATTCTACGACAAGGGGCTGAAAAACATCGGCTGGGATGTGTATCGTACCATCTCGGTTGAGTATGAGGGCCAGGTAGTCTGCACCAAATAGTAAAGAAAAATAAGAAAGATATACGATATGGAGAAGAAGAGTTACATAGTAGCCGTCGACATCGGTTCGTCGGAGGTAGTGGTAGCTGTGGGTTCTTTGGCCGAGGGTGGTGTCATCAACATCGAGTGTGTGGTGGCCGAGCCGACCGAGGGCGTAACTGCGGGATTGGTGGACAACAATCAGATGGTGGCTTCGGCATTGGTCAAGGCTCGTCAGGCTGCCGAGCAGCAGGTGGGCATCGCCATCACAGATGCCTACGTCAGCATTTCGGGCAAGTTTGTGCGCTGTGCCCGCTACACCGACCACGTCTTTGTGGAGGATGTGGAGAACTGCATCTCGAAGCGCGACGTGAGCGCCCTGCGTGACCGTATGGAGAATGTGAAGGCTGCCGATGGCGAGGTGATTATGGACCTGTTCCCCATCAACTACAAGAGCGATATGGGTGTCGAGATGAAGAACCCCGTTGGCTCTTACAGCAAGCAGCTCTCATCGACCTACAACTTCATCCTCTGTGAGCGTTCGGCCAAAGACCGTCTCCATAGAGTATTCCTCGATGCGGGTATCAAGATGCGTGGCATCTTTGCCAGCGCAGCCGTTGTGGCCGAATCGGTCATCAACAGCGACGAGATGCAGGAGGGTGTGGCAGTGGTCGATATAGGTAGTGGCGTGACGGATGTGGCTATCTACTATGGCGGCGTGCTGAACTACATCGCTACAATCCCCATCGGTGGTGCAGCCGTAAACAACGACATCCGCCACTTCAACGGATATATCCCACCACGCACTGTGGAGAGCCTCAAGCGCCGATATGGTTCGGCTGTGGTGAGCATCACCCCCGACGAGCTTATTCAGGTTCGCAAGGGCAGCCGCTCAATCAAGCCTATCCCACGTCTGAATTTAGCGGCCGTTATCGAGGCCCGTATGACCGACATTGCGGAGTATGTGTGGAACGAGATTCGCGAGGCGGGCTTCGCCAAGAAGCTCTCGGCGGGTATCGTGCTGACTGGTGGTACTGCCGCACTGAAGAATGTGGGTGAGCTCTTCGCTCGCGTGACAGGTCAGGAGACTCGCGTAGCGTGTGCCGAGATTGGCATTGCAACCGAGTCGCTCGAGAAGGCGGCCTCGCCAAACTACACTCTGGCTATATCAATGTTGTTGCGTGGTGCAAAGATGGGCGCCTGCCCAGTAAGCATCCTGCACACTCCTGCTCAAGCCGTCGAGCGTGAGCCTGTGGTGCAGCAGCCAGCGCAGGGCGCACACATCACTCCTGCCACACCTGCCGAGCCAGCCGCAGCGCAGCCTCGCACAGTGAACGAGAGCTATGGCGCACCTGCCGCAGATGAGAATGCAGCACAGAGCGTGACACAGCGCATCGCAACCCCCACAATCACCTCAGCACCCGTAAACGATGGCTTCGAGGATGACGACGAGGATGAGGATGTAAAGAGCGACGAGGGCATTTTCGGCAAGTTGGGTAAGAAGATTGGCCGCCTGTTCAACGAGGCCTTCCGCAATCCCGACGAGGATGATGATGACGAGATGTAGGTCGCACAAGTGATTATTAAATGAGCTTCTTAAATATAGCGAGATGGAAGATTTGATGAACGAACTCTCGATGCCAAAGCAGGCATCTTCAATCATAACAGTAATCGGTGTGGGTGGTGCTGGCGGTAACGCCGTGAACCATATGTGCAACACTGGTATCAAGGGCGTGAACTTCTTGATATGTAACACCGACCAGAAGGCGATGGATAACTCGCCCGTGAAGGATAAAATCCGACTCGGCAAAGATGGTCTGGGTGCGGGTAACGACCCTGAGCGTGGCCGCGAGGCAGCGATGGAGTCGCTTGAGCAGATTAAGCAGTATATCGAGTCGTCGGGTACGAGGATGGTATTCGTCACTGCCGGAATGGGTGGTGGTACGGGTACGGGTGCTTCACCCGTAATTGCCAAGTTGGCTCACGAGATGGGACTCCTGACGGTGGCCATCGTCACTTCGCCACTGGTTATTGAGGGCCCAGCACGTTGTGAGCAGGCGGCACGCGGTATCGAGGAGATTAAGAAGTATGCCGACTCACTTTTGGTAATCAACAACGACAGCATCCGCGAGATGTATGGCAAACTCTCGTTGCCACAGGCATTCCGCAAGGCCGACGACATTTTGGCTATGGCTACAAAGGGTATCGCCGAGCTTATCACCGTCGAGAGTGCCTATGTAAGAGTCGATTTTGCCGACCTGGAGAGAGTGATGAGAGGCAGTGGCCGCGCACATATGGGTGTGGCATCAGCCGAGGGCGAGGGCCGAGCATTGGAGGCTGCACGCCGTTCACTCTGCTCGCCACTTCTGGACAGCAACCTTATCGCTGGCGCAAAGAACGTGCTTATCAACATCGCGGCTGCCGACATCGAGAATGTGAGCTACGATGAGACGATGGAGATTTTGAACTACATCCAGAGCTACGCAAGCTACAAGGATGAGGATGGCATTGAGCACCGCGCAAACCTTATCTGGGGTGGCTGCTCGAAGCCTATGAGCGAGAATATGCTGGAGGTGGTGGTTGTGGCAACTGGTTTCAGTGCCGACGACTTCATCCCACGCGCTATGCCTCCACGTCTGGAGATTGAGCTCTCGACTGACGAGGACGACGAGGAGGATGAGATTATCTCAACTCTTGAGCCTGCGAAGAAGCCAGCCGAGGTGGCTCCACGCCCTGTGGCTCAGCACCACGCCGCTATGCCTGCCATCTTGGAGCGTCGCCCATCGAAATATGCCAACATCGAGGCCGAGCTTCGCATCCCATCATATCGCCGCCGCAATGTAGAGTTGGTGGTGGACAACGATGGCGCACCTCGCCGCAAGGAGGTCTTCCGCGACGATCAGGATGCAGAGCCAAGACTCAACGACAATGAGTTGTTTCAGTAGTCAACACTAAATAGCTTAGATAAATCGGGGTTGTCTTATGGGGCAACCTCGTTCAACATAAATCAAAACCCATAGGTTTGGAAGAGTTAGCAATCACATATTTAGGTTTCACACCACAGATAGTCGCAATGCTGGCAGTGATGTTACTGCTGCTGATTGTGTCGGCTTTGGTGTCGGGCTCGGAGGTGGCGTTTTTCTCGCTCTCGCCCAGCGAGTTGCAGCAGATGCGCGAGAAGGGCGACACGCGCGACGGGGCGATTCTCTCGCTGCTGTCGGATGTGGACCGACTGTTGGCCACAATACTTGTTACCAACAATCTGGTGAACATCTGCATCGTAATCATCAGCTCGAATGTGATGGACAAACTCTTTGTCTTCCACCGCTTTGAATTCCTCTTCAAGACGGTACTGGTGACCTTCCTGCTGCTGCTCTTTGGTGAGATTCTGCCAAAGGTATTCTCGCAGGGCAACCCACGAGGCTTCGCCCGCTTGGTGATCTATCCCATCAAGTTCTTTGGATGGTTCACCTACCCTCTGTCGTATGTGTTAGTGCGCACGGGAGGCCGCATAAGCCGTCTGGCGTCGCGCAACGCCGAAATCTCGATGGAGGAGTTAGCCGATGCTGTCGATTTGGCAAAAGGCTCGGTGCAGTCGGCCGAGGAGCACCAGATGCTGGAGGGCATCGTAAACTTTGTGAATACCGAGGTGGAGGAGATTATGCGCCCACGCATCGACATTACGGCTGTGGAGATTACCGACAGCTTCGAGAAGGTGAAGAGCATAATCATCGAGTCGGGCTACTCGCGCATACCGGTTTATGATGAGGATTTGGACCACATCAAGGGTGCGCTCTATGTGAAAGACCTCCTGCCCCACATCAATTCGGGCGACGAGTTTGGCTGGCAACAGCTTATCCGCAAGATATATTTCGTGCCCAAGCATAAGAAGATTGACGACCTGTTGCGCGATTTCCAGGAGAACAAGATTCACATCGCCATCGTGGTTGACGAGTATGGCGGCACCGAGGGATTGGTATCGCTGGAGGATATCTTAGAGGAGGTCGTGGGCGAGATTTCCGACGAGAGCGACGTGGAGGAGTCGTTCTATGAGCGTCTGAACGCCAACACCTACATCTTCGATGGCAAGACTCACATAGTCGATTTCGAGCGTGTGGTCGATTTGGAGGAGGATGTGCTGGCTGAGGTGCGGGGACGTGCCGAGACACTTGCAGGATTGATGCTTGAGCTTCGCCGCGACCTGCTCAAAAAGGGCGATATGGTGGAGACTCACGACATACGATTCACCGTAAACAAGATGGATGGCCGCCGAGTCGATAAAATCAAGGTTGTGGTGGGCCGTCACGGCGGCACAAACCAAGCAGAATAATGGATTGCGCACTACATATCCCACTGCCCGATGGTCTGCTGGCTGTTGAGCCTATCGCCGAGCTGGAGGTGCTGGAGGCCGAGGCCACTGCGGCCGAGCTTAGTTCGGTGGAGGGTATCACCGCAAGGTCGCGACGTGCCGAGCGATTGGCGTGGCGCAGGCTGCTTCGAAGGGTGGCAGGCGAATGGTGCGAAATCAACTACAACGAGCAGGGAGCCCCCTGCATCTCAAATTCCCAATATAGACATATCTCGGTGTCGCATTGCGCCGATTGTGTGGCTCTGCTGCTGAGTGACAAACCCTGTGGGGTGGACATCGAGCGCACAGGGCGCAACTTCGAGCGTGTGGCCGCAAAGTATATCACCGCAGCCGAGCGGGAAGGCTTGCAGGTGGACTCGCCGCTGAAGATGGCCGCAATATGGTGTGCCAAAGAGGCTCTCTACAAGATGGCTGGCCGCGCGGGCGTCGATTTTCTGCGAGATATGGAGATTTTGGAACTCGACATCGAGGAGGGAGAGCTACGGGCGCAACTGCTGGGCGAGCGGATTGTGGATATGAGAATCGTGCAGCCCGACAGCGAGCATATTTTGGTATTCGGATAGACTTATCACCCGAAAACATAGATTTTCACCTTATAGAGATTATATATCAAGAGCTATTTTCAGCCCCTCAAAGCCTTAAAAACCGCAGCATACCGAGGTGTATGTGAGGATTTTAAGGGCGAGAGAAACGACAAAAGAGATTTGTTGGATAATTTCTTTTTCGTATATTTGTCATAAGATATAAATACACAGAGTTATGGACATTCTACAAATTGAAAACGTCACCAAGCGTTATTCAAAACATACGGCACTCGACAATGTGTCGCTCAGCGTGCCCCGAGGCTCAATCTATGGATTGTTAGGCCCCAACGGCGCAGGTAAGACCACGCTGATTCGTGTCATCAACCGCATCACGCTGCCCGACCAGGGACGTGTGATTTTCGATGGTCGCCCCATCACCGACCAGGACATCTACCACATTGGCTATCTGCCCGAGGAGCGTGGCCTCTACAAGAAGATGAAGGTGGGCGAGCAGGCCATCTTCTTTGCCCGCCTGAAGGGACTCTCACGCCGTGAGGCCATAGCAAGGCTCAAGCAGTGGTTCATTAGGTTGGGCATCGAGAGCTGGTGGGACAAGAAGGTGGAGGATCTATCGAAGGGTATGGCCCAGAAGGTGCAGTTCATCACCACCGTACTCCACTCGCCCAAGCTGCTCATCTTCGACGAGCCATTTTCGGGCTTCGATCCGATAAATGCCAACCTCTTGAAGCAGGAGATTATGCGCCTGCGTGACGAGGGTGCAACGGTGATTTTCTCGACACACAATATGGCCAGCGTCGAGGAGATTTGCGACCACATAACGCTGATTAACAAGTCGCACAACATACTCTCAGGCTCGGTGGATGAGCTTCGCCACCGCTTTGGCGAGAACATCTTTGAGGTGACATACGGCGGTGAGAGCTCGCTCTTCGAGCAGACGATGAACCCACTTGCCGAGCTGATGGGCACTGTGGCTGTGGCCGACACCCCCTACCACACCACCCGCATACGCCTAAGAGAGTCGGCAACGGTGCGTGAAAGTATCGCCGTGGCTAACGAGGCAGTGGAGCTGCGCTCGTTCCGCGAGGTGATGCCAAGTATGAACGATATATTTATCAGAGCCGTCGAGGGCAAGTTGTAATTAACCTCAAAAATCCGAACTAAGATGAATAAGATTGGAATCATTATAGCTCGTGAATTCAACGAGCGTGTGCGCAAAAAGTCGTTCATTATCACGACTATACTTATGCCGCTACTTATGATTGTGATGATGGCGGCCCCAACGCTGATGATGCTCTTCGCCACAGGCGACCGGAAGGAGCTGCTGGTGGTTGACCAGAGCAATATCATTGCTCCGCACCTTGTGGGTGACGACGAGCTAGAGTTCAACCTCACCACCCTGCCATTCGAGCAGGCGCGAGCCAACACCGAGGTCTTTGGCGTGCTGTGGATTGGCGAAGATGTGGTGGACAACCCATCTAACGTGAAGCTCTACACCAACTCCTCGTCGTCGATGTCGCTCGAGTCGAACATCTCGTCGCAGATTGAGCGTGTGATTGAGCGCGAGCGTCTGAAGCGCTACGACATCGAAAACCTTGAGCAGATTATGCACGACGTGAAGGTGACCGTCACGCTCACCAACTTCCGCAACGACCTCGCCGCAGAGGGAGAGGACGAGGAGGCCACATCATCGACCATAGCATACCTGCTGGGTTTGGTGCTGGGTATGATGCTCTATATGTTCCTGCTCATATACGGCTCGATGGTTATGACCTCGGTAATCGAGGAGAAAGGCAGCCGAGTGTTAGACGTGCTGGTGTCGAGCGTGAGCCCATTCCAGCTTATGATGGGTAAGATTTTGGGTGTGGCGGCTGTGGCCATCACACAGGTAGCCATCTGGGGCGTGCTGGTGTGCGGCTTGGGTGCTACGGTGCTGCCATCGCTTATGCCTGCCGACGTGATGCAGAGTGTAGAGGCTGTGCAGGCGGGTGCTATGACCTCGGCACAGGCCGGCATTGATGCCGATATGCTCTCGGCCATCTCGTTTGCTATGAACCCTGGCCGTCTGGCTATGATGTTCGTATGGCTGACGCTCTTCCTTGCGGGCGGATTCCTCTTCTACTCGGCAATGTTTGCCGCCGTTGGCTCGGCTGTGGACTCAATTCAGGATGCCAACCAGTTGCAGACACCCATCACAGTACCAATCATCCTGGCGCTGATACTTGCTATGTCGGTCTTCAACGATCCTAACTCGCAGCTCGCGGTGTGGAGCTCGCTCATACCATTCACCTCGCCCGTTGTGATGATGGCCCGCATACCGTTTGACATACCAACGGGGCAGATTATCATCTCGTTAGTGCTGCTCTACCTCTCGGTGGGCGGTATGGCCTGGGTGGCTGGCAAGATATATCGTGTGGGAATCTTTATGCACGGCAAAAAGCCAACCTTCAAGGAGCTGCTTTCGTGGATTAAGCAGTAGCATAAAAGCCATCACAAGAAAAAGCCATCACAATTCCCTGTGATGGCTTTTTCATTGAGTTTGAGGCAAAAGAGATTAGGGAGATTAGGGAATTTAAGGAATATAGGGAAAAATCTCCCTAATCTCTCTAATCTCCCTAACTTCCCTAATTTTGAATTACCAGATAATAATACGCTCCGATTCAGGCAGGAACATAGCACCTGAGGTGATGCCGAAGGCCTTGTGGAAGGTGTCGATATTACACAGGGTAACATTCACGCGGT
Source organism: Alistipes sp. (assembly GCA_045658265.1). GTDB lineage: Bacteria > Bacteroidota > Bacteroidia > Bacteroidales > Rikenellaceae > Alistipes. The sequence goes on from JAZOUS010000036.1 coordinate 62,091, forward strand.
TCTTGCCGAGCGAGTGTACGTCGGTCTTGGTGAGGCGTGCAATCTCCTCATCGCGGATGTTCTGGCCCCAGATTGTGGCGTAAGAGAGGTAGAAGCGCTGGTCGGCAGTGAAGCCGTCGATAGGCTCAGGCTCGCCCTTACCCTCCAATGAGTTGCGCAACGCTGTGTAGGCCACACGCAGACCGCCCTGGTCGGCAATATTCTCGCCGAGCGACAATGCGCCATCGGCCATAATTGCTGGCTGGCCATCCTTAGCGGGGAGGCACTCAACCTTATTGAACTGCTCAACCAACACATCGGTCTTCTTCTTGAAGGCCTCAGAGTCGGCATCGGTCCACCAGTTGGCCATATTACCATCCTTATCGAAGTGGCGGCCCTGGTCGTCGAAGCCGTGAGTCATCTCGTGACCGATAACCACACCGATAGCACCATAGTTCACCGCATCATCGGCAGCCGAGTTATAGAATGGAGGCTGGAGGATAGCCGCAGGGAAGCAAATCTCGTTGGTTGTGGGGTTGTAGTAGGCGTTCACATACTGTGGAGTCATATGCCACTCGTCGCGGTCAACCTCCTTGCCGAGCTTCGAGATGTTGTCGGCAGTGTACCACGCCGAAGCCTGCTTCATATTGTCCCAATAAGAGTAGAGTGGGTTAATCTCGAGCGATGAGTAGTCCTTCCACTTGTCGGGGTAGCCAATCTTCACGGTGAAGGTGGCCAACTTCTCGTGAGCCTTAGCCTTAGTCTCGGCCGACATCCACTCTAAAGCGTCGATATGCTGGCCCAAAGCGGTCTGCAAGTTCTTCACGAGCTCCAACACGCGCTGCTTGTCGCTCTCGGGGAAGTACTTCTTAACATAAATCTCGCCCACAGCCTCGCCCAGGATGCCGTTAGGCACAGCCATAGCGCGCTTCCAGCGTGGACGCATCTGCTGCTGGCCCGACATCTGACGGCCGAAGAAGTCGAAATATGCCTCATAGATATCGTCGCTCAAATAACCTGCTGCGCTTGAGATAACGCTCGCTGCGAGGTAGTTCTTCACAGTTGCGAGTGGCTCGGTGTGGAGCAACTTGTTCACAGCATCCAACACCTCGGGCTGGCCAACGATAATCTTGTCGAACTCGCCGATGCCCATATTCTGGAAATACAACACCCAGTCAACAGCGTCGTAACGCTTCACAAAATCGGCCTTTGTCATTGGGTTGTACTGCGATGCGATGTCGCGCAACTGCACATTCGAGCGGAACGACTTAGCCATCTTGGTCTCGAAATCGAGTACACCCTGAGCCGACTCGGCAGGGTTGGCAATGCCGCACATCGTGAAGGCTTTGGTGAGCCACTGCACATATCCCTCACGCTTAGCGGCGTGCTCCTGGTCGAGGTAATAATCGCGGTTGCCCATACCCAAACCCGACTGGTCGGCATAGAGGGCGTTGATGTTTGAATTCATCAAATCGGCACTCACGCCAATACCAAACAGAGGGTTACCCGCTGCTGTGTGGATGCGAGCCAGCGCGATAGCAACGTGCTCAAGCTCAGAGAGCTGCATCAACTGCGAAAGGTCGGTCTTGAGTGGCTGCAAGCCCTCCTTGTTCAAGCGTACAGAGTCCAGGCCCATAGTGTAGAGGTCCGCAATCTTCTGCTCCACGCTGCCCTTCTCGGCCTTAGACTTGGTCATCGAGGCGAACAAATCATTCAGGCGCACCTCGTTGTTCTCACGCAGGATGTCGAACACACCGTAACGCGAAAACTCGGGCTTCATAGGGTTGGCCTTCTGCCAGCCGCCTGTTGCATACTGATAGAAATCTTCGTTGAGAGCCACACTCTCATCGAAATTGGCGCGGTCGATGGCAGGGCGCTGCTCGTCGGCCGCATTCTTACAACTTGCCATAACTGCAATGGTTGTGATGGTTAATAATAACTTTCTCATTTTATTTTTGTTATATTCGGTTTCAAAAGATTGCCACATTGGCTAAAATCTTCCCTAATTGGCCGCAAAGGTACAACTTTTTAATTCAAAATGAGGTCTTGCGACCTTTTTATGAATTACTTTGAGGCAAAATAAATTAGGGAATTTAGAGATGAAAGATGAAAGATGAAAAATAAACACGTCATTCCACATTTTTATATTGGTGAGGGGAATTAGGACAAATTAGCAACCATATAAAAATGTGAGAATCTACCTTTGGGAAAACGACCGTGCAAAAAGCGACTTTGAGGTAAAGAATCGTTCTTTGAAACGTTTTTAATAAGCGGAAGATTCCAACATTTTTACATAGAAACTAATA
>JAZOUS010000037.1:0-11793 GCA_045658265.1 Alistipes sp.
TATTAAACTTTTTCATTGTAAGTGATGTGTGTAGTTAGCATTTCCGTAAAAGCATTTATAGTAAACGCTTTTACTTTCGGAGCAAAGGTATAAAGTTTTTGCTTAAAATAGGCAAATTATAGGCAATAATTTCCCAAAAAGTTGTATAAATACTTTGGGTCGTATGCACTCTGACGCTCAGTTTGCAGGTTCTTCATCAGTACCAGCACACGTTGAGCTGATGGGCTTCCTGGGTATGGGTAACAACCCAATGGTAGGTGCTACAGTTGCTGTTGCAGTTGCTATCCAGCAGGCTATGACTGAGTAAACTATTTGGTTTACAGATATTTTGAGAGGTACTCCTTTAGGAGTGCCTCTCATTTTTTACACCTTATCCAATAATAAACCCTCCCCTACTCTATCGTATAGCTTCGTTGAATTCTATCAGTTGTATTTTGTGAAATGTGTCGTTATTGCAAGATAATTGTTTTGAAGTGATATATTTTTTTGCGCCAAGATGGTAAATTGTGTCATAAAATGATTAATTTTGGAGTAACACTCACTCACGGTTCGCTAATCGTAGAGATGTTAGTAGTATTGAATAATTTTAATGTGCGATAATTATGAAACGCTTGAATGGGAATGTCACCCTCATCACAGGTGGCGGTAAGGGAATTGGATTCGGCTTGGCTGAGGCCTTTGCCGAGGAGGGCTCAAACCTCGTACTCACAGGTAGAACCGAATCTCGTCTGCTTGAGGCAAAACAGAAATTAGAGGAGCGATACGGCATTGAGGTATTGCCCATTGTGGCCGATGGAGCCGACGAGCAGGCTATCAAAATAGTTGTTCAGAAGACCATCGAGAAGTTTGGCAAACTCAATACATTGGTAAACAATGCTCAGGTGTCGAAATCGGGTATGCCACTGGTTGAGCATACGAAGGAGGATTTTGACCTTGCAATCTACTCTGGTCTGTATGCCGCATTCTTCTATATGCGCGAGTGCTTCCCACACCTGAAGGCTTCGCGAGGCTCGGTGATTAATTTTGCTTCTGGTGCAGGTCTGTTTGGTAAGTTGGGCCAAGCGTCGTATGCCGCAGCCAAGGAGGGTATTCGAGGTATGTCGCGCGTGGCAGCCGCCGAGTGGGGCCCCGATGGTGTGCGAGTGAATGTCATCTGTCCTTTGGCTATGACCGAGAGCTTGCAGCAGTGGCGTGAGAACTTCCCCGAGCTATATGAGAAGACCATACAGGGTATTCCGTTGGGACACTTTGCCGACCCTAAGGGCGATATCGGCCGTGTGTGCGTATTCCTCGCCTCTGACGATGCCGAGTATGTAACAGGCGAGACCATCACATTGCAAGGTGGTAGTGGCCTTAGACCTTAGTGCAACAGCCGTTATCTAACAAGCTATGATAGAGTAGTTCACTACTCAACCATCAACAACAAATCCCCGTAGGCTTTCGCTTACGGGGATTTCTTAATTGGTTATCTGATATTACATCAAATCCTGCACATTCTGCTTCTTCTTGCCCTTAGCATCGCGCTTTGCCTGCTTCTCGGCCTTCTTGTCGAGATACTCCGACACGGGCTTAACGCCTGTATAGATGGTGAAGCAATATCCGTTGTACGACTCATCCACATTCTTCACAGTGTTGTAAACGGCTGTGTGTGTGCCGATGTGCGGCTAATGATGTGCTGCTCCATATTAAGCTCCACAGAGTAGTCGCCACAGTAGGCCTGATGCTTTGTGAGCTTACCCGACGTGGTCTCCAACAGATCGCGGCCATTATCCTTCAGGTAGGTGAGCACCTTGTGGTAGGTGTCGGTGTCGTAGAAATTAACCTTCACAAAAGCCGCCTTATCATCCTCACCCATCTGCACCAGGATTGTGTAATCCTTCTGGCTTGGACGTATATCCTCGTAACCATCGGCAATGATTGCCAACACGTTGACAGTTGCTCTCAAACCGTTGGTCTTACTCAAGCACCAGCTATTGGTGTAGTCGTCATACTTGAAACGGTTATCCCTAAAATCCTTCTTCTCGTAAGTAAGATACTTTGAATATGGCAACTCCTGCGCACCAACTGAAATCACAGCGCACAATGCCAGACATAACAATACAATCTTTTTCATCTCTTCAATAAATTTAATCGAGCGCATATATACAAAAAAGAACAAAAATAGCGCAAAAAGATAAAACATTATTCCCCTTGCCACATCTGCGCCACCCCATTATGCAGCGTTAGCCTTACGCTTCCAGTTGAGAATTGGCAACACGAACGACACCACCGAAGCACCAATCCAGAAGATTGCCGCAGTGCTGAAATCGTAGGTTGTAACCCCATCGACCACCGTCTTGCCAGCATCAATAAGCGCACCGCTCACCACATCCTGAATACCTGCGGCCACATAGCTCGCCATACCCACAACGCCAAGCGCAGCACCCGAAGCCTTGCGAGGCACCACATCGACTGCCATCAAACCACCCAGGAAGCTGATAAGCACACCGATAGCTATACCAAAGATAACCATACTCAACGCATTGACAAACCATCCGTTACCGCCATATACAAAGAGCATAAGGCCCACCGTATTCAGAACACCCGCCACCAAAGCAGGGATATTGCGGCTACCCTTGAAGAACCTATCCGAAATCCAGCCCGAGAAGACTGTGCCTATGATACCCAGCAGGGCGTTGATCGAGATAATCTGTGTGGCATCCACCAAGTCGAAGCCCTTAGCCTCCTGCAGATAGAGCACACCCCAGCCGTTGATAGCATAGCGGCTGATATACATAAACGAACTTGCCAAAGCCAAAATCCACACTGCAGGCGTGCGCAAAGCCAACTTCTGCACATCCTTAACCGACTGATTGTCGGCCTCCTGCTTCTGCTCGTGCGCCAGCTCGGTAATTGATGGCAGGCCCTTGCTTTCGGGCGTGTCGTGCATAAAGAGTATGATGAATATCACACCCAGCACACCCGCAATCGTCGAGCCGAAGAAGCCCCACTGCCAGCCCGCTGTGGCCACAAGGCTACCCACGAAGAGGAACGAGAAGAACTCGCCAATGTTGTGGCTTGCCGAGAAGAATCCGTAATAGGTACCACGCTTATCGAGCGGATACCAGCGCGAGAGCGCGATAACCGATGGGGGCGAACCCATCGACTGCGACCAGCCGTTGATGGCCCACATAATCGACATAGCTATAAACAACACAGCCGACGATACCGCCGCACCCGAAGCCAAGCCTAACACACCCATCAGCAGGTTAGCTACAGCCGACACTGCAAGGCCTGTGGCCATAAATCGCTTGATGTTGCTATAATCGGCCAAAAATCCATTCACAAACTTACCGATGGCATAGGCAAACAGCAACGATGAGCCGATAACACCCAACTGTGTGGCATCTAACGCACCGCTATCGAGGATTGGTTTCTTCACCACATTCAAACTCGTACGGCACACATAATAGAGGCTATAGCCAATAGTACCCGCCGCAAAGGCCTGAAAACGCAGCTTCTTGTAGAGCTTATCCTTCGCCTCGTCGCTTATCTCAAGCGGAGCCGCAGGAGCGCTGGTTTTGTAGAAATTGATAAACTTTTTGAACATAACTCTATATAAATATTGATTCTAAATATCCGTTTGAACCACAATCAAAACCAAATGTACGATTTTTATTCCACAAAACCAACACTTTGGCCCAAAACATTGCTCCGCATCACCCCCACCCCACAAATAACAATCCCCGCAAGCAACTGCCCGCAGGGATGTCATTATAAATCTTCCAAAGGTTATTGGCAGCCTTACAAAGCCAAGTAACGCATTGCAGCCTCGATGAAGTAGTAGTCGCCATACGACAATGGCACATCCACCTCCGACCCGCCTGGCAGATGTCCCACACCGTGCATCAAAAGGAAGTTACCATTCTCGCCCACCTTAGCGAAGTAAGCCTCCGACACCAAAGAACGCAACTGACGCTCGGCCACTGCCAAATACTCACTATTCTTTGTGTGGCCATATAGCTCAATCAGCGCCGAGGCCATAATCGAACCTGCCGACGAATCCTTAAACTGCTTCTCGGCATCGTAGTCCCAATTTGGAATAGCATCCTCGGGCAAGCGTGGAATCAGATAGTTGGCAATCTTCTCTGCCTGATCTAAGTAGCGCTTCTCGCCCGTCATACGATACATCATCGTATAGCCATACAAGCCCCACGACTGGCCTCGCGCCCAAGCCGAATCGTCGGCATCGCCCTGCTTTGTGCGACGCTCCACAACCTCGCCAGTAAGTTCGTTGTAGGCCACAACGTGGAAGGTGCTATTGTCCTCTCTAAAATGGTTCTCGATGGTCTTGTCGGCGTGAGAGCGGGTAATCTCGGAATAACCGCCACACCACTCCAGCATCTCGAGGTTCATCATATTGTCGATGATAACCATAAAGTCCAACTCTGGGTTCTCCTTGCGGCCTGTGTTCCACGAGCGGATGCAACCCACCTCGGGATCATAGCGCGAGGCCAATGACTCCGAAGCCTGCTTGATTACCTCCTTGTAATACTCATCGCCCGTCAGACGGTAGGCATTGCCGAATGGACAGAAAATCATAAAGCCCAAGTCGTGCGTACCCTTATAATCCTTTATCGACTCTAAACGGCGTGTGAACTTCTCGGCATAGGCCTTCAGCTCCTCATCACCCGTATGCTCATACAAAAGCCACAACGAGGCGGGGAAGAATCCACTCACCCAACCCTTTGCTCCGGTGAACTTTACCTCACCCTTTTCAAACGTGCGAGGGAATTTATCCTCCAATGGCTCAACACGTTGCGCCTGCTGCTTATCCTGCTCAACAGCCACCGCCAAAGCCCTCTTCAAATCACGCTTCAAGGCCGCCTGCTCCGAGCAACCCGCCATCACAATAGTTGCCGCCATAGCAACCAAAAACAAAAATTTCTTCATATAAATTGTAGTTTCAAGGTTTTCAATCAACGGTAGCCACATTAAAACAGGCTTCCGCCTCGGCCCAGCAGCAGTCGTGCTTGCGAGAGTGCCGCCTCGGTAATCACACTGCCCGACAACATCTTGGCAATCTCCTCCACACGCTCATCGTCACCTAAGCGGGCAATATTGGTGCGGCTCTGCTGCTTATACACCACAAAGTGCGACTCGCCCTTCGATGCCACCTGAGGCAAGTGGGTAATAGCCACCACCTGCATATTCTCGGCAAGAGAACGGATAATCTCGCCCATAGCATCGACTATACGGCCCGACACACCCGTATCAATCTCATCGAAGATGATTGTTGGCAACTTCGCCTTCTTGGCAAGCAACGCCTTCAGGGCCAGCATCACACGCGAAATCTCACCGCCCGATGCAATCTTCTCGACTGGCTGCGAAGCCATATTCTTATTGGCCGAGAACATAAATCTTATCTTGTCGCAACCCGATGCCATCAGCTCGCCCACATCCGCCACCTCAATCTCAAACGTAGCCTCGGGCATACCCAGCATAGCCAACGTGCGAGCAATATCCTTCGAAGTCTGACGTGCCACCTTTGCTCGCATAGAGTGAACTACTGCAGCCTGCTTACGAGCCCTCTGCTCCAACTCGCGAATCTTCTCACGCTGACGCTCAATCTCCTCGTCGCTATGGGTAATCAGGCTAAGCTGCTCACGCAACCTCTCGCCAACGGCGATAAGTTCGTCGAGCGTTGCCACACGATGCTTCTGACACATCGAATATATCATATTCACCCTCTCGGTGAGTCGTTGCAGACGCTCTGGATCGGCCTCTATGCGCTCGCTATCGTCGGCCACCGTTGCACCCAAATCCTTCAACTCCTGCACCACCGAGTGCAGACGCGAGAGTATCTCCTCGCCCGCAGGGTAGTTCTTGCTGATATGCGAAATGGCACTCTCGGCCGCCGACAACTGCTCCAGTACTCCAATCTGCTCGGCATCGAAGATGTTTCTTACGGAGATAAGAGCCTCACCAATCTGCTCTGCATTCTCCAGCACCGCCAACTCCTGCTCCAGCTCCTGCAACTCGCCCTGCCTTAAAGCAGCCACGTCGAACTCATCGACCTGATAGAGGAGCCACTCCTCATCCTTGCGAAGCGACTCGGCCTCAGCCACCAAACGCTCCACCTCACGCTCTGCACTCCTAAGCTCGGCATAGGTTCCCGAATACTTGGCCACCTCACCCACCGAATCGGCCAACGTATCGACCGAACGCAGGCGAAAGGCCTCATCCGAGAGCACCTGATTCTGATGCTGAGAGTGGATATCAATCAACCGTGCCCCCAACTCCTTCAACACCGCGAGCTGCACAGGCGTATCGTTGACAAAGGCACGGCTCTTGCCCGATGGCGATACCATACGACGCACAACAGTCTGCTCCTCATAATCGAGGTCATACTCCTCGAAAAGCCCCTCCAGCGAGTAGCCCTTCAGCTCAAACACGCCCTCAATGATGCAGTTGCGCGACTCGTCACGCAGTGAGCCCGACTCATTCTTGTTGCCAAGCAAGAGGCCCAACGCACCCAACAAAATCGACTTACCCGCACCCGTCTCACCTGTGATGATGTTCAGGGCAGAATCAAATTCGATATCGAGCTTGTCGATAAGCGCATAATTTTCAACTGTCAGACGACGTAACATTCTCTATGATTATTCTTACTTTATTTCTTCACTAAAATCGACTCCATCTTATCCACAATTCGCTCGGCTACCTCACGCTTGCTCATAAGTGGCAAATCCTCACGCGACTTGCAATCAATAAGCGACACGACATTGGTGTCGCCCCTGAATCCTGCGCCCTCACGTCTAAGGGAGTTCAACACGATGAAATCCATATTCTTACGCTGCAACTTCAACTCGGCATTGGCCATCTCGTTCTCGGTCTCCATTGCAAAACCTACCAGCAGACGCTCACCCTTCTGCTGCCCCAGATGGGCCGCAATATCGTGGGTGCGCTTCAGGGCTATCGACATATCGCCCTCACCCTTCTTTAGCTTCTGCTCGGCAACCACCGCTGGGGTATAGTCGGCCACAGCGGCACACATCACCGCACCATCGGCCTGGTCCCACAATCCGCAGCAAGCCTCATACATCTGCTCGGCCGAGAGCACATCCACTCGCTCCACACCAGCAGGAGACTCCAAAGCCGTGCGGCCACTCACAAGCGACACCTTCGCTCCTCTTGCCGCCAAAGCCTCTGCCACCGCATACCCCATCTTGCCCGACGAGTGGTTCGAGATGAAACGCACAGGATCGATAGGCTCGATGGTAGCACCAGCCGTCACGATGAAGTGCTTACCTTGCAGGCTCTTTTTTTTTTCGCTGAGAAGCTCCACCACCTCATCCACAATCTGCTGAGGCTCGGCCATACGGCCCTTACCCACCAATCCGCTGGCAAGCTCGCCACTGCCTGGCTCGATGATATGTACTCCATCGCGGCGAAGCTGCTCCATATTGCGCTGGGTAGCCGTGTGAGCATACATATCGAGGTCCATAGCGGGAGCTATAGCCACCTTGCATCGTGCCGATAGATAGGTTGTCATCAAAAGATTGTCGGCCACGCCATTTGCCATCTTGGCCATAGTGTTGGCCGTAGCGGGAGCTATCAGATAACAGTCGGCCCACTCGCCCAAACTGACGTGCGAATTCCACTCGCCATTTTCGGGATTGAAGAAATCGACCAAGATAGGATTCTTCGAGAGTGTAGCCATAGTGAGTGGCGTGATAAACTGCTTGGCAAGGGGTGTCATCACCACCTTCACCTCGGCACCAGCACTCACCAATAAACGGCAAAGCACAGCCGACTTATAAGCGGCTATGCTACCAGTAATTCCAAGAATGATATGTTTACCCTTCAACATAAGCGTTCCGTAAATATGTCTGTGTGGCAAATTCGTGTGCCACCACTCCAATTATTTGCTCTGTGCCTCGCCGTGACGGAAATATACCTCGTCATCGAGGAACTCCTCGGTAGCGATAGTCACAGGCTTTGGAAGACGCTCATAGTAGCGAGAGATCTCAATCTGTTCGCGGTTCTCGAAGGTCTCCTCCATAGTGTCGGTAGGCGACGAGAAATCGGCCAACTTGCGATTAAGCTCGCTCTTAAGCTCACTTGAAATCTGATTGGCACGACGAGCAATGATGTTGATGCTCTCGTAGATGTTACCCGTCTGCGAATCCAAGTCGTTGAGCTTACGGGTAATTGTGTTGTTGGGAATGTTCTTCTTAATCTCCATTGTGTATCTTGTTTTGTCGTTATTACTCCTCTTTCTTGTTCTTCTCGATGTACTTCTTGGCCACCTCGGCAACATCGTCGAGCTCCTTCTTATACTTAGAATCGGGGTACTCCATCACAAAGCTGTAATACGAGTCGAGCATCGTCATATAACGCTCCAAGCGCTTCGACTCAACCGAGCTGTCGGCAAACTCATATCCCGACTTTACGATGTAGTACATCAAATCCTCGCGACGGTGAGAAGTTGGATACTTCTTGATGGCGTTCTTAAAGGCAATGATAGCCGAATCGTAACGCTCTATTTTATAATAGGTGTAGGCATTCAAATATGCCTTCTCGTGCAGTCGCCAGGTGAGCTCCTTTGTCATATCCTGAAAAACAGGCATCTGTGGGCTCTCGGGATAGTGTGCCATAAACTCCGAGATGGCAATGATGGCCTGCGTGGTCTTGCTCTGGTCACGCTCGGGGGTTGGACACATATTGTAGAGGCTGATTGCAAACAACGCCTCGGCATTCTCGATAAACGCGCTTCGACCATAGGTGTGGCGGAACTTGTCGAATGTGGTTGCCGCTGGCTCATACTGGTGAAGCATAAAGCTGCATCGGCCCATATAGAAGCAAACGGTATCCTCGCGCTCGGTGTTTCTCACGTATGGCTCACAAAACTCCAAAAGGTCGTAAGCCTTAGCCCACTTCTCGGCATTATAATAGTTCAACGCCTGCTCATAGATGATCTCGGTATCGCGAGTGTTCAGGATGCGCTGCACGTTTGAACACGAACTCTGCATCACCACAACAACAAGCAAGGCTGCAACATAAAACAATGTTTTCTTCATAATAATTCTTCTACTTCTGCTATGCAGGGTAATAATCACGCAAAATTACACATATTTTTTGTTTTAACGACATCAAAAGTCGAATTATTATACCAAACTCTGCTAAAAAAAGGTGTTATTGCGAAAAAACAGCCGCCCAAGCCACTAAATTGACCTCTGCGGAGTGGCAATCTGCCTCTTGCTAATATTTTATGATATGCTTGCGGCAATTGTAACCGGCACAATTCAAAATTAGGGAGATTAGGGAAGTTAGGGAAGTTAGAGAAGTTAGGGAAATTAGAGAAAGTTCGAGGGAGGGTGTCTAATCTCTCATCTTTGAACTTTCATCTTTGAACTTTCATCTCTCATCTTTCATCTCAACACACACTCCCTCCCCCTACGGGGACTCCCAATTATTAGAAAACTATGTTTTCTTCTATTACGGGTAGCTATTCGCTCTTGGGTGTGATACAGCCAGCGCCGTAAGCTATACAGCTCACAAAACGAACAAACCTTACCGTGATATCATATAAGGTTGTTCCTCTCCGTTTCCGTTACAAAACGTTACACCCTGTAACGCTTGTAACACAAATTCAAAAAAATACCCTGCCTAACCCTCAGAGTTAGACAGGATATTTAGTACAATTTTGAATTTTGAATTCTGAATTTTGAATTTCTCAAGCCAGATGCCAAAAGAGCCGTCTTACGACGGTTTTATGATTTCTCGGCTACCCCGAAAATTCTATAAGGTGAGCTATTTTGAGGCTGGTCGAAGTTTGACAAACCGCAGCATACTCATCGTATGTGAGGATTTGGCAAACAAGCCAGACGCCAAAATAGCCAGCTTAGAGGATTTTCACCCCTATTGAACGTCGTTCCAACTATCAGTACGGAAAGGCACAACAGGCACACCAAAGAGGTTGGTGAGGTTACCTGGTGCGAAGTTGCGGAACGAGTAACGAACAGCCACAGGCTCCTTCACCTCGGCACTCCATACTATCACCTCGTTGTTAGCCGAGATAGAGGCCTGCGCCTTATGGAAAATCTTGTCGGCACCAGCAATCTCGAAGCCAGTCACAGGCGTACCATACCAGGGGCTGAGGCCCATAGAGCAGTTGGTAATCTTAATCTTAGCCTTGCCGTCGGCGAAGCTGTAAGACTCCATAAGAGGGGCCTTAGGCTCGAAGCCCTTGATACCATAGGTCTGCTCCATAGCCAAAGCGGCCAAGCGCTGACCTACCTCCCTCTTCTGCGCTGGGTGGATACAGTGCTCCTCGCCGATATCGGTTGAGCCAGCCATACCACTATTAGGGATAAGCTTCAGGGCACGAATCTGACACTCCACGAAACGGGGATATGCGATAGCTCGAGAGTTACCATAGCTATAAGGGGTAATCATCACATAGTAGAACGGCATCTTGTTCTCCTTGTCGCCCCAATCCTCGCGCCACTGCTGCACCATACGCGCCATCATCACATCGTAGTGGTCGTTGTCGCTCAAATTAGAGCAACCCTGATACCACAAGAAACCCTTAGCCGTAAAGTTACGGATAGGAGCAATCATTGCGCAATAGAGCTCCGAAGGCTTGATGTTGTGGATAGTCTGCTTCTTCTCATACTGCTCGGGGGTAACCACCTCCTTCAACGCCGCCAAAGGCATCCACGACTCAACGCGTGTACCGCCCCAGTTGGCTGTGATAATTCCGATTGGGAAGTCAACAGCATCCTTCAGGGTAGCGGCAAAGAAGTAAGATGTAGCCGACATATTAGCCACGCTCTCGGGTGAAGAGCAGAACCACTCGCCACCATCGCAATCCTCCATATCCTTGTCGTAAGAACGAGACTTCTTAACGGTGAACATACGGATACGGTTGGCATCCTTCGCCGCCGAGAGGATATAGTCGTAAGAGTGCTCAACTGGCTGACGACCAAAGCCCTTTACGGGCATCTCCATATTACTCTGGCCCGATGTAACCCACACATCACCAATGAGGACATTCTCCAACACCACCTTCTCGCCATCGCTGATGGTGATTGTCTGAGGCTCGAACGAGCCCTTTGGAGTTGCTACCTTCACAGCCCAGCGGCCATCCTTGTCGGCAGTGGTCTGAATCTTGGTCTTGTCCCACGAAAGGGTGATGGCAACCTTTGCATTTGCATCGGCCTTACCCCACAAATTCACGTTGCTACTCTGCTGAAGCACCATATTGCTGCCCAGCACCTTAGGCAATACAATCTTAGCCGATGCGCCTCCTGCGAAGCACATTGCGGCAAGTAATAAAAGAAGTTTTTTCATCTTGATTTAAGTTTATCGGTTATTTAACATCATTCCATCTGTCGGTTCTGAACGGCACCGCTGGTATGCCATACATATTCTTCAGGTTACCCCCATCGGGAACATTATGGAAGCAATAGCGCACCGCCACAGGTTGCTTCACCCTATCGCTCCACACCGTCACCACATCGCCCTCAACAAGTGCCTGAGCCGTATGAAAGACTCTGTCGGCGCCCGCAATTCTGAAACCAGTAACCACAGCACTATGACGGGGTGTAAGGCCATAGATTGCGTTGCTCATCTTGACCATAATCTTACCATCCTTCACCTCGTGCGACACATACATCGGAGCTCGTGGCTCAAAACCCTTAAAGCCATAGGTCTGCGCCAGGGCCAAAGCTGCAAGTCGCTGTCCCACCTCAAACTTCTTGGCAGGGTGGACATTGGTCGCATCGCCTATATCGGTTGTAGAGGCCA
>JAZOUS010000038.1:0-76080 GCA_045658265.1 Alistipes sp.
ATGGGTTGTACACCCGAGGCTATCGCTGCATTCCAGGAGGCTGGCATCTTGTTCGCCCCAGGTAAGGCTGTGAACGCAGGTGGTGTGGCTACATCAGGTTTGGAGATGACTCAGAACGCACAGCACCTCTCTTGGTCGGCTGAGGAGGTTGACCAGAAGTTGCACTACATTATGTCGCAGATTCACAACGCTTGTGTGAAGTATGGCGAGCAGCCCGACGGTTACATCAACTATGTGAAGGGTGCTAACATCGCTGGCTTTATGAAGGTTGCGCAGGCAATGTTGGAGCAGGGAGTGATTTAATTGCAATTCAAAATTTAGAATTCAAAATTCAAAATTATGCTAAATATCCTGTCTAACATCGAGTTAGACAGGATATTTTCATATATGGTCATTCCACATTTTTGTATTGGGAAGGGTCGGTGATTCAAACAGCAGACATACAAAAATGTAGAAATCTACCGCTTATTTAAAGACCTCGCAGAGAATGCCCTTTGCTGCAAAGTTTGTTCTTGGCGAAGCACTTTTCCCAAAGGTTGATTCTCACATTTTTGCAAAGTAGGCCTTCGCTTCTCCAACCCCCGTCCTTGCAAAAATGTGGAATGACGTTGTGTATATAATATAAAAAAACGTGAGTGGCTCTCGAAAATCAATATTACCGGTATAATTTTCAAACAGAGCCACTCACACATTATCGAATAATTATTTTGATTTTTTAATTGTCACGACCACAAATCCCTCGTCAGATGGGCCATACTTCTCGACATAAGGTTTCATCTCCTCCTTTGTCTTTACTATAGTAAGCGACTCTATATCGCTGGCTTTGATATGGTCAAGATTTTTGACTTTTTCAGCTTTTCCATTCTTGTCAATAACCAAAATTGTAGGATTAGCCTTGCCCAAATAGAGTGCTCCATCAACATTCAACTTATCTAACGACACATCTTTGGAGTCCACATCTCCACGAATGGTCACAATCTTGTCTCGCTCCTGTTGTGGATTAGTGCGATCGATATGCTGCCACGCAGTCTCTTTTTTACTCTCACCAAACCCTACGATTACGGTCTCTACACCATCTTCGTCAACCGATATTGCATACTCTTTTGTGGTTACATTAACAACCGACTTGACACCCTTTTTAATCTCAAGATTTTCAATAAGTTCGGGAGGTATAATCTTAAAAAACTCCTCTGTCTGAACTTTACCATCAATAATATAGACTGTTTTACTGTCTGCTTTTTTCTGAGCCGATGCGCTGCTGACCATAAGCAGCATTGCGGCAATAAATAATAGTTTTTTCATAAATTTAGATAATTTAATAGTTGTGCCCTTTGGGGGCGTTTGGTTGGAAGTTCGCGATTTTCCTACTGCAAAGATATAAAGCAAAAAGCCTTCGGCGAGTTAATGAAGTGTTAAGAAATGTTAACAAATGTTAATGAGTTGGTATATTGCAATTCCTGATTCTACTGTTGAATAGGACGTTTGAGTTTGAAGGACTGTACGACTTTATCAATCATAGGCTCAAAATGGCGAGTTTCATTGATATCCTCCGAGCAAATATCTATCTTGACAAATGTCTCACCCACCACAAAGCGATAGCGCACGCTGAAAAGGTTTAACTTTTTATCGGAGAAATGCTCAAATGTCCTTGTCATCTTGTAGCCATTGATTTCAAACTCCTTTTTCGACAAAATTTCCACATTGCTCGCACTCAAAAGAAACTTCTTTATGTTGGCCGAGCTACCCCGCTTGGCTTCAATCATAGTGACTGAAATAGATGTGTAGCGCTTCTCCCCCAGCCAATTTTCCGAATAATTATTAGCTACCGTAACATAATCCTTTCCACCGCCATAAAAGATTACGGAGTCTTTATGCATATATGGATTATGGTGGTCGAACTGCTTAGGAATGTCAATCGACCAAAATTTGTTCTCGAAAGTTTTGTACTTCAATTTATCCAAATTGGGCAAGCGCTGTGGCCAAGTCTGTGCTTGTGCAGAGATGGCGGCCATTGCAACAAGCATAGTAAAAAGCAAGCGTTTCATAAATATAAGTTTTGAGTTAAATTATTTTGTGTTTGGTAGTTTTGCTACATACATCTCCACCTCATCGCTATCAAGATTGAGCAGCACAAGCTGACTGTCATCTTTGGCCACGCTCATACGGTTGAACTTGCCTTGCAACACAAATTGACCAACGAGATTACCCTCCCAATCCCATTGGAGAATGCTTGTACCAGCATCGGGATCGCGGTGGTCACCTGTGTACATCGAGTAGATGTGACTGTCATTGGCAGTTTGGTTGGTGAAATATCTTTTGAGTTGCGAAAAATCGCTCGATGGGGTTACGTTCCACTCGCCATCTATTCCCACCTCGCGAATCATTTTGCCATTGTAGTCATAGATACGGAAACGGCCAAAGTTGTAGTAGAAATATGCAAATCTCTTTCGCGGAATCGAAGCCACTCCTTGCTTCAAGCATAGAAATACTTTGTCCGGAGTATCGGCAGTGGGATACTCGCCGAAAAAGAAGGTCTCAAAATCGGGATCGAGGCTCGATATGCACAATTCATTTTTGTGATATTGCGCACCATCTTGCTCGGCCAAAAGAGCATATTTATCATTGCCCAAATAGGTGAGATAGTTGGCCGCCTGCTTGTATGCGAGTTCTTTGCGGTCAGTGATTTTCATCGTGCCATCGGCCGTAACCTCAACATTGCAGATTTTGTGCGTACCATCGAAGAGCTGGAATCCGCGCTCAGTCTCGGCAAAGAAACGAATATCCATATTAACCAACTCGTTAGGCCCACGACCCTGCGGACAACCCTTTGCGATAAGATTTCCCTGATAGTCGAACAGATAGACACAAGGCAATGCTGCGTTAGAGAGTTGCATCAGCACAACGCCATTGCCTGTGCAATAGCATTGATTGAAAATCAGCGGCTCATCACTTACATTGAGCTTTACAGTCTGCACATCGAGCGGAGTGTAGTCGCCCAACTTCACGATTTTGATTTTCGACGGGTCGCTGCACGAATAGCCAGCAAAGGTCACAATAAATAATAGAGTAAATAACTGAATACATTTTTTCATTCGGATAATAAATATCTTTTTAGCAAAGATAGCACGCAGAAATGCAAAAAAGGTTTAATGAAGTGTTAAGAAATGTTAACAAATGTTAATGCCCTTTTTTGTGTGGGTTTTATTCTTTACTTTTGTGTAAAGAATATTTTGTAATGATAAGACGCTCAACATTCCGCTATATATCAATCTGCGTGGTGGCCCTGCTCGTTGGTCTGGCCATCGTGCAGGGTGTGTGGGTGGTGAGGCTCTACCGCGATACGGTGGAGGATTTCCACAGCCGAGTGCAATCGGCAATATACAAAAGCGTCTATTCGAGCTTTATCAACTACAACCCGATGAAGCCGAGCGAGGTGATTTCAATCAATGTGAATCTCGACAACTTCGACCTCCATTTTCAGGATAATCTGATGGAGCTGGACGCATTGCAGACCTACAACCTCGAAGTTATAGATGCCTCGTCGGAGCGTGTGATAATGCACAAAAGGCAGCAGGAGCAGCTTGATAGGCCCGTTACGATGGTGGCCGACATCGACGACGGAATGTTTGCACTGAGGGTGAGCATAGAGGTCCCATATCGCAAAATTTGGCAGACGATGTGGGGGCTGATACTCTCGTCGGCGGTAATAATCATCCTGTTATCGCTCACATTTGTCTATCTGATTCGCACCCTGTTCCGCCAAAAAGAGCTGGAGCAGATGCGACGCGACCTCACGCACAACATCACCCACGAGCTGAAAACGCCAATCTCGGTGGCCTACACCGCCAACGATGCTCTGCGTAACTTCTCGGCCGACAACAACCCCACCCGTCGCGAGCGATACTTAGAGATTGTCTCGCTGCAACTCACTCGCCTCTCGTCGATGGTTGAGCGAATCTTAGCCGTATCGGTCGAGGAGGAGGGACGTGGCAGCCACAACCCCGAACCGATAGAGTTGCAACCATTCTTAGAGCAGATTTTGCGCGGGTGTCAGGCTATGGGCAAGCGAGTTGCGACAACACTCCGCTGCGACGAGGGTATCGTAATCAATGCCGATAAATTCCACTTTAGAAACATTCTGCAAACGATAGTGGACAACTCGATAAAATACTCTTTCGACGAGGTTGCAATTTCGGTTGTTGTTGAGCAGAGCAACAATGCCACGACCATCTCGGTCAGCGACAACGGCATAGGCATAGCCGAGCGACACATTGGCCATATATTCGATAAATTCTATCGTGTGCCGACAGGCGACAAGCACGACGTACGCGGCTATGGACTCGGCCTCTACTACGCCCGCACCATAGTTGAGCGACACGGCGGCAGAATAGTGGCACAGAGCCGCAAAGGCGAAGGAACAACCATAACGATAACTCTTCCTAACAATGAATAACGACAAGATAAAGGTTTTGCTGGTGGAAGACGAGCGTATGTTGGCCGAGATATTGGCCGACACGCTCTCTGATCACAATTTCGAGATTAAAACCGCCGACAACGGCGTGGTGGCTCTCGGCCTATGGCGGAAGTTCCGCCCCGATGTCATCGTTACCGATATTATGATGCCGCAGATGGACGGCTACACGCTGGTCAAGAGTCTGCGAAGGGAGGGTTGCTCGGCCCCGATACTATTCCTTACGGCTCGTTCATCGACAGAAGATGTGGTGAAGGGTTTTGAGACGGGCGGAAACGATTTTCTGCGCAAGCCATTCGCTATTGATGAGTTGATGGTGAGAATTCGCTCGCTGGCGGGACGTCTGAGAACTGCGACCGACAGCAACAAACAATACAAAATAGGGCGTTATGAGTTTCTATCCGATTCGGGAATCCTCATACTCGATGGCGACCAGCAGCAGCTCTCGGCCCGCGAGGCCGAAGTGCTGAGTTATCTGTGCGACAGGAGTGGTCAGACGGTAGAGGCATCACAGATTTTGATGCAGATTTGGGGTGATGATAGTTTCTACAACCTGCGTAGTCTGAATGTCTTTATCTCGCGCCTAAGAAAACGCCTCGTTGACGATAGAAGTGTTGAGATTATCTCAGTTCGAGGGGTTGGTTATCGGCTCAAAGCATAGCTATACTCTCGCCAAAATCCTTTTAACGGCAGGAATCTTCAAGATGGGGAGCAATGCCCACGCAGGAGCTATGGAGCATAGCAATCCAATGATTCGAGTGAGCATACCCGGGAAGCAGCGACGGCGACCAGCAAAGACCGCCTTCAAAGCCTTTCGGACCACATACTCAGGCGACTGCATCAGGCCAAACCGCAACAGGCGGCGACGCATCGCATCATCTAACTTATAAAAGGGGGTATCGACAGCCGAGGGAAAGATAGTGCAGACCTTCACCCCGCTACCCCTCAACTCATACCACAACGACTGCCCCAGCATCCTGAGGAACGCCTTCGAGGCGGCATAGTGCGAGATGGTGGGATATGGCATAAAGGCGGTAATAGACGACATCAGCACGATATATCCTCGGCCCTGCTGGCGCATATCGGCAGCAAACAATCGGCAGAGTTTGGCAGGCGTGGTGCAGTGGAGCGTTATGATACGGTCGAGAAGGTGCTCAGGCGTGCGCTCCAGAGTGGAGAAGAGCAGCATACCCGCATTACTTACAAATACCTCCACCTCGCCGATGCGCTTGGCCTCGGCATATAGGCGTTCGGCAGCATCGGCCTGGGCCAAATCGCAATAGATGGCTTTAGCCTCAACGCCAAACTCTCGGCGCAGGCTCTCGGCCGCAAGCTCATTCTGCTCGGCACAGTTGCTCACAACCATTATATTATAACCACGCGAGGCAAGTTGGCGTGCATATTGCAGGCCGATGCCCGACCAGGCCCCTGTAATCAACGCATAATTCATAACACAAAAGTACTAATTTCCCGCAAAAAAGATTAAAAAACTATCGCGGCATAGAATTTCGCAGCCGAAAAAATGGGAACTGTGAAAATTTTTATGTTTCTTTGTAGAAGCAACGCTCTGCGGCTTGGTTTGGCCGACAGATAGCGGATGCGGCAGAAAGAGAATTTTAACACAAAACTTTATCGTTATGAAAAGAGTTATCCTTGCGATATGCTTGGCCGTGCTGAGCGTGTCGACATACGCCCAAGAGGGAGGAAAGTTTGCAGCAGGCGTCTCAGCCGTTTATGGTACCGAGATTGCCAAGATGGGAGTAGGCGTAAAGGCTCAATACTACTTCAATGAACATATTCGCGGCGAGCTGGGTTTCAACATCTTCGCTAAGAATGAGCCCTGGAGCACTTGGGATATGAACCTCAACTTCCACTATTTAGCCAACATAGCCAAGAACAGACTCTTTGTCTATCCTTTGGCGGGATTCTCGTTGGCGCAGTGGAAAATGACAAGCATCTCAACAGGCGAGATTACTGAGGAGGGGGCATCATACTCCAGCGATGAGAACAAATCATTCAAGATGGGCCCAAATCTTGGCGTGGGCGTTCAGGTCAACATCACACCTAAGACAGCCATTACGGCCGAAGCACGCTACCAGATGGTGGGACAATTCGATCAGGGACTCTTCGGCATCGGCATCCAGCAGCGTTTCTAACCGACAAACTGCCGTATTGTGGGCCGAGAGATAGAACGTAAGTTTATGGTTTGTGGCGAGTTTATCCATCTCGCCACATCTGTCACACGCATAAGTCAGGGCTATATAGCCAAATCCGACCAGCTCACCCTGCGTGTGCGCACCCGCGACGACAAGGGTTACCTTACAATCAAGGGGCGCAGCGACAAGGCTGGCCTTTCGCGCAACGAGTGGGAGTGGGAGATTCCCATAGAGGAGGCTCGCGAGCTGCTGCGATACAGCAACGGCACGATAGAAAAGAGCCGCTACCTTGTGCCTTACAAGGGGCACACCTTCGAGGTGGATTGCTTCTATGGGCAGAACGAGGGGTTAGTGATGGCCGAGGTGGAGCTATCCGACGAGGATGAGGAGTTTGCCCGCCCCGACTGGTTAGGCGAGGAGGTGACGGGCGACAGACGATACTACAATTCGCAACTACTGAAAAATCCCTTCACGAAATGGAAAGAGTAATTAGGGCCGCAACTTTGTGTGCGGCTCTATTGATATGCGCCATAGCACAGGGCCAGCCGCAGGCCAGCTACGACCAAAAAATCCGCGAGATGGGGCTTGTGGATGTGCAGACGCTCAACGGTGAGATAATGGTTGATTTGCGCTACGCCTCGACCGACAACTTTATGAAGCAGAACATATATGGTTCGCTTCGCAAAGCCTACTTCCTGCCCCACTTTGCCCGCAAGGTGGCTCGTGCGCAGGAGATTCTTCAGCAACGCCACCCCGAATACCATCTGCTCATCTATGATGCCGCACGTCCCCGCAGTGCGCAACGCCTTATGCGGCAGGCAGTCGAGGGTACACCCTACACCGCCTATGTGGCCGATGCCTCGCGTGGCGGCCGACACAACTATGGCGTGGCGGTCGATTTGACCATTGCCGACAAGGATGGCCGCCCGCTCGATATGGGTGCGCCATTCGACCACTTCGGTCGCACGGCCTGGATTGGCGACGGCAAGAACACCACCCTGCAACACTTCAAGGAGTATATAGCACAAATGCAACATCAGGGGCTGATATCGGCCGATGCGGCCGCCAACCGCACACTGCTGGTCGAGGTGATGGATGCTGCCGGACTCCGCCCCTATGCCAAAGAGTGGTGGCACTATCAGGAGCGGGTATCGATGAGCCGCACAAGAGAGCTTTATAAGTTACTCGATTTTTGATTCCATACATAAAAAAGAGAATGGTGTCGCACCCTAATCGGTACGACACCATTTTTCATATACTTACTACCTAAGAGCGTGAATAATAAGTGGCATTTTTAGGCTTGCGAAGCCCGCAAAACCGCAGCATACTCGGGCGTATGTGAGGATTTTAAGGGCGAGCGTAACGACAAAAGGCCCTTGTTAGGCACGCTCGGATAAAGAGCTATTTAACTGGGGTTAATTTCATCGCAAAACCACCACCATTCGCCATACGAACCTTAATTTTCTGCTTATTATCGCCTGTGCTCTTCACAACGCGGAAGTCCTGAGCGATAGTGTTAGCGTTGAAGCCATCGACAAACGACGAAATCTGGTAGGTACCTTCTGGCAAGAACGAGAGGTCAACCTCAACCTCGCGGCCCTTCCAGTTATTCAAGCCACCCACATACCACTCATCGCCACTGCGACGTGCCAATGTGGCGAACTCGCCAATCTTACCATCCAAAGCCACTGTCTGGTCCCATACGGTTGGGATAGCGGCGATGAACTCGGTGCAGACTGGCTCCTTCTCGTAGTTGGATGGAGAGTCGCACAACATATTGAATGGAGACTCGAACAGGACATACATAGCCAACTGGTGGCAACGAGTACCCTGGCTCATAGGCTCATAGTAGTTGGTGCGGAAGCTGCTCTTTGTACCGTTGAGCATAGCACCCTGAGTGTAGTCCATAGGGCCTGCAACCATACGGATAAATGGAATCTGCACGTCGTAAGTCACCTGATCGAAATCGGCCAACGACGACCACTTCATCTGCTCAAGGCCGTTAACACCCTCGTAATTCACTACGTTAGGATACTTACGCGACAAACCGCAAGGCTTGTAAGCACCGTGGAAGTCAACCATCAGCTTATACTTGGCGGCAGTTGCTGCGGCACGCTCATAGAAGTCAACCATCTTCTGGTCGTCACGATCCATAAAGTCGATCTTGAAGCCCTTAACGCCCATCTCTGAGTAGTGCTTAAAGACATTCTCCATATCGCGCTCAACAGCCCAGTAGCCACCCCACAATACGATGCCCACGCCACGAGTCTTGGCATAGTCAACCAAGTGCTTGAGGTCAATCTGAGGGATAATCTGCATAAGGTCGGCCTTCAAATTCACATTCCAGCCCTCGTCTAAGATTACATACTCGATACCGTTGCGAGCGGCGAAGTCGATGTAGTACTCATAGGTCTTGTTGTTGATGCCTGGCTTGAAGTCCACGCCATACAATCCCCAGCAGTTCCACCAATCCCAAGCCACCTTGCCTGGCTTAATCCACGATGTGTCGCCGATAGCGTTAGGTGCGCTGAGGCGGAAGACCATATCGTCGTCCAAAAGCTGTGCATCATTGTCGGCAACGATACAGATTCGCCAGGGGAATGAGCGCTCGCCGCTAACCTCGGCGATATATGGCTTATAGCTCTCCACCAAGCCCTGCAACATATTGTGACCACCCTGCTTAATCTTGTCGGGCACTGGAGCATAGTGTGCATTGAGCTTGTTCTCGCCATTTGAGTGGAGGTACATACCTGGATAGCTTACAAGGTCGGTCTCGGTGATACAAACCTTCTTGTCGCCCAAGTCAACCATCACAGGGAGGAACATCAGACGGTTCTGGCCCATCTGGCTCATCTTCTCGATAACGTATGGCTGCTCGAATGACTGGAAGTACTGCTGCTCGAAAGTCTTATTCTTGTTGCTACGAGTGTAAGAGCAGAAGACGGTCTTGTCGCCATCGAAAGCGAACTCCGAAGTCTCACCCTTGACGATGTAGTCGCCCTTGCGGGTTGATACGAAACGGTAGGCGGCAGCCTCGTTGTAGGCACGGAACTCGATTGAGTAGTCACCCTTGAACGAAAGAGTGAGGGTTGTGCAGTTGTCCTTCACCTCCGACTTCTTGTAAACGGGAGATGGGATAACCTCGTCGATCTTGCCCACAGTGGCCTTGCGAAGACGTGGAGCCACACCCCAAGTCTCGTTCTCGCCAATCTGCATAGCAATCTGCGATGGATTGATGATTGTCTGACCACCCTTCTCAACGCTCCAGCGAACGTCGTCGGCAATGGTTACTGTAACTTTCAACTCGCCATTGGGAGAGCTGATGCTCTTAACGATTGGCTTCGCCTGTGCCATCACAACAGTGCAGAGAGCCATCACTAAAAATGCAAAGTGCTTCATAAAAAATATTCGGTTAATTAAAATATATTCTTCCTATCGGCCGAGCCTGCTTCGTCCAAGTCATCACTCCGCCCCGCCGCAATAGCCAAATGCGTCACACTCATCGACATAAAGGCCACATCGGCGCGCCAAAGATAGCTCAATTTTATGAGAGAATAAAAATTTTCGCTATCTTTATCGTCGAATTAACACCCCGAAAGGTTATTTATATGAGATTGATTGTTATAATTGCCGCCCTGCTCGCGCTGCCGCTCTGCAATTCGTGCGAGCGACTCACCTCGCAGTTTGCCGCCATTGGACTGGGCAACAAGGCCACCGAACAGCAGGTGGGAGGCTTCACCAAACCCCGACAACTCTCCGACAACGAAGAGGCTCTGTTTGAGAAATATATAGCAAAAATCGGCGACGTGGAGTATGAGCCGATAAATGTGGCGACACAGGTGGTGGCAGGCACCAACTACCGCTTCCTCTGCAAAGGTCGCGAAGTGAAAGCCGACGGCAAACGAGGCAAGAAGTTCTATGCCACAATCATTCTCCACCGCCCACTACCCGACCGAGGCGAGCCTCGCATATTATCTATCGAACGCCAGAAACGCTAACCCCGATGGAGCAGCAGCCCACCATATCCAACGCCGAGATTGTGGAGCGATTCCTCGCACACATCACCTCCGAGAGACGATATTCACCCCTCACGGTGCGTAACTATACGCGCGACATCGAGGAGTTTATATCCTGGGGCGAGCAGCACTCGGCCGAGGGTGGCTTCTTGCTGCAGAGGGCTCGCGGCGAAGATATGCGAGAGTGGATAATGTATCTTGGCGATAGTCGCAAGCTGAAGACTGCATCGGTGAATCGCACTGTGGCATCGTTGCGCTCGCTCTACCGCTATATGCGCCGTGAGCAGATTATGGAGGGGGATATTTTCGCATCGGTTCCGTCGCTTCGCACGCCCCATCGACTGCCGAAATTTGTACCCGAGGGTGATATGACAGAGGTGGTGGAGCGTGTGTTGAGGTTACTCGACGAGGGGGAGTGGCGCGAGAGGCGCGACGCGATGATGGTGCTGATGTTCTACTCGTGCGGCATACGACTGGCCGAGTTAGCGGGCATCAACGATGAGGATTTTGAAAATAATTTCGCCACGCTACGCGTGCGCGGAAAGGGTGATAAAGAGCGACTTGTGCCACTCGCCGAGCGTGTGCGGGCCGAGGCGAGGAGATTTATCGAGCAAAAATTTCCGCCCAATATTTGCAGAAGTCAGGAAAAAGCGTTATTTTTATCAAAGCAAGCTGAAAGAATCTCTCGAAGCGATGTGCAACGCAGCGTGGCACGCCTTCTGCGGGAGTGCGGAGTGAAGGGCAAATGTTCGCCACACGTTTTGCGCCACACATTCGCCACACATCTGCTGAACGACGGAGCCGATATGCGAGAGATACAGGAGTTGATGGGCCACGCCTCGCTCAGTTCGACGCAGGTCTATACCCACAACAACATCGCCCAGCTACAAAGGGCCTACTTTGCCGCCCACCCCCGCTCAAAGGGCATAGAGTAAGGGGCATATGAAAAAGACTATACGAAAAGAGCAGTATAGGGAAGGCAGGAATAGGTGGCGAGCTATGCGTATTGAGATGAGGCCTTGATGGTGTTTTTAAGTTGGTCGCACCATTCGGGGCAGTAGATACATTTAGGTTAAACTTTTTAAATTTTAAGGCTATGAACGTACAGATTCAGTCAGTGAAATTCGATGCGAGCTCGAAGCTTTTGGAATTCATCGAGAAGAAATTAGCCAAGTTGGACCGTTTTGCCGAGAATGCGACGGGTGCCGATGTAGTATTAAAGCTCGACAAGGATGACGAGCACGGCAACAAAATCGCAGTAGTTACTCTCCGCGTACCAGGCGGCGACATCAGAGTCGAGGAGCAGGCACGCACATTTGAGGAAGCGATTGATAATTCATTAGATGTTTTAAAGCGCCAGATAGAGCGCCGCAAAGATAAATAATCGTTAGAGCACTCGCCCAAAAGCAAGCAAAGAGCCTGTCTAACAACGTAAAAAGTTAGGCAGGCTCTCTCTTTATTATCAAATACTTCATTCCCAATTTTCTGCATTTTCGCATAGTCTCTTTTCGCTTCTACGCACCTTGCCCGTGCAAAAATGCGAAATGACCTGTTTTTATCTTTCATCCCAAGACACACTCCCTCCCCCTACGGGTACTCCCTCTAACTTAGAGGGAGAGTTTTCCCTTTTTCCTTATATTCCCTAATTCTTTTGTGTCAAGGTAAACATAAAAGAGTCGTAAGACTCCTCCCCTAAGTTAGGGGGAGGTGGCCAACGGCCGGAGGAGTGTGTAACTCAATTCTATCGCTGGCAAAATTTCTCAATCACCGATCAAATATTTTTTAAGCAATTTTAATAATTCGCCTTTTGCAAGAAAATTCAACTTTTTTACACCAAATATGGCGAAAATATTTGCAACTTTAAAAATTTGTATATATCTTGCAAATGAGCAAAATGCTCGCTAATTTATTAATAACAATTTAAATTTTTTTATTATGAAAAAGATTTTGAACACCTTAATACTACTAGTCATTTTGACTTTCCCAGCAATGTTTTTTTCTGGTTGTGCCGTAACATCAAAGGTTGATAAGAAGAAGGATGAGGTAATAACTGTAACTTACAACGGCGAGATAATTAAAATAAAGAAAGCGCCCAAAGATATCTATTTAACACTTGATGGCGGCAAATTCAATATGTCGGATCCTTCTTATCCAACATTTGAGGTTAGTGTTCAGGCAATGCATCGCATAACCAAGGTGTTTGATAAGAAGATAGGATACGTCATAGTCGAGAAATCGGGCAAGGAGGCTAATATGTCGGAAGAGCTATATCAGGCTGTAAAAAAACAAGTTGACCGTAGCAATAACTATCTAAGGAATTTGAAGTATTGATAATGCGGTATAATAATTTATGTGATTACCGCTGCGCCGCAAGGCGTGGCGGTTTTTTGTGCAACATTATATAAATATCCGTCATTCCATATTTCTTTATTGTTTAGAGTAGAAGAAGATAATTAGCTTCTATAAAGAAATATGGAATGACTTATTTACTAATTCAAAATTATACCTACATAACAAAACTTGTTAGACAGGCCCTTTATTCTGCTTCTATTTCTCGGAAAATTACTTAATCTTTTTCAAGAGCTCCGAGTAGTAATCCTCCTTGTAGCCTACCGAAATATCAAAGATATTACCCTTGGGATCAACCACAACCTTTGTTGGAAAGCCTGTAACGCCATACAACACAACAGGATCGTTATCGTCGGTATTGGCCTCGGGGTTGTGGACGTTAATCCAAGTGAGGCCGTTGCCGTTTACGGCTGCACGCCAGCGGTCGTAGGTATCGTTGTGATTCACACCCAAAATCTCGATTTTGCTCTTATTGGCGGCATAGAACTTCTTCATTGCAGGGAAGTCCTTGATACACCAGCCGCACCACGAGCCCCAGAAGTCGATAATCACCCACTTGCCCTTAAGTTCTGAAAGTGCAAGCTCCTTGCCCTGAGTTGTTTTCAGCTTGAAGTCGAGTGCTGCATCGCCAACCTTGATGGCCGATGCCATCTCCTGCTTCAGCTCCTGCTTCAGTTTCTCCACCTGCTCGAATACGGGGCTGAAAATTGAGCCACGCACGCTCTCATCCAACGCATCGGCGCAAGCCACGATATTCTCATCTTCGCTCAGGCTACGGAGCAGAAAGGCCGACACCAATTTGTCGGTATTGTTCTTGATATACTGCACCTTCTTGCGCTCAATTTTATCTGAAATCTGGAAAATCTGGCGAGTCAACTCCTCGTTCTTCTCGCTCGAAGGATTGGCCACGATCTGGTCACTGAGTTTGATAGCCTCGATGTAGTCCTTGTTAATCTCGTTGTGTACACGGCTGTAATCCTCGTTGATGGCCGAGCCCGTGGCCTCAAGATGGGTAATGTGGCGATCATCCATCTGCGCTGTGAACGAGACTGCCTGGCCTGGCTCGTGAACAAGAGCAATGCCCAGCGAGGTCTGCAAATCGGTAATTGGGGTGATGTAGATTACCGTTGGCACATCGTCGGCAACCTCAAATTTGATGGCGCCAGCCTTGAGTGCTACGGTGTCGCTCGAGAGCTTCTCGTCGGCTATTGAGTAGTGCTCTACAATCCAATTTTCAAAGGGTGAGTTCTCGAATGTACCCTTCACCACATTCGAGGGGGTTGAGCAGGCGGCCAAAAACAGGGCAGCCAGCAGAACGGTTGACAAAACAGATTTTTTCATATTGCTTGATTATTTGTAATTACACGCCTAATAATGGCAAAGATACAACATTCTGTCAAAATCACAAAACCTACCCGCACAGAGCCGCTCAGGGAAGCCTGCGGAACGAAAATTTTGCCTAATAAATATAATTTATTAACTTTGTCACGATATAGCCCCCCTATGGTGAGGGTTATGTATAAAAATTTGCGCTTAGGATGATAGATCGCTCGACCATAGACCGAATATATGCTGCTGCCAATATCGTGGATATTGTCAGCGACTATGTTACGCTCAAAAAGAAGGGTATGAACTATCAGGCCTGCTGCCCGTTCCACAACGAGAAGACACCCTCATTCGTGGTGTCGCCATCGAAGGGTGTGTTCAAGTGTTTCGGTTGCGGCAAGGGTGGCAACGCCGTCACTTTCGTGATGGAGCAGGAGAATATCAGCTACCCCGAAGCGCTGAAAATAGTGGCCAAGCGCTATGGCATACAGGTCGAGGAGCGCGAGCAGACCGAGGAGGATGTGCGCCGCAACAACGACCGCGAGAGTATGTTCGCCCTCAACGGCTGGGCTTCGGATTACTTCTCGAAATACCTGATGGGCAACCCCGAGGGCAAGAGCATCGGCTACTCATACTTCTCGCAGAAGCGAGGTTTCACCGACGCCACAATCCGCAAATTCGGTTTGGGATTCTGCTCGGCTTCGGGTGACGCCACAGTCGAGGCGGCTTTGGCCGCAGGCTACAAGAGAGAGTATCTGCTCTCGACTGGTCTTGCCATCAAGCGCGAGAGCGACGGCCATCTGCGTGACCGCTTCCGCGACAGAGTGATTTTCCCCGTACACAACATATCGGGCCGAGTGGTGGCATTCGGTGGTCGCACACTGCGCACCGACAAGACAGTTGCCAAGTATCAGAACTCGCCCGAGAGCGAGATATACAGCAAGAAGCGTGAGCTATATGGTCTATATTTTGCCAAGAAGGCTATCCAGCAGCTCGATTTTGCGATTATGGTGGAGGGTTACACCGATGTAATCTCGATGCATCAGGCCGGTGTGGAGAATGTGGTGGCTTCGTCGGGAACGTCGCTTACCGTTGAGCAGATTCAGCTTCTGCACCGCTTCACACGCAACATCACTGTAATCTATGATGGCGACTCGGCCGGCATAAAGGCTTCGCTCAGAGGCATCGACCTTATTTTGAAGGAGGGTATGAATGTGAGGGTGGTACTGCTGCCCGAGCCAGAAGATCCCGACTCGTTTGCCCGCACGCACACCGCCGAGCAGGTGCAGCAATATATCCACGAGAATGAGGAGGACTTCCTCACATTCAAGGCCAAGCTGATGCTCTCGGAGGCTGGGCAGGATCCTATCAAGCGTTCGGAGGTAATCAGCGATATGGTGCACTCGATTGTGCAGATTCCCGACTCAATCCAGCGCTCGGTATTCATCAAGGAGTGCGCCCGCATAATGGACGTGAATGAGAACGTCCTCATTGCCGAGGTGGCCCGCAAGCGTGCCATCGCATCGGGCGACAAGCAGGGTGAGGAGTTTATCCGTCGCCAGCAGGCACATATTCACAAGCAGCAGAGAGCAGCAGCCGAGCAACCCGCCATCGACATTGCGGCAGCATCGGAGGGCATCTCGGCAGGCAGCAGCCCCGAGACTTTAGAGTGTGAGCTTGTGAAGTATCTGCTCAAATCGGGACACAAGAGTTTCGAGGTGATGGAGGGGCGCAACATAGTGGAGATAAACATAGCTGAGGAGATTTTCAACAACCTCGATGCCGACCAGATAGTATTTGCCAACCCTGTCTATGCCGAGATTATGGCCACATACCGCTCGTTGTGGGAGAGTTCGGGCGTGGGAGTGGATGTGGGGGCACAGCACTTTATCAACCACCCCAACCCCGAGGTCTGCAACGCCGCAGTGGATATTCTCTTCTCAGACGACAACTATGTGGCGAGCGAGATGTGGCGCAAGAAGGATGTACACATCGAGAGCGAGGCCGAGATTTTGTCGGTGGGCGTACCAAAGGCCATTATGCTCTACCGCTCGAAGGTGGTGGAAAGGATGATTTTCGCGATACGGTCGAAGCTCGGCGATGAGTCGCTCTCGGAGCAGGAGCAGGGCGAGATGATGATGCAGCTCGACCGCCTCAATCAGGTGAAGCTGGCAATAGCCAAAGAGATTCAGCGCTCGATATTGTAGCCACCCTGCGGCAAGCTTTTAAGAGGTGAAAAAGAGCAGGAGTCGGAGGCGTATGCGCATCACTGCGCACACCGTGTGCAAACAGAAAATAAACAGAAAGATGTGTATGTAAAACATATCATAAGATAAAAGAATTAGTTACCTTTATCCGACACCTGCCTGCATAACATCGGGCAAATTTAATGCCACAAAAGGGCCGATAAAGGGAATTTTGAGATATAGATTATGGCAGACTATAAAAATATAAATATCCGCAACAAGCGAGCTACATTCGATTACGAGATTATCGAGGAGTTCATTGCGGGCATCGTGCTGGTTGGAACCGAGATAAAGTCGATTCGACTGGGCAAGGCTTCGCTCACCGACAGCTACTGCTACTTCGACAACGGAGAGTTGTGGGTAAGAGGTATGAACGTGGCCGAGTATGGCTGGGGAACGTGCAACAACCACACCCCCAAGCGTGACCGCAAGCTGCTGCTCAACCGCAAGGAGCTCAACAAACTGCAACGAGCCTTGCAGGATAGAGGTCTAACGGTGGTGGGCCTGCGCCTGTTTATCAGCGAGAAGGGCTTTGCAAAGATTGTAATCGGTCTTGCACGAGGTCGCAAGGCCTACGACAAGCGCGAATACCTGAAGGCCAACGATGCCAAGCGCGAGATGGACAAGGCGATGAAGCAGTATAAGTAGCATAGTAAAAGCGTAAGAGATTTACCCAAACCCGATAACAACAATGAAGAGGATTTTGATAGCTATGGTGGCACTACTCTGTGTGGTGGCCTGTTCGAAAGAGAGTTTTACTGTGTGGCAGTTGCCATCGCAGATTGACGGTATAGGCAACAGCTATGTGGTGCAGACCGCTGGTGGCAAAGTTATCGTTATGGATGGTGGCTTTGCGGCCGAGAAGGACTACCTGCGTGGTTTCATTGATGCGCTGGGTGGCAAGGTGGATGCGTGGATTATCTCGCACCCACACGATGACCACATCACCGCCCTCATCGCTCTGCTGGAGAATCCCAACGGCCTGAAGATAGAGAGAGTTTACCACTCGCGTTTCCCCGATGTGCTTATCGACGCCGAGAGCGCCGAGACGGCCGCCATCACACGCAAACTATACTCTCTGCTCGACAATGCCACCGATATCGAGGTGATAGATTGTCACTGCGGCGACGAGTTTGAGATTGATGGCGTGAATTTCAAGATTCTCTCGGAGAAGAATCCTGAGATGGCCAACCGCAACCCATACAACAACTCAAGTATGGCTCTGAAGATGTGGGATTGGAAGAAGTCGTTCATCTTCTTAGGCGATTTGGGCGTCGAGGGCGGAGAGAAGCTGCTCGACTCGGAGTATGCCAAAGATTTGGAGTGCGACTACCTGCAGATGGCACATCACGGCCAGGATGGTTGCGACAAGCACTTCTACGAGAGTGTGAAGTTCCGCGCCTGCCTGTGGCCATCGCCAAAGTGGGTTTACAACGCTCCGTTAGGTCGCCTGAAGACCGCCGAGGTGCGCGAATGGATGAAGGAGTTGGGCATCACCGAGCACTATGTGTCAAACGAGGGGTTAGCACGCATCGAGTAACAAATAACAGAGATTTTTTAGATGAGGGATAAAATAAAGGCAGTCTTTTTCGACATCGACGGTACGTTAGTGAGCTTCAACACCCACCGTGTGCCCGAGTCGGCGATTCGTGCCATCAAGCGACTGCGTGAGCGTGGCATCAAGGTATTTATCGCAACGGGGCGACTGCTGCGCCATACCGAGGTGGTGAAGGATATCGAGGTGGATGGCTACATCACTGTAAACGGCAGCTACTGCATTACGGCCGAAGGCGAGACCATCTTCGAGTGTCACTTCCCGACGCAGACCGTCGAGAAGGTCTTTGCGTTAGAGCAGAAGTATGGCTTCACGGCCGCTGTAATGACTCACGAGGATATCTATGTCGATAGCCTTGCTGGCCGACCCCGAGAGGTGGCCGATATGATTAACATCACTCCCGTCGAGGCCGACCTCAACGAAATTGTGGCGACTCAAAACGTGTTGCAGATGTGCCCCTACATCAGCCTTGAACTGGAGCAAATTGTGATGCCTCAGATTCCAGAGTGTGTGGCGAGCCGCTGGACCGACAAGTTTATGGATATCAACATTCGTGGCATCGACAAGTCGGTGGGCGCAAGCAAGGTGATGGAGTATTACGGCCTCTCGCTTGCCGAGGCGATGGCTTTTGGCGATGGAGGCAACGATGTGCCCATCGTGCGTGATGTGGGCTTAGGCGTGGCAATGGATAACGGCTGCGACGAGCTGAAGGCAGTGGCCGACTACATCACATCGTCGGTGGATGAGGATGGCGTGGAGCGGGCGCTTCAGCACTTTAACTTGATATAAAATTTAGAGAAAGATATGGCACTGATACTTTGCATTGAGACAGGAACAGACATCTGTTCGGTTGGTTTATCCAGAGATGGCGAACTTATTTCGCTGCGCGAGAGCGATGAGGGACGCGACCACGCCAAGCGTGTGGGAGTGTTTGTCGATGAGCTGCTGCGCGAGAACGATGTTGCGCCCGACGAGCTGGATGCTATTGCTGTGGGTATGGGCCCTGGCTCATATACGGGGTTGCGTATAGGCGTATCGTTTGCGAAGGGTATGTGCTATGGCTTGCAGATTCCGCTGGTGGCTGTCGGCTCGCTTGATGCGCTGGCTGCGGTGGCCATCGAGGATAACGAGGCGGGCATTCTCGACGTGGAGAATTGGGATGATGCCATACTCTGCCCTATGGTCGATGCACGCCGTATGGAGGTCTATACCCGCCTGTTCAACGCACAAGGCGAGCCAGTGAGCGAGGTGAAGGCCGAGATTGTAACCGAGGAGAGTTTTGCCGAGTGGCGCAAAGATAGGCAGTTGGTGATTTTCGGCAACGGAGCGGCTAAGTGCTGCGAGGTGCTGCCCGACGCAACGCTTGTCAACATCACCCCATCGGCTCGTGGCCTTGCACGATTGGCTGAGCAACGTCTGCAGGAGGGAAAGACCGAGGATATTGCCTACTTCGAGCCATTCTACCTAAAGGACTTTGTGGTTATTCCATCAAAGAAAAAACTTTTGTAGCCGAGGGCGGCACACAGCCCACAACTATACCTAAAACAACCTACATCACACATTCAGTAGCTTATGAAGAGGTGTGTGGCATATATCGCGACAGTGGTGGCAATACTATGTTGCCTGCTGGCCGACTCCTGCTCTGAGAAGGAGGAGTTGATACCCGAATTGTCTATATCGCACAACGGGGCGGAGCTTGCGAGCTCATCGCTCAACTTCGACTATGCTGGCGGCAGCCAGACAATCAAAATCGAGAGTAACGCCGAGTGGCGAGTCGATTGCAACTCAAGTTGGGTGGAGATTTTACCCAAAAGCGGTCGCGGCTCGGCAGATGTTGCCATTGCGGTTGGGGCGAGCGAGAGCTCACGCAGTGCTGTGGTGACTGTGGCTATGCGCAATACGGAGCAATTACGCCATTCATTCAATGTGATACAATATGTGGCCGAGAAACCTGCGCCCAATGAGCCAGGCGACGAGCCCGAAAATCCTGATTCACCTGACGAGCCCGAAAATCCTGATTTTCCAGACGAGCCCGATTCTCCAAATGAACCAACTGATAACCCCGAGGATAAGCCAACTGATAATCCCGAGGATAAGCCGACCGATAACCCCGAGGATAAGCCAACTGATAACCCCGAGGATGGGCCAACTGATAATCCCGAGGATGGGCCAACTGATAATCCCGAAGATGGGCCAACAGAGCCTGAAAATCCGGAAGATAATCCAGAGGATAAGCCGACAGAGCCTGAAAATCCAGAGGATAATCCAGAGGACAAACCTACTGACGAGCCAACCGAGCCAGAGAATCCCACAGAGCCTGAGACTCCCGAACAGCCCGAGCAGCCAGTAGAGCCTGAACAGCCCGAGGAACCTGAGGAGCAGACACCGTTGGCTATAACAATTCCCGAGCTTATAGCAATGATGAAGAGCGATGGCTCGCCAACGGTAATCGACGCCAAGCGCGACAGAGTGGTTTCGGCCGTTGTGATGAATAACCCAACGGGAGCGAACTACCCCGCCTCACACCTTATAGTTGCCACCGAGGGTTCGACCGAGCCTCGCAATGGCGTGGTAATGTATGGTCGCATCGTAAAGCCCGATGTGTTGGGCGCAAAGTGCGGCGACAGAGCAGAGATTTTCCTAAAGGCGGGACTTGCCGTTGCCATAAAGAACAACTCGATAATGTATGAGGTTACGGGCGATGCCTCGAAGCAGTGGGCCGAGGTGAGCATCACGGCTCGCGGCGTGGGTGTCGCTATTGCCGACGTAACTCCTGCAAAATTGGTTGATTATCAGGGAATGACCGTAAGAGTCAAATCGGTTGAGCCGCTTGAGGAGGGCGCGTGGAACGAGTCGGGCAGAGATGGCAAGGCGGAGTTTGTGGCAGCCAATGGAGAGAAATTTACCGTAGAGGTGTTGGAGTCTGCAAAATTTGCTTCGCACCAATTTCATATTGCACAGGGCGACATTGTGGGCATCGTGGCGATTGATGGCGACAAGGTGGTACTGCGCCCACGCACTGTGGCCGATATAGCAGCATTCGATGGCCCTGCTCCCGAAGAGCCAAGCGAGCCCGAAAATCCTGCTCAACCCGAAAATCCGACTGAGCCTGAGCAGCCTGAAAATCCAACTCAGCCCGAGCAACCAACTCAGCCCGAAGGAGAGACTCCCGACACTCCCGAAGGTGGTGGAGATAACGGGAATAGCGGAGATAATGGCGAGGGTGACAACGGCGAAGATGGCGGAAACGAGGATAACACCGACCAGCCCGATAACAACGAGGGAGAGGATGATGGTGAAAACAGCGACAATGAGGGCGGCAACGGTGGTAACGGCGGCAACGGAGAGGATGACAATGAGGGCGACAAAGAGGATGGTGGTGATGATAATGGCGATGGAGAAGATAATAACGATGGCGACAAAGAGGATAATCCCGACAAGGATGAAAAGCCAGAGAATCCAACCGAGCCCGAAACGCCCGATACTCCAACAGAGCCAGAGAATCCTACCGAGCCCGAAACACCCGATACTCCAACAGAGCCTGAAACACCCGATACTCCCGATACGCCTGCCGAGCCCGATACACCTGCCGAGCCAAGTGTTCCAGCAGAGAAATACACAGAGGTAAAGAGCCTTAGCGAGATTAGCGCAGGCAGTTATTACATAGGTGGTTACAGAGATGGCGAGCTACATCTTGCAACGGGTGGGATGACCGCTCAGTACCACTGCGAAACCGCACTATTCACACTCTCACAGGGCGAATTTGTGGCCGAGGAAGAGCATAACGCCAAGCCTGCCGAGATTATTCTTGAGCCTGCCGACAACGGAAAGGGTTACTACATCCGCATTGCGGGCAAGGGTTATCTCGAGGCTATTGCGGCCCGCGCAGGTGCGCTCCGACTAAGCGACAAGCCCAACAGATATTGGCTCATTACAGAGCACGCCGAAAGCGGCTTTGTGGTACGCCAAGCGGGCGATATTGATGTGCAAATCATCATCTCGGAGAGCGCCACAAACGCTCTGCTCCGCAGCATTGCTGGCGAGGAGGAGGGTTTGGGAATTACTCTATTTCGACACAACAAATAATGCCCTCAAGACATCTCTCATACGCCCTTGCGGCTCTGCTTTTGGTTTTGTGCCCGCTCAATCTGTTGGCTCAGACCGAGAGACGGTGTGTGGTTACGTTCTACAATGTGGAAAATCTCTTTGACACGATCGACAACCCCGCAACAGCCGATGAGGATATGCATCCGTTAGCCGACAAGCAGTGGAACAACGAGCGTTATCGGC
This sequence comes from Alistipes sp., assembly GCA_045658265.1. GTDB lineage: Bacteria > Bacteroidota > Bacteroidia > Bacteroidales > Rikenellaceae > Alistipes. The sequence continues at coordinate 22,410 of JAZOUS010000038.1, forward strand.
AGAAGATTGCATCGCTCGCCCGAGTGATTGCCGATATGGGAGTTGACGGCGAGCCACCCGCCATTGTGGCGCTGGCCGAGGTGGAGAACAGGCGCGTAGTGGAGGAGCTTGCTCTACACCCATCAATCGCAAAAGCCCGCTACGAAATTTGCCACTTCGACAGCCCCGACAAGCGAGGAATTGATGTGGCACTACTCTATCGCCCCGACATCTTCTCATTGGAAAAGGCCGAAGCATTGAGAGTTGGCGACAATAGCTTTTCCACAAGAGATATTCTTGCCATAAGTGGCCAACTCTGCGGCGAGAAGGCTCTACTATTTGTAAACCACTGGCCATCACGCATAGGCGGAACAAAACAGACCGAGCAGAGACGCATAGCCTGCGCTCGCAAACTGCGCTCCGCAATAGACGAAGCGATAAAAGAGGATTGCAACACGAAAATTATCGTGATGGGCGATATGAACGACAACCCCCGCAACCATTCGATAAAGAGGCTGTTAGGTGCAAGAAGCACCCTCCGCAAGCTCCCGCCCGACGCACTTTACAACCCGCTCGGCAGAGGCTTCGGCATAGGCTCATCACGCTACGAAGGGCGTTGGAATCACTTTGATCAGATACTTCTTTCGGCCAATCTTGTCGGCCGCAATCGGACTGGCATCGGCTTCGATAGTTCGCAAAGGCGAGACCTGGTGGCTTATGTTTTTCGCCGAGATTATATGTGCAACAGGCGCGGTTTCCCACTTCCCACCTACCGAGGCACCGACTACACAGGCGGGATAAGCGACCACCTGCCCATATGCGTCATACTGCAACAAAACATCGGCAAATAATCCCCCTTCGGGCGGGCAATCATCCGCCAACCGAAATATACTTTGTATATTTGTTTGGCAGAATGTGAAAATTTGCCTACCTTTGGATGTTCTAACCCAATATGTGATTATTTATGAACCTTAAATCTACACTTTTAACTCTGTTGGCATCGGCTGTGATGCTGACTTCGTGCGGTAAACTTATCCCTACAAATGGCCGCGTGGATGTGATACCTATCCCCAACGAGCTCACCTTGAACGAGGGCAATTTCGTGCTAAAAGCATCAACCCCGATCGTGCAGACATTCGATGTGGAGGGTATGGCATACGCGCTGAAATTCTGGAACAGCGTGATGGCCGACGTGCTTGGCCAAGAGTTGCAGGTGAGCAACGCCACAGCACAGCAGAATGGTGCTATCAACATCATTCAGGATAGTTCGCTTGGCGAGGAGCAGTATCGCCTGAGCGTGAAGAAGGGCTCGGTGGAGATTGCCGCTTCGACCGCCAACGGTGTATTCTATGCCTTCCAGACTCTGCGCCAGATGTTGCCATCGGCTGCATTCACTGAGGCTGGTGCCCGCATACAGATTCCAGCTTGCGAGATTAACGACAAGCCACACTTCGCCTATCGTGGCTTTATGTTCGATATGGGCCGTTACACATTCTCGGTTGACGAGGTGAAGGATATGCTCGATATTTTGGCAATGCACAAGATTAACAAGTTCCACTGGCACCTTACCGAGGATCAGGGCTGGCGTATCGAGATCAAGAAATATCCTAAGCTCACCGAGATTGGCAGCATCCGCAAGTCGTCGCCCACAGGCCGCAACAAAGGTCAGGATGGCAAGCCTTACGGTGGTTTCTTCACTCAGGAGCAGGTGCGCGACGTGGTGCAGTATGCCGCAGAGCGTTTCATCACAGTCATCCCCGAGATTGAGATTCCAGGTCACTCGGTAGCGGCTTTGGCATCGTACCCCGAGCTTGGTTGTACAGGCGAGCAGTATGAGGTGGCCACCTGGTGGGGCGTAAACCCACGCGTCATCTGCGCTGGTAAGGAGCTCTCGTTCACATTCTGGGAGGATGTACTCTCGGAGGTTATCGAGCTCTTCCCATCGGAGTATATTCACATTGGTGGCGACGAGTGCCCCAAGACTCACTGGAAGAGTTGTCCCGCTTGTCAGGCTCGTATGCGCCGCGAGGGTTTGAAGACCGAGGAGGAGTTGCAGGCTTATGTCACAAAGCGTGTGGAGAAGTTCCTCAACAGCAAGGGCCGCAAGATTATCGGCTGGGATGAGATTCTGCAGGGTGGCGTGACACAGAGCGCTACGGTGATGGCTTGGCGTGGTCCTCAGTATGGTATCGAGGCCGCAAAGTTGGGTAACCACGTTATTATGTCGCCAACAACTCACTGCTATCTCGACTACTACCAGAGCGACGACAAGGAGAACGAGCCATTGGCTATCGGAGGATACTTGCCTTTGGAGAAGAGCTATGCTCTGGATCCATACGATCAGCTAAGCAAAGAGGAGCAGAAGTTTATCCTCGGTGTGCAGGGCAACCTCTGGACCGAGTATATCTCAACCTACGACTATGCTCAGTATATGGCATTGCCACGACTCAGCGCCATTGCCGAGGTGGGCTGGAGCTACGAGAACAAGAACTATGAGTCGTTCTTGGAGCGTCTGCCACACTTGGCAAGCCTCTTTGACGCATACGGCTACAACTACGGAGAGCACGCTCTGCAAAAGGCCGAGGGCGAGGCTGAGGCCACAAAGTAGCCAATCAAACCCGCAAACGAAAATAACAAACTAATAAAACAAGTAAATCTATGAAGTTGAATCGTATTGTATCATTGTGCGCAGCGTTGATCGCTGGCGTAATTTTGCAGAGCTGCTGTTGTGGCTCACCAATTTCGGGCGAGAACTACAAGTTTGAGAACGGAATGATTGTATTCGATGAGCCTGCACGTGCGGCTGGTCAGGAGTCGATGCTCGCATTTGCGGCAGAGCCTATTCCTGTGGTTCGCGTTGGTTTCATCGGCTTGGGTATGCGTGGTCCTGGCGCAGTTCAGCGCTACACTCACATCGAGGGTATTGAGATTAAGGGACTCTGCGACTTGGAGCAGAAGAATGTTGACAAGTGTCAGGGTATCTTGGAGCGTGCTGGTATGCCTAAGGCTGATGCTTACGTTGGTCCAGAGGCTTACAAGCAGCTTTGCGAGAGAGAGGATATCGACCTTATCTACATTGCAACAGATTGGTTGAACCACGTTCCTTTGGCTGTGTATGCTATGGAGCACGGCAAGCACGTTGCTATCGAGGTTCCAGCGGCTACCTCAGTTGCTGAGTGCTGGCAGTTGGTTGACACTTCAGAGCGCACACGCCGCCACTGTATGATGTTGGAGAACTGCGTGTATGACTTCTTCGAGCTTACTTGCCTCAATATGGCACAGCAGGGCGTATTCGGTGAGATTCTTCACGCCGAGGGTGCTTACATCCACAACCTTTCACCATACTGGGACGACTATCACAACAACTGGCGTCTGGACTTCAACCAGAAGCACCGTGGCGATGTTTATGCAACTCACGGCTTCGGTCCTGTTTGCCAGGCGTTGAACATTCACCGAGGCAACCGTTTGACTCACCTTGTATGTATGGATACAAAGTCTGTACTCGGTTTGGAGAAGGCTAAGGAGAAGATGGGCGCTACAGAGTTTGCTAACGGCGACCACACTACCACATTGATTAAGACCGAGAAGGGCCAGACAATCGAGTTGCAGCACAACGTTTACACTCCACGTCCTTACAACCGTTTGTATCAGCTCACAGGTACTAAGGGCTTTGCTAACAAGTACCCAATCAACGGCTTCACATTCACCGAGGGCCAGCTCAAGGAGGGTATCGTGCCAGAGGGCCAGAAACTCGACGAGCACGGCTTCGCTTCACAGGAGATTATGGCGGCTGCATTGCAGGCCTACAAGCACCCTATCCACCAGGAGATCGAGGAGACTGCAAAGAAGGTGGGTGGCCACGGCGGTATGGACTTCGTGATGGACTACCGTATGGTTTACTGCTTGCAGAATGGTCTTCCATTGGATCAGGATGTTTACGACGCTGCTGAGTGGTCTTGCATCGGTGAGTTGTCTGCCGTATCGGCTAAGCACAACAGTATGCCTGTTGCAGTGCCCGACTTCACTCGTGGCGAGTGGAACAAGCTCGACGGCTTGAAGTTCCACACAAAGTAGGAGATTTCAGAAATTTTCTGTGATATATCGAGGCTGCCCGATTTGCATTGGGCGGCCTCGGTTTTTATGCAACGGGATGCAGAAAAAATTATATAAAATTTCTTAAAAAGTTGAGCTAAAGAGTACAACGATAGAAATTTATGCCTATATTTGCATTAGATAACAGAAAAACGGTATGCTACTTCGCTCACATAATTTGTTGTGGTGGCGCTCATTGGAGGTTTAGAACAATGACGCGTGAGCTTGTGTGTGCATATTAAGATTGCAAAATAACGAAGGATGCCATTGTTCAGAGTCGAACGATGGTTTTTTTATTGCGATTCTGTGTGGCGAAAATTAGAATATAAAAAAGATAAAACAATGAAGACAAAGAAGTTTGTATTGTCCGAGAGCCAGATGCCAACGGCGTGGTATAATATCGTGGCAGATATGCCCAACAAGCCGATGCCAACTCTCGATCCAGCAACCAAGCAGCCCGTAACATTCGACTCACTGAGTCGAGTATTCGGCGAGGAGCTTGTGCGACAGGAGCTATCGGAGGAGCGTTTCATCGAGATTCCAGAGCAGGTGCAGGAGCTCTACAAGATATGGCGTCCAACACCCGTTGTGCGTGCCTACAACCTTGAGCGTATGCTCGACACACCCGCCAAAATCTATTTCAAGAACGAGGGTACATCGCCCGCAGGCTCACACAAACCCAATACTGCCATTCCTCAGGCCTACTACAACGCCAAGCAGGGTATAAAATTCCTTGCGACAGAGACAGGTGGCGGCCAGTGGGGAAGTGCAATGGCGCTGGCCTGCCAATACTTCAATATCGACCTTAGAGTATATATGGTGAGGGTAAGCTGCGAGCAGAAGCCCTACCGCCGTCTGCTGATGAATGCGTGGGGTGCGAATGTTATCCCTTCGCCCAGCCCCACAACAAACTATGGTCGCGAGGTGCTGGCCAAAGATCCCGACTGCTCGGGTAACCTCGGCATCGCCATCTCGGAGGCTGTGGAGAGCGCATTGGAGCACGGCGACACAACCCGCTACTGCTTGGGTAGTGTGATGAATCACGTTTTGATGCACCAGACAATCATTGGTGAGGAGGCAATCCGCCAGATGGAGATGGCGGGCGACGAGCCAGATGTGGTAATCGGCTGCTTCGGCGGTGGCTCAAACTTCGCAGGTATCGGCTTCCCATTCATACGTCGCAACCTCTGCGAGGGTAAGAAGACACGCGTGGTGGCTGTCGAGCCAGCATCGTGCCCCAAACTCACTCGTGGCGAATTCCAGTATGACTACGGCGACACAGCGGGTATGACTCCTATGATGCCTATGTTCACGCTCGGACATACGTTCCAACCATCGGATATTCACGCTGGCGGTCTGCGCTATCACGGTGCTGGCCCTATCGTGAGCCAGCTCTACAAGGATGGATTGATGGAGGCTCAGTCGGTGGCTCAGCTTGAGACATTCTCGGCTGGTATGCTCTTCGCCAACAGCGAGGGAATCATCCCTGCACCTGAGTCGTGCCACGCAATTGCTGTGGCTATCCGCGAGGCACAGAAGGCTAAGGAGGAGGGTAAGGAGAAGACCATCCTGTTCAACCTATCGGGTAATGGTATGATTGACCTCTACGCCTATGAGCAGTACTTCGCCAACCGCTTGGTTGACCACGAAGTCTCTGAGGCCGAGATACGCCGTGCTGTGGATGCACTCGACAAGATTATCAAGTAACATAGAAGGTAAACATATAGGGGCAGGACGAGAGTGCTGCTGTAGTCCTGCCCAGCGAAAAGCCCGACCTGCTGCTGCAAGTCGGGCTTCCTTGTTGGGCAATATTAGGAACTTGATTACTCTTGCTTAATCATCTTGATTGCAGGAGAGGCAACCAAAGTGCTTACATCGGCAAACTCTGCACGATAATATACATTACCGATTGAAGTGTACAACTCCACCTTGTCGCCTGTCCAGTTGAACTGGTACTCCTTGCGCAAACGCAACTCATACTTACCATTCTGAGTGATAGTCATCGAACCGATACGGCTGCCATTCTTCACAAGCGAGAACGATACGAACTGATTGGCAGGAAGTGCCGTCTGGTTTGAAGCGTCGTCACCATAGGTGATGTCGCCAGCGATAGGACGGTTGCTCACGTTGAAGCTCTTTGAGTGGTAAACCACCTGCTCCTGGTTAGAGCTGATTGTAATCTCACCTGCCGATACGGCCTCGCGAGTCTTGAACTTCACAACGCGACGCTCTGCAGCCACCTTCTCGCCTGTAAGAGCCTGAGCTGTACCAAATGTGGCCTCGGTTGCACGATTAGCATCCACACGATACACAAAGCGGCCATTGCTGAGCTTCTCGAGTTTCTTCTGACCGCCAACTGTTGCGGCGTCGAGAGCTGCATTGTCGGCAAGCTCCAGCATCTCGGCGTCGATATAGACCTCGAAGGCCTCACCGAATGGATCTACCGAAGCATCGTCCTCGGCCTTGAAGCTGGTGATGTCGAAAGCAATCTCAACCTCCTTATTTGGGCCGTAGGCGAACTCCACCTCGTCGATACTCTCGGCTGGAGTATCAGATGTTGCGATAGAACTTGCATCGTCGATATAGTTACCTGCGAAAGCGGAAGCACCCGCAGCCTTAATCTGCGCACCGAAACGGAATGGGCGATAGTTAGCCAACTCGAACACCACCGAACGGAACTGCTGACCTGCATAGTTCACGCCTGCGTTATGCACAGATGGCGAGCCCTTGTAATTTGAAGCCAAACGTACTGGCTCGGCGCTCTTGGCCTTGTTGGTCTTCAGGTGGAGATTGAACTCACCCTTAGTCGAAGCATCTGGCTCAAGCAGTGTCAAACCGAAGATACGTCCTCCTGAACCCCAACTTGACTCATCGTAAGCCGTGAAGGCAAGCTGATGGTTGGCGTGGTCGTCATCGTGGTCGAGATTTGACGAGTACAACAGGAACTCATCACCATCAACCAAATCCACCGCACTATTATCGGCCTCGTTCTTAACCGCTACATTAAACTCCACCTTAGCACCTCGCTTCTGAGGGATGAGCTTATAGAGGATATTCTCGGCCACCGAAGTAGAGCCCGATGGGACGTAAGAGTAGCTCGACAGGCCGTCGATTGTGATATACTTTCTAAGCTCTGAGAATGTAACCACCTTAGTCAGACGCTCGAAATGGTCTGCCTCCAAAGTCACATACTCGATATCGTCGGCTGTGGCGTGGAGGATATTCTCGAAATATACACGCTGAACGCCTGGGGCATTGACTGTATATACATATTTGTAGCCGAAATCTGCCGACTCGGGAGTGCCGTCGCCGTTGGTGTCAATCACAAACTGCTCGCCATAGCCCTCCTCGCCCAAGCGAACGATTGGCAACACCTGGCCCGCAGCCGAGCGGATATCCATATCGTTGGCCGAGATGAGCACATTCATTGGGAAGAGCTCGGCAGGGCAATCCTCGGGGATATTGAAGACAACCTCGATATTCTCGCGGCCCGATGCAAGGCCACCGTAAACCTCGGTACTCACCCACGCTGGAGTGAACGACTGAGTCTTAACCGATACAACCCTGATGGTGCGCTGCAAGCGGCCATACTTCACCAAAAGCGTACCACGCAACACATTCTCGGTGGCATCGGTAAGCGAGTTGAGCGTGAGATAGATTGTTCCTGTGGCCGACTTTGCGCTGCCAACCACCGCAAAGTTGAATGATGAGCTACCATCGGTTGTAGGATAGAGGCGGTTGTTATAGGTTGACGATACGTCCTGATTCTCCTCAACCCACGACACCGACACATCCGATGCTGAGATAGTTGATGAACCCAAAGCCTCGACTGAGAATGTAAGGCTTACATTAGGGTTCTTGGCTATGTCGCTGGCATCGAACACCACGTCGGTCTGGTCAACCGAGAGCTTGAAGCTGGCATCCTGCACCGACTTAACCTCGTCAGAGATTGAGAGCCAGATATTGTTGGTTGCTGGGGCCTCCATAGCCTCGGCAAATGTTGCTGTGCCATAGTCGAGATTACCCGCCACGTTGATTTGATAGTGGTGGTTACGGCGAATAAGCACCTGCTGGCCCTCGGCTGAGGTCATAGTCACGCGATAGTACTTATCCTTGGACTCAGCCACGCCACCCACAACATTCTTACCACGAATGATAACCGAGATAGGATCGGCACTTGAGTTCTCGCTCTCGAAAATAAAGGTCTCGATGGCTGTATCTACATCAGCAATATCGCTGAGCTTATCCAAATTCTGTGGCAGAGTCACATTCTTCACATCCACCCACTTGGCAAGGCTACCCGACTGAAGACCATACTCTGGAGTAAAGTCGCTACTTGTGTATGTTGGGAAGCCATAGGTTGAGTGGAAAGGAGCAACCGTACCAAAGGCCTGAGAGTTGCAAACGGTAAAGCCTGTAACCTGGAAATATGTTCCGTTCCACAACTTGCCCGCAGAGTCGGCAGTAGCACCCGCCGAAGCCACAGTCACACGAGCCTGATTGCGAAGCATCACGATTGGTTTGCCCTGACCGCCCTCACTTGTGGGGTGAGTCTGCTCGGTAATCCATCTCTTAATCTGCTCGCCATTGGCGTATGCCGATGGCACTTCCACTCTCGCCCAGTAGATCATCATACCTGAGCTACCCTCAAGAATCGAGAGTAGGTCATCCTCTGTATTACCTCTAAATGCGGCCTCCAAGTCGCCAAACTGGCTCATATTCTGGTTAGCCACAAAGTGCATAATGCGGGTATCGTTAGGAATCTGCGCATCGAATACTCCGCTGAGGGCATCCTGCTGGCCTGTATATACAGCCTGCTCAGCTGTGATGAACAAGCCCTCGCCATTGAAGCAGAAGATATACAATGTCTGGATACCGCGACCATCGGGATCGACGGCACGAGTATTGACCTCAATCTCATCGGGGATGGTTACGTTGAAGCTGACACTTAGCTTTTCGCCACTCTGCTCAGGTGCAACAGGCTGCTCGGGGATGGTATCCTCCTGATGGCAGGCCACTGCGGCAAAGCCGAAAGCTACGGCGAACACTATTTTAAGGAATCTCTTCATATCTTTTATGTTTTATTTCAAAATTTAACGAGTGCTTCTCTATCTGTCGTTTACATCGTATGCGTCGCGGATACAACGGAAGGCTGTGATGGTGTTGGTCTTGCCGCTGCTTACTCGACCACTGGCCGCAATGTAGTATCCCGCTGTCATCAACTCATCAATGGCTGCATTGTTACCTGTAATCTTCTGCAACTCGATGAGGATATTGATCTCGGCCGCAGTTGGCAAGCGCCAATCATCGAATACACGACCATCGGCCGCTACCTCCACATAGTTCTTGCAGTGCTCGCGGGCAGTCTCGAATGTAAAGTTGTCGTCACCGAAGTTACCGCCACCCTGGCCTGAGTTCACGGCACCGAGCTGCGAAGCAATCATAAACGATGGCGATACAATTCTGCTGTTGGCCTCCGATCTCTCGGTGTAGCCATTCTGCACATTGTCGATCTCCTCATCGCTCGCATCAACAATCTTTGGACGAGCCACAGTGTACTCCGACGAAGTTGCCGTAACGCGAACGTGATACATACGGGCATTGTCACCGATGCTTGCACTCTGGTCTGCATATCGGAGAGTGTTTCTGTTCCAATAATAGCACTGGATATCGGTAGCACCACTCTGAGTGAACTGCCCCTGACCTGTTACTCTCACATTTACCTTCGAACGCCAGAAGCCGTTTGACGATGTTGAGTACTGGAAGCGATTGCTGCTATATGAGATACTCACGATTCCATCGCGCTGGTTCTCAAAGGTTGTAGGCAGTGCGTTATTTGTCTTGAAGTCGTCGCGATAAGAGTACCAGCCCACGATATTCGTGATGTAGATCAATGGGTACTGCTCGACGCGGAAGTCGGCCACCAAGCCCTGCTCATTCTCCACCTCAAACTCAAGGTAGCGGATTGTGTTGTAGTGAGTCTCCACAGTGTTTGAGCCCTGCTGCTGCACGATAGGCGAGTTGATGGTGATATTTCCATTGAGCTGTCCTGCTGGCGCAGTTGCCGAGATGGTGTTTGTCACGCTGCTGCCCAACTCGATAATCTGGCTATACTTATTCTTGTAGTAAGCAAACTTGTCATCGCCACGATAATCTGTCGAGAACGAAGCGTCGTCGATATCCTTCAATGTGATTCTCCTGATAGGCGATGAAGATGAGAAGATAAGCTGCGAGTCGTCGCTATTGGCGTTGTAGATCTTCACAACATCGGTGTTCAGGGTGAGATACTTTGGACGGTCGGTTGCGCCCACTGTAATATCCACATCCATCCAGGGCAGAGTGGAAAACTCGATACCCTCCAACTCGATAACCGACGAGCGGTCGTCTGCACCAGCGGTGTTGATGACAACATCCACCTGATAGCACTTGTTGCGCTCAAACTTCATCTGCTGGCTCAATGGAATCTTATACCAGCTATTGCAAGCCGCAAACTCGTTGCCGTCGCTGCTGTCGCCGTTCTTGTCCCACTTGATTGGGATGTTCAACACGAGCGCAGTGGCATCCTGAGGATCAATCTCGCCCCAAGAGTGAGCATAGGCATAGCCCACAACCTGAATCTTGTGCTTGGGATTCTCGGCTGTACTGCCATCCTGAGCAATCCACACACAGGTACTCTCGTTAGGGCCGAGGTCAACGGTTGTAACCAACTGCTGCTGCGCCAAAGGGAGTGTCTCGCCAGATAAAACATAGCTCTTGACGGGCAACATATTGAAGTAGTAGAGTGAGCTACCACGCTCGTCGCCCTGAGTAAGATTCTCATAGAAGCTCACATTCTCACCCTGCGAGATGTTCACAACAATCTTCGCTGCGGCACGCTCCAAAGAGGCCGAGAGTGAAAGTGACTCGCCATTGTTTGCCGAGCTGTTGACCACCTGGCCCGCAGCATCGCCAGCGATGGCTTGCATCAGGAACGCATCGGGAGTGGCATTGCCACCAAGCTGAGTACCTGTAACGTGCATCCACGAGCTCATAAGACCTGCATTCTCGATAGCCTCGCTCTGAGTCCAATCCTCAAGAGCCGAGAGAGTCGTCATAGCGGCTGCATCGGTCTCAGAGATTGTGGCGTTGGCAACCAGATAGAATGTGTATTTCGCATCAACGGCAAACTTCTCGCTTGCACGGCCGATTGAGAGCGTGAGCTGGCCCGCGCCATCGGCTGCACTGCCGCCATTATTGCCATTTGTGCTGCGCTCATAGTGTACCACAGAGCCCGCATCGCTGCCCTCGCTCTTCACCACAAACACGTCGATATGCTTCACCGTACGCTCGATGGCGTTGTCGGCCGCGCGGGTTACCACCTGACCATCCAACGATGTCGAAATCGTAATCTTGCCACCGTCCATCTGGATGCTGCCGAGCTCATCACTATGCGTGCAAGCACCCAACGCAACAGAAGCGCAACATAAAAGTGTATAGTATAAAATCCTTTTCATCGTACTAATCTATGCGAAAATGATTATTTCTGAGTAATTTCAATGTAAGTGTGGTTGTTGCCGCTGTTGGGCCAATATGTGGCGGTACTTGTCGCGCCCATATTGATAAGCAACAATTTATAATCGCTGTGCCACATCGAGTTGTGCGAAATAGCGAGCTTAAACTTATCATCCTTTGGAGTCTGCTTCAAAGGAGTCACCCTCACCTCATAGAAGGTATCCTTATTGCTGTCGGTCACCTTGACTGGAGTGACATTCGAAGCATCCTTATCATCATAGACAGGAGTTGACTCAACCGTTACGGGGTTGGTGCCTGTAACCTTATAGACCTGCAGGCGATACTCGTCGCTCTCGGCATCAAACAATACTGGCTTCCACTGAGCATCCTTTGGAGCGCTCATTCTCAGATAACCCTTGAAAGGAGTTGGAGTCTGGGCGTGGTACTCCACAACTGGAGCAGCCGCAGCCACCGAATTCACATTGGGAGCAGCCAAAAGGTTGGTGTTGATGGCAGGGGTGAAGCTGTTGGTCAAATCCCAAACCTCATCTACCCAATCCTTCACGGTGTAAGAGAACTCAACATTACCCTCGCCATTGACCAGCGCACGAATCTGGTAGTCGTGGTTGCGGGTGATAACTGGCAGAGCCACATAACGAGTCTGAGGAGTGGCCGAGCCTACCTGATAAGTCACCTCGTAGTAGTAACCATTGCCCTGGGGGGCCTCCTTCGCGTTGTTTACAAATGTGCAGCCCTCGGTTGTCTCGGCAATGGTGCAGCCACCCACCAAAGTGTAGTCGGCCACCGATGAGCTCGACACTGCGAGCTGCTTGTCAACCACCTTTGCACCATCGGCAAAAGTGAAGGTGTGAGCCGAAGCCGATGTGGCATAGGTTGGAGTGTTGTTGTTGAACCACGCAGGCGCCGAGTTAGGCATAAGCAACTGCTCGCTTGAGAGGTTCGACAAAACCAGACCATTCTGTGGCATTGCGCCGCTGTGGAGCTTAAGCGAAGTGATCTTCAAATCGAAAGAAGAGGTCTTGGCAACCAAGAACTGAGTCTTGGCCACAGTGCGGAATACCGACATATTGAGCAACTTGTGCGATGCTGCGCTATGCAAATCATTCTCAGTTACCGACACCTGAGCCCAGTGCGAGATGGGCATCAAGGCTGGCTCACCAGGCTGTCCCTCGGCCACCGAGCCGAGGATAGGTGACGCGCCACCTGATAGGTTAGCGAAACGGGCATTGATAAGCTCCGAGAAAGTGGTGTTAGCACCCAAAGTGAGCTCCTGACCGGCGGCGTTGGTAATCTTGCCAAAGCGGGCAGGATTCACCACTGCTATCACGATGTAATCAGCTCCATTCTTGCCGCACTCTGGCAGGTCGAGGTGTACCGACACGTTGGTAAAAGTATTGTAAAACGTAGCGCGTCGCCATCCAGTCGCCTGATTGGTAATCGATGCGCCATCGCTCTGGAAAGCCCAAACCATAGCCTCCTCGATTTGGTCACCCTGCTGCTCGGATGTTGAGCCGCCGCGAGTCAAGTTCACCTGCAAAGAGAGGTCGGTCAGAGAGCCAACATCCTCCTTAGCGCAGCCCACAAAGAGCGAGGCAGCCAGGCAAGCTATAGAGATTATAAGTGTGAATCGTTTCATCTGATCAAATCGTTTATTAGTCAAAATCTGGAGTTACTGGGACATTCATCCAATCGGGGATGGTGACAGTCACGCCCAAATTAGTAAATTTCACAACAATAGGAATCAAAACTTCCTGCTTGGTAACGTCGATCTGAGGATACTGCGCCAAGAAATCCTTCAGCGCGATAGTATAGAGCACGCTACCTGTCGAGCTGTTCACCAACTCGAACTCTACGTCTGAATCTGCCGAGTGGCGCATAATGTTAAAGTATGACTTCAACACGCCATCCGAGAGTGCAAACTCAGGATTATATGTTATCTTCTGGCCATTAGCACGATTCGTGAAATCGGTCTGTGGCAACAAGTTGTTTACTCTGAGCTCCAGCGCGCCATCGCCTTCGGCGCGTGAAGAAGAGTTTGGAGTTGATGCGTTGCTAATGTAACCCTCCACTGTAACCGACACCTTGAGGTGCGAAGAGCGGAAAGGCACATCGGCCTGGTACCAATCATCCTTAGGCATTACAAATTCCAACTGACCTAAATAGAGAGAGTCGTTACCCTCGATTGCAGTGCCGTTGTCCACGCCTGGGTGCTGCAACTGAATCTCGGTCATATCGGTTGCCGAGAGGTTTTTTACCTCGGTCTTGTTAAAGCCATTACCCACACCCACCACTTTATAAGTGCCGGCTGAGAGATTGAGCTTCGTGCCCTGAAATGCTTTCAGTTCGTTCTGCTCGAGGAGCTTGGTCTGCACCAAACGTCCTTCGTTATCAAAAACATACAGGTTCACGCGTGTGATATGCTCGGGGAAGATATCACTTGTAACATCGCCCGTATAGCTGAAGGTGAGTGTACACCTCTCGCAATCTTCATAGTTCTCCTTGATGCAGCTCGCGAGCAGAACGACCGAGGCGAGCAAGAACAAGTATAGAATTCTTTTCATAAAACAATCTTTAATTTGGGGCGCATCGCGCCTGTTTGTCAATTATCACCCTGCCCGAGGCAAGGCTTTATGGTTTTGGTTTCTTAAAAAATGTTGGGGCCAGAGGCTATCCAGCCCCAACACTGCATTGTTAAAATTATATACTACTGGAATACAGGCTCAACAGGAACTACTACCCAGTTAGCGATTGTTACAGTTACGTTTACGCAAAGGTTGTCGCTATCGGTGTGGATATTGCTCTCCGAGAAGTCGAGGTTCATTGTGTAAACCTCACCTGGGTGGAAGTGACGCAAGTTACCCTGCTCGTTTACGTTTGCAGGATCTGCATAGTTGGCTGGAGCCTTGTAGTCAACCACCTTAACTGTACGGTTCTCAGTACCTGGAGGAACTGTCCAATCCTTACCCTCAACTGTAACGTGCAGCTCCAAATCTGTGGTGTAGATATCACCCGACTCAGGCTTAGAGAGGTTCCAAGACCATACCTTGCCAGCACCTGGAGTGTGAACGTTAGCCTCGGGAGTGAGAGCTACGCCAGTAGTGCCGAATGACTGAGTAAGGTTTGTGGCAAATACCATTGCGTTGAGAGTAACCTTGCTGTACAATGAGCCGAGGTCGGTACACTTCACCTGACCAATCTCCATACGAGCGTGGTTAGGAGCAACTGTTACGTTAGCCTCATACAAAGGATACTTGTGACCATTAACCTCGCAGAAAACCTCCTTGCCGTTTGCATCAACTGTGTGAGTTGCAGATGCGTGACCAAAAGCGATAATCTCGTCCCACTCAACATCGGGAGTCTGTGTGCGCCACAAGATGTGAGCATCGTTCATAGTTGCAGGGCAGTTGGCAACAGTAATCTTGTTAGCAGCAGCACCGTTTGCAATCACAAACACGTTTGATACCTGCTGTGGAAGACCGTGGAATGTGTAAACGCCGCCACTCTGAGTTGCATCGTTTACTGTCAACTTAGTGAGAACCTGACCTGCACCGTTGCAGAATGCGAATACCAAATCCTCAGCCTTTGTACAAGCAGCCTGGCTGGCTGGAGTAGCATCAGTCACAGCACGGCCCGCAGGAAGTGCATTTGCGATAGTGATAGCCACACTCTTCTTCGATGTCTCGAGGATAGATACCTCGTCGTTGTTGTTACAGCTAACTACGGCCACAAGAGCCAACGCTGCAATAAAAAATCGTTTCATAATAGTGTAATTTAATGTTTATTAAGTTATTGTTTGTTTGTTCTAAATAGTCGTTACTCAAGGCTTTTAGCCAACTCCGCAAGGTTGTGCTTCGCATCGGCCGAGCCCTTGTCGGCAGCCTTCTGCCACCACTCGCGAGCCTTGTCGGCATTGCCCGCCTTAGCATAGGCGTAACCCATTGCCACCTGCACATTCACATCGTTCTGGTCGCTCTTGCTAAGCACTGCCATCGCGCCATTTGCATCGCCCTTGCCGAGCATCACGCCTGCCGCATTCACCGCAGCAGCCACCTCCGCAGGATAGGTCTTGGCAGCCACCTCCATAATGTGGTTGTAGTCGGCCGAGCCTTTGGCGTAAGAGCCTGCCACCTTATACAT
The DNA here is from genome assembly GCA_045658265.1 of Alistipes sp. GTDB lineage: Bacteria > Bacteroidota > Bacteroidia > Bacteroidales > Rikenellaceae > Alistipes. The sequence goes on from JAZOUS010000038.1 coordinate 38,130, forward strand.
CTCGCCGAGTGAGAGCTTGCGTGGATCGCTGTCGATGAGCTTGCGAGCCTCCTCGGTATTGAAGTTACGCACGTTATAGATAATGCGGTAGTCGTTGCGACGGAGCTTGGGGTACATCTCGTTCATCAGACGCTCATAGATTGCCGCTGGAACCATAGCCTTCAATCGGTTGTCCTTCTGATCGTCGGTGAGCGACTTATTGTCGATAATGGCCAGCACCTCTGCCTGACTCTTGAGGCTCTTCTCGGCAGCTACCAACTCGCGCAGACCTGCCCAATCCTCGCCCATACCTTCGGCCTCGATGTGAGAGCGCTCGATGTCGGTCTTCGCAGCCACATAGTCGGCCAACGAGTTAGCACGATTGGTAGAGAGTCGCTTGTTGTGAGCTGTTGTAGCCTCGGGCGATGCCCAACCCTCGATGCGGATTGAGGTGATAGTCAAATCGCGGTCGTGCTCAACACGCTCGATAGAGCCGATAATCGATGCCAGCTCCTGGGCGTTGGTCTTATAATCCTCCAAGATATCGAACTTATCGACCTTGAAGTTGATGTAGGCCGAGTGCGACTCGTCGCGTACCTTCACTGGCTCGGGCTTTGGCTCAACAAAGGCCAACAGATACTTAGGATTGTAAGCCTCGTGAAGGATGCGCTGCAACTTGCTGTCGCCCAAAGCAATCAAAGTTGAGCAACCTGCGCTACCCTCCTTGATGACCACATTGGCACTCTTCATCCACTGCTCGTAGGCCACGTTGGCTGAATATGCCACCGACTGCTTCTCGCCCGCCTTACGCTCGGCACGCTTTGCCTCACGCTCGGCATAGGCTGGCTGAGAGGTTACGCTCTTTTCGCCATTGCGAAGCCAATAGAGCCAAGCACGACGGCCCATAATCTCGATTGAAGGCATCGCAACCTCCCGCTCGCCCTTCTGGATGACGGGAGTGAGTACCAAAGTCTCGTCGGCGCCCACGTTAAGAGATGAGATATCGACACTCATATCCACCTTCACGCTGCTGCCTGTGCGTGTCACGCTGAGGTTCTTAACCTCGGCCTGGCCCTCCATAATCTGCTGCGCCGAAGCCTCGAAGCTCATCGCTGCAACAGATGCCACAACACCTATAATATAAAGAATTGTTCTTTTCATATCGCTCAATAATTAGAATAGGTAAACAAGATTGATTGCAGCCTTCGTTGGGCCAATGTAGTGGTGGTTGCCAGAGCCAAGTCGCTCGCCACACTTAGGGCAGTCGAACCTGTCGAATGCGGTGTAGGCATAACCAATGCCTATCTCGGCCTCGAGATTCCAGTGCTTGCCAAGCATCCAGGCATAACCATAGCCGATACCCGCTCCGCCAAACCAACCCTCGAAGCGATTGTCGGCAAGCTGCGAAAGATTTGTACCGAGAAAATCAGGCAGGCCCGAAATATTACCCACGTTATACTGGCCGCCCCACAAGTGCGCCGCAAAGAAATGGCCGCCAAACTTGCGACAAGTCCAGTAACGAACCTCGGGCTGAACAAACCAATGCTTCCACTTCATATTATCAGAGAACTGGAATGGATTCCAGTTACCCGACAAATCGAGAGTCCACTTCTCGGCCAAAGCCGCCTCAACACCTAAGTTGATAGATGTGGTAGCATCATAGAGCAGATTGGTCTTCACAGCCCAATCCTGCGCCTTCGACTCCTTAGCGAATCCCAACGCGCATACGCCTAATAGAATAAATAAGTATTTCTTCATCGCTTTAATGGTTTCCTGTTTGGTCGTTCTGAAAAGCTCATCAAAATTGTCATTTCAGCCTCCAAAACTTTTCCTAAATTCTTTCCAGATACAAAAGTAATATTTTTTTTCTCCAAATCAAGTATTCCGAGAAAAAAAGTTGCATCGTCTCGCAGAATTAAATTATTTTCCTATCTCGCTGATTTGCTGATATTTACAAGAGAAAGGCGCTTTATTGTACAATTTATATATGTGGTGTTTTAGAGTATTTTTATTCCGTTTTACCCCATTTATTTCAGAATTGAGCCGAGAATCCCAATCTGCCACCAATAGGGCTTTTTATTACAATATAAAACTAATTTGGATATTTTGATTACAAACTATAAGTATTATAAAAAACCAATTTTGGAGAGAATTTGGAATGGAATTTCAAGATTGCAATTGGGAGGGGTAGAGAATTTGAGATTTGTCCAATTTGGGAGAGAATCTGAAATGAATAAATATGTTGCATATATGCAGAATTTATGCAAAAATCGGCTGTATATATTCCATTTTTTTTGCAAAAAGGTTGTTCGGCAGTGCCGAACAACCTCTATATCTATTTTCTGAAGTTGTATAACAAGAGCTATTTTTAGGCCCTCAAAGCCCGAAAACCGCAGCATACTAATGTGTATGTGAGGATTTGAGGGCGAGAGAAACGACAAAAGAGCCTTGTTAGACAGCTTCACATCACTTCATCGACATTGCAATACCCATTTCCAAACCACGAAGCTCGGCAAGACCACGCATACGACCATAGCACGAGTAGCCAGGATTGGATTTGCGATTCAAATCGTCGCACATCTGGTGACCGTGATCGGGGCGCATAGGCAGGCGCACCTGACGACGCTGCTGCACCTCGAGCAGAGCCTTCATCATCTCATACATCGGCACATCACCCTCGAGGTGGTTATCCTCCTGGAAGTTGCCCTCCTCGTCGCGACGTGTGGAACGCAGATGGACAAAGCCCACCCTATCGCCAAACTCGCGCATCATCTGTGGCAAATCGTTATCGGCCCTCACGCCAAACGAGCCAGTGCAGAGGCAGAGGCCATTCGACTCATTGGGCACAGCCTCCACCAAACGACTAAAATCATCGGCCGTTGACATAATGCGAGGCAGGCCAAGAATAGGATATGGGGGATCGTCGGGGTGGATGACCATCACCGAGCCGCACTCATCGGCCACAGGGCAGACCTGCTGCAAGAAGTATATCAGGTTGCTGCGCAACTGCTCCTCGCCAATATCCTTATAGCGGGCCAAAGCCTCGCGGAACTGCTCCACAGTGAAGCTCTCCTCGGAGCCAGGCAGGCCAGCAATCATATTGCGGGTAAGGCGTTCACGCTCCTCGGCCGACATCTGCTCGTAGCGAGCCTTTGCACGCTGCTTCTCCTCGTCGCTATACTCGGTCAGAGCACCCTCACGTTGCAGGATAAAGAGGTCGAAGGCCACGAAAGCGGCCCTCTCGAAGCGCAGAGCACGCGAGCCATCCTCCACCTCATAGGCCAAATCGGTGCGAGTCCAATCGAGCACGGGCATAAAATTGTAGGTGATGCAGTGGATGCCGCACTCGGCCAGATTGCGGATTGACTCCTTATAGTTGTCGATATATCGCTGATAATCACCCTCCTGCGTTTTGATATGTTCGTGAACGGGTACGCTCTCGACCACGCTCCACACCAAGCCCGCATCGGCTATCATCTGCTGGCGAGCCTTAATCTCATCAACCGTCCACACCTCGCCGTTGGGGATGTGGTGCAGCGCGTGAACGATGTCGGTCGCTCCCGCCTGACGGATATTTGCAAGGCTTACGGGATCATTAGGCCCGTACCAGCGCCAAGATTGTCTGCAAAGATACATATACCTTTATATATTATATAAAACCCTTTTCTACCTATACCCCCACACATTAAATCGAGAAGGCATCGAAACCGCCATCAACTACGGTCAGCGTGCCGGTCACAAACTTCGAGGCATCAGATGCTAACCACTGCAGCGTGCCAAGCAGCTCCTCTGGCTCGCCAAAGCGCTTATAGGGGGTGTGGGCGATGATTGTCTCGGCACGAGGCGTAAGCGAACCATCGGGATTGGTGAGCAGTGTGCGATTCTGGTTGGTGAGCAGGAATCCAGGAGCGACAGCATTCACTCGCAGCCCCTCGCCAAACTTGATTGCCAGCTCGCCGCACATATATTTTGTCCAGTTGATAACGGCAGCCTTCGCAACACCATAGCCCGCAACACGAGTGAGCGGACGCAGAGCAGCCTCCGAGGCGATATTGATAATCGAGCCCGACTTCTGCTCGGCCATAGCCTTCACGAAGACCATAGTGGGAAGAATCGTACCGAAAAGATTGAGGTCAACAACCTGACGCACCGCATCGACATCCAAATCGAAGATTGTCTTGTCGGGCGGAACTGTGGCGGCCGCCTGATTGCCACCCGCTCCGTTGATAAGCACGTCGATACGGCCATAGGCGGCCATAATCTGCTCGTAGCACTGCTCAAGCATAGCCTTATTCAGTACATCGCACTCAAGGAACATAGCCTCGCCACCCTGCTCGCGAGCAGCCTTCTCCAATCGCTCGCCCGCCTCACGGTTGCGGCCAATAATAACAACTTTTGCGCCCTGCTCGGCAAAATGCTCGACCATCGACGAGCCGAGAATACCTGTCGCGCCCGTAATGACTATCACACGGCCCTCGACACTGAATAGATTTTTCATCGTTATATAGTTTTAAGTTTCATTTCGTTAGCACGTTATGGCCCGCAATCTGCGGCCACGCCCCTCGCCGAGGCTGATTGCTATACAAATATACTCATTTCGCCTTAATTATCCAAACCACCGCCTGATGAATCGCCTCAGAAAGCCAATATCGCCACACAAAACAGCCGTATCGAAACGCCATACTCAAACTCAAAAAAAGCAACAAAAAACATCAAAAAAAATATTTAACTGATTTAATTTTGCCAATTAGGAATTTAATTGTAACTTTATACCGATTTTTGACGCATTATAAACCTGCGAAACTAACAAACCGTTAATAAATATTTAAGATTATGGCAATCAACAGAAAAGATTTTCTCAAATCTCTGGGAGGACTTGCTGCGCTGACAATCATTCCGCGTAATGTCCTCGGTGGCCCAGGTCACGTTGCTCCCAACGATCAGCTGACTAAGGGAATTATTGGTATGGGTGGTATCGGTTATTCTGCCAACCACTTTTCAAGCAACGAGCAGTGCCGTTTGGTAGCAGTCAGCGATTGCGACGACAACCACTTGGAGCGCGCCGTTCGTTTGACAAAGGAGCGTTTGGGCGAGGATGTTAAAGGTTACCACTTGTATCGTGACCTTATCAACGACCCTAACGTTGACGTTGTTCACATCGCTACTCCTCCACACTGGCACGGTATTATGTCAGTAGAGGCTGCTAAGGCAGGTAAGGATATCTGGTGTGAGAAGCCTATGACTCGTACTATCGGCGAGGGTAAGAGAGTAATGGAGGCTGTTCGTCAGAACAACCGTATCTTCCGTCTCAACACTTGGTTCCGTTTCAAGGACACATTCTACGGCCTCGGTACAAAGGTTGAGCCTTTGAAGAAGTTGGTAGATAGCGGTCTTCTGGGCTGGCCTTTGAAGGTTACTATCTCTGGTAACAACGGCTTCCCCTGGAAGTTCTTCTGGGTAGGTAAGGAGAACCTCGTTGAGCAGCCTATCCCAAAGCACTTTGACTATGATTTGTGGTTGGGTCCTGCTCCTTACAAGCCTTACAACGAGCACCGTACTCACCAGACATTCCGTGGTTACTGGGATTATGATGGTGGTGGTCTTGGCGATATGGGCCAGCACTACATCGACCCTGTACAGTACATCTTGGGCAAGGATAACACATCTCCTATCAAGGTAGAGGTTGACGCTCCACAGCAGCACCCAGACGCAATCGGTATCTGGCGTAAGATCGTTTACACTTACGAGGACGGTTGCCAGATTATTCTCGAGGGTGAGGGTTACGAGACTCCAAATGGTCCATTCATCGAGGGTCCAAAGGGTCGCCTTTACAGAGGTTTCAACTGTACTATTCCTAACATTATGGACAAGTTGGCCGAGATGCCAGATCCAGAGCCACAGAACACAGACTTCATCAAGTGTGTTCACACCCGCGAGAAGTTCGCTTTGAACGAGATCAACGGTTTCCGCTCTGCTACAATCGTAAATATGGGTATCTGCGCATTGCGTCTGAACCGCACATTGGAGTTCGACCCTGTTAAGTTGGAGTTCATTGGCGACGACGCTGCTAACGCACTCATCGACCAGCCTATGCGTGGTCCCTGGAAAATGTAATTAACCACAAAACTTAGAGACTAATGAAAAGAATATTTATATTACTAACCCTGTTGGCGGTGATGCCTTTCGCAAGCATCAATGCACAGGACGCTCGTAATCGCGTGGCTTCGACTGTCGTAGCTGACGCATTGGCTCAGTTGCCTGCCGAGAACGCTACTCAGTACAACCAGGTGATGGCTGAGTTGGCATCAACAGGTGCTGAGGGTATTGAGATGGTTGCGACTATGTTGCAGCCAGCAAAGGAGGGTGTTCGCAACTCGGCTATCGAGTACGCTCTCTATGGTACAGCAGCTTATGTAACTAAGGATCAGGCTATGCGTGCTGAGGTACGCAAGGGCTTGAAGAACGCTTTTGCTAAGATTAACGACAAGGTGAACAAGGCATTCATTATGACTGTTTTGGAGACTTGCGCTACAATCGAGGATGCAGAGTGGTTCGCAGCTCAGCTCAGCGACGAGTACTTGGGCAACTTCGCAGCTCGCACATTGGCAACAATGGAGGGTACTGAGAAGCTCGTTTTGGACCTTATGAAGGCTGACAAGGCTCCTCGTATTCACTTGGCTCACATCGCTTCTTACAAGCAGATTCCTGAGGCTGAGAACATCCTTATCCACTGGTTGGCTGAGGGTGGCGACGACGCTTTGAAGTGCCAGATTTTCAACGCTATTGCTTCTTGCGGTACATCACAGTCAGTGAAGCTTTTGGAGAAGGCTTCTGCTGCTGCTGACCACGCTTACGAGGTAACAGACGCTTACGGTGCATACCTCCAGCTCTTGACTAAGCTCGTAAAGAGCGAGCCTAAGGTTGCCGAGAGCGCTGCTAAGAAGTTGATGAAGGACGACCGCACAAACGTATTCTTGGCTGGTTTGGATCTTATGATTCAGCTCAAGGGTGCTGGCGCTACTTCATTGGTAGTTAAGGCTTTGGCTGGTCCAGACAGCGAGTACCGTTATGGTGCATTGCGCGCTGCTGAGGCTTTTGCTGACGAGGCTACATACTCAACTGTTGCTACTGCTTATGCTAAGGCAAGCCAGGGTGCTAAGGTTGACGTTTTGAACTGGTTTGGTGCTAACCACGTTGCATCACAGATCGACTTGATCGCTGGTGCTACAAAGAACGCTAACGATGACGTTGCTTGCGCTGCTATCGCTGCTGCCAGCCGCATTGGTGGTGACAAGGCTTTGGAGGCTTTGATCGCTAAGATGGATACTCAGAACAGCGAGGCTGTAAACAAGGCTTTGGTTGCTGGTTTGCTCTCATTCAACGGTAAGATCAACGATAAGTTCATCGCTGCTATGGCCGAGGGTAACAAGTCTATCGCTACTGCTGTTTTGGCTCAGCGTCGTATGCCTGCTGCTTCTGCAAAGGTTATCGAGTGGGCTAAGGGTGGTGACAAGGCTGCTACTGCTGCTTTGAACAACATCGCTTCTGAGAAGGATTTCAACACATTGTGCGATATGATGGAGGCTGGTCAGAATGTAACTCCAGGTATCATCAAGGCTATCAGCGAGAAGCCAGCTTCAGAGCAGGTTAAGATGGTTCAGGAGCGCATCGCTAAGTCTTCTAAGAAGCACCTCTACTACCCAGTATTGGCCGCTACAGGCGCTAACGAGGCTGTAGCTCCTATTATGGAGGGTTACAAGGCTGGTAACGTTGAGAATATGGCGTTCAAGAGTATGATGTCTATGAACAACGACGCTTTGATTCGTCCTTTGTTCGAGGTTGCTAAGACAGATGCTGAGCGCAAGGATCAGGCTTTGTCTCGTTACATCCAGCTCACAACTAACTCTAAGAAGCTCACTCCAGAGCAGAAGTATATGAACTTCCGCAACGCATTGGAGACTAAGCCATCAGTACGCGTTCAGAACGCTGCTTTGACAGCTTTGGCTGCTACTCAGACTTACCCAGCAATGATGTTGGCTTCAACTTATATGGACAACGCTGAGACTGCACAGGCTGCTGCTAACACAGTTCTTCAGATTGCAACTAAGCACCCTGAGTTCTACTCAGCAGAGGTGAAGGCTCTCTTGGAGAAGGTTTCAACTACATTGAACGATGGTGACGCAGTTTACAAGCGTAAGGATATCGAGAAGTTCATCTCTGAGAACAAGGCTCGCGAGTCACACTCTATCATTATGGAGCTTTCAGCAGAGGAGAAGGCAGAGGGCTTTGAGATGTTGTTCGACGGTCAGAATATGGACAAGTGGGAGGGTAACCTCGCAGCTTATGAGCCTATCGACGGTGCGATGAACGTAAACGCTGCTTATGGTAGCGCAGGTAACCTCTACACAAAGAAGGAGTACAAGGATTTCGTATTCCGCTTTGAGTTCTGCTTCGTACGTCCAGGTATCAACAACGGTGTAGGTATCCGTGCTATCCCTGGCACAGATGCTGCATACCAGGGTATGGAGATTCAGATTTTGGACCACGACGATCCTATCTACAAGAACCTCAAGCCTCACCAGGTTCACGGTTCTGTATATGGTATCATCCCTGCTAAGCGTATCGTATCTCCAGAGTTGGGCACTTGGAACCAGGAGGAGATTCGCATCAAGGGCGATAACATCAAGGTTACTGTAAACGGCGAGGTTATCGTTGATGGCAACATCCGCAAGGCTTGCAAGGGCCACAATGTTGCTCCCGATGGCGGCAAAACTAACCCATACACTGTTGACCACTTGAACCACCCAGGTCTCTTCAACGAGAAGGGCCGTATCGGTTTCTTGGGCCACGGTAATGGTTTGAAGATCCGTAACGTACGCGTTAAGGAGTTGTAATATTGGGTTTATCCCGATTATATAGACTGCTCGGCCAATTTGGTCGGGCAGTTTTTTTCTGCCCTGAGCCACCACCCTCGTTGAAAACAGAACTGCGCAAAGCGATACGCAACACCATCAATAACAACCCGCAACTACTACCCACGAGAAAGAGTGCCGCAAATAATTGAAATTCAAAATTCTGAGTAATTTTCTTAAATAATTTACCAAATAGAAAAATTTAGGTGAAAATCGCATTTTTTTGGCAAAATATTTGTAGGGGGGGGGGCTAAAATTTGTATCTTGCAAGTGACATTCAATATTAACCAATTAAAACAAACTGCCTATGAAACGACATCTAAACATTTTAATGCTGCTCACAGCCGGTTTATTCATTACTTGTATGCTTGCAAGTTGTGCAGCAGGAACAAAGGTTGAAAAGAAGAGCAATGTCTTAAGCACAAGCCTGACCAAAACGGGAGAAATAGTGGAGGTGGAAAAGGTGAGTACGAGCGAATATTTAACCCTCAACGGCGGCAAATTCACTATCGGCGACACTTCGAGCCCCAACTTCGCCATCAGCCAACAAGCTGTTGACCGCCTGATGAAATGGGATAAAAAGACCGAATCGTACTACATCGCGAAGGATTCGGCCAAGAAGGCCAATATGTCGGAGGAGTTGTATCTTGCAGTAAAGGAGTTCTGCGAGCGCAACAACAAAAACCTTGAATACTACAGAAGTTTAGCGGGCAGAACTGTGCCGAACAAGTAGTAATCGAAACTAATATCACAGAGTGGTTGTCCAGCGCGCTTGCTGGGCAACCACTTTTCTATTGAAGTCTTGCAACAAGAGCCATCTCCAAACCAGCTCGTCCGAAAAAACGCAACATATTTTGACAAAAAAATATTCCGCAGGCCAAAAGAGAGGCGAAAAAGCCTTGCTCTACAATCACTTTTCTTCACAAGCCGAATTGCAATCAATGTTAGCGAGCATTTCACCCGCCGATTTGGGCGATTCACCCGATTAAAATTGGTAGTTTCAACTATTTTTAACTACATTTTATTACCTTTGTATCATCTGTACACATACAAAAAGCAATGTAAAATGAAGAAGAAATGGATTATCACCGCTGCCGTTATTGCAGGCTTTTGCTTAGCGGCTGGTGGCTACAAGTACTACAGCCACAGTAAGTCGGGCCAGGAGGATGCTCCTGTTGCGGCGGTGGCGAAAAAGAACAATATCCTGAACGTAAACGGCCTTGTAATCAAGACGCAGAAGCTCACCGACGAGCTCTCGATGGTGGGTAACCTTGTGCCCGACGAGGAGGTTGACCTTACATTTGAGACCTCGGGAAAGATTGTGGAAATCAACTTCCAGGAGGGTGCCGCAGTGCGCAAGGGCGATTTGTTGGCTAAGGTGAACGACAAGCCACTCGTGGCGCAGCTCTCTCGCCACGAGGCGCAGTTGAAGCTGGCCAACGACCGTGTATTCCGCCAGAGCACACTTTTGCAGAAGGATGCGGTGAGTCAGGAGGCTTTCGAGCAGGCCCGCACCGAACTTGCAATGCTCAACGCCGACATCGACATCGTGAAGCAGAACATCGCCCTGACAGAGCTTCGCGCTCCATTTGATGGCGTGATTGGTCTTCGTAACGTCAGCGAGGGCGCTTATGCCAATACCAGCGTGGTGGTGGCCAAGCTCACAAAGATTTCGCCGCTTAAGATTGATATGTATATCCCCGAGCGCTATGCCGACCAGATTAAGAAGGGTACAAAGCTCAGCTTCACTGTTGAGGGTATCAACGAGACATTCGAGGCTACGGTCTATGCTAAGGAGTCGGAGGTTGACGCTTCGACACGAATGATTGCTGTGCGTGCCACCTACCCCAATAGCAATGGCCGCCTGATGCCTGGTCGATTTGTATCGGCAAAGATTCGTATGCAGGATATTCCAGAGGCTATAGCAATCCCAACCGAGTCTATCGTGCCTGAGATGGGTGTGGACAAGGTTTACAAGTATGTGAACGGCAAGGCGAAGGCCGTGAGCGTGAAGACCGGACTTAGAACCGACGCTCAGATTCAGATTATCGAGGGCCTGCAGCTCGGCGATACTATTATCACTTCGGGTACACTCCAGTTGCGTGAGGATTTGCCCGTTACACTTGATGTTGTTGAATAATTTGCACCCACGATAGAGTATGAACGTATCCGAACTTAGTATTCGACGCCCCGTTCTCGCGACGGTGATGACGCTGATTATCATCATCTTCGGAGTGATTGGCTACAGCTATTTAGGTGTGCGAGAGTACCCCAGCGTCGATAACCCTATTATCTCGGTGAACTGCTCTTACCCTGGAGCAAATGCCGACGTTATTGAAAACCAGATTACCGAGCCGTTGGAGCAGAACATCAACGGTATCCCAGGTATCCGCTCGCTCTCGAGTGTCAGCTCGCAGGGTTCGAGCCGAATCACTGTGGAGTTTGAGTTGTCGGTAGATTTGGAGACCGCCGCCAACGACGTGCGTGACAAGGTGTCGCGAGCACAGCGATTCCTGCCTCGCGACTGCGATCCACCAACCGTATCGAAGGCTGATGCCGATGCTATGCCTATCCTGATGGTGGCTGTGCAGAGCGACAAGCGCTCGTTGCTGGAGATCAGCGAGATTGCCGACCTTACCATCAAGGAGCAGTTGCAGACCATCAGCGACGTGAGTGCCGTACAGATTTGGGGTGAGAAGCGTTACTCGATGCGTATATGGCTCGACCCAGAGAAGATGGCCGGTCACGGTATCACTCCGGTTGACGTGAAGAGCGCACTGGACAGAGAGAATGTGGAGCTTCCTTCGGGCAGTATCGAGGGTAACACCACCGAGCTCACCATCCGTACGATGGGTTTGATGCACACAGCCAAAGAGTTCAACGACTTGGTTGTCAAGGAGAACGACACACGAATCATCCGCCTGAGCGACATTGGTCGTGCAGAGTTAGGCCCACAGGATATCCGCAGTTATATGAAGATGAACGGCGTGCCAATGGTGGGTGTTGTGGTTGTGCCACAGCCTGGTGCTAACCATATTGATATTGCCGATGCGGTGTATGAGCGTGTGGATATGATGCGCAAGGATTTGCCCGAGGATGTGAAGCTGACTTACGGTTTCGACAACACCCGCTTTATCCGCGCCTCAATCAAGGAGGTGAAGGACACCGTTTTCGAGGCGTTCTTCTTGGTGGTGATTATCATCTTCCTCTTCCTGCGTAACTTCCGCGTGACGCTTATCCCTTGTATCGTTATCCCCGTTTCGCTTATCGGTACATTCTTCTTTATGTATATTGCGGGATTCTCGATTAACGTGCTCACGATGCTTGCCGTCGTGTTGTCGGTGGGATTGGTGGTGGACGACGCTATCGTAATGACCGAGAACATCTATATCCGAATCGAGCGAGGTATGTCTCCGTTTGAGGCGGGTATTGATGGCGCGAGGGAGATCTTCTTCGCCGTAATCTCTACATCTATCACCCTGCTGGCTGTATTCTTCCCTATCGTCTTTATGGAGGGTATGACCGGAAAGCTATTCATTGAGTTTAGTTTGGTGATTTCGGGTGCGGTGATTATCTCGACCTTTGCGGCCCTCACTGTTACGCCTATGCTGGCATCGAAGATTCTGGTGAAGAAGGAGAAGCAGAGCTGGTTCTACTCAAAGACCGAGCCCTTCTTTGAAGGTCTCAACAACTTCTATAGCCGCACTTTGGGCGCATTCCTAAAGGTGCGCTGGATTGCTATCCCTATTACAGTTGTGATGATGGGTGTGATTGTGTGGTTATGGTCAACCATCCCTGCCGAGCTTGCGCCACTGGAGGACCGCTCGCAGATTAACATCAGCACAAGCGGTACGGAGGGTGCCACCTACGAATATATGCGTGACTACACCGAGAGCATCAACCGCCTTGTCGATTCGCTTGTTCCCGAGACTCAATACGTTACGGCTCGTGTGAGCAGCGGTCGTGGTAACATTCAGATTGCGCTGGAGGATATCTCAACGCGAGAGCGTTCGCAGATGGATATGGCCGAGGAGATCTCGCGCGCCGTACGCAAGCAGACCAAAGCCCGCGCCTTTGTGCAGCAGCAGAGTACATTTGGTAGCCGTCGTGGAGGTATGCCTATTCAGTATGTGTTGCAGGCAACGACTATCGACCGACTGGAGGAGGTGCTGCCAAAGTTCCTGGAGAAGGTTTACGAGAGCCCTGTGTTCCAGATGGCCGACGTGAACCTGAAGTTCAGCAAGCCCGAGGCCCGCATCACCATCAACCGCGACAAGGCCAACCTGCTGGGTGTATCGACACGCGACATTGCGCAGACACTGCAGTATGGACTTAGCGGTCAGCGAATGGGTTACTTCTATATGAATGGTAAGCAGTATGAGATATTGGCCGAGATTAACCGCCAGCAGCGTAACAAGCCAGCCAACCTGAAATCAATCTACCTGCGCAGCAGCACAGGCGAGATGATTCAGATGGATAACCTTGTCGAGCTGGAGGAGAATGTGGCGCCACCACAGCTCTACCACTACAACCGATTCCTCTCGGCAACCGTATCGGCTGGATTGGCCAAAGGCAAGACCATCGGCGACGGACTCGAGGAGATGGACCGCATTGCGGCCGAGGTGCTGCCCGACGATTTCCGCACGGCTCTTACGGGCGACTCAAAGGAGTTCCGCGAGAGTTCATCGAGCTTGATGTTTGCCTTCTTGTTGGCTATCCTGCTCATCTACTTGATTTTGGCAGCTCAGTTTGAGAGCTTCAAGGACCCATTAGTGATTATGCTTACAGTGCCTTTGGCCATTGCGGGTGCGCTGATATTTATGTCGCTGACAGGTCAGACAATGAACATCTACAGCCAGATTGGTATCATTATGCTTATCGGTTTGGTGGCCAAGAACGGTATCCTTATCGTGGAGTTTGCCAACCAGAAGCAGGAGCAGGGCGAGAGTATGTGGCAGGCTATCGAGCAGTCATCGTTGCAGCGTATGCGTCCAATCCTGATGACAAGCGCCTCGACAATCTTAGGCTTGTTGCCACTTACCTACGCCACAGGCGAGGGTGCTAACGGACGTATCGCGATGGGTATTGCCGTTGTGGGCGGTATGATTGTCTCGACAATCCTCACACTCTACATTGTGCCAGCCATCTACACCTACGTCTCAACCGACAGAAGCAAGAAACCGACAAAATAACGAGTTATGAGATATATTTTTTCGATAATATTGGCCCTCTGCGCCCTCTCGCCAGCGGTGGCGCAGCAGAGAGTGCTCTCGCTAAAGGAGTGCCTCGAAACGGGCCTACAACAGAACTACGACATCCGCATCGTGCGCAACGACGAGCGCATAAGCAGCAACAACGCCACTGTGGCCAATGCGGGTATGTTGCCTTCGCTCTCGCTCTCATCGGGCTACACAGGCACAGCCAAGAGCACCGAGACCACCCTGCGCGAGGGCGGCTCCACAACTGATGGAGCGTCGTATGACCAGACACTCGACGTGGGTGTGTCGCTCAACTGGACTATTTTCGACGGTATGCGTGTGCAGACCAACCTGAAGAGACTCCGCGAGTTGGAGCAGATGGGTAAGTTGCAGACTCGCCTTACAATCGAGGATTTTGTGGCTAACCTCACAGCCGAGTACTACAACCTCATCCAGCAGACTCTGCGCCTGAAGAACTACCGCTATGCGGTGGCACTCTCGCGCGAGCGCTTGCGCATCACCGAGGCCCGCTACCAGATTGGTGATTTCTCGCGCCTCGACCTGTTGCAGGCGAAGGTGGATTTCAATGCCGACTCGTCGCAGTATATGACTCAGCAGGAGCGAGTTACAGCATCATACATCAGCATCAACGAGTTGATGGCCAATGCCGATATCAACGAGCGTTGCATAGCACGCGACTCGACAATCGAAGTGAATGGCGAACTGCAGTGGGACAAGCTCAGCGCCGAGACCATCGAGACCAACGTGTCGCTTCTGTTGGCCGACCACAACACCACAATCTCGGAGTTGGAGCTCAAGGCCGTAAAGGCTCGTAACTACCCCTACCTCGACCTTGTAGCGGGCTATGGATACACCCACAACAACTACGCTAAGGGTGCTACCCAGAGTCGCGGTACGCTGGGACCAAATGTGGGTTTGAAGCTCGGCTTCACCATCTTTGATGGCAACCGCCGCCGCGAGCAGCAGAATGCACGCATCGAGATTGAGAATGCGCAGTACAGCAAGGAGCAGTTGCAGCAGTCGCTGATGGCCGACCTTGCAAACTTCTGGCAGGCATACCAGAACAATTTAGAGGTGATTAAGCTCGAGAAGGAGAACCTTATCGCGGCAAAGGAGAACTACGAGATTGCTATGGAGCGTTACCTGTTGGGCGACCTGCCTGGTATTGATATGCGCGAGGCGCAGAAGAGCCTGCTCGATGCCGAGGAGCGAATCCTTACGGCCGAATACAACACCAAGTTGTGCGAAATTTCGCTGATGCAGATTAGCGGAAACATACTCGACTACCTCGAAAAGTAAGAGCCGAGAAGAAAATTTTGCATTTTTTTGGTGCATCGCCGCGCCAAAACCAGATAACAGGCTTCCTTCGGGGAGCCTGTTTTTTGCCTCACCGAGTAGCCAAAACTCCCAAAATCGGGGCAAAATTGAGTCAAAATCAAGAAAAATCGCATTTTATTGCATTTTTTTTGCAGAAAAATTTGCAGAATCATTTTTTTGCCCTATATTTGCACCACGAAAACAAAACAACGGTGGATTCATCTAAGGGCTAGGATACATGCCTCTCACGCATGACATAGGGGTTCGAATCCCCTATCCACTACTAAAAGGCAGAGCAGACGACTTTTTTAAGTCGTCTTTTTTTTTGTTTTGTGCTTGGGGTAGCGTGCAAGCCCGCACCCGTAGCACAAACCCAAAAAGCCTGCGGCTCTGCTCTGCTTGGCCGAGTGTGTGGCATTGCTCAACATATATAGGGGTTGAGCCGATAAATATGGGTTTATTGCTCGGACATTGTCCTGCGCTAAAGGTATCGGCTCTTCGGCTGCGCCGGTCGAATCCCCTATCCACTACAAAAGGCAGAGCAGACGACTTTTTTAAGTCGTCTTTTTTTTGTTTTGTGCTTGGGGTAGCGTGCAAGCCCGCACCCGTAGCCCAAACCCAAAAAGCGAATCACCCAAATTTTCGCCCAAAAATTGGTGCAATGGCTAAAAATTATGTATCTTGTGGTTGAATTAAATCAGTTAGCAATGAACGTAAGATTATTTTTGGCCGCTGTGGCCCTTATTATGACCTCTTGCGCGGGCGTGAAGTCAGAGCGCGTGCATTTCCGCTCGCTCGATGTGGAAACGTTTGCAAAATTCATCGAGCGCGAGAATATCTATCTTGTGGATGTCCGCACCCCCGAGGAGTACGCCGCAGGTCATATCGCAGGCGTTGACCAAAACTTAGATGTGCGCAGCGCAACATTCTTCAAAGATTTCAAAAACCTCCCCACCGACAAGACCATAGCCCTCTACTGCAAAGGCGGTGGCCGCAGTAAGCAGGTGGCAGGCGTGCTGGCAGGCAATGGCTACAAAGTGGTTGAGCTGAGCGTCGGCTACGACGGCTGGGCAAAGGCTGGCAAACCAACCGAGAAATAGTCTTTTCGAGACGATTCAACCCACTCAGTTTCCTGACTTTAGGCCAAATCCACGCTACGGGGGAAAATGTTTGGCCAAAGATGATATATCTCTCATTTTTTGGAGTGCTTTCGATTAAAAGATATATCTTTGTTATAGTGATTTTGGTTTTTCGCAGATGAAGCCCAACTCCCAACCTTTAATAATTTGAAAATATAACTCTATGAGAAAGACTACTTTGCTTTGGGTTGTAGCAATGATATTTACGGCAACCTCGTTGTTTGCTCAACAATCAAAAAAGCCTGTGGATTATGTTAACCCGATGATTGGCACCGATGGTATGGGGCATACCTTTCCTGGAGCGTGCGCTCCGTTTGGCATCGTGCAGCTTAGTCCCGACACCGATACAATCCCCCACAACATAGATGGAAAATATCAAAAGAAGGTCTATGAGTATTGCGCTGGTTACCAGTATAACGATACATCAATCGTGGGTTTTAGCCACACCCATTTTAGCGGTACGGGCCACTCCGATTTGGGCGATATACTGATTATGCCCACCACAGGCGAGCTAAAGCTCAATCCAGGCACAGAGGAGAACCCCCAAAGTGGCTATCGCTCTCGTTTCTCGCACGATACCGAAAAGTCGATGCCAGGATATTACGAGGTGATGTTAGACGACTACAATATCAAGGCGCAACTTACTGCCACTCAGCGTGTGGGCGTCCACAAATACACCTTCCCAGAGAACTCCGACGGCCGTGTGGTTATCGACCTTAACCATAGCATTTATAACTACGACGGTAAGACTTTGTGGGCCTCGATTCGTGTGGAGAGCCCGACACTGATTACGGGTTATCGCATCACGAATGGTTGGGCGCGTACCAATTACACCTACTTCGCCATCTCATTCTCGCAGCCTATTATCAACTACGGATACAAGGATTTCCAAAAGATTCTCTACAATGGTTTTTGGCGTAAGTTTTCAGTCGGCAACAACTTCCCTGAGATGGCTGGCCGCAAGGTTGTCTCATATTTTGAATTCGACACAAAGGCCAACCCCGAGGTGGTCGTGAAGGTTGCACTCTCGGCGACAAGCACCGATGGAGCGGTGAAGAATCTGAAGGCCGAGGCCGAAACAAAAGATTTCAACACCATCGCCGCCGAGACATCCGAGGAGTGGAACAAGCAACTCTCATCTATCGAGGTCGAAGGAAGCGAGGACCAGAAAACAATGATCTACACCTCGTATTATCACACGATGATCAACCCTTCGGTATATATGGATGTCGATGGTCAGTATCGTGGTTTGGACCACAATATCCACAGGGCCGATGGATTTAGGAACTACACTATTTTCTCGCTGTGGGACACATATCGTGCTGAGCATCCGTTCCTTGCACTGATGAAACCCGCAGAGGCTCGCGATATGGCGGTGTCGATGATTCGCCACCAGCAACAGAGTGCTCACGGGATGTTGCCAATATGGAGCCATATGGCTAACGATAATTGGTGTATGAGCGGCTACCACTCGACATCGGTTTTGGCCGATGCCATCACCAAAGGTGCCGATGTGAATAAGGACGAGGCGTTGAGAGCTATGGTGACAACTTCCAACGTGCCATATTTCGAGGGTATTGGCGAGTATGTAAAATTGGGATTTGTGCCACTGGAGGCAACAAAAACGGCAGCATCTACCACTCTGGAGTATTGCTACGACGATTGGACAATCTATAAAACGGCTCTTGCGGCAGGCAATAAAGAGGTTGCAGACAACTATTACAAGCGAGCGCTTAACTATCGCAACATATACGACAAGGAGCTGGGATTTGCCCGCCCAAAATACCGCGATGGCTCGTTTAAGGAGGAGTTTGATGTGTTGCAGACTCACGGCGAAGGATTTATCGAGGGTAACTCGTGGAACTTCTCATTCCACGTGCCACACGATGTTTTGGGTGTAATTGATTGTATGGGCGGCGAGCAGGAGTTTCTTCGTAAACTCGACGAGTTGTTTGCGATGCACTTGCCCGAGGAGTATTACGCAGCAAATGAGGATATTACATCCGACTGCCTGATTGGAGGATATGTACACGGCAATGAGCCGAGCCACCACATTCCATACCTGTATGCGTGGACTTCGCAGCCCTGGAAGAGTCAGTACTGGGTGCGAGAGGTGATGAATAAGATGTATAAGAATCATATCCGAGGCTTGGGCGGCAACGATGATTGCGGTCAGATGTCGGCCTGGTACCTATTTACCGCTATGGGATTCTACCCCGTATGCCCTGGCACCGACCAATATGTGTTAGGTGCTCCCTATGTGCCATATATGAAGCTCTCGCTGGCCAATGGCAAGACATTCGAGATTAAGGCTAAAGATGTGAGCGACAAGAATCGCTATGTGAAGTCGGTGCTCTTGAATGGCCAGCCATACACCAAAACATACATCACCCACGCCGACCTCACCGATGGCGGCACACTGGAGTTTGTGATGAGCTCGAAGCCCAACAAAAAGCGAGCTCTTGCGGCAGAAGACAAACCATACTCTTTAACAAGCGGCAAATAATCAAACTGCAGCGAGGCGATTCACTCAGCGCATCGTGCAGTATTGTGCAGTATTGTGCAACATTGCGCGGCGCAGAACACCCCTTAAGGGGTATAACCGTAAAACTACGCAACAATAAATTTTATCCAATATGAAACTAAGGAATCTATTTTTGATTGCAGTCGCAGCTATGTTTGCAGCCTGCTCAACTTCGACAAACTACACATCGTTTGTCGATCCTAAAATCGGAACGGGAGACCACGGCCACGTCTTTGTAGGTGCCAACGTGCCTTTTGGAATGGTGCAGGTGGGCCCTACGAGTATCCCCCAGAGCTGGGATTGGTGTTCGGGCTATCACGCCAGCGATAAGACTCTAATCGGCTTCTCGCATACCCACTTGTCGGGTACAGGCATCGGTGATTTGTTCGATGTGACAGTTATGCCTGTTGTGGGCGATGTCACCTACGCCAGAGGTGATGGCAAGGAGGCTCAGAGCGGTATGTGGTCGTTTGCCGACCGCACGAAGGAGATAGCCAAACCTGGCTACTACTCAGTTCCTGTGTCGCGCTATGGCGTGTTGGCCGAGATGACAGCCACTTCGCGTGTGGGTTATCACCGCTACACCTTCCCCGCCAGCGATGCGGCTGCTATTGTTATCGACCTGCAGAATGGTGGTTGCTGGGATAGAGTCGTGGAGAGCAAGATGGAGGCCGAAGGCGACAATCGAATTGTCGGTTACCGCTATTCGTCGGGCTGGGCTCGTGACCAAAAGGTCTATTTCGTGGCAGAGTTCTCAAAGCCATTCGAGAGCTTCGAGATAAACAACAAACATTATGGTCGTGCATCGTTTGCGACCAGCGATGGCGAGCAGGTGTTGCTCAAGGTGGCTATCTCGCCCGTGAGCATTGATGGCGCTCGTGCAAACCTGAAGGCCGAATTGCCCGCGTGGCCCAAGCTGGAGAAGGTTGCACAGAAGGCTGAGCAGGCTTGGGAGGCTGAGTTGGCTAAGGCCGATATAAAGGTTGCAGACGAGAGCGCAAAGCGTATATTCTACACCGCACTATATCACACTATGATAGCTCCTGCCGAGTTTTGCGATGTTGATGGCTCGTATCGTGGAGCCGATGGCAAGGTACACTCCAACCCTGGCCATAAGAGCTATACAATCTACTCACTGTGGGATACCTATCGTGCCGCTATGCCACTGCTTTCGATTATGCACCCCGAAAAGATGGACGGCATAATCAATACTATGCTCAACATCTTCGACGAGCAGGGCCGTCTGCCCGTTTGGCATTTATGGGGCAACGAGACCAATTGTATGGTGGGCAATCCAGGCCTTATCTCGGTGGCCGACGCTGTTGTAAAGGGTGAAAAGGGTGTCGATGTCAAGCGTGCATACAAGGCTATCAAATCGACTGCGATGAATGAAGGCAGAGGCAATGGTTATCGTATGCAGTATGGCTATATCCCATACGACAAGATGACCACACAGTCGGTAGCCTACGATATGGAGTATGCCATAGCCGATGCAGCCGCAGCCGCAGCAGCTCGGAGTGTTGGAGAGGAGGCCGATGCCAAATATTTCGAGGAGCGCAGCCACTCATACCGTAACTATTTCGACAAATCAATCGGATTCATCCGTCCTTTGAGTAGCGATGGCAAGTGGCGCGAGCCATTCGATCCCTACCATTCAAATCACAACGCCGACGACTATTGCGAGGGTAATGCCTGGCAATACACTTGGCTTGTTCCTCACGATGTCGATGGTCTTATCGAGTGCTTCGGAGGCAAGGAGGCTATGATTTCAAAATTTGATTCTCTGTTTATGGTTAGCTCGGAGGTTACGGGTGAGCATAAGTCAGCCGACATATCGGGCCTGATAGGTCAATACGCTCACGGCAACGAGCCAAGCCACCATACACTCTATATGTATGCACTGGTGGGCGAGCCCTGGAAGTGTGCCGACAAGGTGCGCGAGGTACTCTCGACTCTCTATTTCGATGGCGAGGCGGGCCTCTCGGGCAATGAAGATGCAGGCCAGATGTCGGCTTGGTATATTATGTCGGCTTTGGGATTTTATGAGGTTGAGCCAGCATCAGCCCGCTATTGGTTTGGCTCGCCTATCATCTCGGAGGCCACATTGAAAGTCCCTGGAGGAGAGTTTAAGATTGTTGCCGAGAATAATTCCGACCAAAACCGATATATCCAGAGCGTATGGCTCAATGGCAAGGAGTATCGCAAACCCTGGATTTCGCACAAAGATTTGATGGCCGGAGGCGAACTGCGCTTTGTGATGGGACAGGAGCAGAAGTTGTGGTACTAAACCATAAGAAGGGGCATCGAAAATCGCCTCAAAAAGTCTAAACCAACCAAAATCAAATGTGGTTGTCCAACAAGTAGGTCGGGCAACCACATTTCGTTAGAAGCTGTCTAATAAGGCTCTTTTGACGGAGAGAGGGATTGACTACTGCGCAGCCTAAAGCCTGCTCCGCTTAACGTCTTTCCCTACTGCTCGCCGCAGGGGCCCTTGCCAAGAGAAATCAGATGCCCCGCACAGGGCCATTTTGCCATTGAGGCTCCCTTGCAAATAAACTTGCAGGAAGCCTCAATAACAAAAAAACTCCTGAGTAAACTCAGGAGCTTCATCTAATTTCTCTTGGCGGAGAGAGAGGGATTCGACCGGCGCAGCCGAAGAGCTGATACCTTTAGCGCAGGACAACGTCCGAGCAATAAACCCATATTTATCGGCTCAACCCCCACATATATTGAGTAATGCCACTCATTCGACCAAGCAGAGCAGAGCCGCAGGCTTTTTTGTTTTGTGCTACGGGTAGGGGCTCGCACGTTACCCAAAGTACAAAACAAAAAAAGACGACTTAAAAAGTCGTCTGCTCTGCATTTGGCGGAGAGAGAGGGATTCGAACCCCCGGACCCGTGAAGATCAACGGTTTTCAAGACCGCCGCATTCGACCACTCTGCCATCTCTCCAAGTGCAAAAGTAGAACACTTTTTTGTATCTACCAAATATTTTAACAAATTTCTTTAATATTTTTTTTAACTCGCTCATTTTCAGCACAAAAAAATTGCACGAAATTTTGGCGGTTTGAGATATTATTTCTAACTTCGTATTACACATTATAACCTATAATTAACCATAACAACCGTTGACGTATGAATAAATCGCAGTTAGTCAATGCGATAGCTGAAAAAACTACCGCATCGAGAAGTGAAGTGAAGAAGATTGTCGACTCTCTGTTCAATATTGCCGAAGAGACACTCAACAGCGGCGAAAAGCTCGTGATTTCGGGTTTTGGAGTCTTCTCTATGACCGAAGTGTCGGAACGAATGGGGCGCAATCCTCGTACAGGTGAGGAGGTGAAAATTGCGGCTCGTCGCTGTGTTAGATTTCGCTCAAGTATGAATATAAAATAATCATCCACAAGTAGTTAAGAGAATTTTCATTGCGCAGGCGAAAGATTTGACCTGCACATAATCCCCCAAAGAAATCGCTTGGGGAGGCCCTCTTTAGGTTTGGATGCGGATAGATTGTAGGCTATTGTGACAATGGGTTTCGGACAGTATGTGCAAAATATACCGTCCGAAACTCTTTTTTGGCCCTTGCTGAGCCTTACAGTTAAAGTTTGTCATTTTTGAGTGGTCAAAAATAACGATTCTTAATCAACAAAATTAAAAAGAAAAACAAACATACCCGAACCAATACTAAAGCCAGCATAAGATTCAATATATCTGCCAATTAGCCAAAGCAGAATATTTCCCGCCCGCTTTTTGCGCAGGCTGGAGTATGGCGAAAAGTTGCTTAGCAAGAATTTGCCTCAATAATTTTTATTATATTTGCAATAATATACCCCAGCGATGCGTTTGTAATTAAGCGGAAGCCATACGCGGGCGCGCAAGGCGAGTGCAAAAAACCACACGAGCGTCTGGCTGCAATCGCAAAGGAACGAAAAAGAGATTAAGTAACAATAAAATAACGAATTGGTTGGAGCAGAGCCTCCGACCGCCGAAAAATGATTTAGAAATATGAGTGAAGTAATCAACATCAAGGAGCTCAATGAGCGTATCGAGCGCGAGAGCGTGTTTGTCGATACCCTTCGTCAGGAGATGAGCAAGGTTATCGTAGGTCAGAGCCATCTGGTCGATACGCTGCTTATTGGTTTGCTCTCGAATGGTCACATCTTGTTGGAGGGTGTACCAGGTTTGGCCAAGACTCTGGCCATCACCACATTGGCAAAGGCTGTTGATGCCGATTTTGCCCGCATACAGTTCACCCCCGACCTTCTTCCAGCCGACCTTATCGGTACGCTGATATATTCGCAGAAGAGCGAGGAGTTTGTGGTGCGCAAGGGCCCAGTTTTCGCCAACTTCGTATTGGCCGATGAGATTAACCGTTCGCCAGCGAAGGTACAAAGTGCACTTTTGGAGGCTATGCAGGAGCGTCAGGTGACTATCGGCGACGAGACCTACAAGCTCCCCGAGCCATTCCTCGTGCTGGCCACACAGAACCCATTGGAGCAGGAGGGTACCTACCCACTGCCTGAGGCGCAGGTTGACCGTTTTATGTTGAAGGCCAAGATTTCATACCCCAAGAAGCAGGAGGAGCGCGAGATTGTGCGTATGAACCTCGCTGGCGAGGGTATGCCATCGCCCGCCAAAGTTATCTCGCCAGAGGATATCGTGAAGGCACGCCGAGTGGTGGAGGATGTTTATATGGACGAGAAGATCGAGAAGTATATCATCGACATCATCTTCGCAACACGCGAGCCAGCCGAGTACAGCCTCGAGAAGTTGCAGCCGCTGATTGCATACGGAGGTTCGCCTCGTGCCAGCATCTCGCTTGCTAAGGCCGCCCGTGCATACGCCTTTATCCGCCGTCGTGGATATGTTATCCCAGAGGATGTGCGTGCTGTGTGCCACGATGTATTGCGTCACCGCATTGGCCTCACATACGAGGCCGAGGCCGAGAACATCACAACCGAGCAGATTATCACCGAGATACTTAACAACGTCGTAGTACCCTAATAGTGATGCAGCAAAGAGAGAACGATATTCTCAAACGAGTTCGCAAAATCGAGATTAAGACTCGAGGCCTGTCGAACGAGATTTTTGCGGGAAAGTACCACACTGCTTTCCGCGGACGCGGTATGTCGTTTTCCGAGGTGAGGGAGTATCGTGCTGGTGACGATGTGCGCGATATCGACTGGAACGTGACGGCCCGCTCGTCGAAGCCCCACATCAAGATTTATGAGGAGGAGCGCGAGCTGACAATGATGCTCCTGGTCGATGTGAGCGACTCTCGCTCGTTTGGTACAACCGACCGCCTGAAGAAGAACGTGATTACCGAGATTGCAGCAGTGCTGGCCTTCTCGGCTGCGCAGAACAACGACAAGGTGGGCTGCATATTCTTCTCCGATAAAGTCGAGAAGTTCATCCCGCCCAAGAAGGGCAAGAGCCATATCCTCACCATCATCCGCGAGCTTATCCAGTTCCACCCCGAGTCGAAGCGTACAGCCATCTCGGAGGCCATAAGATACCTTACAAACGTCAACAAGAAGCGTTGCACCACCTTTATCCTCTCGGATTTTATGAACTCGCCACGCGATGCCGCCGCATTGGAGGACTCGCTCAAGATTGCCGGCTCGAAGCACGACCTGGTGGGTATCAGAGTGTGGGACCAGCGCGAAGCCGAGCTGCCCGATGTGGGTATTGTCGAGTTGGAGGATGCCGAGACGGGACGCAAGGTGTGGGTGGATACCTCATCACGTCGCGTGAGAGAGCACTATGCCGAGAGCTGGAGGGAGCGTGATGCAGCCATCACCGAGCTGCTGCGCCGCAACCGCATCGACACTGCAATGATTCCGACGGACGGCGACTATGTGGTCGAACTGATAAAACTCTTTAAGAAGAGATAGGTAGTAATGATAATGAATTCAAAATTCAAAATTCAAAATTCAAAATTGGGGCTGACACTTATCGTTGCGCTTTGCATCTGCTCAATCTTTGGCACTGCTCCGACTAATGGTGCACCCAAAGCGCAGGCCGAGAAAGGCAGCACGCCAAAGGTCGATACCGTTGTGGTAAAGCTCAACGCACCAAAGGTGAGCGGTATGGTCGAGCCCGATTCGATTGGCATTGGCGACAGATTCCTCTACACAATCGAGGTGGAGAAGGATTTGATGCAGGGTGTCTTTTTCCCCAACTTCGGGGGCGAGGGCGCCGAGGCGTATGAGCTTATCGAGGATAGAGCCATCGACACGCTCTCGCGTGATGGCCGCCGCCTGAAGCTCCGCAAGAGTTTTCTTCTGGCAGCCTTCGAGGAGGGTATTCACCGCGTGGTGCCACAGGTGATGTATGCCGATAAGAACATTATCGACACCGTCCGTTCGAGCGACACCATCGACCTGCTTGTTACCACATTCCTTATCGACTCAACGTCACACGCCATATTCGATATCAAGTCACAGCGCAATCTGCCATTCAAACTCGGCGAGATTACTGGCTACATCAAGTGGGGCATCGTGGCCCTGCTGGTGCTGGCGTTGCTTATCTACATTGCCATCCGCATTATGCGCCACTACGGCAAGAGTCTGGGCAACATCTTCAAGCCCGCCCCACCGCTTCCACCCCACGTTGTGGCATTTGCCGCATTGGAAAAGTTGCGTGGCGAGAGGTTGTGGCAGGAGGAGAAGCACAAGCTCTACTACTCGGCACTCACCGACATTGTGCGCTCATATATCGCTGGCCGCTATGGTGTGGGAGCTATGGAGATGACCTCCGACGAGATTATCGAGGCTATGCGCAGTGTGGATGTACCACAAAAGAGCGCAATGGATTTGACTCAGATTCTGCGCGAGGCCGACCTTGTGAAGTTTGCCAAAGCTATGCCCGAGGCCGACGAGAACGAGGCTGCATACCGCGCAGTGTGGGATTTTGTTGAGCTCACCAAGCCAGTAGAGGTTGTGGAGGGCGACGACGAGGATGATGATAAAAAAGCAGACAAGAGCAGATAGGTTATGAGACTTTTGTTAAGATATATTATGCTGGTAGGTGTGGCCGTTGTGGGGCTCACACACTTTGCCACAGCTCAAAATATGCCCGAGAGAGGCCTTGTGCGCAAGGGTAACAGACTCTTTACCCGCGAGCTCTACACCCGCAGTTCGGGAGCTTATCAGCAGGCTCTGTTGCAGGATAGCACACTCTTCGAGGGGCGATACAACTTAGCCAACTCGCTGATTCGTCAGGCTATGGCCGACACAGCAGCTATGGCTAATATGCTGATGGGGGGCCAGAATCCCAATGGCGAGGAGTCGGCCGAGGCCAACCTCAGCGCAGGATACCTCTCGCAGGCCGAGGGGTTGTTGAAGGCCGCCACAATCGACTCTCTGCAGAGCGAGGATGCTCGCGCTGATGCCTACTACAATTTGGGAAATGCTCAGTTTGTGCAGCAGAAACTGCAGGAGGCGCTCGGCAGCTACCGCAAGGCACTCACCCTGCGCCCCGATGATATGGAGGCGAAGTATAACTATGCCTACACCAAGAAGCTACTCGAGCAGCAACAGAATCAGCAGCAAAACAACGACCAGAATCAAAATCAGGACCAGAATAACGACCAAAATCAGAATCAGAATCAGAATCAGAACCAAAATCAAAACCAGAACAATGATCAGAATCAGCAGAACAACGATCAGAACAAGGATGATAGCGGCGATGACAAGCAGGACAAAAAGGATGAGCCCAAGCCCAACGAGCAGGATAAGCAGGGTGGCCAGAATCGCAGTGGAATGAGCGAGGAGCAGCAACAGCAGCTCTTGGATGCTATTCAGGCGCAGGAGGACAAGACTCAGGACAAGCTCGACAAGAAGGCTAAGGGAGTTATCGTCAAGGGACGCAAGAACTGGTAATAAGGCGGCACGATCCGCAGATTTTCAAGAACTTAAAACCGAGAAAAGTTGAGATTCGCAAATCCATATCTATTGTGGCTACTGGTGCTTTTAGTGCCCGTTGTAGCATTCTACATCTATCGCACACTGCGAGGAGGTGCAGCCATTCGCATATCGTCGATCGAGGGTGTGCGCCGTGCTCCACGCACCTGGCGATACTGGCTAAGACACGCGCCCTTTGTGCTGCGTTGCGTAGCCATAGGATTGATGATAGTGGCGTTGGCCCGCCCACAGATTATCGAGCATAAGAGCCGCACCGATGCCGAGGGTATCGACATTATGCTGGCTATGGATATCTCAGGCTCGATGTTAGCCCGAGATTTTGAGCCCGACCGTATGGTAGCGGCCAAAGAGGTGGCCGCAGCCTTCATCAACGACCGTGTGGGCGACCGCATCGGCATAGCAGCCTTTGCGGGCGAGGCATTCACCCAAAGTCCACTCACCACCGACAAGAATTCGCTTGTGACGATGCTCGCACGCCTGCGCAGTGGCGTAATTGACGATGGTACGGCCATCGGCAACGGCTTGGCGACTGCCGTAAACCGCCTGCGAGAGAGCGATGCCAAGAGCAAGGTGATTATACTTCTTACGGATGGTGTGAACAACAGCGGCGTGATTGGCCCGCTGATGGCGGCCGACATTGCAGCCGATATGGGCATCAAGGTATATACGATTGGTGTGGGTACGCGAGGCAAAGCGCCCTATCCAGTGGTGGATATGTTTGGCAATGTGAGCTACCAGCCTATGCCTGTGGAGATCGACGAGAAGACTCTCGAGGAGATTGCCACCCGCACAGGTGGTCGCTACTTCCGCGCTACGAACAAGGAGAAGCTCCACCTTATCTACGACGAAATCAACGAGTTGGAGAAGAGCAAGGTGGAGATTACCGACCTTACACTATATCACGAAAATTGGCTGATGATACTCCTCGGCGCGCTGGCGTTGCTGATGATGGAGTTCATCGTAAGCCAGCTATTGCTAAAACGTATTCCATAAGATTATGTTCCGATTTGCACACAACGAAATACTCTATCTGTTGGCTTTAGTGCCACTGCTTATGCTCATCTACGCGTTGGCGGCTCACCGCCGTCGCCGCTTGGTGGCTAAGTTCGGTAATCCTGAGCTGATGAAGGGGCTGATGCCCGACTTCTCGAAGGGGCGCATAAGACTCAAGTCGTCGCTCTTTATCTTGGCCTACATCTTTTTGGTGGTGGCCGCAGCACGCCCCCAGTTTGGCTCGAAACTCAGAGAGGAGAAGGCCAAAGGCGTGGAGATGATGCTCGTGGTCGATGTGTCGAACTCGATGCTGGCCGAGGATTTCGAGCCCAACCGCCTGGAGCGCACAAAGTATGCCATCGGCAAGCTCTTCGAGGGGCTCAAGCAGGAGCGAGTGGGCCTTATAGCCTTTGCGGGCGAGCCAATGGTGCAGTTGCCCATCACGTCGGATTACCGTATGGCGCAGTCGTTTGCCAAGCGACTCTCGCCCTCGCTTATCAGCGAGCAAGGCACCGACATCGGCAAGGCGTTGCAGATGGCAATGCTCTCATTCTCGTCGGAGAGTGAAAAGAGCCGCGTGATTGTGCTTATCACCGATGGCGAGAATCACGAAAAGGATGCCATAGAGATTGCACGCAAGGCCAAAGAGCAGGGCGTGCGCATATACACGATAGGTATTGGCACACCCG
Source organism: Alistipes sp. (assembly GCA_045658265.1). GTDB lineage: Bacteria > Bacteroidota > Bacteroidia > Bacteroidales > Rikenellaceae > Alistipes. The sequence continues at coordinate 66,827 of JAZOUS010000038.1, forward strand.
AGGGTGCGCCCATCCAGATTGATGGCGAGTTCGTGAAGGACGAGGATGGCGAGATGGTCGTATCGAAGCTCGGCGAGCAGATGTTGCAGGAGATGGCCTCAATCACCGAGGGCGCTTTTGTGCGCTCCACAAAGCAGTCGATTGGACTGGAGGAGATTGTGGCGGGCATCAACGCTATGGAGAAGAGCGAGCTTACCACCGTGCGCTATGAGGAGTACAACGAGCAGTATCAGTATCCGTTGGCTGTGGCACTTGTTTTGCTCTTTATCGAGATGTTTGTTTTGAGTCGCCGCAACCATCGTCTGCGCCGATTCAACATATTCAGCAGTGGCCAGAGCGAGGAGAATCAGTAGGAGCAAAACGCCTCTATGCGCCCCGCGAGGGTGACGACAAACGAAAGGTTTTCGATAGATTTATTCGCAAAAAATTGCCTTTGAGTGAATAATCCTACCGAAAACCTTTTATCTTTGCAGATAGTTAATATATAATATAATACCGATTATGAATAAGATTAAGGCTGCCGTAGTGGGTTACGGCAATATAGGCAAATATGTAGTTGAGGCTTTGGAGGCTGCTCCCGATTTCGAGGTTGCAGGCATCGTGCGACGTGCATCGTCGGTGGCTTCGGCAGGCGAATCGAAATATCCCGTTGTAAGCTCTTTGGAGCAGCTCGAGAAGGTGGATGTGGCTATCCTCTGCACCCCATCACGCTTAGTGGAAAAGAGCGCCGAGGAGGCTTTGAAGTTGGGCATCTCGACTGTCGATAGCTACGACATCCATAGCGGCATTGCCGACACTCGCGCCCGACTGGACGTGATTGCTAAGGAGCACAACGCTGTGGCTCTCATCTCGGCTGGCTGGGATCCAGGAAGCGACTCGGTGGTTCGCGCACTTTTGGAGGTGTGCGCCCCACAAGGCATCACCTACACCAACTTCGGCCCAGGTATGAGTATGGGACACACTGTGGCTGTGAAGGCTATCGAGGGAGTGAAGGCTGCTCTCTCGATGACAATTCCTGTGGGAACTGGCATCCACCGCCGTATGGTTTACATCGAGCTGGAGGAGGGTTACGACTTCGACGCTGTTGCCGAGGCAATCAAGAACGACGCATACTTTGTTCACGACGAGACTCACGTTACGAAGGTTGAGAGCGTGGATGCTCTGCTCGATATGGGACACGGTGTGAATATGGTGCGCAAGGGCGTGTCGGGCCAGACTCAGAACCAGCGCTTTGAGTTCAATATGAGCATCAACAACCCTGCCCTCACAAGCCAGATTTTGGTGGCAGGTGCTCGTGCCGTATTGCGTCAGAAGGCGGGTGCTTATACTATGATTGAGATTCCGATTATCGACTTCCTCTACGGCGACCGCGACCAGATTATCCGCCGACTGGTATAGGATAAGAAAATTCAAAAGAGATAACTCAAAATATGAGAAACCGAATCATTGCACTATCGTTAGTGTTGCTTTCATTGTGCGCCACAACCACTCTGTGGGCCAGCAATGAAAAGCCATTTGTAATCCCCGAACTGCGCCATTGGCAAGCAGGTGAGGGCGTTACAGCCATCAGCGCCAGCACCAAAGTCGTTTATACCGATGCCGAATTGGCCAGCGTAGCTGAGGCTATGGCCGAGGACTATGGCCTGCTATTTGGCAAAGGATTGAAGACAAAAGCAGCCAAGAGCGACGAGGCAAGCCCAGCGGGCGCTATCGTCATCAGCTTCGTTGATGACAAGCAGTTGGGCGACGAGGGTTACAGCATCGACATTGCCGACCGCATCATCCTCAAGGCCCAAACCACCACAGGTGCATACTGGGGTACACGCACACTGTTGCAGATGTTGGAGGCAAGCAAAGGTGCTTCACTTCCCAAAGGCAGCATACGCGACTGGCCCGATTACCCTATGCGCGGATTTATGATCGACTGCGGCCGCAAGCACATTCCTCTGGAGTACCTTGAAAAGTATGCCAAAATTATGGCCTACTACAAGATGAACACCTTCCAGATTCACCTCAACGACCGTGCTGCAAAAAAATACGAAGATACTTGGGATAAGACCTACACAGCATTCCGCCTCGAGAGCGAGCTCTTCCCAGAGCTTACAGCCAAAGATGGCCACTATGGCAAAGACGAGTTCCGCCAGTTCCAGAAGGATGCGGCTAAGGTACACGTCAACGTAATTCCCGAAATCGACGTCCCCTCGCACTCGTTGGCATTCTCGCGTTTCCGCAAGGAGTTTGGTTCAGAGGAGTATGGACTCGACCATCTCGACCTCTACAACCCCAATGTATATACCTTCCTCGACTCGCTCTTTACCGAGTACCTCGAGGGCGACGATCCGGTATTCGTGGGCAAGCAGGTACACATCGGAACAGATGAGTATTCAAACAAAGACAAAGAGACTGTAGAGAAGTTCCGCGCCTTCACCGACCGTTATATCCGCTTTGTGGAGAAGTTTGGCAAGCAGGCCTGCATTTGGGGCGCTCTGACTCACGCCAAAGGCGAGACACCCGTAAAGGTGGATAATGTCCTTATGCATTGCTGGTATCCAAAATACTCCAATCCTGCCGATATGAAGAGGCTCGGATATAAGATGATAACAGCCCCCTCGTGGTATATGTATATAGTGCCAGCAGCGGGATACTACGCCGACTACTTTGATGCCGATAAGATTTACAACAAGTGGGATCCTACCATCATCAACAACCACAAGATGGAGCCACTCGATCCATCCTTGCTGGGTGCAATGTACTGCGTGTGGAACGATATAGCCGAGAATGGTATCTCGGTTGACGATATTCACCACCGTTGCTATCCAGCCCTGCACCTTGTATCGGCTATCACCTGGAGTCCAACCTACAAGACTTTGCCTGTGGAGGAGTTCGTAAGCAAGAGCAAACAGCTTTCGGAGGCTCCTGGAGTAAATGAGTTGGGATTGTTTGATGGCGAGCCCAACAGCGTGGTCTATTCGATTCCTTCGGTGAAGCCAGGCAAGAGCTACCCTCACGCTGAGGCAGGTTTCGACCACACAATCAGCTTCCATATCGATTGCGCACAGGAGAGTCGTGGCACAAAGCTCTTCTCGAATAAGGTTACTGACTTCTACCTCAGCAGCCCCGTTGATGGTCGTATGGCTTTCGTGCGCGACGGCTACCTCAACACATTCGATTACTATGTGGAGGAGGGCAAGAGCGCAGATATTCGCATCGAGTGTACCAACACCGCAACTCGCCTCTATGTGAATGGCAAGTTGCAGGACGAGCTCAAACGCGAGAAGCGCTGGATTACCGAGAAGAAGCAGTATGACTATGTCCCCACGCTCTACTTCCCTCTGCAACAGGCAGGCGACTTTAGGAGCAAGGTCACAGACCTAAAGGTGGAGAACTTTATTCGCTAATCCGCAGGTAGTCCACCGCTGGATATAATCCCGAAAATGAAGGGGCAACTCATTTCGTTGAGTTGCCCCTTTGCTATATAGATTTTGAATCCTATTTCTTCTTCACAACGACCACCACTCCTCGTTTCACGTCAATAGGAATACGACTTGCTGAGGTGAGCTTCTGTGCCGACTGGAACTCCTCGATTTCGGGCATATAGATTTCCACCTCCTGCTCCTTCAGGCCAAGAGCCTCCCAATCAATTTTGAGCGCCACGCTCTGCTTCTTCCACGAGAAGTTACCAATGGCTATCAGCAGACCATCATCCTTCACGAAAGCCGTTGCCTTCACCTCGGGGTGCGAACACTCCACAACGGGTTTATCGTCCCAATAGCCAATCATCTTCGAAGAGTCGATACCCCACTCTCGCCACAACTTCCACATAGGCGCAGGGTTGAAGCCAGCCGAGTGGCGCGAAGTAGCACCATAGACCATACCGAGCCAGGGGTTTCCGCCCTGCTCAAGCATATCGCTTGTAAGGCCAAATGGAATACCCGAGAAGGTAACGAACCACTCGTCGGGAGTCATCTTCAAATAGCTGAATCCCTCGCCAAACCACAAGCGGTCGATGTAGGGGAAGAAGCCTGTATATTGCTGTGCAGGGCCGTTTGAGTAGTCGCGATGGGAGTGCAAATCAATCAGCGCATCGGGGTGGTGAGCATCCATAATTCTGCGCATACGCTTCATCACGGGGCGGTCAAACGACACATCGTCCATATAGATTCCATCAATGCCGTAATTCTCGAACATCCAGCGCAAACCCTCCAAGTAGTAGTTAATCCAGCGCGAGAAGCTGGTCATCACAAGCGCAGCATCGGCCGTATGATTTGGCAACTCGGAGTACCACGCAGGCGAGTAGTCGTCGATAAGATGCTCGTGATGCCAGGGCGTACCATAGCCTCGTCCCTCTGCCAAAATCTCGTGGCCGAGCGACTTGAGAGCATAGATTTCGTAGGCATAGTTCGAGAGCTCACGCACAGTGTAGTATATCTTGATGCGGCACGAATCCTTGTGCTGCTCATCTACAAACTTCTTGAGCTTGTCGCCCGCTATGAACGGATAGTTGATAACGGGGTTCTCTGGATTGGCGTGGTGGATATTGGCCACATTGGCACCCTCGGCCTTGCCCGCCTCGTTGAAGTAGCGTGGGGCGTTGTGGTAGTAACGCTCGCCGAAGTGTTTGGCCATATTGACTGGCTTGGCGGGTGTAATCTGCAAATCAAACTCAAAACAGAGTGGCTTCTTCGAGAGGGTGTGCTTGCCCGAACCTGCCTCCACAAGAGCCTCGCCGCCAACCTTGTGCATCACATCGACATATCCCTGTCCGTTGTTGGCCCACGAGAGAGGCTGCTCAGGGGTGTAGTCGCGCATCAGCGGGCCATTGTAGCTGCCACCGCGAAGCTCCACTCTCACGCCCGCCTCGGCACCGCCAATCCAGTAGCTATCCCAACTACCCTTCCAATCCCAGCGGTGGCGGGTAGGCGTGAGGCCACCATCATAGCCAGCACCCATATAGTATTTTGAACTATATGCAGAGTAGTGCGACTGCAGGCAGATATCCTCAACCTCGATATTCTCGTCGGCCGAGAGCTCCACCTCGTAGTGCAGATAGCCGTCAAACTCCAGGTGAGCGCGGCAGAGCATTGTAATACCCTCGCTCTTTGCTCGGCTCTCCCAGCCTACCGAGCCAGCGGTAGCCGAGGTAAACTTCAAATCGCCCGCATTGAAACGGATGTCGCCCTTCGAGCTCTTTACGACAAAGCCAAACGGCTTGGCCAGCACCTCGCGCTCGCCCACCTTAATCGACTCGGGCATACCGTTTGCTCCGACTACAACCTGCTTGTCGGTTGCTGTGATGGTATTCTCCTTGCGGGTTACATCCTCGAAATCGCGTGTTGGAGAGTCGCCCACGCCAATCTGCGAGTTGAGCCATCTAAGGCGTGCCATACGCCACAAATCGCTCTCGCCTCGGTCGGCAAGAACATCTCTCAGCACCTTAATTTCCACATCAACACTCTGTGGCTCGACACCATCGGCCGAAACCGTTGCCTTACCACGATATACTCCAGCCTTAGCATCTTCGGGAATCTGCACGCCACACCAAAGAGCCTGCACCTCGCCCTGCTTCACATCAATATCGAAGCTCAGCGGCTTACCATCCCAATTCACACCCTCGGTGTTGAAGCAGGTGATAGAGTCGGCTGCAATGCGGCTAAAGCCAGAACTCAGGTCCGTAAACTCAATCTTAAGGTTCTCCAAATCGCCCTTAGCTGCCCACACTCCAATCTGCCAAGTGTAATACTCGTTGCGGCACGCCACACCCTTGAACACCTCCGAAGGGCCATTCTGCGCCCAACGCACGGGGAGCTTATCCTTCAAGCGAATCTGGAATACTCTATCCTCGGGGAAGAGCATCATCTTCGACTGCGCCAGCTCACGCAGAGCCTCGGTCTCGGCGGCGGTGGCGATATTACCCATCGAGGTAAAGGCATCAAATCGCGAACGTTCCTCAAATCTAAGCACCTTAGCTCTCTGCACATTATCAGCCTTAGCGGCCTTTGCAGCCCACTCGGCCTGGGGTTTGTATTCGGCAGGGAAATAGTGATTCCAGGGATCGCCCCAACGGCCATCATTCCAGCCATAAAGGAAGTTGTAGGGCATATAGTAGATGTAGTACTCGCCCTTGCCCGCCTTTGGCTCGAAGAGAATCACACCTCGCTCGGCACCGATTTGCTCGGCCACCACATTCTCAAGTTGTTCGCCCGTTGCGGCACTTACCACAATCACGCCCTTACTCTCGATGCGAAGGTCGGGACGGCGCCACATAAGTTCGGCTCGGGCCACACTACCATCGCCCACCACCTCGACAACAGCTCGGTGGTTGCCATAACCATCGGCCGCCCACATCGAGTCGGCCACAACAAATGGGACACCATCGGGGGCATACTCACGATAGAGATCATCCTCGGTGATAAGGGTTGGTGTGCTGCACCCAACTAAGGTCGCAAGCGCAAGCACGAGCATAGAAAATCGCTTCATAATTATCGAGTTTGGAAATTAGGTTATACACAAAAAAATATCTGCCAAACCGCCAAAATTTCATCTTTTTGGCGCTGGCAGACAATAATCGTGATTTTTTTTGACTATTGCAACTTTATGGGCCACAAAGTTTGCCGAAAACCCATTTTTGCGGGGTTTTCAAGGCCTCGGCTGCAATCACTCGTCGCGAAAGCGGCGGGCATTGGTAAAGAGCGACAGGATGCAGAGCAGCACAATCGCACCAATCACCGAGGCGATGAGCGTGGGGAATGTCCCCATCGGATACCACCCAAACAGCGAGACAATCCAACCACCCAGCAGGCCGCCGATTATACCCACCACAATATTCACAAAGAAGCCTGAGCCACGCCCCCTGACCACCAAGCTCGCAAGCCATCCCGCCGCAAGACCTATAAGCAGATACCACACGAAAAACATAACCATAAATATTAAAATTTATCCTCTGCCGAGGGTTGCAAAATCCGTACCTACAAGGCCAATGCGCTCACATTTCGGCACAGCTATTGCCTTTTGCCGCTTGGCGGGATGCGAATTATGGCAAATTGCTTTGCAACTTCGCGGGTTTTGTGTATCTTTGACGGATAAAAATTAACTAACAGCCAGTCGGCTACGGCTGGCCAAAACAAAGCAAGAGGACTATGAAAGAGATGGTATTGGTATCGGGTGGAGCCGGATATATCGGTTCGCATACTGCCGTTGAGTTGATTAACGCTGGTTACGACGTGGTTGTAGCCGACAACCTCTCAAACTCTGATATGAGTGGCGTGGAGGGTGTTCGCAAGATTACGGGTGTTGATGTGCCCTTCGTCAATGTTGACTGTTGCGACAAGGAGGCTTTCCGCAAGCTCTTCGAGCAGTACAACTTCAACTCGGTTATCCACTTTGCGGCCTATAAGGCTGTGGGCGAGTCGGTTAGCGACCCAATGAAATACTATCGCAACAACCTGCTCTCGTTTATGAACGTGGTGGATTTGATGCGCGAGTTTGGCCGACCAAACATCGTCTTCTCATCATCGGCTACTGTCTATGGCGAGGCTGACGAGTTGCCCGTAACCGAGCTTACTCCCCGCAAGCCTGCCACATCGTCTTATGGCAACACAAAGCAGATGTGCGAGGATATTTTGCGTGACTCGACTGCCGCATACGATGGTCTGAAGGGTATCGCTCTGCGTTACTTCAACCCTATCGGTGCTCACCCATCGGCTCTGATTGGCGAGCTTCCACGAGGCGTTCCTCAGAACCTTGTTCCATTCATCACGCAGACTGCCGCAGGCGTAAGAGAGTGCCTGAGCGTCTTTGGCGATGACTACGATACACCCGATGGCTCTTGCCTTCGTGACTACATCGACGTAGTGGATTTGGCTAAGGCCCACGTTGTTGCCATTACCCGTATGGTGGAGGGCAAGAACAAGCAGGCATACGAGATTTTCAATGTCGGCACAGGAAATGGCGTGTCGGTGTTGGAGTTGGTTGGCAGCTTTGAGCGTGTGAACGAGCTTAAGCTCAACTATAAGATTGCACCACGCCGCCCTGGTGATGTGGTTGCCATCTGGGCCGACACTACATTGGCAAACGAGGAGCTGGGCTGGAAGGCCGAGCGTTCGTTGGACGACACCCTGCGTTCGGCTTGGGCGTGGGAGAAAAATGTGCGTGGCATAAAATAAAACTCTCTCTACGAGCGTTATTGTAGAGGCGCCGTGTGGCGTAAGACAGCAAAATAGGATATTACGATGAAAAAATTATTGATGCTCTTGGTGTTGCTCTCGATGTGCGGTGGTATGGCATATTCGCAGACATACATCCCAAAGTATAAGAAAAAGAAGGAGGTGCGCGATTACGACCTCTCGCGTTCGGACCGCAACTGGGAGATTGGCTTGGGCGGAAGCTGCAACTTTGCAATCAGCCAGATCGACCGCATACAGTTTGCCGAGCAGGGCTACACAATCCGCAACCGAGTGACACCTGGTCTGATGGGTAGCAACGTGTTTGTGGGTGCGCAGTATAAGTGGGGCGAGCATCTGGCCACAGGTGCCGAAGGTGGTGTGTTGTTCCAGGATAACGGCTTGGCAGTGCCTATCTATGGTACGCTCAACTACTACTATGGTCAGGAGCGTATGCAGCAGCGTTACCGCTGGTTCAACTATGTGCATCTCGGCCCACAAATCTATATGAGCACGCGTGCCAAAGTGTTTGGCTCGATGGCTGGCGTGGGTGGTGGTCTGCGTTTTCTGTTGCGCCGCGAGGTGCGTTTCGACCTCTACGCAGGCTATCAGGTGAATATGCGTCGCCCACACATCAACCACGATGGCGCATACGACCTGCCCGAAAAGTATTCAGACTTTAAGCAGTATATGCACGTTTTGAAGATTGGTTTGAAGATGTATATCTTCTAAGCAATACCCTCTAATATAGAAATAAGGAATGACGGATATATAAATCTGTCATTCCTTTTTTTGTATAATACTATCTGTCGGGATAGAATAAACGGTGTCTATTTTTCATATATTTCGTCACCTTTCAGGGTGGCGATTTTTTTAATTCAAAATTGGGTTTTACAACCCTTTTATGATTGAGTTTGAGGCAAAAGAAATTAGGGAATTTAAGGAAAATAAGGAAAACTCTCCCAGCGGGGGAGAGGGAGTGTGTGTTGAGATGAAAGTTGAAAGTTCAAAGATGTAAGATATAAGATAGACACACTCCTCCGACCTTCGGCCACCTCCCCTAACTTAGGGGAGGAGCTATATAAAAACTCTCCC
>JAZOUS010000039.1:0-20656 GCA_045658265.1 Alistipes sp.
AAGGTCGCGTACCATCCTCTGACGCATCGTTGGGAATGGGTAGTTGAGGAAGGCGCGTAGTTCGTCCATAGATAGAGTATAGGGCTGTGTATGTACCACGCCCGCCCTAAACTTCTTGAAGGCACGCAAGACCCTCTCGGATAACCTGTCGGCATCCACAGCGCAGTTAATAACCTTCTTCAAACAACTTGCATAGGTGTTGACTGTCCAAGCAGATAGCGACTGAAGATTAAGAGGATTACTACCACGCACATATTGATAACCGCCACCCTGAATGTATGAGAGGTAGCCCTTAACCCAATCAACAGTTATGTCGCGGAACAGAATAGTGTCCTTACCGCTACAAGCAATCTGATAACTGACAAGGCTCTTAAGAGCGTAGATATACTTCTCTTGCGATTTGGGGGTCTGCACCGCTATCGTGTTCCAATACTCCACGAAGTCGCCATTGCCAACACCCTCGTTCTGTTTTGAGTGGGGTGAGTAGTTGAGGATAGCATCCATCACACCCTTTGCAGTCATCTCTCCTAACACGCCACGCTTCTGAAGAAGAGCCTCAACCTCCTTCGCTCTAATCATTAGTTGCGCGAGGAACTCGTTGTTGCGCTCCTTCTCCTCACGAACATCGTGGGTATCTGTGCGTCTAATACTTATACGCTGACCACGACTGTTCCACTCTGATTTAGCCACCGACATATCCATCGAACGCATCGTGTTTGTGTTGAGGTGGCGGATTTTGAGATAGATGGGATATGTACCATCATCTTTCTTGCGACCGAGTATATAGTTAAAGGTAGCCATAGATTAGTCCATTTACTCTGTATTTACTCTGTTTTACTCGTCATAAAGATAGAAAAAACAAATGAAAACAGGAAATGAATTAACTCTTTTCTTATAATATAAGATACAGAATAGTCCTTGATATATAGGCTTATATGTTGATTATCAAGGATATATAGAAATAAAAAAGGGAAGCACGATGTCTTCCCATTATTGAGCTGTTGATGAGGATTGAACTCACGACCTCTTCCTTACCAAGGAAGTGCTCTACCACTGAGCTACAACAGCATTTCTCCTTTTGAGCGTGGCAAAAATAGAAAACAAATTTGAATCGGCCAAAAAATATGCCTCTTTTTTCTAATAACTGGGTAAAATAATTTTCAATAATTGATAAATCGTATCTCCATACGCCCTATTTTAACTTTGTTTGTGTAGGAGCCTGTTTTATTGTAATATAGGTTTTGTCTATTTAATTTAGAAAATATACTAACGAGTGAACTAAAAAATTGGATTGAAATATATTTTTAGTATATTTGCTATACGATATGACTAACCTTTAATGATATTCAGCGAATGAGAAATTTTGGAAACGCTATTTTGGCTGTTGTAGCCTTGTTTATTGGTTGTACGGGTAATGAAAAATGCGTGCGAGAGGCCGACTACGGTCTTATACCCGATTATAAGTATGTGAAGAATGTACCTCTTACGACGGCTCGTATTGTGCGAGAGATTGCCAATACCGAGAATTACAATGCTGGTGAGATTGAAATAATTGATTCTATTGGAATTGTGCGTAATATTAGCGATGGAAACGTATATGTTTTTAGTGTGATTAATATAAACTCAGGCAAGGACTTGGGTTCTTATTGCACCAATGGTCGCGGCCCTAAGGATATGACTTTTGGCGCAGTACCACTGTCTGATGCTCATTATGTCGATGGAGAGTTGGTGAGCGAAATTTATGATATGAACCGTAACAAAATCTATGCTTGGAATATTTCGCGCTCGATAGAGAGTGGATATACCGAGTTTGATTCTGTTGCAGAGTTGCCCAAATTTAGCAATGACTATTTCCAATTATCCATCTTGGATAGTAAGCACTATCTATGTTATAGAGATTGCAATACGTATTCTTACGATAGGGCAACCTGGACAATCGAAGCACCTAAGATTCAGATGCGTAGTCGAGATGATTTATCGCTTGTCAAGGAGTATGACATATTTGTCGATACGCTTAAAATTGCACAATGGGGTGCGGCACTTGATGACGCAGAGTTGAGCTACGGTATTTCATCACCTGTCGTTGCTCCGTCGCGCAATAAGGCCGTATTTAGGATTAGAGGCCCGAAGTCGCAGATTAATATTCTCGATTTGAAGAGTGGCGAAATTGAGGCCATAAGATTTAAGAGTGACGATGGAGAACCTGAATCTTATGGATATAAGTATATAGAGTGTGGCGAAAAGTATATCTATGCTCTGTTTCAAACCGCGCCAAAGGTGAAAATGGGTGAAACGAGCGAAGAAATGTCGGAATTTGTCAAGCAAAACAAGGTGCAGGTACACGTATTTGATTATAATGGCAATCTTGTGGGGCGTTATGAACTTGATGGCCTGTATAATACCATTTCGGTCTGCGATGGCCGATTGTATGCCCACGTTCACTATTCGGGCCGCCTGACCGAGTATGATTTGGGATTGAAGTAGCGTGTAAAGATAACGTGTGAAAATAGTAGCAAAATTATATAATAGATAAACAACGGAAAATTATGAAAGCAGTTAATTACGTTTTGAACATTGTGGCATTGTCAATTATGTCGGCATCGGCTCTTATGTTGGGGGCGTGCTCTAATGAAGTGGAGCGCGAAGCCAGCTATTGTCTTAAACAGGATTACCGTTATGTGAAAGATAAACCATTGGTCGATGCTCGTTTGGTGCGCGAAGTACCCAACACAGAGAATTACAATGCAGCTTCGATCGAGGTGTTCGACTCTTTGGGCGTTGTGAAAAATTGGAGTCTTAGCGATGAAGGAGATGTTTTCAGTCTGATTAACATAAATACAGGCGAAGAGTATGGTTCGTTTTGTCCTACTGGTCGAGGCCCAAAGGATATGACTTTTGGCTCAAATGTTATGTGCAAGCCGATGGTTGTCGATGGCAAGATTGTGATGATGGCATATGACTCTAATACTCACAAAATATTTACCTGGAATATTACTCGCTCGCTTGTGAATGACTACACCGTGTATGACGATGTGAGACAAATGCCTAAACTCAGTCGTTCAAGCTGGCTTTATGTATTGAACGATGAATACTATCTCAATTTTGAATCTGGTACGATATCAGGAGTCTCTACAATGGGTGGTGGCAACAACAATCAAGTGAAAGCAACAATGCCAAAATTCCAAATTAGAGGTGCTGAGGATTTCTCGCTTATTAAGGAGTATGACATATATACAGATAGTGTGAAAATGTGCGATGGAATTACAGCCCGAATGGTTAATACCCGCGCTCCGCACATTGTTCATCAGGGAGATAAAGCTATTTTTACGCAGCTCTATGTTCCGCAGATAAATATTCTCGATTTGAAGAGTGGTAAGGTTGACGCCATAAGAATCAAAGGGGAAAAAGTGGAAACCGATATTGAAAAAATATGTTACTGCTATAGAGATTTCGATAGCGACGATAAATACATCTATACTCTTTATAACAACAATTCAACCGTAGAGTACGAGAAAATGATCTATGGCGAAAACAAGGATTTGGATGCCGCATCGGCCTATGTGAGAAATACGCCAACTCAGTTGCTCGTTTTTGACTATGATGGCAAATTGGTGGCACGCTACAAGCTCGATGGCCTGTACGATACCATTTCGGTCTGCGATGGCCGATTGTATGCCCATACCCACTATTCGGGCCGCCTGACCGAGTATGATTTGGGATTGAAATAAGCGTGTAATATAGCCTTGTAAGGGCTGACAACAATCAAAAATAGTTATATTTGTAACCCATAACAACTTAATTAGATGAAAACAATCAATTCAATTTTGGTAGTGCTGATAGCGGCCATCTTAACTGCGTGTTCGAGTGGTGTTAAAAGTGATGCCTCGGCTGATTTATTCTCAATCCCTACCGACAAGGCTACGGTGTGTCAACTCACCGACATTGCAACCGATATCGAGGTTGTGCCGCTCACTCACAACGAGCCTATTGGTATTTTGATGCAGAGTAGAGTATATGCCGATAAGATGATTCTCAATGAGTCAACCGACAACAACACTTCATTGCTTATATGCAATCGCAAGGGTGAGGTGTTAAAACGGTTGAATCGCAAAGGCCGTGGCCCTGGCGAGTATCAATGGATTTACGATTTTATCTATATGCCCGAAAATGATTGGCTGGTGGTTTACGATAGAAATTTGTATAAATGTTTTATCTATACGCTTGCCGATTTTAAATTCTTGAAGCAAATAGAGTTAAAGCAGGAAGCTACCGAGACTTCGATGCACGAGGAGAGGATAAGGAGTATGTGCCAGCTATCCGAAAAGGAGCTTTTGCTAAGTGTAGAAACTCGGACAGGTTATCTCGACGAGAAGAGTGATGAGCCTGTGTTTGAAATGAAATATACTCTTTCGGTGCTTAATGTGGAGAGTGGAGAGCGTCACAATATTGAGTATGACGAAAAGTTGGGTGCGATGGGTTGCATAACTCGAATAGGTGATGAAATAGTGGCTGTGGCATCGCAAAACAACAATAGACTTCATACATTGGTGAGTATCTCCGATAAAGGTTCAGTCGAGGAGTTGATGCAATTCGATTATGGTGTAATGACCAGACCTGAGGGTATGGACGATAATGCCGATGAAGATCTTATGCTTGACGAAAAGTCGGGGCATATTTATACGGAATACGCCACTGCTCCCTGTTTTGTCAGCTACACCAAAAAGGAGTTCGCTCTTTGGTTTATGAATGGATTAGGCTTTGCAAATATGCCACCATTGATGTTGTATCATCGCACAGGTGGTGGTGAGGTTATGGCCAAGCAGATAAAGGTTGCAGGTCTAACTCGCAAATTCCAGCCCATAGCGTATGATGCCAACAACAAAGAGTGTTGGGCAGTTGTTTATGGTCCTGCTGAAACCTGGATTGACAAAAAAACAGAACCTTCGCCACTTGCAACGGAGATTATTGAGAAGTTGAATGCACAGTCCGATGATAATCCTGTGCTGGTGAAATTTAGATTAAAGCGATAAATTATATGCGAAAAATTGAGGTTTGTTGCGGTTCGCTCCGAGAGGTGCGCGAGGCTGAGGCTGGTGGAGCTGTGCGTGTAGAGTTGTGCGGTGCTATTGCGTGTGGAGGGGTAACTCCGAGCTATGGAGTGCTTAGGCAGGTTGCTGAGGCCGATGTTAAGATAAATGTAAATGTGTTGATTCGCCCTCGCGAGGGTAGTTTCCTCTATAATGCCGAGGAGGTCGATGCTATGTGCTGCGATATTGCCCTGTGTCGTGAGTTAGGATTTCACGGAGTGGTGATAGGTGCACTTACGGCCGAGGGAGATGTCGATATGGAGGCTTGCCGCAAGATGATGGAGGCTGCGGGCGATATGTCGGTTACGTTCCATCGCGCGTTTGATGTGTGCTGCAACCCTCAAAAGGCTTTGGAGGATATTGTCTCGCTCGGTTGTCATCGTCTGCTCTCGTCTGGTCAGCAGACCTCGGCAGAGTTGGGTGCAGAGCTGCTGGCCGCGCTTGTAAAGCAGGCAGATGGTCGCATAATCGTTATGCCTGGTGCTGGCATACGACCATCTAATATTGCCCTTATTGAGCAAAAAACAGGGGCCGCCGAGTTTCACTCAACGGCCCGCATAACAATATCAGATGGTATGAATTTCACCCATCCAAGAGTGAGCTTTGCCGTATCACCTGCCGATGAGGGGCGCATCTCGCTCTCGGATAGAGCCATCGTATCACAACTTGTGAATAACAGCCTTTAGCTGTTCTGCCAAAGAGGTGTTGTAACCCTGCGAGAAATAGACTATTCTGCCGAAGCTGTCGCAGATGGCGATTACAGGTAGGGTAGGCGACTGTGAGTTGCAACCCGAGCAGAGCATCTGGCGAACTTTATTCGCGGGGTCAGTGCCGTAGTGAAGAGTCTTCAATGCGGCAAGGGCTCCGCGATTGAATTTAGCGGCATCTTCGGGGGTGGCGTTGAGCATCACGATTGGGCGATTCCATTCGTTGAGTGTTCCAGCAATCGAAGCCAAGCCACGAGTTGCGTGGTTGGTAGGCTCGTCGCTTGTACCCATCACCGCCACAATAAAGTAGCCACGTCCTGTGGTCGAGAGGATAGAAACCTCCGAATTGCCACCATCGGGCATATATTTACGCTCGGCATCCATCGAGCCAATCACTCCCACATCGTCGTTGGCGGGGCGTACAATCAAATCAACCTTAGTAGTCTTACCCTTCTCGATTGAGAATGTGGTGTTGTGTGAGAGAATCTTGCCACTTGCCATACGGTTGCCCGTTGTGAGCATATAGTATCCCTCCTCCAACTGGAACTCTCGAGCCAGCATATCGGCCGATGAGTTAGGGCCTAAGTCGATATCCGAGCCACGAGAGAAACGGATAGGGCGGCACTCGCCATTCTCGATGCGTGAGATTGTGAACTGAGGGTTAGGCATTGTTGGGATAACCTTCCTGTCGTAGAATGTACGCAGACTACCCATCTCGGGCACTCGCTCCGACACCTCGCCGTCGAGCACCACGTCAATCCATCTCTCGCCATTCTTATACTGAGGTGTACCACTCATACCACCCATACGGGCAGGAATGCCGAATGTGCGGCACGCCGCCACGAAGAAGCGGTTGCGTGAGTCGGCGTCGGCCTTGCGCAGACGCAACACGCCCGCAGGTGTGGCCTGCAATGCGATTGGGTTATACTCGTCGGCAAGAGCAATGTTCTGCTTTGTCCACTTGATGATGTCTGCTCCAGTGGGATTTTCGCCTAACTCGGCAGAGAGCGTAGCGCGAATCACACCACGATATGGCTGCAGGAACTCGCTCGAGATGCGTGGCGAGAGTACGCAACGTGTGAATTCGGGTGTAAGCTCGCCATCGGGTGCCGAGTCCATAGCATCCTGCAATACCTCAAGCGATGTGTCGTGCAAATCCTTGCGTGAGATTGAGCGGAGCAGAGCCACAGCCTTTGCTCGCTTTGCACCAGAGTTGTTGTCGAGGAATGCCTTAACGGCTGGCCAGTTACCACGAGCCTCGATAAGCAAAGATTGCTCGGCGCGGCTATACTCCTTGCACTTGTCGGCTGAAAGGAATGTTGCAACATAAGCCAAACGGATAGAGTCCTCATAGGCGAGTCGCACCTTGTTCTGCTCGGCAGCCTCCTCCGAAATATCAACGGGGATGCGGCCAGGAACGGGAGGTGTGATGTCGTCAATATATTTGATTGCGTCGCCCTTCTTGTATTTCAAAGGCACGATGAGCTTCTCGGTGTTGAGTTTGGCAAAACCGAAGCGACCATTATGGTTGGCCCACACAAGCATATCGCCCAAGCCTGTGTGGAGCGATACCTCGCCCTGCTCGTTGCTTGGCAGAGTTACGACAGTTGTAAAATCGCCATAGTTGAAAATCTTGAACTCAACGGTTGCGCCAGCTACGGGCTTGCCTTCGGTGTCGGTGATTGTAACCACCGATTTGCGAGTGGGGGCGTAGTTGTCAATCACGTTGATTTCGGTGAAGCACTCTGTTCGCTGGATTACATCCTCGGGGCCTTCGTAATCGCCATATACGCGGGTGTGCATCAACATAGCGCGTGCGGCCGGCTCGTTGAACCAAGCGGCATTGAGCACTGGCTCAGGCTCACAGGCACCCAAGAAGTACCACTTGCCATCAATCCACACCTCCACCCAAGCGTGGTTGCTGTCGGTGTGAGCCCAGCGAGGGGTGTAAACCTGACGGGCGGGGATACCGATAGCTCGCATAGCGGCCACAGTGAATGTTGACTCCTCGCCACAACGACCTTCAGCGTTGCACATTGTAGCCAGTGGCGACGAAGTGCGGCTGTCCGAAGGGACGTATGTCACCTTCTCGTGGCACCAGTGGTTTACCTCCAGCGCAGCGTCGTGCAGCGTCATACCCTCCACACGCTTGCGCAGTGTGTCGTAGTACATCATACGGAAATTGTCGAGTCGCTCGTTGTTTACGCGAATTGGTAGAACGAAGTGGCGGAAGATATCCTCTGGCACCTGCTCGCCCCACGCCATCTGTCGGCGTGCCTTGAGCGACATACGCACATTGTCGAGGAAGTATTCGCCTTCATAATCGCCCATATCGGCCGAAGTCATATAGGCATACAAGAACTCCATAGCCTCTCGCTCGGCCGCAGAGAGGTGCTTGTCGAAAATGCTGAACACGTCGCCATCGGTGAAGTGTGCACGGCGTGATTCAAACTTCTCGTGAATCTTCGAGCGGGTAGCCTCATCCGAGGTGAAATGTCCTCCACACGAGCATAAAGCTATGCTCGCGATGCTCATTGTCAGAATAAAAAGTCGTTGTAATCTCATTTTTAGTATGTTTTGATGGTAAATGTACAAATAAAAAAGTAATTTTACGCCCTCAAAAGCAGATATTTTTACAAATGCAGAGTAATTCAAAAGGAAATTTGGTGGCACTCCTGCCACTTGTGGTATTTTTGGGAGTCTATGCGTTGGGTTCAATCCTTGCCAACGACTTCTACAAGATTCCTATTGTCGTGGCCGCTATGATAGCCTCGATTGTGGCAGTCGCGATGACTCGCCACCAGACTTTGGCCGAGCGTATTGGCCACTATTCGAGTGGCGCTACCGACGTGAATATAATGTTGATGATATGGATTTTCGTGCTGGCGGGAGCTTTCGCAGCCTCTACCAAACAGATGGGAGCTGTCGATGCCACCGTTGCATTGACTCTAAGAATTGTTCCCGAGGAGTTCTTGCCAGCCGGAATATTCATAGCCGCCTGCTTCACCTCGCTCTCGATTGGTACATCGGTGGGTACTATCGTGGCTCTCACGCCCATCGCATCCACTCTGGCCGAGCAGACAGGAGGCAACGTGGCGTGGATTGTGGCTATTGTTGTGGGTGGTGCATTGTTTGGCGATAATCTGTCGTTTATCTCCGACACGACCATCGCCGCAACCCGCACTCAAGGCTGCTCGATGCGTGATAAGTTCCGTACCAATGTGCTGATTGTAGCCCCTGCGGCCTTGATAACGCTGGCGATTTATCTTATGCAGCCCCACTCGTTCCACCTGACCTCGACCGAGAGCCAGATTGCGTGGTACACAATCATCCCGTATCTGCTGGTGCTGGTGTCAGCCATTGTGGGTATGAATGTGTTGGTGGTGCTTGTGCTGGGTATCTTGTCGTCGGGCGCAATTGGCCTTATGTGTGGCCGAATGAGCCTGATTGACTGGTTCTCAACTATGGGCAATGGCATCGGCTCAATGGGAGAGCTTATCATAATTACAATGATGGCTGGCGGTATGCTCGAGATGATTCGCATCAATGGTGGAATCGACTACATAATCTCTCGCCTCTGCTCTCGCATCCGTAGCCGACGTGGTGCCGAGCTCTCAATCGCTTCGCTTGTGATTTTTGCCGATGTGTGTACGGCCAACAATACCGTTGCAATTATCTCGGTTGGCTCTATCGTGAGAGATATTGCCCAGAGGTTTGGCATCTCGGCACGTCGTGCTGCGAGCCTGATGGATACCTTCTCGTGCTTTATTCAAGGCGTTTTGCCCTATGGAGCGCAACTTTTGATGGCGGCGGGATTGGCAGCAATTTCACCCGTCGAGATAATCTCCTATCTTTACTATCCGATGATTATGGGCGGCTGTGCATTGCTTGCAATCCTTGTGCAGTGGCCTCGATATAATAAATAATTGACTGAAGTGCGGCATTTTGGCTGTGCAAATTTTGTTAAGACGCAAAAAAAGGATAAATTTGCATTCGTGTAGATAATCCGAAAAGGGAATTTATTAACTAAACATAAAATTATTATGAAGAAGTTTTCAACTTTGTTATTCTCAGCAGTGGCTGCTTTGGTGATGGCCTCTTGCGGTGGAAATGCTCCTAAGGGAGAGTGTGCAGATCATTGCAGCGACCATTTGCCAGTTGGTTTGCAGCTTTACAGTGTGCGTGGCGATATGGAGGCTGATTTCGCTGGTACATTGAAGAAGGTTAAGGAGATGGGTTACGACGGCGTTGAGTTCGCTGGTCTGTTTGGCAACTCACCTGAGCAGGTTAAGGCTTGGTGTGTGGAGCTCGGTTTGAACCCAATCTCGGCTCACGTGCCTTTGGCTGATATGTTGGCCGATATCGACAAGGTTATCGCAGACTACATGACTATCGGTTGCCAGTACTTGGTTGTTCCTTACGTTACCGAGGAGCGTCGCCCAGGTGGTGAGAAGTTTATGCAGATGATCGAGGAGATTCGCACTATTGGTCAGAAGGTTAAGGAGGCTGGTATGGTGTTGCTCTACCACAACCACGACTTCGAGTTTGCTAAGACCGAGAGCGGTGAGTTTGGTTTGGATTACCTCTACGCTAACGTTTCTGCCGATTTGTTGCAGACCGAGTTGGATCAGTGCTGGGTGAAGTACGCAGGTCAGGATCCAGTTGCTTACCTCGAGAAGTATAGCGGTCGTTCACCAGTCGTTCACCTCAAGGATTTCCACGTTGAGGGTAAGCAGGAGGGTGATCCTTATGCACTCATCGGCTTGAACGAGGGCGAGAAGAAGGCTAAGTCGGCTTTCGAGTTCCGTCCATTGGGCAAGGGTGTTCAGAATATCCCATCTATCATCGAGGCTGCAAAGAAGGCAGGTAGCAAGTGGCTCATCGTTGAGCAGGATCAGCCTTCAATGGAGAAGACTCCTATGGAGTGTGTTGCAATGAGTATGGAGTATTTGAAGTCAATCACTCCTGATTGCCACGACGCAAACGGCAACTGCACAAAGCCAGAGAGCGAGCAGTGCGCTAAGTGCAAGGCCGAGAGCAAGAAGTAGTAAGAACGCATCTGAAAATGCTCTTTTACATAGGTTGCTAACCGTTGGGTTGGCAACCTTTTTTTGTGCCCATATCGCAAAAAAAATGGTAGAGAGGTGCGAAATGCTCAACTATTTTGCTATCTTTGTGTTAGTAACAAACTTAAAACACATTTATATGAAGAAATTTTACTTTTTAGCGAGCGCTCTGCTTGCCACTATGGCACTCTCGGTGTCGTGCAGTGGGGTAGTAGAGGATAACTATGTGGTGCTGGCATCGGGTGCTGTGCAGCAGGATGCCGAGTGGTTGAAGGTGGCCGAGACTCTTTCGCAGAAGCACGATGCCGACCTTGTTTTCTACGACAAAGCCCCCCGCGAGGTGTTGGCCGAGTTGCAGAAACTATCGCCTCGTTATGTGGCTATTGTGGATAAGCCCGAGAATCTCAACAAGGATTTCGTTATCGATATGCACCACGTTAGCCGTGAGGTCGATGAGGATATCTATGCCGACTTTATGTGGGGTATGATTACTGGCTACGACGCTGCCGCTGCAATGAAGATGCTCGACAATAGTACCGAGCCTCTGCTTATCAAAGATGCTGTCGCTACAATCACCGAGCTTAAGAGCGCTAAGTGGTTTGACCGCTATGCGTGGGTTGATGACCACTCTCGCGGTTTGTGGGGCCAGAAGCAGAGCAAGAGTGCCCAGGTGGAGAGCGACTCGATTGATATGAAGGAGATATTGAAGAAATTTACCGATCTGTACGAGGCTTATGATCCCGATTTGGTAGTTACGGCTGCTCACGCCACACAGCGTAATCTGGAGATGCCATTCTCGCTCGGTAACCTCCGTCCAAAGGATGGTAAGTTGTATGCTGACGACCGCTTCACCCAGACTAAGTGGGATTTGAAGGAGAGCGGCAAGCGCAGAGTATATTTCGCCGTTGGTAACTGCTTGATTGGTGATGTGAACAACACTAAGGAGAGTATGGCTATCGCGTGGATGAATGGCTCAAACGCCGCCACAATGATTGGTTATGTGGTTACAACTTGGCACGGCCGTAACGGCTGGGGCGGCTTGAAGTATTGGGTTACTAACCCCGACCGCTACACTCTGGCCGAGGCTGTCTATATGAATCAGCAGGATTTCCTCCACCAGCAGCACCAGTGGATTCCAATGCTTATCAAGGAGAACTATCCATCTTACGGCCGCGACGAGTTCCGCTTGGCACGCCAGCGTATGCGCGAGGTGAAGGGTGATGATTTCGATATGGAGACAATCGGTTTCTGGCACGACCGCGACGTGTTGGCCTACTATGGCGATCCAAAGTGGGAGGTACGCCTGCAGGCAGTCGAGGCCGAGAAGGATTACACCGTAACATCAGAGGTTAAGGGTGGCAAGTGCATCGTAACTGTAAAGACTGCCGAGAACTTCAATCTCGAGCGAATGAAGGGCGACAAGTTCAAGCAGGAGCACGTTCTAGACCTTCCTTTCAGCTACTTCTTCCCCAAGCGCCTGAAGAATCCAACATTGGCCGAGGGCCAGCAGTGGGATGCCGTAGTAGACGAAAACTTCCTGTTTGTCTATAACGCCGACTTCCAGCCCAACCAAACCTATGAAATCGTAATTGATTTGAACTAATAACGAATTTATCAAATAAGCCTGTCTTAGCACAAGACAGGCTTATTTGTTTATTTTTCTTACCGCACGACCTCCCTGATAGGGAGGAGCATCTCGGGTTCTCGCCACTGGCGGAATAAAAAAAACAGCAACCATCTCTGATTGCCATCTCTTCGTGATCCCGCCGGGGTTACAATTATAGTTGTAATTAATTGTTTTACAAAATGTTAAAGCAACAAAATCTTTTAAGTCCAATACCACATCCAATAAGAACGATTCTTCATTATTCTACATCTGTGAATCTTGATGTAATGCAAAGTAAGGAATAATATTAGTAAAATGCAAATGTGGTGATATAAATATTTCCTTTAAATTCATTTATAGATAATATGAACAATATCACAATTTACAAATAGCTCATCAAATGAATATGTGCATAATAAAATCAAACAAAACACACAAAACGAAAAGTATTCAGAAACAAAAGCAGGTATGTTTACCATATTCTTGCCTATACTTGGATACAATGGGAGCGGTATGAAGAAGATAGATGCTTATGATATTATTGATAATGCTTTGGCTGGAATATCAGCAACACTACTTGCTAAACAACGGGAGTCGGTCCTGCTTGTTAATTTGGATAACTATACGCCGAAACACTTGCTTGCAAGCCCCAAGACTATGAAAGCATTGATATTCTTTTATTCGTTGGGTTTTAGTAACTATTTGCTCGTGCTCCCATTATATCAGCCTCGTGCTCGATAGCTGCGTTGTCATTCACTGGCATACCTCCGATTTCGGTCGTTGGTTGTACACGTCCGGCCATTTGCTGGGCTACATGCCAAGCTTCGTGAGGCAGATGACACTCCTGGCCTGGTGCGATATGAATGTCTGTGCCTTGTGTGTAGGCGTGTGTCTGAACAGCAGCAGGCTTGTTTGAATCATAATATAGCCTCACATCGTCCATCGAGAATCCCGGTAGCTCTTCGATGCCAACAATCTGATTATCCGGCATACCTATCATATTGTTTTTCTGCATAAGAAGTGTCTAGTTGTTGAAGTTTACCGTTATTTCAATTATTCAATTAAATAGGTTTAACTCCTTCGTGAGCGAGAGTCAGTGTCTCTATTGCAACGCTGTTGCCTTCAGCCTTAAAGCCCTCGACCTGCATCTTCTTAGGCCAAACATTCACTGCCTGCCAACTCTGAACAGGATTACCCGACTCGTCAAGCAACTTAATGGTTGCTGTTTCACGCTGAATGGTATTCATCTTAACCTTTCCAATGTAGTCCCACATCTTCATGTCGCTAACGAAACTGCCCTTCTTGATAGTTATATCACTGGTCTTGCGCAGACCAGGTTGCTTATTCTTCGTGAACTCAGGCAAGTCGCCTGCACGATACTCAATTACATCAACTTCGGTCTCAAGTCCAGAAACCTCTTTGCAAGAGATAACTCCTACATTGCTGATTTCCACACTAAAGTGAAATTCTGGAATTGGCCACGTGTTTTGGCTCTGGGTTACGTCTGTCTCTGCCATAATATTTTGGTTTTAATCTGTTACTAAATAAGAATTGATTTACACATTTGAAGACTATTAACTCTTCTGTACCTGCTGTTGGAAGGTAATCTCGATAAACTCAGCCGGACGGGTAATAGCTACCAGTACGGTGATACGCATAATGCCGTTGAGCACATCGTCCTGAGTCATTGTTTCTCCCAGACCTACCTGTACAGCAAAAGCATCTTCAGGCACTGCACCTGCAAGACCGCCCTGCTTCCATACACTGCTGAGGAAACTACCGATCATAGACTTCATGTTGAGCCAGGTGTTCGCCACATTAGGCTCGAACACATATGCCTTAGCGGCATTCTTCACAGACTCTTCGATGTAGAGCATCGTACGACTAACGTTTACATAACGCCAATCCTGCGAATTGCCATCGAGGGTACGGGCACCCCAAACCTTCACACCTTCACCCGGGAATGTACGGATGGCATTGATAGCCTTTCCGTTCATCGGCATATTGAGGTCTTCCTGTTCAATATCGCTGATATCCTCGGTAGGGCTGTTCACGAAGTTTATAGAAACATTAGCTGGAGATTTCCATACGCCACGGGTATTATCAACCATTGTATAGATACCTGCCATTGCAGCCGAAGGGGGAAGAAGGTTAAGATAATCCTTCACCTTGTTTACAGCGTATTTGTACTCTGGCCAGTTCATGAGCAATGCACTATGAACGTTGTTTCTTGCAGAATCACTCATATCAGCAAAGCATTTGGCTACATATTTACCGAGTTTTGAATCCTCCCCGAAAACGGCAGAAAGTTCGGGAGTTTCTTCCCAACAAAGGATTGTACCGTCAATATCCTTGTCAGCCAGAACAGAAGTGTTCAGATAAGGATAGTAGGCTGCACCGTAAGAGAGATAGTTTGCACCGATGTTAGTCTGGAAAGTCTCAATTTGCTGAGATATAGTCTCATTTTTAGAAGCCTTTGGTTGGATATCAAAAATGGCAAAACGGTTCTGCATCTCACCACAATGCTTGATTGCGAGTTGCTGGATATCCTTGCATCCATCCACATTAACAGCTTCAGGTACAACAACCATCGTTACCTCGCGCACCTTCTTCAGGGCATCGAGTGCCATACCAGCCTTGTCCTTGTCTATCTGGTTACCCTCAGCATATGTTCCGACGGAAACTATATAACACGTTCCGCCTCCATTTGCAAAGAACATCACCATATTGTAGTACAAGGTAAAATGGGTCGCCGGTTTAGCCACCTTGAGTGAAACACCATTTACAGGAGCACTGCAATAGAGCAAATCTTCAGCATCGGTTTCTGCCGGTTCTGCAACAGAAAGATTGCATACAGGTAGCGGTGCTCCTCCAAAGTACTGAGTAAACTCGGTCATTGAGGTAATCTTCCAAGGTTTGTTTGCCAGGGATTCCGAACCGTTAACAGCCTTCTCTGTAATTCCGATGAAAGCGGGGATGGCTGTCGCGGCCTCGACAACTGTTGTTGAAAAGGCGTTCTTCTCTTGAATGTAAACGCCCGGGGTCTTCATTTGTGCCATACGCGTTAATGAAATTAGTTAAACAATAAAGTTTTCTGTAAATTCAGATTACATTTTCGTTTAAGGATTACTAAAAGTAGCAGACTTGTCTCAATTTATCCGCATCGCTTTTGAACTGTCCCGGCTTCGGATGCTCCACATTGCGCAGCAGTACCTGCTTCTGGCGGTTGCTGTTCTCAGGGGTGGCAATCAGGTCTAACCGAAAATGATAGTTTTCCCCATATTGGAGCTGCTTTCTGCTATATGCGTTTCTACCATATCCCACGATTTTCTCTAATGTTTTTAATATTAGTAAATATATCGGGCTATGGCAATAGTTGCATTTCCTATATAACAAACATATAAAGGAATGTACCTTTTAAATCCAACATTATATCCAATAATAACGATTATTCATTATTCTATAAACGCTTCTATCTTACGCTATAAAAATACAAAAAAATCCACATAAATACGTGCTTTTTGAAAAAAAAGTATTCAAAAAAATCACAAGACTTCAATGCCTCACGCTACCACATTGACGCCACATAGTGCCATAGGAATGTAAACTCTTTTACGGTAGTTTTTGAATATCTAATTTCGTCCACGCATCGCCGTTGATGCAGATTAAAACTATCGTAATATGGACGAAAAATTAAAATCTGAGCAGAAACAAGTAATGCTCGTTCAGCAATCTTCGGACGGCAGACTTCGTGCCGTCAGCTCGGTAGATGGCCATGGTAATATAACTACTTGCGACCCTACGGAGCAAAACATTAGCAATCTGCTAAATGTAAACACCGCAGAGTCTGCTTTTGAGGCCTTCTTTCATAAAATGATACATGAGGCTGATAATCCATCTCACACGGGCATCTTCGTTATAGCGGAGAGTGCTTTTCGTAATCTTATCCAAGTTAATTTTGCCCCTGATGAGCTGGAGCAATATCGAGTATCATTAGGACAAAGCCCATCTCAGGAGCAACGCTTCCGACCTATGGATACCTCGAAGATAGACCTTGAGGACTTGGCACGCAAAGGTATTAAGATGGAGTCATTGGAGCCACATCTCAAAGCCTTGTCGTATGGTCATAAGTCTAATGGGCTTATCGAGATGAGTCCCGAGTTGGAGACTGGGGGTATGCGCGTGACCACTCAAGGTCGTGTGTCGTTGGAGGAGCAGGCCGATGGCTCACTGAAAGTCATTCCCCACTATTGGCAGGAGAAACCAAATCTAGACAACCCGTTCCACGGCATTTTGCTTGATGAGCAGACAAAGGCTAATCTCCTTGCAACCCGTCACGCGGGCAAGATTCTCGATCTAGAGTTAAGTCAAGGCGAACTCACACCATGCTTTGTATCCATCGACAAGTGGACCAACACTTTAGAGGCATTACCTGTAGCGATACTTGAGCACCGAACATCTATCAAGGATGCAGAGTTATCAGAAGGCCTTCAAAAAGATTTCTACTCAGGAGGTAAGATTCTATTGGAGGGTTTCACTACGCGTGCAGGATATAAGCGCGATGCCTATATACAAGTAGATGCCGCGGAGTGTAACTATGAGTTTACATACGATGGTCTTGACCGCAACCGCTATGCCGAGGAGAATAAGGAGGTTGCTCGCCGTAATGCCGCCGCGCGCCAATCATCAAAACAACCGCAGGCAGACACGCAGTTTGAAGTTACTATCCATCCAAAGATTCTTGGCACCTATCTCCCCGATGAAGCCTATAAGCAGTGGTCTGAGGCAGCCAAAGACCCCTCTAAGCGAGCCGATGTTAAGGCATTCTTTATCCGAGGTCTGCATCATAAGGAGCCTATTAAAACTGTTGATGGTCGCGGTGAGACCTTCGATGCTTGGGTGAAGCCCGATTTTGAGGAGGGCAATATGAAGTTCTACAAGTGGAATCCAGACCGTGCTGTGCGCCGAGGAGCTAAGGTTATCCCCGTCAACGAGAGTCGTACGCAAGTGGCCGTCAATTCAGAGGGTAAGAGTGTCGAGGCTGTTAAAGATGTGCGTGAGCCTCTTAAGCAGGGACAGCAGCGCCCCACCGAGGCGCAGCATACCGCTCGCCAGCAGAAACAAAAACGAAAAGGCGTAACGATGTAGCCTATGACAGCGGCATATGTTGTTATTGGCGTGTTGGTGGTTCTCAATATCATAGTTATCAGCATATATCTATCCCTTGGAGAAGATATGCAAGATGATAGAGATATCGAGGACCCCAATGCCCGATACTATGATGAGAATGGTAATCACATCTACTATGAAAGAAAGTTGATTGCCCACCAAAAACGAAACAAGGAACATTAAAAAATCTTGTTATGTCTAATAATCAATATACATCTCTGCGAGAGTTATCATATTACGAGTTATCACTAATCGCATTCCTTCGCGAGAGTCACCCTCACCTAGTGGAAAATAGAACATTTATATCGGAGAGGGCTAATAGTGCGTCAGAGAGATATGGAGAACTTATTCGTCTTGGCTTTAACCATACAGAGGCAGAGGCTGCAGCCTTTGAGGTACTGTATCGCGGACTTCACTTCTCGCCATACGATATGATAGTACATATCCTATGGGATGAGTATTCAGATATTGTAGAATCGGAAGATGCAAGAGAGGTAGCATATAAACTCTTTCCCCGATGCTTGGATGTACTTCTAAAATATGACATCACCGATGGCTTTGAACTCTCCTCGGAGTATGATATGCTCCACACAGAGTTAGTCGGCACAATCGAAATAATACTAAACGATGGCGTATAATAAACATCAACACCTGCGACAAAACATTGATGCGCTAAGGTGTGCTTTCACCCTTGAGCGCGAGGGGCGTATGCCTACTTCAGAAGAGGTGAAGATGCTAAGGTTATATAGTGGCTTTGGAGCCTTGAAGGAGGTGCTGGACGATAATAATAAAGGCACAACGGCAGAGCTCCTTAAAGAGCTACAAACTCTGCTTCGTGAGAACACCTCTTCCGAGCGAGAATATAAACGCTATATGGATGGCATTAAGTTCTCTACGCTCACGGCATTCTACACCCCTCCACAGTTTGTTGATGCCATTATGGGAGCTCTACGCACTGCAGGTGTGGAGCCGTGGCGTATGCTTGATCCTAGTGCTGGTGGTGGAGTTTTCGTAGATGCAGCACGAGAACACTTTGAAAGCATAGATGTAACCTGCTTTGAGAAGGACCTTGCTACGGGTCTTATCCTTAAGCATCTCCACCCTCACGATAATGTGCGCATAAAAGGTTATGAGAGTATAGAGCCAAAATATATGGGGCAATTCGATGTCGTGGCGAGCAATATCCCTTTTGGTGATGTATCAATCTTCGACCCATTCTTCTCCACTCACACTGACCCTGTGCGTCGTCAAGGTACACGCACCCTGCACAACTACTTCTTTATGAAGTCTGTGGATACTGTGCGTGAGGGAGGTATCATAGCCTTCATCACTTCTCAGGGCGTCCTGAATGCCGAGCAGAGCCGCTCGGTTAGAGAGTGGCTTATGAGTAGATGTGATATAGTATCTGCCGTGCGTCTTCCCAACAACCTCTTCTCGGAGTATGCTGGGACAGATGTGGGTAGTGACCTTATTATACTGCAAAAGCGGATATCTGATGTTGACACACAGCGCAAGCAGCAGTTTATATCAACACGCCGTCTATCGAATGGTATCTCGGTAAATAATCTCTTTGAGTCGTTCGACCGTGTTATACACACCTCGGCAAAAGTAGGTACAGATCCTTATGGTAAGCCCGCAATGATATTTACTCACGATGGCGGTGTATAAGCTATATCAGCAGAGTTGCAAAGGATGCTTGGCGAGGATTTTTCTCAGCACTTTAATTTGGACTATTATATATCCAATTCGACGGAGGATATTGTAGAGTACCATCAGCGTGAGCGTTTGCCCCAAGAGATACCATCAGAGCCTCGCCTTGCTGGAGATATTCTGGGTGATATTCTCCACGATGCTCGTGTGCAATATCCTGATGTAGAGCATCGCATTGAGAAACCCACTGAGCAGGTTGTAGAAGAATTGCATACTGAAAGCTTCAATCTCGATACTGACACGGGAGAGATAACAGCCATTGAGGATGCAAAGGTTGTCGAGGAACAAACTATCACTTCGGAACCTACTGAAAAAGATATTCAGGAATTCGGCTTGTGGGCTAAGGAGCGTGAACAAAAATTATGGAACGAGCGACCACTCGAGCCTAAGGATTTTGCCACGATGGAGAAGCCTAATAAGTCCAATGAACTAGCAACATCTTCTGCTACACCCCAAGATGGATTTATGGCATCGCTGTTTGATGCGGTACCAGTACGTAAGCCACAACAATCGGCTCAGATTACTACACCACACACTCCACAACCTACATTATACGACCTATTTGGATTTAGTACTGAGGAGCGTGAGCAGGCGCAGCGAGGTATGCTGCCTAATCGCAGACGCATATCACGGAGGGTGGCTATACAGCAATCTCTGTTTAGTGAGACTAAGAGTAAACCTCAAAAGCGTTCTGCAAAGACAAAACAAAAGCAGGCAAAGCCTAAACAGACAACAAAACCACAGAGCGCAGTCCCTATCACGCCTAAATCCGAATCGGTTGTTGCAGAGCCTCCGATGAACGACACAGAACCGAGTCCATCACAGAATAACGAAGATGATAATACCTACTCTGCCATAAATTGGGAGAATAATCCACCTATTAATGGCTTCTATGAGGCTATGATGGAGTTATCGCCTGAGCGCCGCAAGGAGTTGCGACAGCAAACATCGGAGCAGCTACATCGCAGAGATACGGTAGCACCTTCTCTAAATAAGTCGAGCGTATCACGCATAAGTATGCCACCACAACAAAATGAAGAGACTTTAACTCCTCGACCCTTTACGGGCGATATGCTATCACAATATCGTGATGGCTCAATGGTTCAAGACAAGGATAACCGTATCGGAGTATTACGAGACATAGGCTCTCGTCCGATGTTTCAGCCTCTGGCATTATCCACCACGCAGAGAGCAAAGGCTTCGCTATATATAGAGATGCGAGATACATACTTTCACCTATATAGCAATGAAGCGCAGGCTTTGCACGAGAATCCTGCATTACGCAAGATGCTAAATACGCTGTATGACTCG
>JAZOUS010000040.1:0-21144 GCA_045658265.1 Alistipes sp.
TAAGCCTCAGAGTATTGCCGAGGTGCTAATGAAGGTGGATTGCGTTGCCGAGACTCTGCCTTTGCAGACCCTTTTGCAGAACTTCATTAAGCGAAAGCAGAATATCGCCGTTGTGATTGATGAGTTTGGTGGTACGGCGGGTATTATCTCAATGGAAGATGTCCTTGAGCAGATATTCGGAGATATCGAAGATGAGCACGATGTGCAGGAGACCATCGAAAAGCAAGTGGGCGATGGCGAGTATGTCTTTTCTTGTCGCTTGGAGGTTGATTACTTAAATGAGCGCTATGACCTTGATATTGAGGAGAGTGACGAGTATGATACCCTCGCAGGTTATATCCTCTACAACTACGAAGGTATCCCTGCGGCAGGTGCAATAATCAATGCTGGCAAGCTCGAAATTAAGATTCTACGCACCACCCGTGCACGAGTTGATTTGGCAAGAGTAATAAAACGCTAACAAAATTGCTCAATTCTATGGCTATTAAGAATAATTTTATTATCTTTGGTGGCTCAAAATGAATATAAATAGGTAAAATAAAATAATTATGATTAGTCTAAACACATTAAGAACCAGATTTGGCGTCGTACTTTCGGTTGTAATTGTATTGGCGCTTTTGGCATTTATTGTCTCATTGGGTCCAGGGATGGGCTTTTTTGGTAGCAACGACCCTAAGGTGGGCGAGATCGATGGTAAGGATGTAACCTACACCGAGTACTTGAAGGAGTATGAGACCATCAAGAAGTTCAACGGTGGCGATGAGTCAAGCGAGCAGGCTGTAGAGGCTCTTTCAACAGCTACTTGGCAGTCACTCGTTGCAAAGAACGTCCTCATTCCAGGTTTCGAGAAGATGGGTATTGCAGTTTCTAAGGCCGAGCGTATGGCTATGTTGAGCGGTGAGCACCCATCAGAGGTATTCCTCAGTGCATTTGCAAACCCTCAGACTGGCGAGTACGATGTAGCCGCATTGTCTTCATTCTTGGCACAGGTTAGCACTAACCCTCAGTATCAGGAGCTTTGGAGCTACCTTAACGACCAGGCTTTGTTGGATCGTATGATGGTTAAGTACTCAGGTCTTGTTAAGGCTGGTGTTTATGCCAACGCTTTGGATGTTAAGCAGGGCCTTTCAACAATGAACGAGAGCCGCAATGGTCGTTTCGTGCTTGTTGAGTATAACAAGGTAGCTGACTCTTTGGCAGTGGTTACAACAGCCGAGGCTAAGAAGTACTATGAGGATAACAAGGAGATCTCTTATAAGAAGGTTCCACACCGCGCCTTGACTTACGTTGTATTCGACGTAGCTGCTACATCTGATGATATGGCCGACATCGAGAAGAAGGTGAAGATTGCGGGCGAGGAGTTCGCTGCTGCCGAGGATGTTCGCGCTTACATCCGCAAGAATATGGGTACTATTGGCGATCACTATGCATCTGCTGCCGAGCTTTCTGCAGAGGAGGCTGTAATGATGGATGGTCAGCAGTATGGTCCAGTTTTGAAGTCAAACGAGTGGGTAATGTCACGCGCTTTGGCTGTTAAGGAGGCTCCCGATTCAGTAGGTCTTAGCCACATTGTTCTTCCAGCTTCTAACACAGCATTGGTAGATAGCCTCTTCAACGCTTTGAAGGGTGGTGCTGATTTTGCTGAGGCTGCTAAGAAGCACTCTGCATATCCACAGACTGCTGAGGTAGGTGGTGAGCTTGGCGTATTGCCTTTCGCTGCTTTGTCTGTAGAGATGGCCGACGAGTTGGCATCTGCTAAGAAGGGTGACATCGTTAAGGTTGCTCAGGGTGATGCAGTACAGATTTTGAAGGTTACTCGTGCCGACAAGCCATCTAAGCACGTTTTGGTAGGTACAGTTACTTACCCTGTTGAGGCATCTTCTGCTACACGTCGCAATGTTCACAATGCAGCAAGCCTCTTCGCTGTTGACGCTAAGGCATCAGTTGAGGCATTCAACGCTGCTGCTGCCGCATCGGCTGTTTCACCTCGTATTGCTCGCATCAATCAGGGCCAGCGCTCAATCGCTGCTTTGGAGAACTCTCGTGAGATTGCTCGTTGGGCTTACGGTGCTAAGGTTGGTGAGATTTCAGAGATTTTCAACTTGGGCGACTCTTATGTAGTGGCTATGCTTACTACTATCGACGATAGCAAGTACACATCATTCGACGACGTACGCTTCCAGATTGCTCAGTACTTGCAGCGTGACAAGAAGTTCCAGATTTTGAAGTCACAGCTCGCTGGTGCTACTATCGAGGAGGTTGCTAAGAATGCAGGTGTTGAGCCAACAGCATTCGAGGAGGTTAAGTTCTCTGACTATGGTGTGACCAACCTCACTATCGAGCCACGCGTTGTGGGTGCTATCTCAACAACTAACGAGACTGGCAAGCTCTCTGCTCCAGTAAAGGGTTACTCAGGTGCTGTGGTATTCGTTGTTGATGCTATCAACAAGAATGAGGTTCAGACTCCAGAGGCCGAGAAGGTTCGCTTGCAGGCAAACCGCGAGGCTATCGCAACTCAGGCAGCTTTGATGTCAGTACAGAACAAGACCGAGATTGAGGATTTGCGTGGTCAGTATTTCTAATAGATATTTACCCTAACAATTTGGGCCGAGCAAGTAGCTTGGCCCTTTTTTTGTCTAATATTTTCTCTTGCCCGTTTTAATTCTCGAAATTTTTTTTCTAAATTTGTGTTGGTTATCAATCTTGTTAAAATGATTATTTCTAATATAAATATCGGAAATCTGCGTGATGTCTGCGCAAAATTAACCGCCCCCCCCCCTGTTAATATACTGTAAATCAGTATATTGTGAAGATATTTTACCTCGTGCATTAGTTTGTGCGGGGTGTTGTTGTATATATTAGTCAGTAAATTTTATAAATCAAATCAATTATGGAAAGAAGCGAATATTTAGCCCCCGAGGTTGAAATCATCGATGTTGTTATCGAACAGGGCTTTGCAACGACTGGCGGCCCAAAGTTTACCCCATTTGGCCCAGAGGAGAATTAGGGATAATAGATGTTTAACAATTTATTTTATTTCTAAGAGATGAAAAAGTTTATTTATACTATATGTGCATTTGCCACTGTGTTGGCAATTGGTTGCTCAAAGGAGCAGGAGGAGCCTTCTCAAAAAGAGTATAAGTTGGTTGTAAATATGGATAAAGCCTCTATTGGGGACTCTACTCGTGCGTCTCGCAATTCGTGGTTGAAGGGTGATGAGGTGATGTTGTTCTTTGGCTCTGATTGCACTAAGTGGATGACTATTAAGTATGACGGTAGCGGTTGGAGTATTATTGGTGATCAAGCGGAGTATATCGCCGAACTCGCCCAGCGAGATGATAAATCACTTACTGCGATATATTGTTTGCATAATGAGGGTGAACTTTCAAGTGAAGAATATGGAGGCTCTATATTTCTTGCTAATTATAATATTAAAGCAAACGCGTATTGTGGTACATTATTTATGACGTGCGAAGATGGTTCATATTCGGTAGAAGATGATCTTTTTACAATCAATGCTACTTTATCTCTGCCAGATACTAGTACTAGTGCTGGTCAATTTGTGCAGTTTACAATAACTAATATATCTAATGATGAGAATGTTGATTGGTTTTTATCTACTGATTATGTGACATTTCGTCCGTGTTGCGGTGTTGAAGTATCTTGTGATAGTGACAATAAATTGAGTATAGATTTTTATTTAGATAAAAATATGCCTCTTCAGGGATACAATAGTGAAGATGGTGTTACCTTTTTTGGAGTATTATACGCTGCTGCGGTAGGAAATCCTGTAAACTATAATTTCACTATTGTTTGTATTAGTGATGAAGGAGAAGCTAAAGCATTCTCTAAAACCTTTGAAAATAAAGTGCTAAATAGAGGTAGCGCAGTAAAATTCAGTGGCCCATTAGAGCCAGAGCAATGTGAGATAGGAGCCACTACGAATGGTTGGGAAAGAATTATGTAGAATATTTGGCAAATATGCCGAATATTTCAACAAAAAACCGCTGGCAATCGCCAGCGGTTTTCATTTATATTTCGGACTGCGCTCAGAGCATTTATACCTCTTAGAACATTGTTGCC
Source organism: Alistipes sp. (assembly GCA_045658265.1). Taxonomy (GTDB): domain Bacteria; phylum Bacteroidota; class Bacteroidia; order Bacteroidales; family Rikenellaceae; genus Alistipes. The sequence goes on from JAZOUS010000040.1 coordinate 4,084, forward strand.
CCTAAGAACATCTCCGCCCCCAAGAACATCTCTGCCCCTCGCTCGCCTCTGGGGATTACTCCTCCAACAAGAGCTCCAACATCTTGATTGAAGACTTTGCGATAGGAGTACCAGGGCCGAAGATAGCCGCAGCACCATCCTGATACAACTCCTCGTAGTCCTGAGCTGGGATAACACCACCCACAACAACGATGATATCCTCGCGGCCCAACTTCTTGAGCTCGGCGATGATCTGAGGAACAAGTGTGAGGTGACCAGCAGCCAATGAAGATACACCAACGATGTGTACGTCGTTCTCAACAGCCTGCTTAGCAGCCTCCTCTGGAGTCTGGAACAATGGGCCCATATCCACGTCGAAGCCAACGTCAGCGTAACCTGTTGCTACAACCTTAGCACCACGGTCGTGACCATCCTGGCCCAACTTTGCAATCATAATACGGGGCTGACGTCCCTCCTTCTTGGCAAACTCGGCACACATAGCCTTTGCCTTCTCGAAATCTGAATCCTGCTTCATACCTGATGAATAAACGCCAGAAATTGAACGAATAACAGCCTTGTAGCGACCTACAACAACCTCGCAAGCATCTGAGATCTCGCCCAATGTTGCGCGAACCTTTGCAGCCTCTACTGCGAGCTCCAACAAGTTGCCCTCGCCTGTCTTCACACACTCTGTGATAGCGGCCAAAGCCTTATCAACAGCAGCCTGGTCGCGGTTAGCACGCAACTCCTGCAAGCGCTTAACCTGGCTCTCGCGTACAGCAGTGTTATCAACTGCCAAGATATCGATAGGAGCCTCTTTCTCCAAACGGTACTCGTTCAAGCCGATGATCTTCTGCTCACCAGAGTCGATACGAGCCTGTGTACGAGCAGCAGCCTCCTCGATACGCATCTTAGGAATACCTGTCTCGATAGCCTTTGCCATACCGCCGAGCTTCTCAACCTCCTCGATGTGAGCCCAAGCCTTCTCTGCGATCTCGTTAGTCAAAGCCTCTACATAGTATGAACCAGCCCAAGGATCTACGTTGCGGCAAACGTTAGTCTCCTCCTGGATATAGATCTGAGTGTTACGAGCGATACGAGCCGAGAAGTCAGTTGGAAGAGCGATAGCCTCATCCAATGCGTTAGTGTGCAATGACTGAGTGTGGCCCAGCGCTGCACCCATAGCCTCGATAGCTGTACGAGCCACGTTGTTGAATGGATCCTGCTCTGTGAGTGACCAACCTGATGTCTGGCTGTGTGTACGCAACGCCAAAGACTTAGGATTCTTAGGCTCAAACTGCTTCACGATCTTAGCCCACAACATACGAGCTGCACGCATCTTTGCAATCTCCATAAAGTGGTTCATACCGATAGCCCAGAAGAATGACAGGCGTGGTGCAAATGCGTCAACTGACATACCTGCATCGATACCTGCACGCAAGTACTCCAAACCGTCTGCCAAAGTGTAAGCCAACTCGATATCTGCTGTAGCACCGGCCTCCTGCATATGGTAACCAGAGATAGAGATTGAGTTGAACTTAGGCATATTCTTAGATGTGTACTCAAAGATATCAGCGATAATCTTCATTGAGAACTTAGGAGGATAAATATAGGTGTTACGCACCATAAACTCCTTCAAGATATCGTTCTGGATAGTACCAGCCAACTGGTCAAGTGTGCAACCCTGCTCCAAACCTGTAACGATGTAGAATGCCAAAACTGGCAACACAGCACCGTTCATAGTCATAGATACAGACATCTTGTCCAATGGAATACCGTTGAAGAGAACCTTCATATCCTCTACAGAGCAGATAGATACACCTGCCTTACCAACGTCACCAACTACACGTGGGTGGTCAGCATCGTAACCACGGTGAGTAGCCAAGTCGAATGCAACTGACAAACCCTTCTGACCAGCAGCCAAGTTACGGCGGTAGAATGCGTTCGACTCCTCAGCAGTAGAGAAACCTGCATACTGACGGATAGTCCAGGGGCGCATTACATACATTGTAGAGTAAGGACCGCGAAGGAATGGAGCGATACCTGCTGCATAGTACAAGTGCTCCAAGTTCTACAAATTTTTTGCCGTGTAGTCCGATTTAACGGGTATCTGCTCGGCAGTGAGCCAAGGCTGTGCCTCAGCCTGAGCGGCGCAGCACTGTGCCTTACCGCCTTCGTATGATAAATTTTCAAATTTTGCTCTCATAATAGCTCTGCTTTTTAGATACCCAACTCCTTAAGATAGAACTTAAGAGTCTCGAGTACGTTGCTCTTTACGTTGATGAAATTGGTGATACCCTGTGCCTCCAACTCAGCTGCGCAAGCAGGTGCACCTGCAACAACCAAGATAGCCTTGCCGCCGAGCAACTCCTTAACCTTAGGAGCTACCTCTGCATAGTCGTCGTCCGAAGCACATACAACCACGATGTCAGCCTTAGCCTCCAAAGCGGCAGCTACACCCTCCTCAACTGACTGGAAGAATGTGTTGTCCTGAACGCGGATGCCAGCGCAAGCGAAGAAGTTGCAAGAGAACTGAGCACGAGCACGAGCCATTGCCAAGTTACCGCAAGTAAGCATAAATGCCTTAGGCTCCTTACCGCTGCGGTCAACGCCCAAACGCATAGCCTCGAATGCCATAGCACCACGATATGGAGTAAGAACGTTCTCACCCTCGGTGCGAGTTACAACCTCAGCAGATACGGCTGCGTCAGCAACCTCAGTGAAGTTAGGATACTGGTTTGCGCCGAGCAATACCTGACGACGAGTTGCGATATTCTTATCCTTAGCGGCAGCCGATGCCTTCACACGGTCTGCGATGAAGCCAGCCTTGAATGCAGCTACATAGCCACCCTTCTCCTCAACCTCGAGGAAGAGCTTCCAAGCTTCAGCAGCGATGCTCTTTGTGAGAGTCTCGATGTAGTAAGAACCACCAGCAGGGTCCACTACCTGGTCGAAGTGAGACTCGTGCTTGAGCAAGAGCTCCACGTTGCGAGCGATACGCTTAGAGAACTCATCAGGAGTCTCGTATGAAGCGTTGAATGGAGTAACCTCCAATGAGTGTACGCCAGCCAAAGTAGCCGACATAGCCTCTGTTGTACCACGCAACATATTTACATATGGATCATAAACTGTCTGGTTCCAAGTAGAAGTTGTAGCGTGTGCAAACATCTTGCAAGAGCACTCCTTCTCAGGGTTGTAGCCCTTCACGATGTTAGCCCACAACATACGAGCTGCACGGAACTTAGCAATCTCCATAAAGTAGTTAGAAGTAACTGCGAAAGAGAAACGGATCTTGCGAGCTACCAAATCAATTGGAAGACCAGCCTCTGTGAGCTTCACGATGTAGTCGTGACCAGCCGCCAAAGAGAATGCCAACTCCTCAACGATAGTAGAACCAGCGTTGCTGAAGATGCCACCTGATACGTTCACCACGCGGATGTGCTTGTAGTCAGCAGTCTTCTTGATGAACTCTGCAACTGCCTCATAGCAAGCTGTACCCTCAGCATCGCCACAGCAGTAGATACCCTTCTGTGAAAGATCCTTCACGATTGGGTCGAAGATGAAGTTAATCTTTACCTCATCCTTAGCTACGCCTGAAGCCTCCACCTTAGCCAAAATTGCATTGGCCTTAGGAACGAAGTTAGTACCACAGAAAGTGAGCTCAACTGCTGGGATGCAGATGCCATCGAGGAGAGTGTCAACAAACTCTGCTGTAACCTCCTCAGCACCGCACAAGCAGAATCCGAGTGAATTAACGCCAGCGTTCAAGAGAGTCAAAGCCTCCTGGTTAGCTGCCTTAGGGCACTCGACATTCACTGTCTGGTGGATAAGCCAGTTGTTGCAAGCGTGAGTACCGCGAACGTAAGGGAACTCACCAGCCTGCGAACCTAAAAACTCAACGCCTTCGAGATCCTCTGCGCGATAGTATGGGCGCACGTTAAATCCCTCGGCTGTTTTCCATACGAGCTTGCGCTCGTAATCTGCACCTTTAAGGTCTGTTGTAATGACTGCCTCCCACTGCTCGGTAGAAACCGGTGGGAACTCAGCGAACAACTTTGCTTTTTCGGTATTAGCCATAATTGTTTGGAAATTTAATTTAGTGTATGTATGTGTTTGTTTAGTGTTTTTTCGTTTGGTTAGCCTTAGCTTTTCCATCACGCAAATATAGCACTTTTTTTTCAATTAAAGTATAACTTATGGCCGAGAAAACGAGTAACTCTGCATATCCAGGGCTTAATCTTGCCCGAGGTGAGTATTTGTTGTTCGGGGATATTTTTCTTTGAAATATTCTTATATAGTATAAAGTTGGTATAAAACACTAAAAATAAGCTTTTGTGGCAAAATCTCAAAAATCGCTTCTTTCTTTGATTTTTGTTGGCGGTTTTGCCGTTTTAAGGTTAAAAATTCGGCTCGCAACCGAAAAAATATTGACCTATTTGCATAAAACACACTCAAAAATTGCCTGCATAGTCAAAAAATACTATTTTTGCATCGGTGGTGTTATTTTGCCTATTTTCAAAATTTGATAATAATAAAATTTCCACTTTTGAAAGTTTTACTTTAACCCGAATACATTTAATTATTATGTTGAGATTTAAAATGGTCGAGGCGGCACTCAATCACCGCGCTGTCGATGTCGAGGCTCCAAGTGAACGCCCCTCCGACTACTTTGGTGAGAAGGTTTTTGGTCGCAACGTGATGCGCAAGTATCTCGATAAACCCACCTATGAGGCCCTGCTTAGTACGATGGACAACGGCACGCCTTTGTCGTTGGAGCTTGCCGATAGCGTGGCCGCAGGTATGCGTCAGTGGGCGCTCGATAATGGTGCCGACCACTACACTCACTGGTTTCAACCTCTTACGGGAGGAACAGCCGAGAAGCACGATTCATTCTCTGATCCCGATGGTAAGGGTATGGTTATCGAGACCTTCTCGGGTAAGGTGTTGGCTCAGCAGGAGCCCGATGCTTCGTCGTTCCCCAATGGTGGTATCCGCAACACCTTCGAGGCTCGCGGTTACTCGGCTTGGGATCCCACATCTCCCGCCTTCATTGTAGATACAACACTCTGTATTCCAACGATTTTTATCGCCTATACGGGCGAGGCTTTGGACTATAAAGTGCCTCTGTTGCGCTCTATGGCGGCGGTCGATAAGGCTGCTACTGCAGTGTGCCACTATTTCGATAAGAATGTCAGCCGTGTAAAGACTTTCCTCGGCTGGGAGCAGGAGTTCTTCTTGGTTGACGAGAGCCTGTGGGCCGTACGTCCCGACTTGGTTTTGACTGGCCGTACACTTATGGGCCACGAGTCGGCTAAGAACCAACAGTTGGAGGATCACTACTTTGGTGCCATCCCTTCGCGTGTGATTAACTTTATGCGTGATTTGGAGTATGAGAGCTTGAAGCTCGGTATTCCATTGAAGACTCGCCACAACGAGGTTGCCCCCAACCAGTTTGAGCTTGCTCCAGTCTTCGAGGAGGCCAATTTGGCTAACGACCACAACCAGCTCTTGATGACCATTATGGATAAGATTGCACGCCGTCACCACTTCCGTGTGCTGCTGCACGAGAAGCCATTCAAGGGCATCAACGGTTCGGGTAAGCACAACAACTGGTCGCTCGGTACTGATACTGGCGTAAATCTCTTTAGCCCAGGCAAAACCCCATCCGAGAATTTGCAGTTTATCACATTCCTTGTGAATGTCATCGCTGCCGTATATAAGCACAACGGTCTGTTGAAGGCGGCCATTATGAGCGCTACCAACTCTCACCGTCTGGGAGCAAACGAAGCACCTCCCGCAATTATCTCGGCATTCTTGGGCACTCAGATTTCAACTATTTTGGATAAGTTGGAGCGCAGTGCTTCCGACGATGCTATCCGCTTCGATGCCAAGAATGTGTTGAAGATGAGCGGCGTGGCGCAGATTCCATCCATCCTGCTCGACAACACCGACCGCAACCGCACCTCGCCATTCGCATTTACGGGTAACCGTTTCGAGTTCCGTGCTGTGGGTGCTTCGGACAACTGTGCCGAGGCTATCATCACCCTCTGCTCGATTGCGGCTGAGCAGCTCACCGAGTTCAAGGTTAATGTCGATGCCCGCATCGAGAAGGGCGTTAAGAAGGATCGAGCCATCTACGAGGAGCTTAAGCGTCTTATCAAGGCCTGCAAGGCGGTGCATTTCGACGGTAACGGCTACTCTGATGAGTGGAAGCACGAGGCCGCCAAGCGCGGCTTGGACTGCGAGACCTCGGCACCTCTTATCTTCGACCGCTATCTCGATGCCGCCAGCCTGAAGATGTTTGGCGATATGGGTATATTTAATAAGGTGGAGCTTGAGGCCCGCACCGAGGTTAAGTGGGAGACCTACACCAAGAAGATTCAAATCGAGTCGCGCGTGTTGGGCGATATCACTATGAACCACATCCTCCCCGTTGCGTCGAAGTACGAGGCTGTGCTGCTCGATAAGGCCTATAAGATGAAGGAGCTCGGCATCAAGTTTGACTCCGATTTGGAGCTTATCCGCGAGATTCAGAAACATAGCTCTACCCTTCAGAGACTTGTGGCCGATATGGTCGAGGCTCGTCGCGTGGCCAACCGTATTGAGGATCAGCGCGAGAAGGCCATCCGCTACCACGATACCATTGCCATCTATTTCGACGAGATTCGCGATCATATCGACAAGATGGAGGAGGTTATCGACGACCAACTCTGGCCACTCCCCAAGTACCGCGAGTTGTTGTTTATTCGATAGCGTTTCCGCTACTCACTCAAACAAATTCCCCGCAAGTGTCAGCCTGCGGGGAATTTTGTTTACCTTGCTGATTTACCTATTCAAAGGCATATCCCTCAATTTCGCTTTCGTAACTACTCCAATAATTGGCAGCCTTATATTCAGCAATTACATCATCGCTATTTGGTACATAAATCTTACGGCCATCTGTATTACGAGGAAAGATAATATCCCCCAATGTCGGCGGAGTAGTTGGCTTACAATATACTTCTATTAGGCTGCTACATAATGAGAAAGCACCGTCTCCAATTGTTTCTACACTATTAGGAATCACTATACTTTTCATATTTTTACATTCCTGGAAAGCCCATCGGCCAATCGAAGTAACTCGATTAGGTATAGTAATCGTTGTCAATGCTTTACATTCTCTAAAAGCGTGTTCTCCAATAGTCGTAACACTATTTGGAATATTTACGCTTGTCAAAGCACCACACTGATAAAATGTAGACATTTCAATCGAAGTAATCTTGTTCGACAAAATCGTAACACTTGTCATGCTTCCACACTGATTAAAAACATTGTTTCCTATCGACTCTACATTTTCGGGAATTGTTATGCTTTTCAAATTATGACATTGTGCAAAGGCACCAGCCCCAATCGTTGTAACGCTACTAGGTAGAATTATACTTGCCATATCTCGACAATGCCCATAGGCATTATCTGCAATAGTAGTAACACTATTGGGAAGTATTACATTGGTGAGTTTCCAACATAAATAAAATGCATTTGGTCCAATTGTAGTTACACTACTTGGAAGCATAAAATTTGTTACTGTTTTACGAGAATGAAACGCACTGGCTCCAATCGTCGTAATATCTCCATCAAAAGTCATCACATAACACCCTTTGTCGTAATCATATTGATTTGAAGTTATGCTCAACGCATTTTGACCTTCGCCAAGAATAGAGTCTGCGGTAGGGGTGATAGTTGCGTAATCATTTACTGTGTACCAAATCTCATTATTTTGAATTGTTACCAACTGTAATGCGTTTTCAAATGGTTGTACCTTACTACGCTCGATAGTGATTGGTCCCGGAACAGATTTCTCGGTAACAATACTATTTGTATCGGTAATAGTAATTGTAAAACCTCGCTCGAAAGTGATAGCAGGCACTGCAATCCAAAATTTAGTGGGATTCTCTGCATCATTGCTTAACGATACGCCCTCGCCACAGTCAAGCATAATAGTCGCAGTGGCGTTATCGGCAAAGACCATTGTAGGCTCCTCGCTGTGGGAAGCGTTGATTACGGCTGCACCTGCCAACTTTTCACCATCATTACCTCTGAACTCAATACTTTTAACCTTTACATTCGTGCCATAGAGCGGGAATTCAAAACAACCTCCAAGATTTTTGAACTCCAAGAATTTATCTTCAATGTCATCGGTAACAGCAACCATAATGTTTGCTCCAAGACCAAATGAGTTTTCTGCGTATTTTTGAGTTTCGGGTACTGTATATGAGATTTTGCCATTGTAGGCAATAGTAGCGTTTTCATTGTAAGGATATACGGCGTAGTTTGCAGTTAAAGGGCTGCCCGTATGGTATCCAACAGGCTTTACAGCCTCAAATTCGCCGTGGTTTTCGCCCGTTTCTCCCATATACCTATATTGTAGCGGATAGGTATTACCATCAAATATGGTAATACGGTCATCTTCCGACCAATAAAGTTTATAATCCTTATCTACGTAGGTGCGAGAATTTGCGGTCTCCATAGCTGCATAGAACTTTGAAAACTCTTGCTTCTGAGCTTGAACAGTTTGCTCCTCGCTCTCTTTTGTACAGCTTACCATCAGTCCTAATGACAGTAGAGCTAAAATAAATACTTTTTTCATAAAATATAAATTTGATTAAATAGTTTACCAGCCGATAGGGTTATTTTTTTCATAATCCTCCAATTGCGATTGTGCAAATCCTTTCTCAATCGCCACCTCGAAAATCTCGATTTCGGGTGCGATGTAACTCTGTTTCTCCATAGTAAGATCAAAATTCATCTTACTATCAGACTCCTTGATAGTGTTTGGGTTATGATTATAAAATAAGAAAGTGTGGAGTCTTCGTTTATCTATTGAGAGGCTCTGGTAAACCTTGTATCAAATAAACAATACCCCACACCTGCATAGTATGGGGTAGGCACAGAGCGTGCCGACACATTACATACTAATACAAGTGATGAGCGTTGCGTTATCCTTGATACAGTTCGAAATTTACCAGATTTCTCAATAAGGATTAGCGAAACACTTTCACTAAAAAATATGTCTGCCGAAAGCAAAACCAGCTTCAGCAATACAAAGTTATGAAAAGTTTCGCTTTTTGCAACACTCAATGGGGTATTGTCGTTACAAATTTCTAATAAAATATGTTAAAAATCAATATTGAAAGCCAATTATGTTTGGTGTAAGTTGGGAATCTCTATCCTCAAATTTTGAATTTTGGATTACTGTGTGTATCTTTGCACCCGAAAAATTGATGTGGAAGGATTTGGACTGCTTGCAACCACAAAAAAAATGCTAAACCAGCACTATTAAGCATACGACAGCCAATCTTCCATACGTTAATTGTTTGATTTATAAAAACTATTAAAGTATGGCTTTTTTGTTTACTTCGGAATCGGTTTCAGAGGGACATCCAGATAAGGTGTCAGATCAGATTTCAGATGCAATTCTCGACGAGTTTCTTCGTCACGATCCCCAGTCTAAGGTAGCTTGCGAGACTCTTTGCACCACAGGTTTGGTTGTGGTAGCAGGTGAGGTTAAGTCGGAGGCTTATGTTGATATCCAGAGCGTTGCACGCCGCGTTATCGACCGCATTGGCTACAACCGCAGCGAATACCAGTTCGATGCCGCTTCGTGTGGTATCTTGTCGGCCATCCACGAGCAGTCGTCTGATATCAATCAGGGCGTTGTTCGCGAGGAGGTTGAGAATCAGGGCGCTGGCGACCAGGGTATTATGTTTGGTTACGCCTGCAACGAGACTCGCGAGTATATGCCTGCCACACTCATCCTGTCGCACGTTATCCTGAAGGAGTTGGCCGTAATCCGCCGCGAGGGCGAGGTTATGACCTACCTGCGTCCCGACTCTAAGAGCCAGGTGACAATGGAGTACGACGAGGCGACTGGCAAGCCAGTTCGTGTTCACACTATCGTGGTATCTACTCAGCACGACGAGTTTATCAAGGCCACAGAGAGCCGCACCGAGAAGGAGGCCGAGCGTATGATGCAGGAGATGATTCGCGAGGATGTCCGCACAATCCTTATTCCACGCGTGAAGGCTCGCTTGGAGCGCGCAGGTGACTGCTTGGCTGAGCTTATCGGCGAGGATTATATCTTGCACGTCAACCCAACAGGCAAGTTCGTAATCGGTGGTCCTCACGGTGATACAGGTCTTACTGGCCGTAAGATTATCGTTGACACCTATGGTGGTCGTGGTGCTCACGGTGGTGGTGCATTCTCAGGTAAGGACTCATCAAAGGTTGACCGTTCAGCGGCCTATGCTGCGCGTCACATCGCCAAGAATATGGTTGCTGCTGGCATCGCCGAGCAGGTTTTGGTGCAGCTCAGCTACGCTATCGGTATCGCCGAGCCATTGTCTGTGTATGTTGACACCTACTCATCAAAGCGCCCAGCTCAGTTGGAGGGTATGACCGATGGCGAGATTGCCCGTCGCGTGTCAAAGCTCTTCGATTTGCGCCCTGCGGCTATCGTTAAGCGCTTCGGTTTGAAGAATCCTATCTTCGAGGCAACTGCTTCGTATGGTCACTTCGGTAACCGCCCCTACACAAAGGTTGAGACCGTTTGGGAGAGTGGTCAGCCAGTTGAGCGCGAGATTGAGTACTTCGGTTGGGAGAAGCTTGATGCGGTTGATGAGATTAAGGCAGAGTTCGGTTTGTAAGATATAATATAAGCCGTCTAATAAGGCTCTTTTGGCGTTCCTCTTGCCCTCAAAATCCTCACATACTTCAGGTATGCTGCGGTTTTGCGGTCATCGAGGGCCTAAAATAGCTCTTGTTATACAACTTACAAGAGATGATAATTAGAGGTTGTCCGATGAATAATAAACATCGGACAATCTTTTTTTGTCTCATAGCGATTTTTGCCCGATTTTTGCTTACGCTGGTATTTGGCGACTGCAAAACTGATAATAGAGCCGAAAATTTTTTTTTTGCCAAGCGATATAATATTTCTTTTGACTCGCTCGTTATAGATTTAGAAAGTAAAAAACGATAATTGCCTATGATAAAATTTGCCTAATTTGAATTTTAAACAAGTGATTAAACAATTTGTGTTACTATGAAAAAGACGGCATTAACATTTTTAGGTGCAGCCGTAGTTGCGGCTGCTGCAGGTGGTTTTACCGCAATTGGTGTAAATCAATATATGTCGGGTGATGCCACCCATTTATTTAATTCTCAGAGCGTTGCAACCAAGTGGGGCGACTCGACTATGCAGACAGGCAACCATTTTACCGCATATCAGGCTGAACAATATCCCGATCTAACGTATGCTGCAGAGAATGCAGTCAAGGCGGTGGTGAACATCGAATCCATCCGCGAGGTGCAGTATGGTGGCGCGGGAGGTCGCGGTTTCGATCCCTTCTATGAGTTTTTTGGAATCCCCTACGGTGGCGGTTCGCGTGGCTATGGTCAGCCTCATACTCAGGAGCAGAAGTCGGGTGGTTCGGGTGTGATTATCTCGCCCGATGGCTATATCGTCACCAACAATCACGTTGTCGAGGAGTCAACCAAGTTGAAGGTTAAGCTCAACGATGGCCGCCTGTTCGATGCCAAACTTATCGGCACCGATCCCACAACCGACATCGCGCTGATAAAGATTGAGGGCGACGATTTCCCAACCATCCCATTTGGTGACTCCGATGCGCTTCGTTTGGGCGAGTGGGTACTTGCCATCGGCTCTCCATTCAATCTGCAATCGACCATTACGGCTGGTATCGTGAGTGCTAAGGCTCGCCAGTTGGGAGTTATCCCTAATGAGTTTCGTGTGGAGTCGTTCATCCAGACCGATGCTGCGGTCAACCCAGGTAATTCGGGTGGTGCGCTTGTGAATACTCGTGGTGAGTTGGTTGGTATCAACACAGTAATTAAGTCATCTACTGGAAGTTATATCGGTTATTCGTTTGCCGTTCCCGAGACTATCGTGCGTAAGGTTGTGGTCGATTTGAAGGAGTACGGCGTGGTGCAGCGTGCAATGCTGGGTGTTCGCTATCGTGCTATCGACGATCAGTTTGTTGAGGAGCTGGGTGAGGAGCTTGGCATTAAGCAGAGCGGTGGTCTGTATGTTGACGAGGTTGTCGAGGGTGGCGCTGCTGCCGAGGCTGGCTTGCGCAAGGGCGATATCATTACGGCTATCAATGGAACAAAAACCAACGATGCTTCGACTCTCATCGAGAAGATTGCTCAGTGCCGACCAAACGACAAGGTCACTATCTCATACACCCGCAATGATAACCCAAAGAAGGTGGAGGTGACACTCAAGAATCGTGTAGGCAAGGCAGAACCTGTAACCAAAGATACAAAGGATGTATCCGAGGCTTTGGGTGGCAAGTTTGCCGATGTGAGCAAGAAGCTCTGCGAGAAGCTCGAAATTCGTGGTGGTGTGCAGGTTGTGGGTATTACCCGCGATGGTTTGCTGGCTCGTTCGGGTGTGAAGGAGGGCTTTGTGATTACCTATATCAACGACCGCCTTGTAACTTCGACAAGCGACCTGCAGCGTTTGAGCGACAAGATTAAGACTATCGATGGCGTCTATCCTTCGGGCCAGGCGGTACGATATGTGATTGTTGAGTAAGCAACATCAGACTTTATATAAATGTAGTTTAAGGTAATTTTATGGGCTGCCTCGATGCCATTGGGTGTCGAGGTAGTTTTTTGTGTTTTGTATATTGGTGAAAATATATAGAGTAAGGCTCTCTTGTTGCACGCCTAATGCAGTGAATAAAGCAAAAAAAGTTGCCAAACTTCAGAGTCTGGCAACCTTCTTATCTTTGAATTTGTATCCTATTTCAGCACTCCAATAGTACCATCCGATGAGATGCTCTCGGCTGAGAATTTCAGGCTCTTGGAGTTGCTGTTGTTGTAGAACTCCACCGAAACCTTACCCTCGGCATCGGGCTTGAGTGATGGATTCCAATAGAGTGTACGACGATAGTCGAAATCTGTTCGCTCTGTCTTCGAGTAGTCGGGCGAGTAGAACTCGGCTGGCTCTGAGTAACCATCAACCCAAGTCTTGCGGATTCCGCGCTTAGGCTCAACGGGGATTTTATCCTCTGGATAGAGCTCGATAAATACCACGCAAGAATACTTCGACAATGCCTCTGTTGCGCTCATTATTCCCGAATTGAAGTACTGCATAATTGCACTCTTGTCCTCGCTCACATAGATTGATTTCAGTGCCACGAGGTTCAAGATGTCGTATGCCGCCACGTTACTCCAATCCTTCTCGTAATCGACAATAAAGAGCACCTCCTTGCCCAAATATGAGATGTTGTATGGGCTACGCTTCATTGTCAGATACTCGCTACTGGCGTTGAAATCAGCGTCGGTGTTATTACCAAAGTTGCTGCTACTTAGCGCACTATGGCTCTCGGTTGAGGTGGTGTCAACAGCGTTTGTAGCCACACTGTTCTTGGTGATAACAAACTTGTCGTTCAATTCGCGCAACAACCTGTGAATATCGGTAATCTGCTCACCCTTATCTCTGAGTGCATCAATCTCGCCAGGTATGTCGTAATAAGCTGCAGCATTGGAGCGCGCCTTGTGAATATCCTCCTCTAAAGTTGGGGCCGACTTCACCGTAACCTCCTTGATTTTGTGGGTCCTTTTGTCGATAGCCAAGTAGCTGTCGTTGTCCACAACCGAGTCAATCAACGCCTCGTCGGGATTTGTGAAGTTGTCGGGATCGCTTGCCGAGGCATAGCTACGGGACACGCGTCGGTCGTTGTCGTTAATCACAAACTGCAGGTCGCTCTGTGTGTATGACTTTGGCTCTGGCGAGAAGTTGCGGTCAAGCAGGATTCGGCTGAATTTGCGGCGATTCTTGTCGTTGGTAACGGCCAATGTAAGATGCCACTTACCCTTCATATTGCCTATGAACGAGAATCTACCCATACTATCCACATCAATAATACCCGCCTGCGAAGCGTTCTTCATAGCGAGGCTGTCGTTCTCATTCTTCTTTTTAGGGGTGTATGATGAGCCTCCGTCATCGAATGCGAGTGATGTCGATTCCTTCGAGAAATTAGAGTAACGACCTCTGCCGCCGTAACGGCCTCCGTATCCGCCATAACGGCTACTTGTGACGCTGCTTGTGAGCGAGCCGACATTCTCGTATGGGTCTTGTTTTAATTTTGCAACATAGTTGTCATCATCCAACTCGCTATCCTTCTCTGTTCCTCGAATCGAGATAAGTGACGAGAGCTGAATATCGGTCATTGGCTTGTCTGTTCCGTGACGCAGCACCTGTCCGTGTACCTCAATACCTTGTTCGGGCAGATACTTGAAATCAAAGTCGGCAGTTCCTGCCCACCAGTCCCAGTTGTAACGTCTCCAGCCCTGAATCATCAGCAGCTCGTCGAGGGCGGTGCGGTGCTCAAGGTCTGTTGATTCAAAATAGTAGAGAGGCTGATGCACATAACCCTTAATCTCCGACATCAGGAGCAGATCTGCGAGCATCGAGTTGCGGCTCTCCACGTTCTTTGCTCCGTCGCGTACCGACAACGAGATTGGAGCCTGCGATGGGTTGCCAAATGGATCGGTTGCCGAGAGAGCCACCTTGATAAGGTCGTTGGGGCCATACTCCTGCTTGTCGGTCGATACGCTTATCGACGAGCGCTTGCCCATATGGGTAAAGGCCAAGCGGTCGGCGATGATTTTGCCGTTGGCATCTGCCAATATTATGCGGGCCACACCTGCTGGCAGGCGGCGCTTATTCACCTTATACTCAATCGAATCGCCCTGTTCCATACCAACAATCGTGTAGTTCGACAACACACCGCCACATATTACGGCCGATGCCACGATGTTGTCCTCCACTCCCTTTTTGTTCACTTTGATAGTGATGCTGTCGTTCGACGAGAGGTTGTCCACCCTGATAACCATACCGCGCTCCTGCGCCTTTGGCAGATTGAAAGAGTGAATCTTACCATCAATCTCCACCTGGGCTTTGGCTTGCTCCAGAGTTGGGCGGTAGTCGAATGTACCACGACTTTCGTGTCCGGTCTTGAACTCAGCAACGGTCTCGCCCTGTTTGTTCACCACCTTACCCGCAATATCCATCGGGGTTCCATTCTCGTCGGTTGCCTCGAAGGCCACGCGTGAGCTGAGTCCAGCCACAAGATTTCCACCCTCGGGGTAGAATGTCATATTGATAACCTTGTCGCTCTTCTCCAACTTACGCTTCATTTGGTAGTGGTTCTTTGTGACATCCATCTTCAGCATACGCATCTCTGCGTAGTTGCCCTCGGTTTGGGGTTTGTCGAAGATTGGTATGATGCGCGAATAGATTACATCCTCTCCAAAGTTGAGCATATACTTTGTGTAGGCTCTTATCTCATAGAATCCCGAATAGAATGGGAGCTTGTTGAGCTTGAAACTGCCCGAACACTGACCACCCACAACGGGCAACACACATTTGTCCACCAGCGTACCGCCTGGGTTGAGCAACTCCACATAGAGCGTCTTACTCAGCTCCGATGGTTTGTTTCTCTCGGCTGTCACGACGTATGCCTGAAACCATAGGTTGTCACCCTGATAGTAACTTGTGTTGTCCAGATGCAGATATACCTTCTCCTGTGGCAACATCTTGCCAAACTCTTTGGCCGATAGGGCATATCCCATCAGCTTCTTGGTTATGGTGTCGGTGGCTGACTGCTGCGCAAAGGCCGTTATCGAGATAAATATAGAGGCGAGTGCTAAGAAAAGTTTTCTCATAATATTGTTTTACATTTGTTTCGATGACATAAATATCTATACAAATATAGTAAAAACTCCCCTAAATTCTCATTGTTTTCTGTGATACGGCCAAAAATGGGGGTGAACCGACTTTAATTTGGCCGAAAAACTGCGTGCAGCACAAAACTTCTCCTCTAAGGCAAGGAGAGTGGCCGAAGGTCGTAGGCAGTGTGCTGTGAGATAAAAGATAAAAGAGCAAAGATTAAAAAAGGGTTGCAATACGCAATTTTGAATCACAAAAAAAAGTTGCCAGCCTTTTACGGAACTGGCAACTTCTTCACTTATTGTGTGTTCGCTTACTTGCGAGCCTTCATTACGAAACTTACATTGATGCTTTCAACGCGTGCTTCCATATCTGCGAAAATCTTCGCAATAGCCGCTGAGTCAGAAGAGTTAATCTTGCCCTCTAAAATCGAAGTATAAACCTCCATATTCGCAAAGTAGTTGATGAAGGCGTCTGTATGCATATAAAAGTGTACTTGAGTATCATTTGCATCTTGGAACATATGCATCTCAACTTTTCTCAAAGCGGGGTTTATAGCGCTCATATCGAGTGTTACCTTATTTCCATCAATAGTCATTGGAGTATCAAATCCTGTATATTGACCATTATCAAGGCGTAATTTATACTTGAATGAGTTAGCATTTAACTCTACACAGAATAAGTCAGCACTGAACATTTTATCAAAGTCGTATGCTTTAATTTTGTCGATATTGAAGGTATTACCCATAATAGTAAAATCCTCGTCCTTACCCTTTGCGCTAGTTACATAAGCTGTGCTATAGTCATATGTTTTACCTGTGAGGTCGAGAGACTGCTTTACGCGGAGGAATGATGAGCGAGTTTGCATAAAACCATCCCCAATAGGCAAATTAAAGAGGACTGTCATAATATCACCCAACGCTGTTGCCTTAGGAGTATATATCAACTGCTCAACATTATATGATACGCCAACTTGATTTGCTACACTTTCAGAGAGTTTCTTAAAAAGCAAATTACCAACAACTTTGTATTCGCGTTCTTCTTTCAAAATCCATTCAGCATTACCATCAATCGTGCGAACACCTGTGGTGGTAACAATACCATCTTTGTCATATGTACGAATCTGAATTTCATTTTCCATATCAGTTGGACCATCATTGCTAACCCACATACCTACAATCTCGCCAGAAAGGTCTTCCTTACAATAATTATAAGTCAAACGGATGTCATATTCCTCATTTATAACGATAGACATAGATTTGCCTGCTACCAATTCAAGGCGACCTTCAATTACATCTTTATCACCTTCAAATACAAGAGATACCTTGTTATTTACCACATTG
>JAZOUS010000041.1:0-24309 GCA_045658265.1 Alistipes sp.
AGAGGCTCTGAAACGAGCTGGATCCAGACTCATCGCCAAGACCTCAGTCTGAGCATCTTGGATAGTGAGCTCCAAAGTAGAGGTCTGCAACGCCTTGTCGGGATAGGCTGGCGAGAAACGCAAGCTCTTACCACCATCCACGACAGCCTTACCCAAACCCATCACGATGTTACAAACGCCATCTTCGGCCTTCTCATAACCCAAAGGATAGAGATTCTGGGAGCGAGCCACACCTGCCAATGTAGGGAAGAAATATCCACCCTCCTCGGTACCGCACACCTCCTGAATCAAGACCGCCATCTTCTCCTCAGAAATAAGATTCTGCGAAGATTGTATATAAGCTCTCGAAGAGGTGTAATATACCGAAGCATAGACACTCTTGATGGCACGTACCAACATACGCAACATCTGATCATCGTCCTCACAACGAGGGATCATATAGGTCGAATAGATACCCGCAAAGGGCTGATAGTGAGAGTCCTCCAATTTAGATGATGAACGTATAGCGAGAGGTTTACGACAAGTCTTGACAAACACGCTCAACTTATTGTATAGATCAATTGGAAGTCTTGAATTCAAAAACTCAGACAACACAGTATCATCATCAGCCTCTTGTGCAATGATATATTTAAGGCCGTTTAAGCGTATAAACTCATCGAAATAATCGGTAGCAACCACCAGACTGCGTGGAATCATGATTCGCACATTGGGGTATTTATAGTAGTGGTTGTATTTGGACAACATACTATTCATAAAGGCCAGACCACGAGCCTTACCTCCAATAGAGCCCTCGCCCATACGTGCAAAACCGATAGCATCGCTATAGGTCTCCTCATCAAACTGCGCCACTACGCCCTGACCAAGCATTGTACGATAATCCTTGAACATACCCACCAGCGCAGCACGGTGCTCGGCTGTGGAGTTAAAGTGACTACTATTGATACTACGCAACACCTTAGCCAATGGGAACATACCTCGCGCATACAACCACTTCGAGAGGTGCATCTGAGAGAGGTGATACTCCAGCACATCATCTGGCACAGTAGCAATCAACTCCTGCATCTGCGAGAGATCCTTTGCCTGACCAACGACTGCTCCACTCTCAAGATCTCGGAATACAAAATCACCAAAACCAAACTCTCGCAAAACCACATCCTGCAACTCTTGAAGCAGAGTCTGCGATGATTTTGAGATAAATCCCGCACCCATCTTCTGCGCAACTTCAGACAGAGAACTCTGCGAAGATTGCATCAAGACAGGCATCCATGGGGTTTCACTTTTGATTCTGCGACATATCTCTATTCCTGCTTCGGGATTCTCTTCTTGGCCGCTATCGCCCGACTTCATCACCAGTCCAACATCAGAGATCACGCCCAGCATATTTCCCTTGTAACGCTCATAGATATCCATCGCCTCATCATAATTGGTTGCAAGCAACACCTTTGGGCGGGCACGTTTACGGTAAATCTGTTGTTGTTCGTTGTAGGCATCCTTCAAAAATTCGCTATTCTGCACAAGCAGGAGCTTATACAACTCTGGCAGATAGGTCGAGTAGAAACGCACCGAATCCTCCACCAGCAGAATGGCTTGCACACCACCCTCAAGGATGTCGGTCTCGGCGTTGAGTTTATCCTCCATCAGCTTGATGATGGCGATAATCAAATCGGGATTACCGTGCCAGCAGAAGATGTTATCAATGGCTGTGCAGTTCTGCTCGTCAATCTGGCGATAAATCTCCTTCGAGAAGCTGGTGAGCAACACCACAGGCAGATTGGAATCAATCTTCTTCACCTCACGGGCAAAGTCGAATACGTTGGGCTCGCCCACGTTATACATCGTAAGCACAAAATCGAAATCCTTGCGGCGGCTGAGCATCTCCAGCGCATCGGCGGTTGACTCCACACGGGTAAACGACGGAGGGTTGCTCATATTGAGCTCCATATACTCGCGGTTAATCTGCGACTCGATGTGACCATCCTCCTCCAGAATGTAGCCATCATAGGTACAACACACCAGCAAAATCTTGTGAATACGGTGCTGCATAAAGTGATGCGGCTCCTGATTATCTATCGTTAGATATCTGTTTTGACTATCCATAATCGTTTCTATTTGGGGGCAAACAACTCTTCACACGGTTTATGCCCACATACATATCACAAAGATACTAATTCTCGTTGAGAATTTGGTGCAAAATCATTAAATTTGCACTATATAAAATTCTATTACGACTATGAAAGTAAACATCGAAGAGCGTGCGGCTCGCGCCAAAGAGCTATTTTTGTCGGGATACAACTGCGCACAATCGGTTTTTCTGGCCTATCGCGACCTCTCGGAGCTTGATGAGAAGATGGCAGCAACCATCTCGGCACCATTCGGAGGAGGTATGGGCCGACTGCGTGAGGTGTGTGGTGCAGTGAGCGGAATGACTATGGTGGCAGGTCTGCTCTATCCCAATTTTGATCCCGCAGATGCTCAGAGCAAAAAGGATAACTATGCTGCCGTTCAGGAGTTGGCCGAGAAGTTCCGCGCCGAGAATGGAGCTATCGTATGTCGCGAGTTGTTGGGCCTCGCTGTGCAGAAGGAGGATCCCACACCATCACCTCGCACCGAGAGCTATTACAAGCGTCGCCCCTGTGCCGAGTATGTTGCAATAGCCGCCCGCATTATTGGCGAGAAGATAAACTCGATGGAGTAAGGGAGGAGAATTCAAAATTCAAAATTGGGTTTTACAACCCTTTTGTGAGTTCCCAAAAACAAAAGTGGTTGTCCGACACGTTTGTTGGACAACCACTACTTCTTAGACAGCCTCTGTTATTTCTTCTCCTTCAAAAGGTCACGAATCTCAGCGAGCAACTTCTCCTCTGCAGTTGGCTCTGGCTCGGGTGCAGGAGCAGGTGCAGGAGCTGGGGCCTCCTTCTTTTTGTTGATGGTGTTCATAATCTTCACCATAAGGAACACGCAGAATGCCAAGATAGTGAAGTCAACAACCTGCTGAACAAATGCACCATAGTTCCAGGTAACGGCAGGTGTAACAACTGCGCCAGCCGCATCCAAAACCTGCTGCTTGAGTGTGAGCTTCATATCGGTAAAGTCCACACCACCCACAATCAGACCGATTGGAGGCATAATCACATCGTTCACCAACGAAGTTACAATCTTGCCGAAGGCACCACCGATGATAACACCGACAGCCATATCCATCACGTTACCCTTAACGGCAAACTCCTTAAATTCTTTCAAAAATCCCATAATATTCCAATTTTAAAATTTATTCTGCTACACTTTTGTCTGAAAACAACACCACGAAGATAGTTATTATAAATTGATTAGACAAATTGGAACAAAAAATAACAACTTCGGTCGCAAAAAAATTGCGCGAGCACAGATTTTGCATCTTTTATTTTTTGCTCCAATTTCATATCTTTGCAAAAATTGACCGACGATGAGTAAACTTGAACCATACCAGATAGAGTACAACCCTCAGGAGCTGGAGCTCTGCGGCGAGGTAAAGGCGGGATTTCCAAGTCCGGCCGATGATACGCCACACGAACGATTAGACCTTTTGCGGCTTATTATCCGCCATCCCGCCTCAACATTCTATTTCAGAGTAAGTGGTGTCAGTATGGTTGGCGATGGCTTCGACGAGGGCGATATTATCGTGGTTGACAAGAGTCTCGATGCCACAGACGGCTCTATTGCCGTATGTTTTGTGGATGGCGAGTTCACTATCAAACGCATCCGTAAAGACGATGATTGTCTGTGGCTTATGCCATCCAACGACAAGTATCCGCCCATCCGCGTAACGGCCGACAATGAGTTTGCGGTGTGGGGCGTTGTAACCTATATCATAAAAAAGGTTTAGCGATGTATGCCCTTGCCGACTGCAACAACTTCTTCGTATCGTGCGAGCGAGTATTCAGGCCCGATTTGAATCTGAGGCCTGTTATCGTCTTGTCGAATAACGACGGTTGCGCCATAGCCCGCAGCAATGAGGCAAAGGCTCTTGGTATCGAGATGGGTGCTCCGCTGTTCAAGATTCGCGACATAGTAAAACGTCACAATGTGGCGGTCTTCTCTGGAAATATGGCTCTCTATGGCGATATGTCACATCGTGTGCAGCAGACGCTGCTCGAATTCTCCCCCTCGATTGAGCGATATAGCATAGACGAGGCCTTTATCGACCTTAGCGGAATGGAGCACACCGACTTTGATGCTTTAGCCAAAGAGATTTCCAAACGGTGTCTTCGCAACACGGGCATCCCCGTTTCTGTTGGCATTGCTCCGACCAAGACTCTCGCCAAGATAGCTTCAAAACTATGCAAGCAGTATCCTCGCCTAAGAGGCGGTTGCTATATGCACCGCAAGGAGGACATAGAAAAGGTGTTGCGCAAATACCCCATCGGTGATGTGTGGGGCATCGGTCGCCGTTATTGTCGCAAGCTCACCGAGTGTGGCGTCACTACAGCTTACGACTTCACCCAACTCTCTGCGGAATGGGTAAAGGCATTGATGGGCATTACAGGACTCAGGACGTGGCGTGAACTAAGGGGCGAGCCCTGCATAGAGTTTGAAGATGGATTTCAGGCCAAGCAGTCGATATGCACCTCGCGTAGTTTCGCCAGCGAAATTTATGATTTTGCGGAGCTCTCGGAGCAGGTGGCAAAATTTACATCAATGACTGCCGCCAAACTGCGCAAGCAGAACTCGGCCTGCTCGCATCTGCACGTCTTTGCGTGGACCAACCGTTTCAAGGACGAGACCGAAAGCAAAGGCGGCTCTATCGTGGTGCCGTTTGAGGTTGCAACCGACAGCACTATCGTTATGCTCAAAGCGGCCAACCGAGCCTTGCGGGAGATATTTAAGCGTGGCTGCGGATATAAAAAGGCAGGTGTGATAGCAACGGGAATAATTCCCCGAGATAGTATTCAAGCAAATATGTTCGACACCACCGACCACTCGCGCCACAACAAAATTATGCAGGCCATCGACAAAATCAACTCAGCGATAGGCAGTGATACGGTTATCATAGCGTCACAAAAATTTGGCGAGGTGAAGATGCGACACGAACATCGCTCACCACGCTACACTACCGCTTGGGAAGATATCCCAACGGTAACGGTAAAATAAATCTTCTGTAAATCAGCAGATTAAAATATAAGATTACCCCAACAGCATCTCACGCAGAAGCTCGCAACTGCCGTGTGCGTCATCGCGATTGAAGTGAAATGGCGTGATTCCTCGCTGCTCGGCCACCCTGACATTCTCTATGCGGTCGTCGATAAACATTGTCTCGCCCACATCGAGGCCATATCGCTCCACCAATATATCATATATCTTCGGCATAGGCTTCACCACACCCTCCTCGCACGAAATCACCTCACCATCGAAATAGTCATACACCGGCTGCTGACGCAGATATTCGATAAAATCGCGCGACATATTGGAAAGCACATATAATTTATACCCCGCCTGCTTCAAATCGTGAATCAAATCGCGTGTGGGGGCTATTGTCTCCTGACGGGTGATTGAGGCTAAAATCATTGAACGGCTATACTCCTCCTCCACGCCACGATATGCGCTCAAATCGCTCACGACCTTGTCGAGATCCGATACACCCATATCATAGTCAACCCAAAACTGCGGCATTGGCGACTGGGCTACATACGAGAAGAAACGCTTGAACTCTTCACTACTCTTATTTGGATTCTGGGCAAAGACCACTCTACCGAGGTCGAAAACAATATTTTTCATATCCACAAAGATACAAATTGCACGTTATAATCACAAATTTATAGGTGGCAAAAGGCTGTTTTAGCCACTAAACTGATTGTAAAAGTGCCATAACCAAGCAGATATTCAATAAAAAAGTATTATTCTTATGGTATTTCTTTGCAAAGTAAAAATATAATACTATATTTACGGTAAATGAACGCCGAAAGTAACAAAACAAACTTTAATATAATAAATAATATTACCGGTATGAGAAGAAATAAATTTGAATTGACAAGAGGTGAGGAAGAGGTAATGCACCACATCTGGAATCTTAAGGAGGCTACAGTAAGCGACATTATCAACCTTATGGCAGAGCCAAAGCCTAAGTACACAACAGTTGCAACCTTTATCAAGTTGCTTGAGAAAAAGAATTTCGTGGATCACTACCAGATGGGTAAGAGTTATGTTTACATTCCTGCTGTTAAGCGCGAATCTTACGCCAAGATTGTTGTGACTAATATGGTGAAGAACTATTTTGGTGGCTCTGTAGCAGACTTTATGTCATTCTACGCCGAGAACGAGACCATTCCAGCCGAGGAGTTGGATGCAATCGCAAATTTGGTTGCCGAGTTGAAGAAATAGTCTCTTTCAGGCCAATTATGGGAGGATGTCGATTGTCGAAAATCGACATCCTATTTTTTATTCCACCCCACTACAACAACATTCGCAACGAAAAATTGCATAAAAGCACCGCCGAAATAATATTTTTACCTATATTTGCGTTCGGAATAATAGATAGTAACATTTAATATTTGACTATATGAAAAGATTTATTGCTTTGGCAACTATGATTTTTACAGTTGCAACACTCTCAACATCTTGTGAGGGCGTAACAAACCAGGTCGAGTACAAGGCCGACTTGGTGAGCCTTGCTGATGGCACACCCGAGAGCGGCAACTTCTATGTCATCTTCGACAACAAGCAGACCGCCTATGTGACTAACTCAAACCAGTTCACAATCCCATCGGATGCCTACACCGATGGCGAAGCTCGTGCTATTATCCAGTATTCTGAGGAGGATAGCAGCAAGAGCGGCTTCGACAAGAGCATCAAGGTGGTTGAGATCTTCCCAATTGCAACCGACCACGTCTTTATTAAGACTGAGCGAGGTTTGGAGCTTAACGAAATGAAGAGCTCATTCAACGTGAAAAACGGCTATATCGCTCGCGGTTATATCAATCTCGCTTTGGAGTATTTGTATAGCAATGATCCTACAACTCAGGATTTCTACCTCACCTACAATGCTGATCCAAACAGCGAGGAGAACGGCTTGTTCAGAGGTTATTATATGAACGATGGTTATCTCTACCTTGAGCTTTTCCGCAACCCAAATCGCGAGTCAAGCATCGAGGTGTACGACACCTATGTTTCATTCAAGTTTGATCCCGAGAAGTTGTATATCGACAATATCGACCAGTATGTTGGTGTGAAGATTCTCTACCGCTCATTGTCCGACAAGAACGAAGTTCGTGAGTACAAAATTGATTTCGAGTAATAGGATAGATAATCAAACTCAAAAGCTCTGCACGACGCAGAGCTTTTTTTATGCTTAATAATAAGGTGTTATGTCGCAACACATCAAGCATAACTTTAATTCTATGAGTTCCCACCATCGCTGAATATACACCCGTAATACAAAAAATGCGGTTGTCCAACAAGTACATCGGGCAACCACTTTTCGTTAGAAGTTGTATAAGAAAAACCTTATTATTACCAGCGTCTTCTATAACGGCGGCGACGCTTCACCTTGCGGATAATACCCACAGCGGTAAGACAGGCAAAGAAGATAAGGATAAAGATAACCATTCCGCTATTCAGGTTATCGCCCTTCACTCTCGACCACATCTCCAGCAGAGCCGCAGTGCGTGGACCGCTATCGTGCATCATTGCACATCGCTCAATAACCGATTTGTCGGGATACAGAACTGGATTGATCACCACATCACTACCCTCCTCGCCGAAGAAATAGCTCAAATCGAGTGTCTCATCAAAGCCAGCCTCCACAGCCGATTCCGACATATAATCCATCACCTCTGGCGTACCGATTACACTCACATAACCAATCTCGTCCATATTGCGGATGGCATTCTCCGACATACACATAAAGTTGATAAAGTAGCTCGCAGCCTTCACGTTTTTGGCATACTTTGGAATAACCCAGCCGTCAAACCATACGATACTACCCTCTTTTGGCACTGTGTAATCCAGCTCTACTCCCACTTCGGCAGCCTCCTCGATGGCCCATACAGCATCACCACTCCAGGTGAGGTTGAGAATAGCCTTCTCTTTGGTCATCATCTCCTTACCAAAATCGGCCTCCCAGCCAGCCACATTGGGCTTGGTCTTTTTAAGAAGTGCCTCGACTGTTGAGATAGACTCATCCGACGAGTCATACATAAGCTCCTCCATTGTCACCTCGCCACTCTTGATACGCTCCTGATTAGCATAGATAAGCAGCGGAGAATACACATCGCGGAAGGCATCCTTCACAAACAATTTCTGCTTGAACTTGGATTGCCACAATGCGCTCCAGCTCTCCACATCGGATGGGCTGACATACTTCTTGTTATACAACAAACCTGTTGTACCCCACATATAACCAACGGCGTAGTCGTTGGCATTCTTGCCATTGCCATCAATCTTGTCAAACACATCGTGGATATATGGCGAAACGTTGCCTAAATAGTTGGGCGTATCACCAAAATCCTTGTTGATTGGCAACAAAAGATCGTTCTTGAGCATTCGCTCGATGATATACTCCGATGGGCAGGCCACATCGAAATCCTCCTTGCCTCGCTCAATCTTGGCAAGCATAATCTCGTTGATATCGAAGAGCTGATACACAACCTCCACCTCCTCGCCGGTCTGCTCCTTATACCACTCCTCGAACTCGCCGAGCAAATCCTCGTCGATATAATCGGCCCAGTTATACACCTTCAATATAGAGCTGCGGTTATCCTGAAGGTTACACGAAGTGAACCCCACCGAGAGCATTACAGCAGCCGTAAATATGTAAAATAGTCTTCTCATTTTAAGCCTTCTTGGTTTTGTTTGCTCGCTCCGAGCGAATGTTAATCACGATGAGCAACAACAATACGGTGACAAAGATGATTGTCGATAGCGGACGAAGCTCTGGCGTAAGACCACCCTTTCGTGCATCGGCATAGATATATGTAGAGAGTGTCTCCAATCCTTCGGTTCCGATTGTGAAGATGGTAACTGCAAAGTCATCAATCGAGAGCGTGAAGGCCAAGATAAATCCGCTGATCATACCTGGTTTAAGCTCTGGAATAAGCACCTTGCAGAGTGCCTGAAATGGTGTTGCACCCAAATCGAGAGCCGCCTCATAGATATTGGGATTCATCTGCTGGAGGCGTGGCATCACACACAACACAACGTATGGCGTACAGAATGTAACGTGTGCCAGAATCACCGTCATATATCCCTGTGTCACGCCAAAGCTCACAAAGAGCAGAAAGAGCGAGATACCTGTAATGATATCGGGGTTGAGCATCGGCAGATTGTTCAGCGCATTCATAACCATCTTCTGGCGATTGCGCAGATTGAATATACCGATAGCAGCCACGCTACCCAACAATGTTGAGATAGATGCTGCAACGAGTGCGATAATTAGTGTATTCTCGATAGCCCCCAGCAGAGAGTGATGCACTCCACCCGTAAAGAGCGATGTGTAGAGCTTGGTTGAAAAACCTGTCCAGTTACCCAACACTTTGGCCTCGGTGAACGAGAATATGGCAATAATCAGAATGGGCGCATAGAGCATAGCCAACAGCACCCAAAGATATGTCTGTGCAAAAAACTTCTTCATTAGATAATTCCTCCCTCGTTTGAAGCTCTATCCTCGTTGTCGTCGCTAAAGAGGTTGGTGGCAAAAATAATCACCAACATAATCAGCGACAAGGCTGCGCCATAGTTCCACATTCCGTTATTTATATTCTCCTGAATGGTCGTACCAAAGAGCTTGATGTTGTTCATAGTGAGCAACTCGGCAATGGCAAATGTTGAGATTGTGGGCATAAAGACCATCATTACGCCGCTCATCACGCCAGGCATCGACAGCGGCATCACAACCTTTGTAAAGACCTTCATCGGAGGAGCACCCAAATCCTGAGCCGCCTCGATATAGCTGTGATCCATCTTCTGCAAAGTGTTGTAGATGGGGTAAATCATAAACGGCAGAAAGTTATATACCATACCGAAAATGAGCGCCCCCTCGCCAAGTGGCACTTTGATAAAGTCGAACAGAGCAACCGTTGCCAATGTGCGCACCAGGATATTTATCCACATAGGCAGGATAAACAACACAACCATCACCCTCGAACGGCACAACTCTCTGTTGCTGAGGATATAGGCTGCAGGATAACCCAGCAGAATACAGATCAGTGTGGTGATGATGGCCACACCAATCGAATAGACGAACGTATTGGCAGCTTCGGGATTTGAGATAAACTTCGAGAAGTTATCGAGCGTGAAGTTGCCATCGTTATCCTGAAAGGCGTATATAAAGATGAGGACCAGCGGCAATACCACAAAGAGCAACAGGAAGATGAAGTACGGCAGACTCCAGCTACTGCGCTTTGTAAAAAGCCTTGCTAACCATTTCATAATCACAAAAAGTTTTAGCTATTTACTCGTTTGATTCGCATATCGTCGGGCTGGATTCTTACGCCCACAATATCTCTATCGTCCCACACATCGTGAGTATCGACATAGATATTCTCACCATCCTCGGTGCGTACCGTAAGGTGATAGTGATCGCCCTTGTAGAGGATGAAACGCACATCTCCGACGGTGATACCGTCCTCCTTGTTGTCCATCAACTCCACCTTGTCGAAATCCACCTCCACAACAACGCTCTCGCCACCTTCGATGCCCTCCTGCTCGTTGCACACAAACGAAGTACCGAGCATCTCGACGTGGGTTGAGTCCACCATCTTGGCCTCGAAGGTGTTGCACACACGCTCCTTCTTCATAACGTGGATATCCGAAGGCTTGATAATCATACTCACCTGCTGGCCTACATCAAACGAGTTGTAGTCCTGAATCATAATCTCATATCCATCGGGCGTAAGCACCGTCATCTCGTAGTGCACACCCTTGAAGATGCACGACTGCACTACACCCTCAAACATAGCCGACTCTGTGCGAGCCAAGATATATACATCCTCGGGGCGAATAACCACATCAACAGGCACATTCTCGCCAAATCCCTTATCGACGCAATCCACCTCCTTGCCCATAAACTTCACCACGTTGTCGCGCACCATCTCACCATTGAGAATATTACTCTCGCCGATAAAGTCAGCCACAAACGAGTTGGTAGGCTCGTTGTAAATGTCAGTTGGAGTGCCTATCTGCTGCACCTTACCCTCGCTCATTACAACAATCGAATCACTCAGCGTGAGAGCCTCCTCCTGGTCGTGTGTCACATAGACGAACGTGATACCCAAAGTGCGGTGCATCTCCTTGAGCTCCATCTGCATATCCTTACGCATCTTCAAATCAAGTGCAGCCAGAGGCTCATCGAGCAAGAGCACCTGAGGTTGGTTGATAATAGCGCGGGCGATGGCTACACGCTGCTGCTGACCGCCCGACAAAGAGTTCACATCACGCCACTCATAGTCGGTCATACCCACCATCTTCAGCGCCTTTCTCACGCGCACATCAATCTCGTCCTGCTTCACCTTCTTGAGCTTCAGGCCGAAGGCGATATTATCATAGACATTCAGATGTGGGAAGAGCGCATAACGCTGAAACACTGTATTCACAGGTCGTGCGTGTGGTGGCACATCGGTAATGTCGGCGCCACCGATTTTAATTTCACCCTCATCAGCCGTACCAAATCCTGCGAGGATACGCAGCAGAGTGGTCTTACCACAACCCGATGGGCCGAGGATTGTCACAAACTCGCCCTTCTTTATATACAAACTAACATCATCCAATACCTGCTTGTCGCCAAAACTCTTTGATATATGGCTCAACTCGATGATGAAATTTGATTCCTTCATTTCTATAACGTATTGTAATTGATTATAATTCGTGTTAATTATTAGCGACGGCCAGCGATGTGCTTTATAGCACCCACAACGTCAAACTTCCAAGTCAATCCGATATTGATTGAGTGGCGATTGGTATAGTTGTTCGATGCCCACACTGCGTGCAGACGTACGCTGTCGTTCTCCTTGAGTGGAAAATACTCCAATCCCGCACCATAGAACCAGTAGTCCTTACCCGCTACAAGGAATGCGGGCATAGTGTAGATATTCTCCTCGTTGGCCAAAATCATCTCGTCCGCAGAGAGGTATTCGCCCCAGAAATCGTATGGCACATCCTCGCCCACGCACTCCCAGCCGAGCTTGCCGAACAGGCGGAAACGGTTGCCAAACTCATACGAAGGCATAAAGTTGATGACAAACTGGTCGTTTTTGCGATCCTTGAGGTTGGTGTCCAATGTTATACAATCCAAGCCAAGCGAGAGATTGCCAATATAGAACATATTACCCAAAGCCAAGCACTTTACAAACTTGCCTGGCATATACTCAAACATATTGACCGACCAAATTGATGTGTAAAAATCGTAATCATCACTCCAAGCTAAGTTGTAGGCATAGAGATTATCCTCCTTGGGATACACCGAGAATGGAGAGTTGGTTACCTGAAATGCTAACGAACCATTATCCGAAGGCATCCACGCAATCTTCGCGCCCCACTGATAGCAGCCGAAGCTGTTGTAGAACATCGAATTCATATCGAAATATGAGTCAATGTCGTATGCGTCATACTCATAGCTGCCGAGCATCACGATATCCTTACCTGCAGTAAACGAGAATTGCCCCACATCGTATGAGAGGGTTAACCAATCGGTATTGTCAAAGACAGAATCATCCTCCCCGTGTGCCGAAAAGAAGCGCTGACACAATGAATAGGAGAAGTTTTTGGCAATTTTACCGTCAATGTTGAGATATACTCCATCACCGCCAAAACCAGCGGGCCCACCGGAGACTACTCTATCGTATCCGAATCTCGAGTCAATAGAGATTTGAGGCGTGAAATCCACGACTTGTTGAGCATTTCCGTCCTCCCCGAAAGATGGCTCCGACAGTGGCACACTACTATTAACTTCCTGTGCAATCGCAGAGCCGACCATAAAGACAATGGTCCCCAAAAAGGTAAAGAGTCTCTTCATTAAGCAGTAAAAATGTTAATTACATAAGAGTATAATTTTGTTATTTTAATTCTCAGTTTCCGTATTTCTGCACCCGCCCATATTTAGGCAAGGAGCATACCACGCAAATCTAACGCAAAAATATACAAAAAATTCAATAATATGCACCAGATGTAAACTTTTTTCGCCTTTTTTTATCACCATTTTTATCGAGGCATTTTTTTAGGGCAGATTTTCGCTTGACTATGTAATAGTCCTATTTGTGCAAAGAGCTATTTTACAGCGTGAAACATTGCATTGTTTTCCGTTGTTCGACAACAACATTTCGTTTTGTGAGTCAAGATTTTGATACAATAAAAATATTCGCTACCTTTGCATATATACTGCATAGCCCGAAATGGCTCTGCATACCAACCCAAACTATGAATACCAAGCAATAATTGCGAGATATGAAACGGATACTTTTCGCACTTCCCGTCATCTTCTCACTGGTGGTGTTTCTCTCCAACGCCACACACGAGAACGTGAAGCCCTGCTATACAGCCGATATAGCCATTACCGACGATGGAAACATCCTGCTTGCCAACAAAGGCACCTCAGAACTTAGGATGATCGACAGCAACGGCAAAAAGCTAAAGTCGTGGCAGCTTACCGAGCCAGCAACAGGTATTGCCACCATCGGCAATAGAGCATACGTCACAAGCAGCTATGCCATCGGCAGCATCACCTGTATTGAGACAACTGGCGAGCAGCAGACTCTTTTTACCACCCCAACTGCTATGGGAGCGTGTGCTCCAGTTGTGAGCCACGACTCGAAAGTGATTTACGTCTGCAACCGCTATCGTGGCACAGTTAGCGAGGTGGATGCCACAACGGGCGAACTTCTCAGGGAGGTTGCCGTTTTGCGCGAGCCCTGCGCTGCCACGTTGTCGAAGGATGGCAGTAAATTATATGTGAATAATTTTCTACCAATGCAGCGAGCCGATGTAGATTATGTGTCGGCAGCAGTGTCGGTTATCGACTGCGCCACATTCAAGAAAATCAGCGATATAACACTTTGCAATGGAAGTAATGCTTTAAGAGGTATTGCCACTTCTAACGATGGCAAATATATCTTTGTTTCTCACAATCTCGGTCGTTATCAAGTCCCCACATCTCAGCTCCAGCAGGGCTGGATGAACACCAACGCAATCAGCGTAATCGACACCAGCAGCGACAAGTTTATAGGCTCTATATCACTCGACGAGCCCGACCGAGGAGCTGGCGGCGTATGGGATATTGCCTGTGGTGAAAACCACCTTATCGTGTCGCAATCGGGCACTCACGACATAAGCATTGTCGATTACCCCGCTATGATTTCTCGTTTCGAGGCGTATGGTGACTATTCCAAGCTCGATTATGACCTCTATTTTATGCGTGACATCCGCAAGCGCCTCCCAATCTATGGCAATGGTCCTCGTGCGCTCACGCTCAAAGACAACAAGGTCTATATCCCCACCTACTTCTCCGACACGCTTAATGTGGTAAACCTCGCAGATCAGAGCGTCGAGTTTGCCGCCTACAACCCTTCACGCATTGAATCACCGTCCGACAGAGGAGAAAAGGCCTTCAACGATGCCGCGCTGTGCTACCAGAATTGGCAATCGTGCAATGGCTGTCACCCAGGTGAGGGACGTGCTGATGCTATGAATTGGGATTTGATGAATGACGGCATTGGCAACCCCAAAAACTGCAAGAGTATGCTCTATGCTTTCGATACTCCCAAGTGTATGATTTCGGGTATTCGCGACCACGCCGGTCTGGCCGTAAGAGCTGGATATAAGTTTATCCAATTCTGTGATATTCCAGAGGATAAGGCGGTTGATGTCGATGAGTATATACGTTCACTCCGTCCACTTCCAAGCCCATATCTCGTGGATGGCAAGCTCTCGAAAAAGGCCGAGTATGGTCGTACCGTATTTGAGAAATATGGTTGCGCAAACTGCCACTCGGGTAAGTATTTTACCGATATGCAGACTCACCGCATTGGCGAAGATGTGGAGTTTGAGCAGGGCTGGGACACCCCCACACTTGTAGAGGTATGGCGAACAGCGCCCTATCTGTTTGATGGTCGCGCTACCACTATGGTTGATGTCTTCTATGAGCATCGTCACGGCATCGACGGCAAGATTTCACGCAAAGATGCTGAGGCTTTGGCAGAATATGTAAATTCGTTGTAAATGAGTATTTTCGAGTATAAAATATTTCGCTCCAACGCAACCGATATTGGCACTGCAATGCAGGAATTGTTTGCGCAAATCGACTCCGATAGCCTTAAGCCCGTAAGGTTGGTACTCTTCTGCAATACAACCACCAACGAGGAGTATGCCCTTCAGCGATTGTTGGCCGAGGAGTTGTGCCAAAAGCATTATGCCGAGCTATCGCCAATGTTAGCAGTTATTGCGCAACGGCCACTCGATGCGGAGTTTGCAGCAGAGGTCACTTTCGTCGATGCCGAGAGCATAAAAATCACTCGAAATAACGGCTATATCACGCTCAACGACAAGATATTACTTTCGGGTGCTCTGTATGCATCAACTTCCGATTCTATAACTGTGCAATCGGATGGAATCTTTCAGAGGCTTGGCGATATTTTACAAAATGAAGGGTTCGAGATTAACGATATTGTCCGCCAGTGGAATTTTATTGAGAAGATAACCCACCTCTCTAATTCCGGCCAAAACTATCAACAGTTTAACGATGCTCGCTCTCGATTCTATGCTCAGGCTGATTGGCTCAACGGCTACCCCGCCGCAACGGGAATCGGCACAAAGTGTGGCGGCGTAACGATTATGGTCGATGCGGTGAAGCAGAGCAATGAGTGCAGCACGCCAATCGACAACCCATTGCAGGTATCCGCCCACGCCTACTCGCAACGGGTATTGATTGATGGCGACACTGCCCGCCACAAATCAACACCCAAATTTGAGCGAGCCCGCAAATTGGATATCGAAGGCTGTTCTATGATATACGTTTCGGGCACTGCCGCCATTCGTGGTGAGGAGAGTTCTCCAAGCAACCAGATTATCGAGCAGTTGGAGCTTACGATGGATAATATTGCACACCTATATAATGGTGAAGAATACGCCCTATCGATGCTTCGCATTTACCTAAAGCACAGCTCTAATTGGCCCATAGTAAAGAGCTGGATTGAAGATAATTATAACGAATTGCCAAACATCTGCATCGAGGCCGACATTTGTCGTGAAGAGTTGCTCGTTGAGATTGAAGCTATTGCAAACAAAAGAGATAAAACAAGATAAACTACGACGTTATGAGAAGAAAATTTTCGCTACTTATCATCGTCCTCTGCGCCTCCGCATCGGCTGCGTGGAGTCAAATTACGCCCGAGAAGGCCAAGCAGATGCGACTGAAATCAGAGTTGGAGTATTTCAGCGTCGAATCGGTGCGTAATGCCTATAACGACTTCTGCAAAACACCATCCTACAACTCAAAGCTCTATGGTGCAAAGCTCAGCGAGTTGGAAAAATTAGCCTCGAAAAACGATGCCCAATCACAGAGCGAGTTAGTTAAACTAAAGCGTGAGATACTACTATCTAACCCGCTGTTGGATAATGCAAAAGTGATTGTTGGTCGCTATCGTATTGGAGGCAACGCACGCCAGATTATGGCCCCTTCGCTCGGCACGCAGAACAATAACTGGTCAAACCAATCTTCGTCGGCCCGAAGTGGTTTCAATGCCGAGATTGCCGAGCTTAGTAATCTTCGTGGCGAGGTAAAGAGCCGCACAATCTTTAAGCCCACAAACGGCTCATCAGTAACCGACCTGCTCCTGCATTGGGATGCCGAGCGTCTGCTCTTCACGGCAGTTGGCGACGACCAAAAATGGGGCGTATTTGAGGTAAATCGCGACGGAAGCAACTTCCACCGAGTAATCAATAGCGAAGAGCCTGATTTGGAGTTCTTCGATGGAGCATATATGCCAAGTGGCCGCATTATCGCAATGAGCAACATTGGATATCAGGGTGTGCCTTGCGTTAATGGCGACGATCCTGTGGGCAATATGATTGCCTACGAGCCTACAACTGGCCAGATGCGTCGTATGACCTTCGACCAGGATGCCAACTGGCACCCACGAGTGATGAACAACGGCCGATTGATGTATGTGCGCTGGGAATACACCGACCTTACGCACTACTACTCTCGTTTTGTGATGCACGCCAATCCCGATGGCACCGAGACAAAGGCTTTGTATGGTAGCGGCGGCTGGTTTCCAAATAGCATTTTCGATATTCAGCCACTTCCTGGCGGCACAAACACCTTTGTAGGCATCATCTCGGGCCATCACGGCATTGCTCGCTCTGGTCGATTGATACTCTTTGATCCATCGAAGGGACGCAAAGAGGTGAAGGGTATGATTCAGGAGATGCCTTTCAGCAAACGCCCCATCGAGCCCACAATCAAGGATGAACTCGTGAATGGTGTGTGGCCTCAGTTTATCAAGCCTTACCCCATCAGCGATAAATATTTTCTTGTGGCTGCCAAGCTTACACCAGAGTCGTTGTGGGGAATCTATCTTGTTGATGTTTACGACAATATGACTCTCGTTGCCGAATATGAAGGCGAAGGATTGATTAACCCTATCATCGTGCAAAAGCGACCAACGCCACCTATTATTCCCGACCGCATCAAGCCTACGGACAAGGAGGCAACAGTATTTATTCAGGATATTTATCAAGGCGAGGGATTGCCAGGAGTACCCGTTGGCACGGTTAAGAAACTTAGGGTATTCGCCTATGAGTACACCTATATTAAGTCTCAGTCCGACCACATTGCACAGGGTATCCAGAGCGGTTGGGATATCAAACGTAACTTAGGCGAGGTGGATGTTGAGCCTGATGGCTCGGCAATCTTCAAGATTCCAGCCAACACTCCCGTATCGTTCCAGCCTCTTGATGAGGAGGGACGCGCTATACAGTGGATGCGAAGCTGGGTTACAGGTATGCCAGGCGAGGTTGTATCGTGCGTGGGTTGCCACGAGGATCAGAACTCAATGCCTATCCCCAAGCGAGTTGCAGCATCGCAGAAGGAACCAGCCAAGTTGCAGACTCCCGAGGGTGGCGTGCGTCCATTCACCTATGAGCTGGAGATTCAGCCTATCCTCGACCGCAACTGCGTGGCCTGCCACAACGCAAAGGGTGCAAAGCCCGATTTTACGGGTGGCGTGAAAGTGGCGGATGTACCAACACGTCGCGCTCAATCGGGACAACTCGACCTTACGCAGAGCTACCTAAATCTGCACCCCTACGTCAACCGTCAGGGCCCCGAGGCCGATATCTATGTTATGAAGCCCTATGAATACCACGCTTCGACAAGTGAATTGGTGCGCATACTCAAGGGTGGCCACCACGGTGTGGAGCTCAGCGATAAGGAGTGGCGCACAATCTACAACTGGATTGATTTCAATGCCCCTTGTCACGGCCAGTTTGTATATAACAAGCTCCCCTACTGCCCAACTACGCAGTATGAGCGACGAATTGAACTTACTAACAAATATGCCAACGGTGCGGGTGTTGAGTGGAAGCGTGAGATTGAGGATTATGCTGCATATCTCAAGGCTAACCCTCAGCCAGCAGCCAAGCGCACCGAGCCAGAGGAGAAGCCAAAGAGGGTTGTAACAGCCAAAAACTTCCCATTCTCGGCCGAGGTAGCCAAGCAGATGATTGACAAATATGGCGAGGCTCGCCGCACAATCCGTTTGGCCGATGGTGTCGAGATGACATTTGTTAGAATTCCTGCAGGCACATTTGTTATGGGTAACAACCGCCGAGGTGCTCACAACTCACCAGAGAGCGTTGTGAAGATTGCACGCCCATTCTGGATGTCGGAGAGTGAAGTTACGAACCAGCAATTTAACACCGTATATCCCAACCACGACAGCCGCTATACGGCTCAGTTCTGGAAGGATCACGTTGGCCCAGGATATGCTGCAAACCGCCCCGAGCAGCCTGTAACACGCATCACCTGGAATCAGGCTAAGGAGTTCTGCCGAGTAATTGGCGAGCGTTGCGGAGTAACACTCGACCTGCCAACCGAGGCTCAATGGGAGTGGGCCTGCCGAGCTGGTAGCAATACCGACTTCTGGTATGGCGACCTGAATAGCGACTTTGCCAAGATGGAGAATATGGCCGACTACCAGCTTCGCAAGATGGCTGTGCACGGCATCGACCCTCAGCCTGTGGCAGAGAACACTTGGGTATATAAATATTACACATTTATGCCACGCGAAGATAGCGTGAACGATGGCACAATGACTATTGCCGACGTAAAGCAGTATGCTCCAAATGCGTGGGGATTGTACGATATGCACGGCAACGTGGCAGAGTTTACTCGCTCAACTTTTGCCCCATACCCTTATAAGGAGAAGATTGAGGATGGCGAGCAGAAAGTTGTTCGTGGCGGCGCTTGGAACTACCGTCCCAAGAACTCAACGGCCTACATCCGCCTGCCCTATTACGCTTGGCAGCCCGCCAACAATGTAGGCTTCCGCGTCGTAATCGAGGAGTAACAGTTGCGTAGTTATTTTCGAAAGAGATTGATTGCTTCGGCTTTCAATCTCTTTTTTATGGATAAGATGTAAATATTTAATTTCGGCAACCCTACAATTAAGTAAGCACTGCTGCCGCCGATGCAATTTCGAGCATCGCTCGGTATTTTTTTCGTGATTGATGGAGCGGAGTTTACTCCGAATTAAATCAAGCACAAAAAAACGACAGAAGCTCCCTTCTGTCGTAAAATTGCATCAACCGCCCGACACCATTAAAAAATCCTCCCCTACGGCAAGGGGAGGATATAGGAGGGGTGATCGAATGTGACTTTTTGATGTCGGAATCTCCGATTCCGAAACTAAGCCAATCTCAAGGTCCTCATCAAAAAGTGGAGGCGGCGGGAGTCGAACCCGCGTCCAAACAAGGAATCCAAAAGCTTTCTACACGTTTATTCTGCGTTTAATCCTCTTGCTCAGAATGGCCACAGACAGCCTAATCTTTCGCCGCAGTCTCTAAAATTTCGCACAACAACCGAGACACATATTGCACTATCCCTATAAAGATGATACCCCGTATGAACTACTGTTAAAGGGCGGAACAGCCGTTCGGGATACTCGTCTGCAAGCCTCCTGGGGCTCGCGGATTAAGCTAATTTTCCTGGAAAATTAGGCAGCGAGTGCATAGCTATTATTGCCATTTGTAGTTTGAGTGTTGATATTTACGAGCCACCACACAATGCTCGACGTGCTTACGATCAAACTCTGCAAGCTGTCAAAACCGGTCGCCCCCGAATTGACTATGCAAAAATAGTGAAAAAATATTCATCCGCAAACTCTTTGCCGCAATCCTCCGAAAATATGCTGCAAATACCCTGTATCAAACAAAAAAAAGCCCCGCACTGGGCGGGGCAATATCGATAATGGGTGATTAAGCACCGAAGTTATCGAAGAGGATGTTCTCAGATGGAACGCCGAGGCTATCGAGCATATTCACAACAGCCGAAGCCATCATTGGAGGTCCACACATAAGGTAGAGGTTACCCTCTGGCTCCTCGTGAGTCTTGAGGTAGTTCTCATACAATACGTTGTGAACGAAACCAACCTTATACTCTACGCCTGCAGCATCTGCTGCTGGATCTGGACGGTCCAATGCCAAGTGGAACTTGAAGTTAGGGAACTCCTTCTCGATTGCAGCGAAGTCCTCCAAATAGAAAGCCTCCTTCAACGAGCGAGCACCATACCAGAATGTAACAGGACGCTTAGTCTTCTCGGTCTTGAAGAGGTGCATCAAGTGGCTACGCATAGGAGCCATACCTGCACCACCACCGATAAATACCAACTCCTGAGTATCTGGCAAGTTATCTGGCAAGAAGAACTCTCCGTAAGGACCAGAGATAGTGATCTTATCGCCTGGCTTCAAAGAGTAGATGTAAGACGAACATACACCTGGGTTGACATTCATAAAGCCGCCTGTTGCACGGTCGAATGGAGGAGTAGCGATACGCACGTTCAATTTGATAACGTTACCCTCGGCAGGATATGTTGCGCAAGAGTATGCGCGAACCTGTGGCTCGGGGTTAACCATCTTCAAATCGAAGACCTTCATCTTCTCCCAATCCTCGCGGTACTCTGGATCAACGTCGATATCCTTGTAATCAACAGTGATTGCAGGAACGTCGATCTGGATGTAACCACCACTGCGGAAGTTCAAATCCTCGCCCTCAGGCAACTTAACAACGAACTCCTTGATGAAAGTAGCCACGTTGTGGTTAGAAACAACCTCGCAATCCCACTTCTTGATAGACAATACAGAAGCAGGAACGGCAATCTTCATATTCTCCTTAACCTTAACTTGGCAACCCAAGCGCCACTTCTGCTGAATCTGCTTACGGTTGAAGAAGCCTGTCTCGGTAGGAAGAATCTCACCGCCGCCCTCCAAAACCTGACACTTGCACTGGCCACAAGCACCCTTACCACCACAAGCTGATGGGAGGAAGATACCCTGTGCAGTCAATGTGTTCAACAAAGTTGAGCCAGCCTCTACGGTCAACACCTTGTTGCCATCGTTAATATCGATAGTAACATCACCTGATGATGTCAATTTAGCCTTTGCAAAGAGAAGCAACGCCACCAAAAGCAGTGTTACCACAAGAAAGGCAACTATCGCAACTACAATTGTTAAAATATCCATTTCTTATCTCTTATTAAAGGTTACAACTTAATACCAGAGAAGATCATAAACGCAATACCCATCAAACCAGTGATGATGAATGCGATACCTGGGCCCTTCAATGCTGCAGGGATGTGAGAGTACTGCTAACGCTCACGGATAGCTGCCATCATAACGATAGCCAACCACCTGCCCAAACCTGAGCCTACACCGTAAACGATGCTCTGCCACAAACCGTCAATCTCGCCCGATACAACCTTCTGCTGCATAAAGAGCGAACCACCCATAATGGCACAGTTCACAGCAATCAGAGGAAGGAAGATACCAAGCTGGTTGTAGAGCGAAGGAGAGAACTTCTCAACAATCATCTCCACGAGCTGCACGAATGACGCAATAACGGCAATGAAGACGATAAATGTAAGGAAGCTCAAGTCAACACCCTCGACCAAAGCGTTAGGAGCCAAAACATACTCGTTCAAGAGGTAGTTCAAAGGCACTGTCATAGCCATCACGAATGTAACGGCAGCACCCAAGCCCAAAGCAGTCTTTACGCTCTTCGACACGGCGATGTAAGAACACATACCGAAGAAGAAGGCGAATACCATATTGTCGATAAAAATCGAACGTATAAAAAGATTCAATGTTTCCATATTCTACCTCCTATTTTTCCTGTAAATCCTTGTTAAATGAACGGTGAACCCAGATAATCACACCTACTATAATAAGAGCCATAGGTGGGAAGAGCATAATACCGATGTTTGAGTAGAAACCACCATTAGCGATGTACCAGCTCTCGGGGATAACTCGCATACCGAACAAGGTACCTGAGCCAAACAACTCACGGAAGAAGGCTACGATAAGCAGGATAGCTGCGTAACCCAAACCGTTACCAATACCATCGAGGAACGAATCCCAGGGCTTGTTACCCAAAGCATAAGCCTCGACACGGCCCATAATAATACAGTTAGTGATAATCAAACCCACATAGACAGACAACTGCTTCGACACATCGTAAACAAATGCCTTGAGGAACTGATCCACGATAATTACCAATGCAGCGATTACAACCAACTGAACGATGATACGGATGCGTGAAGGAATACCATTACGCAAAAGTGACATCACCAAGTTAGAGAACGCTGTAACAACCATAACAGACAAACCCATCACAAACGCAGGCTCCATCTTTACGGTTACCGCCAAAGCCGAACAAATACCAAGAATCTGAACGATTACAGGGTTGTTTGAACTCAGCGGTCCAGTTAAATTCTTCAAATTACTCATAGTTCCGCTTTATTTTATTTGTTAGACTTATTAGCGTTGATATAAGGAAGGTAACCCTCAAGACCTGTCTTCAACATAGCGTTCACGCCGTCGCAAGTCTTTGTACCACCAGAGATAGCATCTACCTCGTGGTTGTTGGTAGCACCACCCTTGCGCATTGATACCGATACGAAATCGTTGCCCTCGAAGATAGTCTTGCCAACAAAAGCAGACTGCACCTTCGAAGTTGTGATCTCAGCACCCAAACCTGGAGTCTCGCCAGAGTGGTCCATTACGATACCCTTAACGGTATTCATATCTGGCTCTAAAGCGATGTAACCCCAAATTGGGCCCCACAAACCAGCACCATACACAGGGACAACCACACAACCGTTGGCAGCCTTGAATATTGGGTACTCACCTGCAGCAAACGATGCAGTCAAATCACCCAAAGCGTTGAAGATGTCGCTATCGTTCTTACCCTCAATCTTCTTACCGTTCTTATCGAGCATAACTGCCTCAGCTACGACGTCAGAATAGTTTGCAGTTGCTGGATCCTCGCCCAACGCCTTAACAATCTGCTGACGCTTCTCGTTGAGAATGTTCTCGCCCTGACGCTCCTGCAACGAGAGCGAAGTCACAGCCAAAAGAACAGCCACTACTACTACCATCACTACCGAGTAGATGATGATATATGCATTGCTATTTACATTAAATTTTGCCATACTCTCTCGTTATTTAACAGTTTTAACACGATTCTTACGACGCTTGATATTAGCCTCTACAACGAAGTAATCTACTGTAGGAGCAAGTGCGTTCATAAAGAGGATAGCCAACATCATACCCTCGGGATATGCTGGGTTCACAACGCGAACCATAACAGCCAAAGCACCTGTCATAAAGCCAACGATATACTTACCGAGGTTAGTCTGAGCCGATGTCACAGGATCAGTTGCCATAAAGACTGCACCGAATGCGAAGCCACCAACCAAAAGGTGATAGTAAGCAGGGAAGTCAGTAAGACCAACGGCCTGGAACAAGCCACCCATCAACAAGCCACCAGCGAATACGCTGAGCATTGTACGCCAAGAAGCCACACCTGTCAAAAGCAGGAATGCGCCACCAAGCAAAATGCAGAGTGTAGAGGTCTCACCGAATGAGCCGGGGATGAAGCCAAGGAAGGCATCCATCGCGCTCCACTGCATCTGACCTGTGGTAGCCAACTGCTCGAGAGCCGTAGCACCTGACACGCCATCAACCTGAGCGCCCATCATCGACCAGTCAGAGTACCATACCTTCTCACCCGACATCTGGGGAGTAAAGGCGAAGAATACGAATGCACGCGCTACGAGTGCGGGGTTGAAGATATTC
>JAZOUS010000042.1:0-30382 GCA_045658265.1 Alistipes sp.
TGCTTCGATAATAACATACGTGAAGACGAATGCCAAGAAACACGCTGTTATGATGTTATTGCGAACAAACAACTTTTCAAAGCGAATAATCATCTGCTCCTGCTCTACAATGGTTGCATCAAATTTGGCCAACCGCTTGATAATCTTCCACATTGGAGAGAAGAGGATGGTATCCATTGCGATAACAGAACCAATCAGAATCCAGCAAAATAGGTCGTCCTGAATACCTTGTGCGAAGAGAATGCCGATTGAGCCTACAAGCACCAGCCAACCCAGGTATTGATTCATCCTGATTTTATGCCAATACGATTTGGTTTTGTTCTCGGCAATGGCACGTAGTTCTTGCTTACGCATTACCTCCTCGCGTTCAAGGCGCTCGGAGAGTTTGTCCCACGATTGTTTCAACTGTTCAAGTTCCATAATTGTAATAGTTTAAGCGTTGTACATCTCTTTTATCTTATTTTTTGCGCGCATAAGTTTTACAGCTACATTCGACTGCGTGAGTCCTGTGATTTCGGCTATCTCGTCGTAGGCATAGCCTTCTAACCAGAGCATAATCAAGGCTCGGTCGATATTGCCTAATCGGCTGATTATCGAGTGAAGCTCCTCCAGTTGCTCCCTTAGTGCTGAGTCCTCATCTGCCGATATATCAAACGATAGCGAAATTGATGCAGGCCCCTTGCGGCGGATAAACGATATGCAGGTATATAGAGCAACACGATATATCCACGTTGAATGTTTGCTGCGACCTTC
Source organism: Alistipes sp. (assembly GCA_045658265.1). Taxonomy (GTDB): domain Bacteria; phylum Bacteroidota; class Bacteroidia; order Bacteroidales; family Rikenellaceae; genus Alistipes. The sequence goes on from JAZOUS010000042.1 coordinate 754, forward strand.
AAATTGGTCGAAATTCTGCCAAAGGTTGATAAGCACCTCTTGATAGTAATCCTCAATCATCCCCTTTGGCGCATAGATGTAGCACACCTTGTATATGATATTTCTGTGGGCGTGTACCACATCACAAAACTGTTCTTCTTTTGTTTGGGTTTTCATCGTCTTTTGTTGTTTGCTCTATTAGTCGCAAAAAGTGAGGTGAAAATTACAGCAGGGGATAAATTTTACAATTCAGTACAAAAAATAACCTGCCTATTATTGTGAACAGGCAGGTTTGTAACTATTCTAATTCTAATATTCAATTTTGAATTTTGAATCGCTTTCTCCTATTTCTCCATCTTACGCAAGAAACACTCGATAGTGTTCTCCATAAGGCAGGTGATAGTCATTGGACCTACACCACCTGGAACGGGAGTGATGGCAGCAGCCTTTGGCTCGATAGCTACGAAATCCACATCACCACACAACTTCTTGGTTTCTGGATCGCGGTTTACACCCACGTCGATAACCACGGCACCCTCCTTCACCATATCGGCTGTAACGAACTTAGGACGACCGATGGCAACAACCAAGATGTCGGCTCGGCGAGTTACCTCAGCCAAGTTCTTAGTGCGGCTGTGAGCGATAGTTACTGTTGCATTCTCGTTCAAAAGCAACTTCGATACGGGCAGGCCCACAATGTTACTGCGGCCAATAACCACAACATCCTTACCAGCAATCTCCACATCGGCACGCTTCAAGAGCTTGATGATGCCCTTTGGTGTGCAAGGGAGTGTGCAAGGCTGCTTGAGCCAGAGGTTTGCAACATTCATAGGGTGGAAACCGTCCACATCCTTCTCGGCGCTGATGGCAGCGATAACCTTGTCTGAGTCGATGTGCTTTGGCAATGGCAACTGCACCAAGATACCGTCAACGCTATCATCAGCGTTCAGCTCGGCGATAATACCCAAAAGCTCCTCCTCCGAGATTGAAGCATCCTTGCGGATTGTGGTGTTTTTGATACCCACCTCCTCAGAAGCCTTAGCCTTGCCTGTAACGTATGACACGCTACCTGGATCCTCGCCCACCAAAATCACAACCAAGTGTGGCACACGGCCATACTTCTCGGTGAAAGTAGCTACATTGGCTGCCATCTCCTGCTTAAGCGAGAGGGCCAACTCTTTTCCGTTTATAATCATCGTTTTACTTGTGTATTAGAATTTAAACGCCTTATCTCCAATGTCGTTGCGGTGGAAGAGGTTGTCGCACTTAATCTTTGCAACCTCAGCCGCAGCCTTCTGCTGTGCCTCGCGGAGTGTAGGAGCCTGGCATACGACAATCATCACACGACCGCCCGAAGTGACATACTTGCCATCCTTCAAAGCTGTGCCCATATGATAGATCGAGCCATCCACCTCCTCGGTGCCCTCAATCACATAGCCCTTCTCGTAGCTGCCAGGGTAACCCTTCGATGCGAGTACGATACCGAGTGTAGCCATATCGTTCCACTCGATTGTGGGGGTCTTGCCATCGGCTACATCGCAGAATACCTGACAGATGTCGCTTGTCATACGAGGCAGAATAACCTCAGTCTCGGGATCGCCAAAGCGTGCGTTGAACTCGATAACCTTAATGCCGTTCTTGGTCTTCATCAAGCCGCCATACAATACACCGCAGAAAGGACAACCCTCCTTAACCATTGCCGAAGCGGTACGGCGCATAATATTCTCCATTGCGTACTCCAAATCCTCATCGGTGATGAATGGAAGTTCGGTGTAAGCACCCATACCACCAGTGTTTGGACCTAAGTCACCATCGAATGCGCGCTTGTGGTCCTGCGATACAGGCATAGGATATACATCCTCGCCATTTACGAAGCACAGGAGCGAGAACTCTGGGCCCTCGAGGCACTCCTCGATTACCACCTTGCCCTGACCGAACTTCTCATCGAGAAGCATATCGCGCAAAGCCTCCTCAGCCTGCTCCAATGTCTCGGCGATAACAACACCCTTACCAGCAGCCAAACCGTCATACTTGAGTACGGTTGGCAGTGAGCCAGCCTTCACATAAGCCATAGCCTCGTCGAAGTCGGTGAATGTGCTGAACGCTGCAGTTGGCACATCATACTTCTTCATAAGCTCCTTTGCAAACTGCTTGCTGGTCTCAATCTGAGCTGCAGCCTTACTTGGGCCAAAGATGCGTAAACCATTCTCTTTGAATGTGTTGACAATGCCAGCCTCAAGTGCTACTTCAGGTCCTACAACCGTAAGCTCCACCCCATTCTCCTTTGCGAATGAGCAGAGGTCTGCAACAGCTGTCTCCTTGATTGCCACACACTCGGCAAGTGCAGCGATACCTGCATTGCCGGGTGCGCAGAAGATTTTATCAACTTGGGGCGATTTGCTGAGTGTCTCGACAATAGCGTGACAGCGACCGCCCGAACCTACTACTAATACTTTCATCGTGGTTTAGTGCTTAAAGTGACGCATACCAGTACATACCATCGAGATACCGCACTCGTTGGCCTTCTTTACAGAGTCCTCATCGCGAACGCTACCGCCAGGCTGAACAATGGCTGTTACGCCATACTGTGAAGCCAATGTAACTGTATCGACAAATGGGAAGAAACCATCAGATGCCAATACCAAGCCCTCTGTGAAGCCTGCTGCCTGAGCCTGCTTCAGAGCGATCTCAGCCGAACCAACGCGGTTCATCTGGCCAGCACCAACACCTACAGTGTGACCGTCCTTCACTACAACGATGGCATTTGACTTAACGTGCTTAACGATTCTCCAGCCGAAGTTAAGGTCAGTAACCTGCTCAGCCGATGGCTTAGCCTCAGTTACACACATCTCGGCTGTAACCTCTGCAGTCTTCTTGTCCAAATCCTGAACGAGCAAACCGCCGTTTACGCTTACATACTGGTTAACCACGCTCTCGTCCTTAGTCATATCAACCTGCAAGAGGCGCAAGTTCTTCTTTGTTGAGAGAACCTCCAAAGCCTCCTCTGAGAACGATGGAGCCATAATAATCTCCAAGAAGATTGGCTTCATCAACTCGGCAACCTCACGGTTTACCTCACGGTTTACAGCCACGATACCACCGAAGATGCTCACCTTATCAGCCTCGTATGCCTTTGTCCAAGCGTCAACTACATCAGTGCCGATTGCTGCACCGCAAGGATTCATATGCTTCAAACCTACACAGAATGGCTCGTCGAACTCGCTAACGATGCACAATGCTGCGTTAGCGTCCTGAATGTTGTTGTATGAAAGCTCCTTACCGTTGAGCTGCTTTGCGTTAGCCAACGAGTAAGCACCTGCCTCAGCCGAGCCATAGAACTTAGCCTGCTGGTGAGGATTCTCGCCATAACGCAAACCCTGCACGAGATCAAACTCCAAGAAGAGCTTCTCGTTCAAACCAGCAGCCTTACGCATATAAGTTGCAATCATCGAGTCGTACTGTGCTGTGTGAGTGTAAGCCTCAGCCGAGAGCTGCAAGCGAGTCTCAAGGGTTGTGTTGCCGTTAGCCTTAATCTCCTCGATAATCTTTGCATAGTTCTCAGGGTTGCACACCACAGTTACATCCTTGTAGTTCTTTGCAGCCGAACGCAACATTGATGGGCCACCGATGTCGATATTCTCGATAGCATCCTCCATCGTAACGTCTGGCTTTGCGATTGTCTGACGGAATGGATAGAGGTTTACACACACCATATCGATAAACTCGATAGAGTTATCCTTGAGTGCCTTGAGGTGGCTCTCATCGTCACGGCGGGCCAGCAGACCACCGTGTACCTTTGGGTGAAGAGTCTTAACGCGACCGTCGCAGATTTCGGGGAAACCTGTAACATCGCTGATATTGATTACATCTATGCCGCTATCGCTTAGAAGTTTCATTGTGCCACCAGTGGCAATAATTTCCCAGCCCAAAGAACGAAGCTGCTGTGCAAACTCCACAACGCCTGTCTTGTCGCTGACGCTTACTAATGCTCTCATATTTGAGTCTAATTTAATAATTCTCTAATTGTGTTAATATATAAGGTGTGCTCCGCAGAGTGAATCTTCTGTTCCAACTCCTCGATGTCGTTGCCATCGTAGGCCACAGCACTCTGTGCTATGATTTTGCCGCCATCGAGCGAACTGTCAACATAGTGTATGGTACATCCATAGACCTTCACTCCATATTCAAAAGCTTGTTGAATAGCATCTTTTCCCTTAAATGCGGGCAACAGCGATGGGTGAATGTTTATAATTCTGCCCTCGTATGCACCGAGCAGAGTCTCCCCCACCAAGCGCATATATCCAGCAAGGCAAATCAACTCCACACCAGCCTCGTTGCAACGGTTTACGATCTCCTGCTCATAATCCTGCTTCGAAGAGTAATCCTTTGCCGAGAATACAAACGAGTTGATACCCAACTGCTGCGCTATCTGCACAACCTTTGCCGAAGCTCTGTCGCACACCAGCAGAGCAACCTCTGCCTCAATCTGGCCACCAATGGCGGCGCGTGCTATAGCCTCGAAATTTGAGCCGTTACCGCTTGCGAAAATTGCTATTTTGTGTTTTTGTGCCACCCCGATTATTTGATTGTTACGCCCTCGCCCTCTACGATGCGACCGATAATAGATGCCTTCTCGCCGTGTGATGCAAGAATCTCGATAGCCTTCTCTGCCTCTGCTGCATCGAGTGCGATAACCATACCTACACCCATATTGAAGATGTTGAACATCTCGCGCTGAGCACCGCCACCGTGCTTCTCCAAGAAGCGGAATACTGGCAAAATCTCCCAGCTACCCTCGGTAACCTCTACACCCTGACCGTCGCGCAAGATGCGTGGAATGTTCTCGTCGAAACCACCACCTGTGATGTGGCTGATGCCGTGAACGTCGCAGTTGCGGATTACATCCAGCACCTGCTTAACATAGATGCGTGTAGGAGTGAGCAACACCTCGCCCAATGGCTTCTCGCCCAAATCGGCGTGTGGCTGGTGAAGGTCGAAGTTGTTGTCGCTAACAATCTTGCGAACAAGGCTGAAGCCGTTTGAGTGAACACCGCTTGATGCTACACCTACCAATACGTCGCCAACCTTTACCTTTGAGCCGTCGATGAGCTTCTCACGCTCTACAACACCGCAAGTGAAACCAGCGATGTCATACTCGCCACCGCCATACATACCTGGCATCTCGGCAGTCTCACCACCGATAAGAGCGCAACCAGACTGGCGGCAACCCTCGGCAACACTTGCCACGATAGCCTCAATCTTTGTAGGCTCGTTGTGACCAACAGCTACATAGTCGAGGAAGAACAAAGGCTCTGCGCCCTGTGCCAACACGTCGTTTACACACATTGCCACAGCGTCGATACCGATTGTGTCGTGCTTGTCCATCTCGAAAGCGAGCTTGAGCTTTGTACCCACGCCATCAGTACCACTAACAAGGATTGGCTCCTTGTAGCCAAGTGATGCCAAATCGAACATACCGCCGAAAGCACCAATGTTACCCATCACACCTGGGCGTGATGTTGATGCAACGTGCGACTTGATTCTGCGAACCACTTCGTAACCGGCCTCAAGATTTACACCGGCATTTTCATAACTTTTTGCCATATACTTTATATTTTATTTATTGTTATACTCTTTTTTGCTACATCTTTTCGCTTACTTCATCTCGAAATCCACCAAAATAGGCAGGTGGTCCGATGGGAAGTAGAAGCCAGTCTCCTCGTCACGAGTTGCATTCGTCGCTGTGTAATCATCTCTTACGACGTAAGCCTCCACAATACGGTCATAAAGCGGCTGGGTGCAATATACATAATCGATACGCGCTTTGCCCTGTATTGTTGTGTGGAACTCGCCCGCGTACTTATCACCGATGATATCTACATAAGGAGTATTCTCCAGGATGTAGTCGTGTACCAGAAATGCAGTTGAGTTTTCGTCATACTTATAGAAATGGTTATCCTTACGACTGCGTGAGTTGAAATCACCCGTCATAATCCACATCTCATTCTTGGCATTTGGCTGCTCACCAATGGTGTGGGTGCAAATGTACTCCATCTCCTTGCGGCGGTAGTGGTCGCCTCCATTCTCCTCTCGGCTGGCCTCAATATCTTTGGCACGGAATGCGTGCTTCTGTGGCCAGGTGTGCAGAGTAACTATGTTGACTCTTTTGCCGTTGTACTCCACCACGAAGTGGCCAGCGCCGTGTGTTACCACGCTGTTGGGCTCCTCGCCCACGATCTGCTCGACAACCTCGATGGGAAGTTTCGATGTGATGACTTGAGGATAGTTGTCTCGATGACCGCCCTTCTCCCAATAGTGATGACCAAAACGTGCTGCCAACTCACCCCAATTGTCAGGTAGGTAGCAATCCTCCTTTTTGCAGTGCTTGCCTGTGCCAGTCTCATAGATTGTCTGAGCCTCGCACCAGACGCACACGTCGGGATCGTACTTCTTTACCCACTCAACAAAATTGTCGTAGTTGTTAGGCTCGTCGGCCCACATTCCATTCTGGAAGTTCCAATACAACACGCGGAGTGTTGTATCGCGCTCGCAACCGCACAGCAAGACTACTGCGGCCACTAAAGCCGCCGTAGTCAATGTGCGTATAAGGCGTAAAGCTGTCATTCTCGACTTCATATTAGCTTCTATTTACCTTTGAAGTAATTTACTGCGTTAGTAAAGATGCTCTGCTGCTTGTTGCCGTGAATGTTCTTGAAGAGGTTCTCCTCATAACGCTCGGTGTGGCCCATCTTACCCAAAATCTGGCCGTTAAGGCTGATGATACCCTCGATACCATAGCTTGAACCGTTAGGGTTGTATGGTGCGCACAAAGTAGCCTCGCCATCAGGTGTTACATACTGGAATGCAATCTGACCATTTGCGAAGAGCTCCTCGGCCATCTCGTCGCTCACAACGAACTTACCCTCACCGTGGCTCACTGCGATTGAGTGCAACTCGCCAAGCTCAAATGATGAGAGCCAGGATGAGTTGGTTGTAGCAACGCGTGTTGATACAATCTGTGAGATGTGACGGGTGGTATCGTTGCGGAACAATGTTGGTGACTCCTTCACCACCTGGCCCAAGCGACCGTATGGCAACAATCCCGACTTCACTAATGCCTGGAATCCGTTACAGATACCCAAAATCAGACCACCTCTGTCGAGAAGGGCGTGGATAGCGTCGGTGATAATCTTGTTGTTGAGCACGTTGGCGATAAACTTACCGCTACCGTCTGGCTCGTCACCTGCTGAGAAACCACCGCTGAGAACGAAGATGTGACACTCGTCAATCATCTTCTTCATTTTCTCGATTGAAGCGAAGATATCCTCGGCTGTAAGGTCGCAGAATACGCTTGTTGTAACCTTTGCGCCTGCTCTCTCAAATGCCTTGCCTGTGTCGTAGTCGCAGTTAGTACCTGCAAATACTGGGAGGTATGCGATAGGCTGCTCAACTGGCTCGCCTGCATATTTAATCTCTTTCTTTGCTGGCTCGCTATTGCGTGTAGCGCCACCCTCGATACCGCGATCTGGATAGATCTGGCAGAACTTCTGAGAGTTGGTCTTCTGCAAAGCGTCGATAGCGAATGCCTCGCCGTTGAATACAACCTCAGCCTTATCGATTGTAGTACCAATAAGCTCTGCGTAGTCGCACTCGAACTCGCCTGCAGCCTCAACAACGAACGAACCGTAAGCATAGTTAAACAACTCCTTCTCGTCCATCTTCACATCAGCACCGATGCAGTTACCGAACGACATCTTAGCCACAGCCTCAGCTACACCACCGAAACCAACTGCATAGGCAGAGATAATCTTACCCTGCTCGATAGCCGAGCTAACCTGCGAGAAGAGCTCCTTGAGCTGATCGGTGTCGGGCATATAATTATTAAGTGGAGTATGTTTAATAAGGTATAACTTATTACCTGCAGCCTTGAACTCAGGACTGATTACAGTGCGGGCATCAACAGTTGTGATACCAAATGCCATAAGCATTGGAGGTACGTTGATATCCTGGAATGTACCGCTCATTGAGTCCTTAGCACCGATTGATGGCAAGCCCAACTCCACCTGCATCTTCAAAGCACCGAGCAATGCTGAGAGTGGCTTACCCCAAGATGTCTCGCTGTTCATACGCTCGAAGTACTCCTGGTAAGAGTAACGCATCTTATTATAGCGAGCACCTGCAGCCACAACCTTAGCAGCAGCCTCAACAACTGCGTATGCAGCACCGTGATATGGGCTCCAAGAGGTGATGAATGGGTTGTAACCAAAGGCCATAATACTTGCTGTATTTGTGAAGGCCTTGCCGACTGGCAGCTTCTGAACCGATACCTGAGTCTCGGTATTTTGTGTAGCTCCACCAAATGGCATCAATACAGTTGATGCGCCGATTGTAGAGTCAAACATCTCAATCATACCGCGCTGCGATACCACGTTGTCGTCCTTAAGGTTGTTGTTAATCTTCTCGGCAAGAGTTGCACCCTCCACCTCGCGCTCAAATGGATTCTTATCCTCAACGGCTGCGATGCGAATCTTTGTGTAGTGCTTTGCACCAGCCGAGTCGATGAACTCGCGTGAGAGGTTTACAATCATCTCACCGTTATAGAACATCTTGAGGCGGTTGGTGTCGGTTACGTCGGCAACGTGAGTAACCTCGATGCTCTCCGAGTGGCAATACTCGATGAACTCCTCCATATCCTTGCGCTCGATAACCACAGCCATACGCTCCTGTGACTCGCTGATTGCAAGCTCAGTTGAGTTAAGACCGCTATACTTTGTTGGAACTCTATCCAAATAGATGTCAAGACCTGGAGCCAACTCGCCGATAGCCACACTCACACCACCTGCACCAAAGTCGTTAGACTTCTTGATCAGGCGAGTAACCTCGGCTCTGCGGAACAAACGCTCCAACTTGCGCTCCTCGGGAGCATTACCCTTCTGTACCTCAGAGCTGCACTCCTCGATTGACTTCACATTGTGCTCCTTCGATGAACCAGTCGCTCCACCAATACCGTCACGACCTGTGCGGCCACCCAAATAGAGGATAACATCACCCGCTGCAGGTGTCTCACGACGTACATCCTCAGCCTTCACAGCACCAACTACTGCTCCAACCTCCAAACGCTTGGCAACATAGTCGGGGTGGTAAATCTCGCGAACGTGTGTTGTAGCCAGACCAATCTGGTTACCATAGCTCGAATAACCCGCTGCAGCCTTTGTAGAGATAATGCGCTGAGGCAACTTACCAGTCATAGTCTCAGCCACGCTCTTATAGATGTCGCCAGCACCAGTCACACGCATAGCCTGATATACATAGCTACGGCCTGACAATGGATCGCGGATAGCACCACCAAGACAAGTAGATGCGCCACCGAATGGCTCAATCTCTGTTGGGTGGTTGTGAGTCTCGTTCTTGAACTGCAGAAGCCACTTCTCCATCTGGCCGTCAACGTCAACATTTACATAGATGCTGCAAGCGTTGTTCTCCTCGCTCTGCTCCAAGTTGTCGAGTACGCCAGTCTTCTTGAGGTAGCGTGCACCAATTGTCGCAAGCTCCATAAGGCACAAGCTCTTCTGCTCGCGGCCCAACTCCTTGCGGATATCCTTCAAAGTCTCGAGTGATGAATCAAGCTCAGCCGAGAGGAACGAGTCGTCGATTGTAATCTCGGTAATCTCAGTTGTGAAGGTTGTGTGGCGGCAGTGGTCGCTCCAGTATGTATCCAGAATGCGAAGCTCTGTCTCCGATGGATCGCGGCCTTCATTCTTGTAGTAGTTGATAACCTCACGCAAATCGTCGGCATTCATAGCCAAACCATACTGCTTGCAGTAGGCCTCCAGCTCCTCATCCTTGAGTGCTGTAAGGCCGTGCAATACTGGCACAGGCTTCACCTCGGCGTTCTCCATATCCGAGAGGATGCTCAAATCCTTGCGGCGTGACTCAACGGCGTTGATGTAGTAACGCTCCACGCGAGCCAACTCCTCCTCGGTGATGGCCTCGTCGAAGATAAGGAGCTTCGAGCTTTTGATGCGAACATCGGCAGTAGGCTCGATAAGACGCACGCAGTCAACTGCCGAGCTTGCACGCTGGTCGAACTGACCTGGCAGATACTCCACAGCCAAATACTTCTGGCCTTCGAGGTTGCACTCGTCGCTCACGCAGTCGGTTACAATCTCACCGAATACGGCATAACGGCTCTTCTCCAAAAGCTCCTCCGAGAAACCGAACAAATCGTAAACATTCAGCAATCTGAGCGACTGGAGGTTGAGTCCCAGATTGTTGTTTAATTCCTTGCGTAGAGTATCTGCCTCGACCTGAAATCGAGGATATTTCTCTACATAAATGCGGTAATTCTTCATATTATCTTTTGCTTTCTTATAACTCTGCATTCAAAACCGCCTCAGTCTGCTTCTTGCGGAACTCCACCAAACGAGCCTCAAGCTCCTTGTCGGTCAAAGCGAAAATAGACGCTGCAATGAGGGCTGCATTCTTGGCTCCGTTGATGGCTGTTGTTGAGACTGGGATTCCACCAGGCATCTGAACAATTGAGAGCAATGAATCCAAGCCACCGAGAGCCGATGTCTTGATGGGTACACCGATAACGGGTACTGTTGTGAGTGCTGCTGTAACACCCGCTACGTGAGCTGCGCCACCTGCACCAGCGATGATAGCACCAATACCACGCTCTTTGGCTGCTGTAGCATACTCCACCATCAAATGTGGTGTGCGGTGAGCGCTGATAACACGCTTCTCGTACTCGATACCCAACTCTTCCAATGTTTCACAAGCGGCTGACATAACTCCCCAATCGCTTGTTGAGCCCATAATAACTGCAACTTTCATATTGTCAATGTGTAATGTTAAAAATGCGGCCGTTACAGCATAGCTGCAGCGGCCTATTATACTAAAAATTAAACTTTGTTTTCACAGCTAAAGATGCCATCATCCCAGTTGCGATGGTTGTCGAATGGAAAAAAGCATCCCCTTTGAATCGAGATTGCTGCTTTGCAGCGGCACAGTACACACCCTGCTGAGAGCGATTTTCGATAGGAAAACCGAACTGCGAAAAATCGGGTGCTGCTATATGTAATCTCGAAAAAATCATATCTCTGCAAAGATACATTATTTTCTTTGAAAATGGAAAGAAAAATATCTCAAAAATATCAACAATTTGTCCTCATTTGCTACTGTCTGATTTTTTCAATTGAGTGGAGTGTGGAGTTTTGGTTGATAATTTGGCGAAAAGGTAATGTGATGTTTTTGCGCAAAGTAGCGCAAGTTGCAATATCTTTTCACATCAAGTAAAACTTTATATAGATATGATTAAAATATTTTATATTAGATGATTATTTATTTTGATTAAAGAAAATACTTTATCTCGATAATCTGCGATTTTGGGAGCTTTCAAAAATGGATATTTTTGTTGTTTATTGAATTTTAGAGGTGCTTATTTCGCCCTTTGCCCAGAACTACTGATTTTTAGATTGAACAAGGGCCTCGGCCTCGCGGACGTGGCCCTTGAAAACTATCCATAAAACAAACAAAATAAACTCTCTTTTAAGTTAAAAACTGTCTTCGGCTTTTTCTTGTTGCAAAGATGGCGGATATGCTCAAATTACACAATCGCATAATGTGGGGAATTGCGGGGCGTGAATCACTAATTTAAGGGATTAGCAAATGTCGCAAAAAAAGTGTATTTTTGTACCAAAAATACGAACAGAAGAGAAATATGTTGTTATCAGACTTGAAAACAGGCGAATCGGCTGTGGTGATTAAGGTGCTGGGACACGGTGGCTTCAGGCGTAGAATTCTTGAGATGGGATTTGTGCGTGGCCAGCGGGTTGTCGCAGTGCTGAACGCCCCGTTGCGAGATCCTATCAAATATGGAATTATGGGTTACGAGGTATCGCTTCGCAGAAGCGAGGCTGCAATGGTCGAGGTGCTTACAGTCGAGGAGGCCAGAGCTATCCTGCCAACAGGTGACGAGCTCTCCACATCGCCTCACGATGAAGATATAGAGTATGTTGTAAATGAGAAGATTCGCGAGATAAATGTGGCGCTGGTGGGTAATCCCAATAGCGGCAAAACATCGCTTTTTAATGCTCTCTCTGGTGGCCACGAGCACGTTGGAAACTATAGCGGCGTGACTGTCGATGCCAAGATGGGCTCATTCAAATATAAAGATTATAAAATCAATATCACCGACCTGCCAGGAACCTATGCTCTGTCGGCCTACACGCCCGAGGAGTTATATGTGCGTCAGCACCTTATAACTCATCTTCCCGATGTGGTAATCAATGCTGTGGTAGCCTCAAATCTTGAACGTAATCTCTATCTCACAACCGAGCTTATTGATCTCAACCCCAAGATGGTTGTGGCTTTGAATATGTATGATGAGTTGGAGAGTAGCGGTGCCCGATTGGATTATGAGCAGTTGGGCAGAATGATTGGTGTGCCGGTTGTTCCCGTTGTGGCTCGTGATGGCAAGGGGTTGAATGCTCTGCTTGATGAGGTGATTTCGACTTACGAGAACCAGAATCCAAAGGTGCGCCATATCCATATCAACTACTCATCATCAATCGAGACCGAGATTCAGGCTCTCTCGAAGCTGATGAAGCGAAATATCGAGGAGTTGCCTAAGTGTTTTCCACCCCGCTATTGGGCTATCAAGATGCTTGAGGGTGATGGCAGTGTGATGAGTATGTTGAAGGGTGGCGAGCATTTCACCGAGTGGAAAACCCGCAGCGTGAAGGGTGCAGCCCGCATCATTACGGCTTTGGATGAGGATGTTGAGAGTGCCATTACCAACGAGAAATATGGTTTTATCGAGGGTGCTTTGGCCGAGACCTTTGTAGCTGGAAGCAAGAAGAGTGCAGGCGACAAGACTTCGCTGATTGATAGAGTTGTCACCCATCGCTATCTCGGTTTCCCGCTCTTTTTGGCGATTATGTTTCTGATGTTCTGGTCAACATTTACGTTAGGCGCATATCCTCAGGAGTGGATTGAGATGGGCTTCGGCTGGCTTGGCGAGGTGGTGGGCAATATGATGAACGATGGCCCGTTGCGCGATTTGCTGGTTGATGGTATCATCGGTGGTGTTGGCTCGGTGGTTGTTTTCTTGCCTAATATCCTTATCCTCTATCTGTTTATATCGGTTATGGAGGATTCGGGGTATATGGCTCGTGCGGCATTTATTATGGATAAGTTGATGCACTTGGCGGGCTTGCACGGTAAGTCGTTTATCCCGCTTGTGATGGGCTTCGGATGTAATGTGCCCGCTATTATGGCAACCCGCACTATCGAGAGTCGCAGTAGTCGCCTGATAACTATTTTGATAAATCCATTTATGTCGTGCAGTGCGCGACTGCCAGTCTTTGTTTTGTTGGTGGCCACCTTCTTCCCCGAATGTGCGGGAGCTATGCTCTTTGGTATATATCTGTTGGGATGCGTGGTGGCAATCCTTACAGCACGACTTCTCCGCCGCTTTATGTTTGGCAAGGATGAGACTCCTTTTGTTATGGAGTTACCACCCTACCGTATCCCCACCCTTAACGCCACCCTGCGCCATATGTGGGAGCGCTCGGCGCAGTATCTGCGCAAGATTGGAGGCTTGATTTTGGTGGCGGCTGTGGTGATATGGTTTTTGAGCTACTATCCTCGCTCTACGGAGAGTGTAAGCGTAATGCAAAGCGTAGCAGTTGAGCTGGTTGCAGATTCGGCGGATAATGCAGTTGCCCAAGCGGATAATTCTGCGTTGGCGGCTAAGTTGCACTCCGAAAACTCATATCTTGGCCGCATAGGTAAGTTTATCGAGCCTGTTATGCGTCCTATAGGTATGGATTGGCGTGCGAGCGTGGCGGTGTTGTCTGGTATCTCGGCTAAGGAGATTGTGGTATCGACTTTGGGTGTGTTGTATTCGGTGGAGGATGCCGATTCTAATAGCGCCTCATTGTCGGCCAAACTGCTTGCGTCGGGCAACTATTCGAGGGCTGGTGCTTTGGCAATGATTATATTTATACTGCTCTATCTGCCCTGTCTTGCAACAGTTATGGCTATTGCTCACGAAGCTGGAGGTTGGAAGTGGGCCATTTTGTCGGCAGTATATAACACTCTGCTGGCTTGGGTGATGGCGTTTGTTGCATTCAATGTGGGAGTGTGGATTGGATTGTAAAAGATTGATTATGAAGAGTTATAGAACTGATGTTAGCAACAGGGCTATTCTGTCGAAGGATATGAAGATAATTGAGCTTATCGATGTCGATTATCGTCTGTTGTCGATTTTTCAAAGACTTGATATTCAGTTGCCCTATGGCGATATCTCGCTGGAGGAGATGTGTCGTAAGTACGATATGTCGGTGGAGTTGTTTTTGATGATTTGCCGAATCTATATCGAGGCTGATTGTATGCCCGACACCAGCAGCCTACGGGTGAAAGATATGTCGTATCTGCTACAATATCTTCGTGCTTCACACCGCTACTATATCGAAGACCTTATCCCTAAAATCGCAGGCGGAATAGAGCAGGTTTTGCAGCTTTGTGCTGAGTCACAGAGAGCTATCCTGCAACGGTTCTATCTTGGTTATATAGAGGAGGTTAAGGCTCATTTACAGTACGAGGAGGCTGAGATGTTCCCTTATGTGGAGCGTGTGATTTCGGGCGAGGTTGTAACCGATAAGGCTATGGGTGATTTTGTTGATAATCACACCGATGTATGCGACAAGATTGACGATATAAAGAGTATCGTGATAAAGTATCTGCCCGAAAGTTGCACAACCCGTCAGCGATGCGACCTGCTTTTTGATATATTCGCTTTGAGCGATGAGCTGGCCAAGCATACAATGTTGGAGATGGGAATTTTGGCTCCTGTGGTTATAAATGCAGAGAGGAGGTAACTTATGAGGCGAGTGATAAAAGTAGCTGTTGTTGAGCCATCGGTTATTATCTGCGAGGGTGTGAAATCTCTGCTTGCGGGCAGTGATTATGAGGTGGTATATACCACCGATAATCTGCGAAACCTTGTGGAGCGAGTGGCGATGTTGTCGGTGGATGTTGTGATTGTGGGTTCACAGTTGGTGGCGACCTTGCAGCAGAGTGTGCGATATGCTTTCACCGAATTGCAGAGTGTAGCGTTAGTGATGCTTGCGACAACAATCTGTGACGACGAGGTGAGCAGAGGCTTTGATGTTGTGATGAATATCTATGATTCGCGTGAGCAGATGCTCCGCCGATTGGATAGCGCTATCGAGCAGAGCCAGACCAATCCATATAGCGATAGTCACGAACTCTCTGAGCGTGAGCGAGATGTGCTGGTGCTGGTGGCAAAGGGCTTGGCTAACAAAGAGATAGCCGATAAACTCAATATCTCGATCCATACGGTTATGTCACACCGCAAAAACATAGCCCACAAGACAGGTATTAAGTCGGTGGCGGGCCTTACGGTCTATGCGTTGCTGAATAATCTGTTGGATGCCGCCGATGTCAATTTGTAAATAATAGACTTATAAACTAAAAACGAGTTACCTGATGAGGGCAACTCGTTTCGTTGTTATTTATTCGCTGTCGAAAGGCCCATATATAGCCTGAATTGTCATCTGTTCATCATCGGCCGAAAGGCGGTAAATCTTATATTTGCGGCCTTTGTCGTAGGCCTTTACGACTATGTGGCCATTGTGTGGGCAAACGCCTTTGTACCACTCTTTGTCGGCGTGTTCCTTGCGAGCCTTATCCACTATATATTGTGTGTAGAACATCCTTTCACCTTTATAAATATCCTGCGAGAGTATGCGCTCGATGATGGCTGGCTGTGTGTGGTACTGATCCCAAACCGCATCGATATAGGCTTTGGCCTTTACGCTGCGCAGAAAATCGGGATGCATAGCATCTTTGTAGGCGTGGTGGTTACACTTGCACACATCCACCTCGCCACACGCCTCACCCGCTTTGGCTTCGATGTTGATGCTCTGGCCCTCGGCATTCTTTAGCGAATGGGTTATGTCGCCACCCGTAAAGTATGAGAATGGGCCATAGTCGATGCGGATGGCTATGCTCTGGGTGTTCTCATTGATGTAACCGCTGGTGTTGTCGGGGTGAAGGTCGTTGTAGCGGACGCTCTTCCCCTCCTCGCCGCTCCACACCTCACCGTTGGCTGCAATATTGCGAATCGATAACGATCGTGAATACCACAAAGGTCTGTTTTTGAGCGCAATCTGGTTGAGTGCACCCACCTTGAAAGGCTCCTGTGTTGCGCCATATTTCTGCTTGTGATATTTCGCAAATTTCAGGTAGTTAGCCGTGTGTGGATCACTGATTTTTCTTGGGTAGTTATAGTCGGGATAACCTCTATCTATAAACTGCTTGAAACGCATAGTCTCACCCACCTCGGCAATGCCAATGAGCTTGTAATCCTCGCCACGTCCCGATGTAAGGGGAGCGTCGATTGAGACATCGCCCGTATGGTCGTCGTGGAAGTGTGAAATCATCAGATAATCAATCTCTTTGCCGCTTGGGTTTATCCTGTCGATGTAGCGAACTATCCACTCTCCAGCCTTGCGCGAAAGGTCGGGCTTGGGATCGGTCATAGGCACCGTTGCCTCGTAATCGCCTGCATCTATAAGCATAGTCGTTGCATCGGGAAAGATGTGGAAAACCGACTCTCCGCGACCAGTGTAGATGAAGTGGATATCCAACTCTCCGCTTCTCCAGCCTGGGTATGGCTCACCCACCTGCTCGGCTGGTGAATAAGCCAGCATCGAAATAGCGGCTAAAAATAGTAGTCTCTTCATAATTTTGATGTTTCGTAATATCGTTTTTATCTCTACGCTACCTTTGGTAGTGGTATGGCTCTACTCTCAAAGAGTTTGTGATTCTTTTTTGTCTAACAAATATAACCAAAATCTTATTCTTTTTTGCAGTACACCACTATAAAAAATAAAAATATTCGTTATATTTGCGCTTATTAAATGTGCTATGCAGATGAACAGATATAGTTACATACTCAATATGGTCGATTTAATGCTAAATCGCTCGATGCGCCCAATGCGAATGTGCCGTTAGGCACTGGTTTATTTTGGGGCAGTCAAGTGCTGTCGGTGTCTGAGGCACAAATTCATTTTATTTTAAGGTTATAATTTTTTGAAACTAATTTGGTCAGTCCGAATGAAGTTAATTCTAATATACTCTAAATACTATGTCAGAGAACAAATTACGCTTTGAGACAAAGCAGATTCACGGCGGATATAAAGTTGACGAAACAGGCTCTCGTGGTGTGGCTATCTACCCTACTGCGGCCTACCATTTCAAGAGCTGCGACTATGCTGCTCGTCTTTTCGAGTTGAGCGAGGGCGGAAACATATATACAAGATTGCACAACCCAACAACAGCAAGCTACGAGGAGCGCATCGCATCGCTCTATAACGCAGTAGGTGCGTTGGCCGTATCGTCGGGTATGTCGTCAATTCTGCTTACCGTAACGGCTTTGGCCGAGGCTGGCGATAATATCGTGGCTTCGCCATTCCTCTATGGTGGTACTTACAACCAGTTCCGTATTTCGCTCCGCAAGTTGGGCATCGAGTGCCGCATTGCCAAGAGTGAGCGAGCAGAGGATTTCGAGCCGCTCATTGATGAGCGTACCAAGATGATTTATGCCGAGAGTATGGGTAACCCCACTTGTGTTGTGCCCGACCTGCAGGCTTTGGGCGAGCTGGCAAAGCGAAAGGATGTACCTTTTGTTGTGGATAACACGTTTGGTGCAGCAGGTTACTTGTGTAATCCATTCGATTGGGGCGCAAATATCATTGTTGACTCGGCTACAAAGTGGATTAACGGTCACGGTACAGCTATGGGCGGTATTATCGTTGATGGTGGTAACTATAACTGGGCAAACGGCAAGTTCCCACAAATTGATGGCCCATCGGAGGGTTATCACGGCCTTAACCTCTATGAAGCATTTGGCAATGCTGCTTTCATCGTGAAGTGTCGTGTGGATGGTCTTCGCGATTTCGGTTGCTGTCCTTCGCCTTTCGATGCTTATTTGATGTTGATTGGTCTGGAGACTCTTTCTCTGCGCGTGAAGCATCAGGTGGAGTCAACTTGGAAGCTGGCTGAGTACTGCAAGAACCACCCAATGGTGGAGAGTGTTAGCTTCGTGGGCTTCGAGTCGCATAGCGGCTATAAGAATGCGCAGAAGTATTATCGCTATGGCTCATCGAGCGTCTTTACAATCGAGTTGAAGGGCTCGCTCGACAGCACCGTTAAGTTTGTCGAGGCGTTGAAGCTCTCGGCCAATATGACTATGATTGGCGACTCGATTACCGTTGTTACCCACCCTGCATCAACAACCCACAAGCAGCTCAACGAGGCCGACTTGAAGGCTGCTGGCGTTACTCCTACCCTGCTTCGTATTTCGCTCGGTTTGGAGAATGTGGAGGATCTTATCGACGACTTTGAACAGGCTTTTGCCGCTGCTAAGTAATATAGGATGGCAAAATTTTATACATACAACGAGCCATTCGAGTTGGAGTGTGGCTATGTGCTACCTGAGGTGACGATTGCCTACGACACATTTGGCGAGATGAACGCCGAGCGTAGCAATGTCATCTGGGTTTGTCACGCCCTCACGGCCAACTCCGATGTGGCTGATTGGTGGCCTCACACTGTGGAGGAGGGTTGTTTTCTCGATCCTGCGAACTATTTCACAGTGTGCGCCAATTTCCTCGGCTCGCATTATGGCACAACAGGCCCACTGAGCCTGAATCCTGCAACGGGTGAGCCCTATTATGGCGATTTCCCGTTGATTACGGTGCGCGATATGGTGCGTTGTCACCAGCTTTTGGCCCGTTACCTCGGAATCGAGCAGGTGGAGCTGTTGATAGGTAGCTCGATTGGTGGCTTCCAGTGTCTTGAGTGGAGCATTATGCAACCCGATTTTGCTCGCAAGGCTGCTTTTATCGCCACAACACCCCGCACAAAACCCTGGGCTTCGGCTTTCAACGAGTCGCAGCGTATGGCTATCGAGAGCGATTCAACTTTCGGCGAGCGCAATGCCGAGGCGGGACTCGATGGTATGGCTATTGCCCGCAGTATTGCACTCTTGAGCTATCGTGGCGGTATGGCTTACGACAAGACTCAGGAGGATGAGAATCCCAATGAGGTGAGCTTCCAGCGCCGAGTGCTCTCATACCAGCGTTATCAGGGTGAGAAGCTGCGTCGTCGATTCAACGCCTACTCCTATTATCGTCTTTCACAGGCTGTGGATTCTCACAATCTTGGTCGCGAACGAGGTCGTGTGGAGGATGTGTTAAAGCAGATTAGGGCCAAGAGCTTAGTGGTGGCTATCACTTCGGATATTCTTTTCCCTCCATCTGACCACGACGTGTTGGTTGAAAATATCCCCGATGTGAGATACCATCTTATCGATTCGGATTTTGGTCACGACGGTTTTTTGGTCGAGCATAAGAAGCTGAACGATATCATACTCAAATTTTTAAGCGAATAATAACGAAAACAGAGATATATGAACGGAAAAAAATTAAACATCGGCCTTTTCGGTTTTGGTACAGTCGGTAGTGGCCTCTATGATGTGTTGAAGCGCATCGGTTCAAAGAATGTGGAGATTAAGCGTATCTGTGTTCGCGATTTGTCGAAGCAGCGAGCTATTGATGCTGAGTTTACCAACAAGGCAGACGATATCTTCAATGATCCCGATATCAACTTTATTGTGGAGCTTATTGATGATGCCGATGCTGCATACGATATTGTGAAGCGCGCTTTGCAGATGAGCCTTCCTGTGGTGTCGGGCAACAAGAAGATGTTGGCTCACCACATTGAGGAGCTTATTGAGTTGCAGGCACGTTACAATGTGGCTCTGCTTTACGATGCTTCGGCTTGTGGTAGTATCCCCGTAATCCGCAACTTGGAGGAGTACTACGACAACGACCTCTTGACATCGGTGAAGGGTATCTTGAACGGCTCGTCAAACTTCATTCTCTCGAAGATTTTCAACGAGAAGATGTCGTATGCCGACGCATTGAAGCTGGCTCAGGATTTGGGCTTTGCCGAGAGCAACCCAACGCTCGATATCGACGGCTGGGATTCACTCTTCAAGCTCATCATCATCACCATCCACGCATTTGGTCTGTATGTAGCTCCCGAAAAGATTTTCACCTACGGCATCTCAAATATGAACGATGACGATATCCGCTTTGCAAACGAGAAGGAGCGTCGCTTTAAGTTGGTGGCTCACGTCGAGAAGCTGGCTGGCAACAAACTCATTATGTGTGTAATGCCTCAGCTTATCTCTCGCAATAAGTATATCTATAGCGTGGAGGACGAGTTCAACGGTGTGGTAATCAAGGGATTGTTCTACGACAAGCAGTTTATGTTTGGTCGTGGTGCAGGTGGCTACCCAACAGGTTCGGCTGTTTTGAGCGACATCACCGCTTGCTTGTATGACTATAAGTATGAGTACAAGAAGCGTAACGATTCGCAGTTGCCAGAATATACAACCGACCACTCGTTCCGAGTATATTACCGCTATTCAGACTATGCCGATCTCGATATGATTAAGTTTGATTCTGTTAGCGAGAATTATATCTCAGATAGCTATAAGTATGTTGTTGGTAGCGTCTCATTGCAGGAGCTTCACAAGGTGCAGGATGAGTTGCGCAAGCGCAATGTGTTTATCGCGGCTTACCCTAACGACTAAATAGAGGTATTAACCCCTAATAAAAATGCTGCTAACTTTGAAGTGGCCCCTAAAGTTTAAACAAAAAACTTTAGGGGCCACTTCATTTTTATTCGACAATCCCATTTATTATACCTATGGCGAATAAAAAAATGCTGGCTAATAACATCTGTTAGCCAGCATTTATATTAAGCTACTAAATTACTTGCGAAGCAGATACTTGATAAACAAATAACCACCCACAATCTGCAAAGCCATACCCGGCAGGCCGAGGCGGAAATCCTGCATTGCGGCACTAAAGTCGGCAATAGCCCACTCAAACAATCCGCCTGCAATCTGATATGTAGCCACGATGGCGGCCAAAAGCAGAATAGATACACGCTTGGTCTGCATAGCTGTGTAGCCAGCCGCAAGAGCCAAGATGGTTGATTTCACAAGGATTGGAGCCAATACAGCAGCTGCTGGCATACCAAACAAGATGTGGTTGAGCAGTGGCGATGCAACGGCAGTTAAAAGGCCCACCTTCCAGCCATACTTATAGGCACCAATCAGCGTAAAGAAGTAGATTGGCAACCAAATCATACCTCCCTGAGGCATCAGGTGACAGAGTTGTGGAAGGGCGATATTGCCCAAAACGAACAGAGCAGCAACGAGATAGGTCTTCAACTCGTTGTAACCCATTGTGTAGAGTTTGATGTTTGTAGTTTGCATAATTTCTATTTTTAATTGTCTATAATCTCTTTATATCTTGCCTCAATTGTTGGCCAATCCACAATCAGCCAGAGGGCGTTCAGGTGGTCGGCGCGACGGTTTTGGTAGTCCAAATAGTAGGCGTGTTCCCACACATCGAAGCCGATGAGTGGCCTAAGTCCGTCTGCTATCGGGTTTGCTCCGTTGGCCATCTTCTCGATGCTCAGCTCGCCATCCTTGTTGGCCGCAAGCCACACCCAGCCCGAGCCGAAAATCTCTAACCCTGCATCAGTGAAGGCCTTTCGGAAAGCCTCCTCGCTACCCCACTTGTCGCATATCTCGCGTTTGAGCTTGCCATCACTCAGAGCCTTTGCTCGGGGCGCAAACTGCGTGAAGTAGAGGTTGTGATTGAGCGTCTGCCCTGCGTTGTCAAACAGTGCGCCGTCTGACGAAGCCACAATCTCCTCAAGTGAAGCACCCTTAAAATCAGAACTTTTGAGCAGTCTGTTCAGCTTGTCAACATATCCTCTCAGGTGCTTGCCATAGTGCAGCTCGATTGTCTGCTGACTTATGACAGGCTCAAGGGCGTTGGTCGCATACGGCAACTTGGTAAGCTGAAACTCGCCATTCTTGGGCATCGTTTGCGGGGCGTTGGTCTTGTGTTTGGGCTTGGATGCCCAAGCCTCCTGCACTACAACTGCCCAGAGTAACACAATTGGAACAATAAGGAATCTTTTCATAGCAACAGATTTTGTTTGTTGCTATCCATTCCAATAATGTTGCCGAAATAGCCCTATTCCCTATTTATTAGCGGCAGAATCTCTCGCTCGAAAATCTCTCGCTCGATGATTCTATAATGCGGATCGTAGTGCTCACTAAATCGCTGGCTGTGGTGCATCACCACATTGCCCGCCTCTAATATGCTATCAATCAGTGCCCTGTCCTGCTCGATGTCGGGCAGTTGCAACCCCATTGCGCCAATCATCGAATCTATGTGATTCCACTGCTTGCGCCACTCCTCTATGGTGGGTTGCTTGATACCGTTCACACTGCGGACAAAGGCATCAAGATATTTGTCGTAACCCACTCTGCCATCCTTTATTACGCTCAGGTTCACTCGATAGAATCTACCCTCGTATCCAGTTGGCTCATAGTCGGCACCCTCAAAGCTCTTGCTTGTCTCCAACTCATAGCGCAGGTAGCGATCGGCAGCCGATTTGTCGGAGATGATATGCCCTGGGCCGTAGTTGTCCTGAAAGTAGTTCTTATATAGGTCTCTGAGTGTCGATTGCGGATAGCTGCTCATATGACGCTCCAGCGAGCATCGTATTTTGCTATCAACCTCCGACTCTCTCTGGCAGCCGCCACAAATTAAGGTGGTAATGGCCGTCAGCGCTGAGATTGTATATATCGAAAATCTTCTCATCTGCCCAATTGTTGAATAAAATCTCTAATCAGCGGCAGGCACTCCTCTGCGGTCGCTATCTCTTTGCATAGGCTCTCCACAGGGCACATCCCCGTACCTGCTCGGTTTATAATGTGGGGCACGAGTTTGCCGTAGCTTACCTCTATACCATAGTTGTCTAAGAGTTCTAATGCCGCCTCGCTTATGGTGTCGGTGTAGAGCGAATCAATCTTGCCTAAAATCATCAATGCGGCAGCACCTTTACCCACAATCTTGTCGGCGATGAATGAGCCACAAAGTAGTTCAGGTTGCGAAGATAGGATTTCGTAAAGATCTTTCACGCCACGCTGGTGAAACATTTTCAGCTCTCTGCCATCCGTAATCACGCAGGAACAACCCTTATGATGCAGCATCTCGATTGCCGAGAGCTTGCACTCCTCGCTTATGTGCGTACCATTCTGCATTGGCCTCTGCAATTAAAACTCCTTGCCCTGTTTGAGTGTTTCGATATACTCGTCGATACGGCGAATCTCCTTTGGTATGTCGATTCTCTGTGGGCAATGTTTGTTACATTGACCACATCCCGTACAATGGTCAGCCTGGCGCAACTTCTCCACCGCACGCTCATATCCCACAAGGAATGCTCGGCGAGCCTTACGGTAGTTGGAATCCTTCGACGACTTCGAGAGGTTGCCCTCGTTCACACACTTGTTGTAGTGTAACAAGATGGCTGGAATATCCAATCCATAAGGACAAGGCATACAATACTTACAATCGTTGCAAGGGATTGTAGGATAACGCAACATCAGCTCGGCTGTCTCGAAGAGAAAATCCTTCTCATTGTCGGTAAGCGGAACAAGTGGCGAGAATGAACGGATATTATCCTGCAAATGCTCCATATATGTCATACCACTCAACACACTCAGCACATTTGGATAGCTGCCGTTGAAACGGAACGACCACGAAGCCACGCTCTTTGTTGGCTCCTGTTGCTTGAGTCGTGTGGCGATATGGTCGGGCACGTTCGACAGACGACCTCCGAGCAGTGGCTCCATAATAAGGTTTGGAATGCCACGCTTCTCCAATTCGCTGTATAGATACTCCGCATTCACATTGCGGCCACGAGCGTTTCGCCAGTCGGAGTAGTTCATCTGAATCAGCACAAAATCCCACTTCACCTCATCGTGCAACGAGAGTATGTGGTCAAACACACTCTGGTCGCCGTGGAACGACCATCCCAGGTGGCGAATCTTGCCCTTCTCGCGCTCCTTAAGCAAAAAATCCAACATTCCGTTGTCGATGTATCGCTTCTGAAAATCCTCCATACTGCTACCCACCGAGTGCAGCAGATAGTAGTCGATGTAATCCACCTGCAACTCGCGGAACGAACGCTCATACATAGCTACCGAGTTCTCGAAAGTCCAATTCGAGAAGTTCGACAACTTGGTGGAAATAAAGAACTTATCTCGTGGGTGGCGCTTGAGCGCTATACCAGTTGCGGTCTCCGACAAACCCTGGCAATATACGGGTGCGCAGTCAAAGAAATTGATTCCGTGCTCAATGGCATAATCCACCAGCTCGTTTACGCTCTCCTGTATGATTTCATTGCCTTTGCCGTCGGCACGCTTGCGCGTTGGCCAGCGCATACAGCCATAACCTATGAGCGACACCTTATCGCCCGATTTGGGGTGTGTGCGGTATGTCATCTTGCCGGTTGGCACCTCGCCGTATGTGGCGCTACCAAACGAGCTACCCTTCTTGCAGCCTGTCATTGCGGCTGTCGTGAGGAGCGCACCTGCTCCGAGTCGCTTCAAAAACTCACGACGGTCGATATCTATCTTGAAATTCTTCTCTTTCATAGCGGTAGGTTTTAGATTGTTCTGTGATTTGTGTGACCTTCCACATAGATTGCGCTGAATGGTCGTGCAGGACACAGATTCTCGCACGCTCCGCAACCTATGCAACGCTCCACGTTGACGGCTGGAATCTTCTTCGACTTTGGATTGTTGGCATCCGACAGAATCATCGTGATAGCCTCTGCTGGGCAGTGACGCTGGCAGTTACCACACTCCACGTCGTCGGTCAGCACTATGCAGTTATCCTTGATCCATACGGCGTGACCAATCTGTGTCGATGATTTTTCGGCTATGCTGATCGGCTTGATTGCACCCGCAGGGCACACCTCCGAACACTTGCTGCACTCAGGACGGCAGTAACCGTTTTCGTATGACATTGTGGGTTGCATAAATGTTTTCAGCTCGGCCGAAGGACGCAACACCTTCGATGGGCACACAGCCACGCAGAGTTGACAACCGGTGCAGTGTGCGGCCATATTGTGTGCGCTGAGCGAGCCGGCAGGTGTTATGGCGTTCTGGCGTGCTGGAGCCTTCTTGTCGATGATTGTGGCGTATCCTCCATCGAGCTTCATCTCCTGAGCCTTTGCGGCCGAAGCGGCCAATAAACCTGCTCCCACTATAAAGTTGCGACGTGACGCATCTGCTGTGGCCTCTTTGGCGGCCTTTGGCTGCGATGTGCGGCGTGTGAAACTGATAGCATTCTTGCTACACATCTCTAAGCAATCCATACAAGCCACGCAACGAGAGTAGTCTATCGAGTGAGACTTTACGTCGATGCACGATGACTTGCAGTTGCGGGCGCAACGCTTGCAGTCGATACACTTGCTTGTGTCGATTACAGGGCGAAGCAGCGAGAAGCGAGACAACGCTCCGAGCAGAGTGCCCACAGGACAAATTGTATTGCAATATGTGCGGCCACCTCTCCAAGCCAATACTCCTACAACGATGAGTGTCGCCCCAGCCACTGCGAATGTGCCGATGCTACCCATCACCACCTCGGTTGAGTAGAATGCATAGCTCTCCACCTTCTCGGCCACGAGTGCCAGCAGGTTGTTACCCCACGCCCAAAGTGGAGCGAAAAGATTTTGTGCGATGCGACCGAATGCGCTGTATGGTGCAACTAACAGAGCCACCGCTCCAAATCCTGCAACCAGCGTGGCAATAAACACCGCCAACACTCCATAGCGTAGCCACTGCTTTGCGGGTGAGTAGCTGAAGCGGTTCTTCTTGCGCTTGCCTGCCACCCACGAAATTATATCCTGCATCACACCCAGCGGGCAAATCACCGAGCAATAGACTCGGCCCAACAACAGCGTGAGGGCAACGAGCGCCACCACAACTCCCACATTCAACGCAAGCACTGCGGGCAACAACTGGATTTTAGCCAGCCATCCCATATATGCGTGAATCGTACCCGTGAAGTCTAAAAACAGCAGGGTAATCATCGTGAAGCATATCGCCGCAGCCACAACTCTAATCTTTCGCAACATAATCTTCTCTGTTTATTTTATGAATATTCGATGGCAATGTAGCTCCACCCTTGCGGACTGAAAACTCTTGGCATCCCATCAATAGCACAAATATACTAAATTGTAGCAACTTTGCAAATATTATTCTCGCATTTTGAGCCTATTGCAGTCGCGGCGCAGGTGAGTTTTTCAGGAAAACTCTCTTTGCGGGCCCGAAAATATTGCTTGAGGACTTTTTGACTGGCGCGCCAGCGTTGTGGCACACCATTTGCAACTAAGAGTAACAGCTAAGGCACCGCGCTGGTGTCGTAGCGAGGTTTCTTCATTTATTTAAGTTTGGGGCAGAATAGTAGTTTTGCCTAAAACAAAGTTTGGGTTAGTAGTTTACGAAAGGTAGCCGTTGTGAAACGCCTACCTTTTTTTGTTCTAATTAGGTTAAAATATGGCGGTTATGAATATTTAACATACATTGGCAGAATAATTGCTCGTTTATTATTCAGTGGTATCTAAACCACGAGGTTTCTTCATTTATTTAAGTTTGGGTTAGTAAAGCAGCAGGCTGTCGTGAGACACCCTGCTGTGTCTTTTTTCCTACTTCCGCAATTCGCTCTTTGTAGAAGTAAGAGCCTAATTTTCATTTGGTTTTCTCATATTTTATTTGTATATTTATAAAAATTTCAAAAATATGAGTAAAATTATAAATGAGATTAGTTATGAAAAAAGTGGAGTGATTTTATTTAATTCGTATTCAAAGATTGGAACAGAAGTTTTGAGCAACCTCCACTTGTGTAGATTGCAGTATGAAGGTAAGGTGTTCAATAGTTCTGAGCAACTATTCTTTTGGTTAAGATTGTCGGGATACCCCGAACATCAGGAGAAGTTGATGCAATGTAGCACTCCCAAAGATGTTAAGAGAACAGGAGAGAAGTTTATGAAGAAGTTGGGGATTGCCGATGATATATATCGTGATGTCCAACTGCTTAGATTGGCAATTAGGGTAAAGTATAATTGTTGTAAGGAGTTTAAGGTATTTCTTGATAATCATCCAAACATTCCAATCGTTGAGTATGCTTGGTGGGGAGACAATGAATATGGATGTGTAGATGAAGATAAAATGCTGAAATACAATTGGGAACAGGGTTCTGTAATTGGCAAGAATGTCTGTGGAAGAATAATTAGAGGTATTAGGGATGAGCCAAAGAATGAAAATGGGATGTGCATTATCACTCACCCTGAGTGCTTAGATACGATGCAACCACCAACATTGTTTAGTTAGAAAAAGGTAATGGACGGCTAAAAGATGCCGTCCAATTTCATTTCTGAGGGGTTAGCCAACCTCAGCTCCTCCTCAATACTCTTTGTGTAAATCTGACTTGTTGCAGGGGATGCGTGTCTCAGCACTGACTGAACATCGGCAAGGCTACCATTCTTGAGCAACATTACCGCTGTTGTGTGACGGAGCGAGTGAGCTGTGTACTCCTTACCATCAATGCCAATGGCTCGAAAACCCTCCTTACAAATTTTGCTGATGGTACGGGTGGTTAATCTGCCCTGAAAATTTCGGTTAGAGGTTGAAACAAACAAAGGTTCTCTGAGTGTGGTATTACCTCGTGTATCAAGATATGTTTTGATGGGCTGATATGCCTTGTCTGTCAAGACTACAAAATTGTCCTTCTCATCACGACCCTTACCCCAAACTCTCAAAATTCTTTGACCACCCTTATAGGTAATATCTTCAACATTCAGCCTTGTGACCTCAATACAACGGAGACCTGTGCGAAGCAAAAGGTTTACAATGGCATAGTCCCTAACATTTCCCTCAAAATGCTTGAGCAGTTGGTGAATCTGATTCTCTCTCAGATGCTCTTTCTGAAAAGAATTTTTATGTTTAGGGGTTTTGATACCCTTAGCAATGTTGGGATACAATTTATAGCCCTCTGCCCACTCATAGAATCTACGGATAGCAACAAGATAACCTGAAACTGATAAACTGCTATGGGTAGCCAATAAAGATTCTTTGAAGGCTACAACATCAGCACGAGTAAGTTCACTGATGGCTCGACCTGTGTCACCAACCCAACGAAAGAAATATATCAATCCCCGTCTATACACATTCTTGCTACTATTTCTGATGTCACATTCACTCAAAAACACATCAATAGCATCTTGAATTGACATACCCTTATTTACAACAGGAACAGCAGTCCCAACTTTGATAATACCTTTCATACCCATATTTTATTTGGTCTCTACCATTGAGTCAATCACATTTACTAAACAATCCAAATACACATCAGTCTCTCGCTGCTTAATGCTGCCATCCTCGTTGATAGTGCTCACCTCAAATAAATCAGCACCCTCATTATAGACCACCTTAACTTTGCCCTGATGCAGATAACCACTAACTGAGAATTTCAACCCATTAGGCAAGGCGCAAGCATTGTGAAATCCCCAACTGAAAACTACTATTGGCTGAGTGCGTAAAATCTGAAGTATGTATTTTGCCATTTCCATATCTGAGGGTGTTGTGGGAGGGTTGCCCCTCCCTGTTGATTAGAATACTTGAATGAGGTTTTCGTATCTGAGGCTTCTGTAACCACCTTTTTCACAATCCCAATACTTGATAGTGTTTACTTGGTCACCACTCAAGCCTCTACCATTCTGAGTTGCATTCATCAACTGACCATTGCAAGTTCCCCAAGCCTCACGAATTTCACCTGTGCTCTGCTTCTTGTATATAAAGTGTGCCACACCATTCTTCAACTTCTCCTTGAGAAGGTCAATCATCTGAGCTTTCACAACGCCCATTGCTGCGCTGCCTGTTCGGGCAAAAATTACATTAGCACGATGTGCTGTCATTCCGTTTACTATAACCATTGTCTCCATATTTGTATCTGTTTAATCGTTAATAATTCTAATACCAAACTGCGGGTTTCTTCCATCCCTCCAACTCGTACCAATACTCAAGAGCTGCGATTCTGCTCTGACCAAAACCCTTTACTTTGTTGCCTGTTGCAATCTCCCATACGCCCCAACCACTGCCTGAGCATCCGACCTTGTATTTTCTTGTCTTTGCCATATCTTATCCCGTGTTTGTTGATACAAAGATAATACATTTATATTACACATACAATACTTTTGGATAATATTTTACAATAAAAAGTGATTATTTTCATCTTTTATATTTGTTGTTTGATAATTCTTTTGTATTTTTACTGAAAATTATACTAATATGAGTGGATTAGACCTTGAAAAAACCTACTTTGAGGAGCACGCTGCCGAGATTCTTGTTGCTGCTAATATGAACAAAGCACAATTTGCAAAGGAAATGGGTGTACTGCCTCAGAACATCAATAAACTTATTGCGACTAAGAACGCACTATTGCTGACTAAGGTTGCAACGGTATTAAACACAACTATCCAATTTTTGTTATATGGAAACTACCAAAATGAGGAGGTTGAGCAGTGTGATGTGCACGGGTGTATCTATATCAACAACACACCCCACATTTTCAACAATAGAGCAGAGTTGGATGAACTACTAAAACAGGAGTAA
>JAZOUS010000043.1:0-17294 GCA_045658265.1 Alistipes sp.
AGTGTTGGTGGATCACCATCTGAATCCCGACCCCACCTTCGATGTGATGTTCTCGCACCCCGAATCGTCGAGTACGGCATTTTTGGTCTACTGCATCATTGTCGAACTCTTTGGCAAGGAGGCCATAACGCCCACAATGGCCGAGCAGCTCTATGTGGGAATGATGACCGATACGGGCAACTTTTCGTTCTCGTTCCTCACGCCCGAATTGTTCCGTGCGGTGGCAGATTTGTCGGAGACGGGAATCAACATTCCGCAGATTTACAACAACGTATATAACTCGTTCACCGAGGGGCGTGCGCGCCTGTTTGGCTACACAATCAACCGCAAGATGCGCATTATGAACAAGGGCACGGTGGCCTATATGTCGCTCAAGGAGGAGGAGATGCGCCGTTTCTGGTTCCAGCAGGGCGATAGCGAGGGATTTGTGAATTATCCGCTCACTATCAAGAAGATGCGTATGTCGGCCATCTTCATC
Organism: Alistipes sp.; assembly: GCA_045658265.1. GTDB lineage: Bacteria > Bacteroidota > Bacteroidia > Bacteroidales > Rikenellaceae > Alistipes. The sequence continues at coordinate 479 of JAZOUS010000043.1, forward strand.
GAGCACCACGATTTCATCCGCGTGTCGTTGCGTTCGCGCGGCAATGTGGATGTCAACCTCTTTGCGGGCCGCTACTTCGAGGGTGGCGGACACAAGAACGCCGCAGGCGGAAAGTCGTTTGTCTCGATGGAGGAGACGATAGCCCGCTTTGAGCTGGCTGTGAAGGAGTTTGCAGCCGAGGGGTTGCTCGAGAAGTAAGATTTTGCTAACAACGGAATAAAAATTGCAGCTCCCGCCCTTTGGTTCGTAAGCGGGGTGGGGCAAAAATAGCTCGATAGATTGATGAAGAACACGATGATGAAAACTTATATGCGACTGCTGAGATTTGCCTCTCCGCTGAGTCGCTACACAATACCCTATTTCTTCTATTCGGTATTTCACGCAGTTTTCAACACCCTCACCTACACAATGATTATCCCCATCGTGGGTACACTTTTCTCGGAGGGCTACCGCTTTGAGCCTACCTACACTCTGCCTCCTTTTGAGCTGAATGAGGAGTTTATGAACGGCGCAATAAGCTATGCCTACACAGCCTTCTTTGGCTCAGAATATGTGATTACAAAGCTCTTGGCTCTGCTTTCGGGCTTGCTTATTATGGCCAACGTGCTGAGCAACCTGTTCCGCTATTTGGGCTCGATGACGGTGGAGACACTCCGCACCCGTACTCTGCAGAATATGCGTAACAGTATGTTCGAGAGCACGATGTCGATGAACGTGGGGCACTTCAGCGAGCAGCGCAAGGGCGACATTATGTCGAAAATCACATCCGACGTTATGGTGGTGCAGTTCTGCATCACAAACACCTTGCAGGTGGCATTCCGCGAGCCTTTCCTAATTATCGGCTACTCGATTTTGATGGTTAAAATCTCGTGGGAGCTTACCGTATTCTCGATTCTCTACCTGCCCATCGTGGGCATTATCATCGGCTCCATCGTCAAGCGTCTGCGCCACCCCGCACAGCGTGGTCAGGAGCGTATGGGCGACTTAGTGAGCGTGATGGAGGAGTCGCTTACGGGTGTGAAGGCCATCAAGAGCTACAACGCCTTTGGTTATATCCGCGATAAGTTCCGCGCCATCAATGCCGAGATGTCGAACATCCTGCTCTCGATGGCTCGCAAGCAGCAGTTGGCATCGCCTATGAGCGAGTTTTTGAGTATTACGGCCATCTCGGTAGTGCTGGTATTCGGTGGCTCGTTGGTGATGAACGGCTCGATGACAGCGTCGGGTTTTGTGGCCTACATAGCGGCCTTCTCGCAGCTCACACGCCCCTTGCGTTCGTTTATTGACCAGTTTGCCAACATCAACCAGGGTATCGCTGCGGGTGAGCGTATCTTCTCGATTATCGACGCCAAGAGCTCGGTGGAGGATAAGCCTAACGCGCTGAAACTCGGTGAGTTTAACGATAAGATTGAGTTTAGGAACATCTCGTTCAGCTATGATGGCCAGCGCGAGATTCTGCATAACATCTCCTTCGAGGTGTGCAAGGGCGAGACCGTTGCTCTTGTCGGCCCATCGGGAGGCGGCAAGTCAACCCTCAGCGAGCTTATACCTCGTTTCTACGATCCTGCACAGGGCGAGGTTTTGGTTGATGGCCGTCCGCTGACCGACTACGACCAGCAGAGCGTGCGTGACCATATGGGTATCGTGTCGCAGGAGACCATCCTCTTCAACGACTCCATCCGCAACAATATAGCTATGGGCCGCCCATCGGCTGACCAGCAGCAGATCGAGGCTGCCGCCCGCGTGGCCAACGCCCACGACTTCATTATGCAGACCGAGAGCGGTTACGACACCAATATCGGCGACAGAGGTATGAAACTCTCGGGTGGCCAGCGCCAGCGTCTCAGCATCGCCCGCGCGGTGTTGAAGAACCCCGAAATCCTGATTCTCGACGAGGCCACATCGGCACTCGACACCGAGAGCGAGAAGCTGGTGCAGGAGGCGCTCACGTCGCTTCTCGAGGGCCGTACATCGGTGGTTATTGCCCACCGTCTCAGTACCATCCACAATGCCGACCGCATCATCGTAATCGACTCAGGCCGCATTGCCGAGCAGGGCACCCACGCCGAGCTGATTGCTAAGGGGGGTATTTATGCCAAGCTCATTGAGATGCAAAGCCTCTAATCCGTATAGAATGGATTGGATCTTTTGGCGTCTGCCTTGATGTGAAAATCCTCACATACGTTTGGTATGCTGCGGTTTTCCCATCTTCGAGCAGCCTCAAAATATCCTATTCTCTACGAATTATAGGCAAGTGGGGCGAGGTGGTTGTTTTGCGATATACTCCTTTTTGTATAGAGGTAAGAGGGGTATAGGAAAAAATATCACGAAAAATGTGCAAAAAAATTGCATAAAATTTGCAGGTTAATATTTTTTGTACTACTTTTGTCTCCGCAATCAGCAATGGTGCGTTAGTTCAGCTGGTTAGAATACGTGCCTGTCACGCACGGGGTCAGGGGTTCGAGTCCCCTACGCACCGCAGAATTTATTAAATTGAAAGAGAGCGATTGGTTATCCAATCGCTTTTTTTTGTGTGTATGGCTGTCATCGAGCAAGCTCGTGCCATCCATCCTCACAAAACACTCGCTCTGCTCACTCTCTTTCAATTCAAGCGCAGGGCACTGCTTACTTGGATTGGGGTTGAGCCGATTGCATTGTGATTTATTGCTCGGCTTGCAGCCTGCGCTTTTTTTAGCGGTATCGGCTCTTCGCCTTGCGGCGGTCGAGTCCCATAGTGTTGTATATTTAGAAAGCGAGCGACTGAGTTTTTCAGTCGCTTTTTTTGTGTTCATAGTTGCCGATGAGCAAGCTCCTCGCACCTATGCTCACAAAGCGTTCACTTCGTTCCCCCGCTTTCAAAACATTGCGTTGGGCTGCTTACTTGGTGTGGGGTTGCGGGAGTAAGATGAGGTTATCCGATAAGTCGGCAGGGGCAAAAAAGAACCTGCCTGGCAATCGTGCGATTGTCAGGCAGGTTGCTTATAGTGGGGCTTTATTATTCGAAATCATCAGCCCACATAATCCATTTTTGGTAGGGATACCACTGATCATTCTTGTCGCTGGTCTGGAATCGGGTATGCAGACTCTTTCTCACCTTGATATAGTAGAATTTACTGCAACTGTCGAACACCTTTTCTCCGATGCTTGGACGATTGAAGTCGAGCTTGCCATCGAAGCCCAATGTCACGCCAAAGAGGTTGTCGCTATCGTAGAAGGCGTAATCACCAATAGTTTTAACGGTGTGAGGAATCCACACAGAAGTTGCCGTTGATTTACTGAACATATAAGGCGAGAGCTTGGTAACTTTTGTGCCGATACTAATTGACGACAAAATCTTGTGCTTGGTTGCAAATGCACCCTCGTCCCAATCATCGGCAGTAAATGACTGGCCGTTGCTATCCACCAAATCAATATCGCGATTGTAAGTGACCTTCTTCAAAGGAGAGTCATAGAATGGGCCCCAGTCGGCTGAATTATAGTACTGATAGCCGAAAGGAAGTGGTTTAGCACTCTCCTCAATATTTACCTCTGACAATTTGGTACAATAAATAAACGCATTATGTCCAACCTTTGTCACGTTGGCGGGGATATTGATTGAGGTAATACCCGAACCTGCGAACATATAAGGCAAAATAACCCTTACCTGATCTCCCACAGTCAAGGTTGTGCTGTGACTCGATTTGTTGTAATCCTTATATGAGAATATACCCTCATCGTAGTCATTAACAGCCTTCTCGTACTCCTCCGACATATAAATCGTTCTGTTCAGCTTGATCTCGGTCAGAGGCGAGTGGTAGAATGGGCCATTTTCGGTGTCTCCTACAACAGCATAAGTTTGGGTTATACAACCTATGGTGACTGAGCCCTCGCCGCTTGCGAAGTTTACACTCTTCAATGAGGTACAGTCATAGAATGTATTATTACCGATGAAATCTACACTACCTGGAATTTTAATAGAAGGGAGGTTGTGGCAATAAGCGAACGCATTATCCCCAATAGTTGATATTCCACTAAAATTGAAAGAGGTAAGTCTTGTACAACGGCTGAATGCTCCATTTCCGATTTTTCGACCTCTTTCGTCGCCCCCTTCGATTGTGACATCCTTGAGGTAGCTACACCACTCGAACGCATAATCGCCGATAGTGGTCACATTGCCAGGAATTACAACCGAGGTAAGTCCAATACAGTTGTCGAACATCTCTTTATGGATGGTCTTCATCTGCGCGCCAATATTGATATTAGCGAGCCTGCTGTGGTTCTCAAACAACGCCATTGGCATATAGTCGTTGGCAGCCACCAACTCTCGGTTGATGTTGAGAGTTGTGATGTTGTTTGAATCGTAGAATGGAGTGTAGTTCAGGTATTTGCTCTGTACGTCAATGGTCAATGGTGTATTTGAGCTGTTGGGCTCGAATGTCACCGTTGCAAGATTCTCGCAAGCCGAGAAGGCATTCTCCTCGATAAGAGTTACCGAACCAGGGATGGTGATTGTCTGTATGCCTGTGTTATAGAACATCTCGTCGTAGATGCTCTTCACCTGCTCGCTCAACTGTACGTTGGCAAGGCGAGAGTGGTTCTTGAACAATGCCATCGACACGTTGGCGTGAGCCTTCGCCAGCTCTCGGTTGAGGATGAGAGTTGTAATGTTGTTAGAGTCATAGAATGGGTGGTCGCCACTAACAGCGGTGTTTGGCGAACCAATTGTCAATGGTGTAGTGCTTGACTCGACAGTAACAGATGCAAGACTCAAACAGTTAGCAAACGCATCCTGCTCAACTACGGCCACTCTTTCGGGAATATCGAGGTATGTGAGTCCACTCTTCTGGAATGCGCCCTTGCCAATGGTCAACTTCGCACCTGTGATGCTTGGCTCGAAAATCACCGATGTAAGTTTCTTACAATTATTGAACGCATTTTGACCGATGTGTGTCACCTTACCAGGAATTTTAGGAGATGTAATTCCTGTGTTACGGAACGCCTCATCGTCAATGGTGGTAAGCTCCTCAGAGAAGTTGCACACCTCGAGCTCGGTGTTATCGTAGAATGCTCGCTTACCAATAGTGGTCACATTGTTCTGCAAAGTAACTGATTTGAGCTGCTCGTTACCCTCAAATGAACTCTCGCCGATGATCTTAAGAGCATCGGGAAGAATGATATTGGTAAGATCAACATCCTTGAATGCATCCTTCTTGATCTCGGTCAGAGGTCGGTCGAACTCGATGCAAGTCATCCACTTTTTGGTTTCGGGGTTGCTTCCCTCTTCGTGACGTATGATTTTAGCATCAAAATATTTGAACGACTCGTACTCCGACTCGAACTTGCTCAATGGCTCATCCTCAGATGTTGTGTACCACAAGAAGTTTGTTCTGTCGGAGTTGGTGGCATCAACTGCCGCCATACGCTTCACCTTGTTGCGCTCGATTTCAAAACCTTTGGCGCCCTCCTTGTTCACATAGTGGCCATTGCTATCAATAACCGTAATGCGGATTCCATTCTCGAGGTAGATAGGAGGAACCGCAAACCAAAACTCGGTAGGGTTATTCTTGTCTTCGCTGATTCGCACACCTTTATTAGTCTGGCTATCGACGCAATTCAACTCAATCATATTCTGGAACCATATACCTTCTGGATTGAGTTTGCGGTAAGTGAAATTTCCGTTGGCATCTACATCGATATCGTACAACTTACCCCAGATTCTTGGCTGATCGGGTATGCCATAGCCGGTAGGTGTTGCAAATAATCTAACCCTATCAACTATGACGTTTGTACCATAGAGCCTAATGACAACATAACCACAGGCGTTGCGGAACGAGAGATTATTGTCCTTGCCATTGCCCACAGCAATCATTATATTGGCATCTTTGTCAAACGAGTTGGGAACATAGTTCTGATACTGCTCGAAATCGGGAGTGATTGTCCAAACGTCATCGGTCCGATCCTCAATCTCATTGTTATCGAACTTTGCGCCGATGTTATCTCTGTAAGGGAAAACGCCCACAGGGAACGAAGCCGCAACTCTGGTGCTATCTATATTTCCATCGCTAACCTTATCGAAAATGGCCTCTGCAACTTTGTCGTCGCCCTCGTACTTATACTCTGCGCCGATAGTAAGGCCAGTACAATAGAAGATATTGTCGCCTTTATTCCAAAGCACTTTCTTGTTCTCTACAACTGTACGAGTCTTATCGCCGCTATCGCTGGCAGCATAAGCCATCAAAGATTCAGGAAGAGTGCTTACGGTAAGCTCCTCCTTCTCAACGGTGGGTAGCTTCTCGGGGATTATCACATCCTCCACCTCACTCTTCACGCAACCGCAAATCAGCGCAGTCGCCATCAAAAAGTATAAAAGTTTCTTCATCTTTGCGTCATTTTTAAGTTCTACTACCACGGATATTCGAAGCCGTCATCAACCACGTCCTCATTATAGCCACTGCCAGGTACTCCTGTTGTTGCGAAGCCCTGCTCGACTTTCACCTCTACAATCTCCACCTCGGGAGCGATGTAAATTCTCTTTTCCATCTTCGTTAAAATAATTTATTATTTTATTGATTTTAGGGGGCAAATATATATATATATATAATTATCAAAACTTTAATCTAATAGATTGTTCTTTTTAGTTGTTTTTTATAACAGACGGTTTGCATTTAGAGGCTGCAATTTCGGATTTAGCACCCTATCCAATCGCTTTTTCTTACGCAGATTTGTGGCAAAATTTCGGCGAAATTTTAGTTGTGGCGTGGTGTGGGACGTGCCCGTTTGGGCTGAGAAAAGCGCTAAAAATGTGTGGAAAAAGCATAGAAAAAGCGATTCTTTAGGGGTATTTTCGCCACAAAATATACGTTTTAACCCCAAATAGCCAATGTTTCGCAACATTCAGGGGGTGTTAGCCACATATATTTTGGTGTTCACGAAATTTCCTGCACATTTGCATCCGAAAATGGCGGGCCCAAAGCCCCCAACCGGCAAAAATCAAAAAACATTAACACGACACGTCGGGTTGCTCCTCATTCGGGGGGCGACACACTCCCCTGCCTCGGGCCGAGGGGTGGGCGTGGATTAAAAACAAAAAATAATGAAGGTTTTTACTAAATTTGCAATGGCCCTTGCGGTCGCAACAACCATCGCAACATCAGCTTTTGCGGGTGGTCCAATGACAAACTCAAACCAGAGTGCGCACTTCTTGCGTAGCATTGCTCGCGGTACTTCACTCTCAACCGATGCTGTTTACACAAACCCTGCGGGTGTAGTGTTTATGGAGAACGGTTTCCACCTCGGTCTTATCGACCAGATGGCGGCACAGACTCGTACCATCACCTCTACTTACGCTCCATTCGCTATGGGCGTGCAGAATGGTGGCGTTGCAACAAAGGATTTCAAGGGCGAGGTATTCTCAGCAGCTATTCCAAGTGTTCACTTTGCGTGGAAGCACAACCGTTGGGCTGTGATGGCAGGTATGGGTGTAAACGGTGGCGGTGGCTCGTTGGAGTTCGCTAACGGTTTGGGCTCATTTGAGCGTATGTTCTCTGTATTGCCAGCAGGTATGCAGCAGTTGGAGATTCCTGCAACTGGCTACGATATGGATATGTACCTTATGGGTAAGTCGATGACTTTGGCATTCAACGCTGGTGCTGCTTTCCGCATCACCGATTGGTTGTCGGTAGCTGCACAGATTCGTTACAGCGCAACATCGAACAGCTATGAGGGCCATATGAAGAATATCAATGTTGTGGTTGGTGGCCAGCCAGCATCTGCTTCAACTCTGTTTGGAAGTGCGTTGGCTACAATGCAGGCTAAGTATGAGCAGTTGGTTGCCGCTGGTATGGGCGATTCAGCTATCGCACAGCAGTTGATGGCAGGTATGAAGGCCGCTGGCGAGAACGCTGTGAAGACTCAGGACCACATCCTCGACGTTAAGCAGAAGGGTACTTCAATCAGCCCAGTTGTTGCGTTGGCTTTCCACAAGGGTAAGTGGGATGCTTCAGTGAAGTATGAGTTCAAGATGGCAACCGAGCTCAAGATTGAGTCGGCTGAGGTTTCAGCAAAGGATCCTGTTATCAACGCTATCTTCGCCGATGGTTCAAAGATTAAGTCGGAGACTCCAGCCCTCTTGGCTGCAGCAGTTAGCCGTCACTTCGGCCCTGTAAAGGTTACAGCTCAGTGGCACCACTACTTCGACAAGCAGGCTGAGAACTCATTCACTCCAGTTATCAAGGGTAACACCAACGAGTATATGTTGGGTGCTGAGTGGAACATCACCGACAAGTGGTTGGTATCGGCTGGTGCACAGCGCACTCAGCTCAATATGGACGAGAACGCATACTCTGATATGAACTTCTCGATCTCATCTTGGTCTATCGCCGCTGGTTTGAAGTATCAGGTGTGTGACCTTCTCGGCATCAACTTGGGTATTATGCCAACAATCTACGACAAGGCCGTAGCAGTGGGTAAGATTGCCGACACAGGTTTGGATTTCAAGGATGAGTACAAGCGTACTTCAATCGCTTGGGGTATCGGTCTTGATTTCAAGTTCGGTAAGTAGTTCTTAAGAAAAATGTTCGGCTGCCGATGCCAGCAGATTGGTAGCCGAATTTTGATACTCTCCCTTAAGTGGGGGGATTCGGGCAGCTTGCTGTCCACCAACCGCAATAGGGTAGCAGTAGATGGCTCTGCATAGCGCGCAAAGGCCGACAAGCGGCTTTGCAATCCGAGTGACGCGACGATTCGGATTGACGAGTCGCGAGTAAGTCTTAATTAGTTGCACTCCACCTCTGCCCCTTCGATGCGGAGAGGCTTACAAAAACACAACGGGTGTTTGTGGTTGATTGGTTTAACCCGCTTGTGTTAAGAAGATAAAAAACTCTTTTTGTAGGATATGGTTTTTTGATTGCTGGTCAGCTGCGCCCGTAAGGACGCGGCTGTTTTTTTTGTCAACTTTGCGCATTTTGTTGTATATTTGCGCCCGAAAACCAATGTTGAACATTTGCAATTAACTCACTCACTATGAATGCACTCTACACGATTTTGTTGCTCGTAGTATCAAACATCTTTATGACCTTCGCCTGGTATGGCCACCTGAAGTTGCAGCAGATGAAGCTCATCACGTCGTGGCCCCTGTGGCTGGTGATACTCTTCTCGTGGGGTATCGCGCTGGCCGAGTATTCGTGCCAGATTCCTGCCAACCGCATAGGTTTTGTGGGTAACGGAGGCCCATTTACGCTGATGCAGCTCAAGGTGATGCAGGAGGTTATCACGCTGATTATCTTCACGGTATTCACAACCCTCTTTTTCAAGGGCGAGACTTTGCAGTGGAACCACTTTGCAGCCTTCGTCTGCCTGATTGCAGCCGTTTACTTTGTCTTTATGAAGTAGGCACAGGCCATCGCAGTAGCCTAAACCGAGAACCGTTCACCATCAATGACACGCGAGGAGCTTGATATATTGCTTTTGCCCGAGGTGCGCCAGGCCATCGAGCAAAACATCGGGCGCAATCCATTGCAGGTTGCGCTTGAGAAGCATCTGCCCAATGCGAGGGTGGTGGCATCGCAGGTGAAGTATCTGCAACGTGCCAAGTCGAAGCTCCCACGATTGTATGAGGCGCGAGGCATTATCCCCGACAGAGCCTTTGAGCAGTCGTCGAGTGATGAGTGTGCCGCCGCCAAGCGATTGGAGGGTGGCAGTTTGCTCGATTTGACCTGCGGTCTTGGCATCGACTCATCTCGTTTTGCCGAGCGTTTTGAGAGAGTGGTGGCGGTGGAGAGAGATGAGGTGCTCTCCGATGTGGTTCGCGAGAATATGCGCCGTATGGGCATCGAGAATGTGGAGGTGGTGACCGCCTCGGCCGAGGATTATTTGCAGCAGGCGGTGGAGCGTGGCGAGCGCTTCGACTGGGTGTATGCCGATCCCGACCGCCGCACAGCCGATGGGCGAAGGGTGGTAAGGCTGGAGGATTGCTCGCCCAATATGGTGGAGCTGATGCCGTTGATTGGCCGCCTCACGGAGCGTGTGGCCATCAAGAACTCGCCGCTGTTTGATGTGGATGAGGCGTTCAGGTTGTTTGGAAAGTGCGGCGTGGAGGTAATCTCGCTGGGCGACGAGTGCAAGGAGGTGATGATATATGCCGATGGCCGAGAGCCGATGCTGGCCGCCGAGGCCATCGCTCGTGGCCGAGTGGAGGTTACGCTCGGTGATTTAGAGCGCTATGAGGCTGAGCGAGAGGGCAGCGAGAGGGAGTTTGAGCCCGAAGCCTATGAGTATCTTGTTGTGCCCGATGTGGCGCTGCTGAAGGCCCGCATCGTGGAGTGGGCTCTCTTGGGCAAGGCCGATGTGTGGAGCAACAACTCGTTTGGATTTGCCCGCCATCTGCCCGAAAATGTGGTGGGGCGCGTGATGAAGATTAAGCAGATTTATCCCTACGATATAAAGCAGCTCAAGCGCCGATTCAAGGGCGAGGGTGTCGATATTTTGATGCGTGACTTCCCCGTTGGAGTCGATGAGGTGCGCCGCAAGGCGGGTATGAAAAGCGGCAGCCGTCATAGGTTAGCCCTGACTCGTGTGGCCGAGCGGTTGTATGTCGTAGAATTGGAATAAAAGATGGTCTCGGCCATCTTTTTTTTACTTTTTCCCATTGCGATTTGATATTTCTTTCTAAATGTTGTAACTTTGGTTGATTATGTGCCCGATGTGGGGCCGAGTAGAAGTTAGATGTAACCCAAAAACTATTTTCCGATGAGTGACCAGAAATTGACTACAGTTGCGTTGATATATGATTTTGATGGTACGCTGGTGCCTGGCAATATGCAGGAGTACGATTTTATCCCTGCCGTTGGCAAGAGCAACCGCGAGTTCTGGAACGATGCCAATGTGCTGGCCGAGACTCAGGATGCCGATCCTGTGCTGGCCTATATGGCGCGTATGATTCAGGAGGCGCAGAGCACAGGCCTGTCGCTCAGGCGTGAGGCTTTTCAGGAGTCGGGGCGCAACGTGCGCTACTACCCGGGTGTGGAGGCGTGGTTTGCCCGCATCAACGCCTATGGTCTGGAGAAGGGTGTGAAGGTGCTGCACTACATCAACTCGTCGGGTTTGAAGGAGATTATCGAGGGCACATCAATCGCCCACGAGTTTAAGAATATCTATGCCTGCTCGTTCCTCTACAATGTCGATGGCGTGGCCTACTGGCCTGCCTGCGCTGTGAACTACACCAACAAAACGCAGTTCATCTTCAAGATTAACAAGGGCGTGGAGTCGGTCTACGATACCCGCAAGGTGAACGAATATATGGAGGAGAATCAGCGTCCTGTGCCATTCAAGCGAATGATTTATGTGGGTGACGGTATGACCGATATCCCCTGTATGCGTCTGGTGAAGAACTATGGCGGCCACTCGATTGCGGTCTATAACCCCGAATCGCAGGGCAAGCGCAAGGAGATGAACACCCTGATTCGCGACAACCGCGTAAACCACGTCTGCCCCGCCGACTACTCGGAGGATTCGGAGATGGATGTTTTGGTGAAGACCATAATCGACAAAATTGCAGTAGATTCCAAATTGGAGCAACTCGAAAAGCCAGTTATAAAATAGAGTGTGCCCAACAAGGCTCTTTGGGTGTTTTGCTTGCTCTTAAAATCCTCACATACACCTCGGTATGCTGCGGTTTTTCGAGCTTCGCAGGCCTGAAAATAGCTCTTGTTTTACCCACTCTTGGTAAATTATAAAATCTATGCAGAGCCGCAGGGAGAACATAGCGTGGCATCTCAGCCAACAGCCTATGCTCAGAGTTCTGCTGCCTGTGGTTGCAGGTGTTGTTTTGGCCGACCGCTTGACACTTCCGTTGTGGAGTGTGGCGGTCGGTTTTGTTTTGGCGATGGTGGCGGCTTGGTGGTGGCGTACCCAGAGGCGTGGAGGGGCGGCTTTGGCCGCAGCCTTTCTTCTGCTGGGTATGTTGGCTGTTGGAGTCAGACGTGGGGCGGAGCTGCCGCCTGAGGAGCTGCTCGGGCAGAGGGGTGCGGTGGTAGAGATTGCCATCGAGCGTGTGGCGAGCCGCAGTGGTGATGCGCTCTTTTGTGATGGGCGTATTGTGGCCCATCGTGGAGCAGATATGGCCGAGGCGAAGGTGGTGAACTGGCCCGTGAGGGTGATGGTGGATAGCACGGTGGGTGTGCAGATCGGTAGCCGCATCGTGGCGCAACCCCGAATAAGGCTCTTCAGCGGCGATTCGGATAGCGGTTTTGAGAGATATATGGCTCGCCGAGGCTTTGTGGGGCAGGTGAGCATCGGGCCGAGCGATCTGCTTTGCCATACCGAGGGTATGCCTATCGTAAGGTCGCTCCACGACGAGGCTCTGCGGCGTCTTAGCAGGCTGAGGCTTGGGGCCGATGAGAGGGCTGTGGTGGAGGCTATGTCAATCGGCGAGAGGGTGTCGCTCGGTGCCGAGCTAAGGCAACGATATGCCCGCAGTGGTGCGGCGCATCTGCTGGCGGTGTCGGGACTCCACGTCGGCTTTGTCTTTGCTATAATAAATCTGTTGCTTACGGTGGTGGCTCTGCTCAGGCACGGTCAGGTAGTGCGAGGCGTGGTGGCCATAGCCGCTATATGGATTTATGCCGCCGTTGCGGGTGCTTCGCCCTCGGTGGTGCGTGCGGCGGTGATGTTCAGCATCCTGCAGGTGGCCTTTATGCTCTCGGCTCGCACTCAGGCGCTCAACTCGCTTGGCTTTACCGCCTGCGTTATGCTGATGTGGGATGCGACGCTGCTCTATGATGTGGGGTTTCTGCTCTCGTTCTCGGCTGTGGCGGGAATCGTGGTGTGGGGAGTGCCGTTGTCACGCCTAAGCAATCTTCTTAAGCCCGACAGGATGAGGCGTGTGAGCTATGGCCGCGACTGGCGCGATGTGGCGTACAGGGTGGTGGCCTATGGCTGGCACGCGGTGGCAATGAGCGTGGCGGCTTCGGTGGCGACTATGCCCATTGCGGCCTATATGTTTGGCGTGGTGTCGCTGTGGAGCGTTGTGATAGGTCCTTTGGCGGTGGCTATGGGTATGGCGATAGTCTGCGCGGCTATGGCGTGGATTCTGCTGCCCTTCGGTTTTATGCAGGGTGTGGCGAGCTGGCTGCTCGATAATCTGACATCGCTGCTGAACGGAATTGTGGGCTGGTGCTCGCAGCACGATGTGCTGCTATATGAGGGAGAAATTAGCGGTGGAGTTTGTATCGCTTGCTACTTCCTATTTGCTGGAACTGTAGTATGGCTCTGGAGTCGAGAAAAGGAAGTTGTCTGACAGATAAAAAGGTTGCTAACCATTGGCTAACAACCTATCTATACCTACTCATCGAAATCCATCTCCTCATCATCGAGATAAAAGCCATCCATCAGCGCATCAATATCGCGGCGCTCCTTCTTGGTTGGGCGGCCTGTACCACGCTCGCGGAAGACGAAAATGGTCTCGCGTGGGGTGTTGAGCTTGTCGAGCTCCTCCTGCGGTGTGATGTTGAGCAGGTAGTCGGGCACGAGCTTGGCTCCCACACGACTCGAGACGAGGTCGAGCACCTTGTAGGTGTAGGTTATGGGCATACGCTTTACCGATATCACATCGCCCTGCTTCACCTCTCGCGAAGGTTTGGCGTAGCTGTCGTTCACCAGCACGCGGTTGTTGCGTATGGCATCGGCCGCATCGCTGCGAGTCTTGAAGATTCTGACGGCCCAAAGAAATTTATCTAATCTGATTTCACTCATAATCACAATGTTTTATCGTTATTCGGTGTGCGAGCCCTCCTGAGTCTGGCGGCTGACGCTGAGAATCATACCCAAGCCTATCGAGGTGAACAGGAGCGACGAGCCTCCTCTTGAGATAAGGGGCAGAGTCTGTCCCGTCTGGGGGATGATGTTCACCGTCACCATAATATGCAGCAGCGCCTGTCCCGTTATCAGCAACGCTATGCCGAGCGAGAGCAGGGCAGGATACTTCTTGGGGCACTTCTCGAATATCTCGATGGCTCGGAAGAATATCCACACATAGAGCGCTATGAGTATCATAGCCATCACTATACCATACTCCTCGGCAAAGAATGCAAAGGCGTAGTCGCTCTCGGGGTGTGTCATCTCCACTCGCACAGCACTCTGGCCAGCACCACGTCCCAAGATGCCGCCATTGTAGATGGCAATCATCGAACGCTCGGTGTCGCTCAAATCCTCGATGGCTATCTCGGTGCGGTCGGTGGTCCACAAATCAATCCACGTTGAGATGCGGCCTCCCGCCGTCTGGCTTCGGCCCAAGCCGAGCAGACCAATCAGGGCCGCTCCCATCGCCGCCCAGCCTACGATGCGGGCAATCTCGCGCTTGCTCACACGCCCTATGTAGAGCATTGCCAGCGATAGCACAAAGGCCAATACGGCCGACGAGGTGTGGGCGGGCATAATCACCATACAAGTCAGTACGATAGGCACAAATATCGGCAGGCCGCCGTCACGCCATATCTGCCGCTGGGCGGGCTGCCCCCATCTCCAGAAGAAGATGCTCGGCACGATGCGGGTGTCGCGGATGGTGGATTGGCGAGCCGCCAACTGACGGGCAAGGAACATCACAAGTGCAATCTTCAGCATCTCGGATGGCTGGAACTGAAATCCCGCAATGGATATCCAGCGGGCTGCTCCGTTGGTGGTAGCTCCTGTGAAATATACCGCCGCAGTGAGTCCTAAGGCCGTCACCCACGACAGTAGTGAGATGCGTCGGTAGGTGCTGCTGTTGATGCGATGCACCGTGAAGAGCGCCACCACGCAGATAGCAATCAGCGCAAGCTGCGACTTCAGGAACGACGATGTGGTTACCGCCGAGCGGGGATTATAGGCCATCTTGGCCGTTGATGAATAGACCACAAGTACCGAGATAACCATCAGGGCTGTGATGATAATCCACAGCACGCGGTCGCCTCCGAAAAGGCGTTGCAGAGTCTCGGTCACGCCGCTCGGTTTTTCGGCTTGCTTGCTCTGCTCATAGCTCTCCATCATATCGGGGCGCACAGCCACATCGTCGGCTGCCGCAGGCGAGCCTGAGTAGGGTACATCGTCTTCGCGAGGCTGGCGACGGATATGTTTCGAGTAGTCTATCTCGTTGGGTTGCATAGAGTTGTGGTCTTATTTTGTTGCCTATTTGTTGATAACATTCTCGCGTACCCACTCCTTGAAGAGCTCTCCGCGCTGCTCATAATTCTTGAACAAATCGAAGCTGGCGCAGGCGGGTGAGAGTAGCACCGTGTCGCCATCCGAGGCGAGGCTCTCGGCTGCTCGCATAGCCTCATCGAGCGATGAGCAGCTCACAACTTCGGGTACAATATCGCTGAACTCGCGGATGAGTTTCTCGTTGTCGAGTCCCATACAGACCAGCGCCTTCACCTTCTTGCGGGCAAACTCCTTGAGAGGGGTGTAGTCGTTACCCTTGTCGGTTCCGCCTGCAATCCACACAACAGGGCGAGTCATACTCTCAAGGGCGTACCACACAGAATCGACATTCGTTGCCTTCGAGTCGTTGATCCACTCCACGCCATCGCGCTCGCCTGCTGGCTCCAAGCGGTGCTCAACGGGGGCAAAGTCGTAAATCGAGCGGGCCACCTGCTCTGGCTCAACACCTGCGGCCATAGTGGCTAAAGCGGCAGCCATAGCGTTGTAGCAGTTGTGCAGGCCACGAATCTTCATCTTCTGCGCTTCGAGCGTGAGGCTCTTGTGGCCCACACGCACCTCCATCTCGCCATCGGGCATCATAAAGCCGTCACCTGCCGAGCTGGCCACAGCATTGTGGGCGGCAAATGGAAGCAGACGCTGGCGCAGTTCATATTTTGGAAGCTCGGCGGCAACCACCTCGTCGTCGGCCGAATAGACAAACGCACAGCGGGAGTGCTGGTTGCGGGTGATGCGCATCTTTGAGTCAACATAGTTCTGGAAGCAGTAGTCGTAGCGGTCGAGGTGGTCGGGCGTGATGTTCATCAGCACCGCCACATCAGCCTTGAAGTCGTACATTCCATCGAGCTGGAACGACGAGAGCTCCAGCACATACCAGTCGAACTCTGCGGTTGCCACCTGATAGGCGAAGCTCTCGCCTATGTTGCCACCTAAAGCCACATTCACACCCGCATCACGCATAATCTTATAGATGAGCGAGGTTGTAGTGGTCTTGCCGTTGGAGCCGGTAATGCAGATGGTGCGCGACTTGCCCATATAGCGTGAGGCAAACTCCATCTCCGAGATAATGGGCACACCCTTCTCTCTGAGAGCCTTCACAGCCACCGCCTTTTCGGGTATGCCTGGCGACTTTACGACCTCGTCGGCCGCTAAGATGCGCTCCATAGTGTGGCCGCCCTGCTCATACTCTATCTGCCACTCATCGAGAATGTCGGTATAGCGCTTGGCGATTGGGCCTGCGTCGCTCAGAAATGTGTCGAATCCCATCTTCTTGGCCAGTACAGCCGAGCCGTAGCCGCTGATTCCGCCACCGAGAACTACAATCTTCTTGGCTTTTTTCATATCTGTTGTTGCTTTATTTCTCTGTTATTTAGGGGCTTATCGAATCTTGAGTGTAACGAGTGTGAGTGCGCTCAAAAGCATTGAGAGGATGAAGAATCGCATCACAATCTTGGTCTCGAACAGGCCCGACTTCTGATAGTGGTGGTGCAGAGGAGCCATCTTGAAGATGCGACGGCCCTCGCCATCCTTGCGCTTGGTGTACTTAGACCACGCTACCTGCCCCACCACCGACACCGACTCGGCAAGGAACAGACCACACACCAGCGGCAACAAAAGCTCCTTGCGGATGCAGAGTGCAAAGACTGCG
>JAZOUS010000044.1:0-2790 GCA_045658265.1 Alistipes sp.
GGCGGAGGAGTACGCAATAGAGAAGAGCAAGCGTGAGTTGGGACGACTTGACTCGATACTTGGTGCAGACGAAACGATAGATTCGCTTGTGGGCGATATTCTCGACCACTACGAAAATTATCGCCAATATGAGCAGACGGGAAAGGCGATGATTGTGGCCTACTCGCGCCCGATAGCGATGAAAATTTATCGTCGCATCTTGGAGTTGCGCCCTGCGTGGAGCGAAAAACTCGCCGTGGTGATGACTTCGGGCAACAAAGACCCAGAAGAGTGGCGTGAGATAATCGGCAACGATGCCCACAAAAAGGAGCTCGAAAAGCGATTTAAGGATAACGACAGCCCGCTGAAAGTGGTGATTGTGGTGGATATGTGGCTAACGGGATTTGATGTGCCGTCGCTCTCGACGATGTATGTCTATAAGCCGATGGCGGGACATAACCTGATGCAGGCCATTGCCCGTGTAAACCGTGTATTTGGCGACAAACAGGGTGGTCTGGTGGTCGATTATGTGGGCATTGCTTCGGCTTTGAAGCAGGCGATGAACGACTACACCATACGCGACCGCAAGAACTACGGAGACACTGATATCTCGAAGACTGCATATCCCGAATTTCAGAAGAAATTGGAGGTGTGTCGCGACCTGCTGCACGGCTTCGACTACTCGGCATTCTACGGCGAGTCGGATATGGCACGAGCTGCGGCAATTGCTGGCGGTGTCGATTTTCTGCAAGCACCCGAGCGAGAAGAGACAAAGAAACTATACATCAAAGAGGCGTTGTTGCTACGTCAGTCGCTGTCGTTGTGTCAGAGCCTCTTGCAACGCGAGGAACGATTAGAGGCCGCATACTTCGAGGCGGTGCGCACACTGCTAACTCGTGTTGAGAGGAAGGGTAAAATTTCGTTCCGCGAGATTAACGAGCGCATAAACGAACTGCTCAAACAGAGCATCAAGAGCGAAGGCGTGATAAACCTATTCTCGGATATTAAGGAGGAGTTCTCAATTTTCGACCCGAAGTTCTTAGAGGAGATAGCGCAGATGAAGCAGAAGAACTTTGCTGTGGAGTTGTTGCGCAAGCTGATAGCTGAACAGATAAGGGTTTATCAGCGCACCAACACCGTACGTGCCGAAAAATTTTCCGAGATTTTGGCCAGTGCGATGAGTAACTACCTCAAAGGTATGCTCACCAACGAGGAGGTCATCGAGGAGTTGTTGAAGACCGCGAGGGCAATCGTCAGTGGCGAGGAGGAGGGCAAAAAATTCAATCTCTCGACCGAGGAGTTGGCTTTCTATGATGCTATAACCAAGCCCGAAGCAGTGCAGGATTTCTATACAAACGAGCAACTTATCGCCATCACACGTGAATTGACAGATGCACTACGCACAAACAAGACTATTGACTGGACGATGAAGGAGAGCGCCCGTGCCGGTATGCGCCGCATCGTGAAACGACTGCTCAAAAAGTATAAATATCCGCCTGAGGGTCAGGAGGCAGCACTCGAAACCATTATGACGCAGTGCGAGATGTGGAGCGAAAATGAGTTTAAGTAGCAGCGTAACATGTACTGTGCTGATATAATATGTTAAAACCATAATGTGCCAGACGATGGTCGGGCACATTTGTTATGTTTATATGTTTGGGGCTGAGAATGCTGATACAGAAGAAGCTGTTGAGGCCTCAGCGTCTCCTGCATCGCTATCACCGCCGTTGAGGCTGAAACGAGCCTTTGTGCCGTTGATTGTAATGCGAACATAGATTGGTAGCATCTTTGCCTCGTCGCTTGCCTCCCACTTGGCGTAGAATAGGATTCTGAATGTACTTTTCATCTGACTGTTTTTTAGAAAGTGTAGGCAACTGTCAGCTGAGAAGTTTGTGGAAAGCCGAAAAAATATCAAAGTGTCCCCTCATTTCGGAGTAAGTGTCCCTTATTTTCACGGTGGATATTCGGGGGGACACTTCGAGGTTCGGGCTATGTCGGGTAGGGGCTCCACAGTGTCGGAGCGATACAGACCGACAACAAATGAAAAACCCTCTGAAACGATGTTTCAAAGGGTTTTGCTTGATTTTGTCCTCAAAATTTTTGGACTTGGAGCGGAAAACGAGAGTTTAACCCTATTGTTCTTACTATTTGAGTGTAAAAATCTTGCGATTTTTTAGCTTTACTTTTGAGCTCCGAAGTAACAGTTTTGACCGTTTTTATAGTACGGGAAATACTGCCCACTGTCCCCCTTAAATTTCTGTACTGTAATTACTTATACAAAGGTAATAAATTTTATTTAACTTACAAATTATAACTGAAAATTAGTTTGAAAAATAGTCTGCTCATCCAAATTTAGGCGACTAAAAAACCTCAAAAGTAAACACGAAAAATGCGTTCGCTTTTGAGGTGGTTTAGTGTTTAGTTTGATAAGCCTTTCTATGAGAATAAATCCTCCAAAGTTATCTCATTTTGAACTATCCCAGAATGGGCGTTTGCTTTAATACCAAATGTGGTTACCATTGTCAGATGCACAGCCTTTCGGGTACTCGTTGTGTCGATAAATACTGACTTTTTATTGCGAAGTTTTTGTTCGTACTCGGCATCAATGGTATATTCTGATAAAGAATACTTCATCTCACACAGATTTATAACTTGGTCATTACGATCGATAAGCAGGTCGATTTGTGCGCCATCGCTCGTCTCATCAGCCTCCTTGCGCCACGAATATACATTACTCAACACGCCCGCAATACCCAATGCGGCCTTTATCTGCTGCGTGTGAGCCATACACAAACGCTCGAAAGCCAAACC
>JAZOUS010000045.1:0-11908 GCA_045658265.1 Alistipes sp.
CCCACCAGAGTGTGAATCTCATCGATAAAGAGCAGTATCTCACCATCGCTCGCCATAACCTCCTGCACCACGCCCTTCAAACGCTCTTCGAACTCGCCTTGATACTTCGCACCTGCAACCAAAGCACCCATATCGAGCGAGAAGATAGACTTCGACTTGAGGTTTTCGGGCACATCGCCATTCACAATGCGGTGAGCAATACCCTCGGCAATGGCGGTCTTACCTACACCCGCCTCGCCCACGAGGATAGGGTTGTTCTTTGTTCGGCGCGAGAGAATCTGCAACACTCGGCGAATCTCCTCATCGCGACCAATTACGGGATCGAGCTTGCCATTGCGAGCCTGCTCGTTGAGATTTATGGCGTATTTACCCAACGCATTGAACTCCTGCGATGAGGTCTGCGAATCGACCGTAGCTCCCTTGCGGAACTCGCGAATGGCGGCAATCAAATCCTTCTCGGTGGCGCCATTGCGCTTTAGCATATCGGCCACAACACCTCGCTCAGCCACAAGGCCCAGCACCAGATGCTCAACCGAAGCGTAGCGGTCGTTGAAGGTGCGGGTGAAATCCACAGCACGCTGGATAACTTTAGATGTATCGCCCGAGAAGTACTGCTCGCCATTGCCGCCCGAAACACGCGGAAGTGAATCCACAGCCGAGCGAGCCTCGTCGCGCAACATCTTTACATTCACGCCCACCCTGCCGAGCAGAAACGCCGCGAGTGAGTCATCCTCCGAAATCATAGCATTGAGCAGGTGCATAGGCTCAACAGCCTGCTGGCCACGCTCACGAGCAAGCGATATTGCACTCTGCAACACCTCCTGCGCTTTAATAGTTAATGTGTTGATGTTCATAGTTTATAAGGGTTTTATGTTTTGTTTACTCTCAATATATGGATTGCCTTTACGCAGCAACCCGTTTGCTAAACAGATGTGAGCAAATCCTTTGCCACGCCCCCAAATCAGACACCCAACCGCCGTTATGGCACACCCTGACAGATGAAATATGCCTTAGCACGACATTTTGACACACCGAGTCAGTCCATCATATTTTCTTATGCCCGCCCAACCGATTGGCATAAAAAATTCCCTCTGCCCGAAGACAGAGGGACCACAAAAAACCAACATAGAGCCAGCAGCACTACCGCCGACGCTCTATCTCTTGCACGTCACTAATGTTGCAAACGACGCTCGCGCATAATACGAGCCTCCTTGCTCCACGTCACGGCGCATATCAAAGTGGCTACCACGCAGCCAATAATAAACAACCAGAATGTCGCACCCCAGCCAAGCTCCACATTACCAGCAACCTGACCAACGACAATCTTCGAAAGGAGTGCATCGCCCAACAGATAGCCGAACAAGCCCACAAATCCAGCCGCAGTACCCGCCGCATTCTTCGGTACGAAGCTCAGAGCCTGAATACCGATAAGTGCGATAGGGCCATAAACTGCAAAGCCTGTAAGACCAAGCGAGATATATACCACCGCCTTGAGCATAGTCTCGCCACCGCCCAAAACGCCAGCAACAGCCTCAGCCTGCCAGTAGCACAAGATGCCAATGAGCACCATCAACATATAGATAACATTTACAGGAGCGCATCGTCCGCTAAAGAACTTCGACGACATCCAGCCGCAGATAATTGTACCAGGGATACCCGCATACTCAAACAGCGAGAATGCAAAACGGCTCTCGTCGGGCGAGAGAATCTGCATCTCCTGCAGATAGGTGGGTGCCCAGTCGCTCACGCCATAGCGGATAAAATAGACAAACACGTTGGCTATGGCAATCATCCACAAGAGGTGATTCTTGAAGACGTAATCGACAAACAGGCGGCGGAAAGGAATCTTCTGCTCCTCTCCCTTCGCAGCCTTGCGGCTTGTGTAGTCGTTGCGGTACTCCTCGATTGGGGGCAGGCCGCAAGACTCGGGCGTATCACGCAGAGTCCACCAGCAGAAGGCCGCAAAACACAACGCCACAATAGATGGGAAGATGAAGGCTGCACGCCAGCTCTCGGCAATGCCCATAGCGGCAAAGGTTGTGATACCCAACGACACGAGCAGAGCCAACGAACCACCTCCCACATTGTGTGAGCAGTTCCAGATAGACATCTTGAAGCTGCGCTCGTTCTGCGAGAACCAGTGAGCCATAATTCTACCACAAGGAGGCCAGCCCATACCCGAAAGCCAACCCACCGCCAACATAAAGGCGAACAACACACCCGCATTCACGGCAATCGAGGCCGAATAGGGCACCAAGCCAACGGCCATCATCACGCTCGAAGCGATAATAAGGCCCACAACGAGGAACTTACGGGCATCGGAGTGGTCGGAGAGA
This sequence comes from Alistipes sp., assembly GCA_045658265.1. Taxonomy (GTDB): domain Bacteria; phylum Bacteroidota; class Bacteroidia; order Bacteroidales; family Rikenellaceae; genus Alistipes. The sequence continues at coordinate 2,337 of JAZOUS010000045.1, forward strand.
CTACCCATCAAAAACTTACTGAAGGCGTAGGCGATGGGGATACCCGCCATAGCGAAACCTGCGCTCTCCTTATCCAACAAGCCCTCGGCCATCATACCTGGGGCAGCCAGCGAGAGATTCTTGCGCACGAGGTAGTAGGCCGCATATCCGAAGAAAGCACCCAAAAATACCTTCAAGCGCATTGAGCGGTACTCCTTATCTATCTTATCGGCCGCCAAACGCTCGCGTGGAGCAGGCGGAGAAAAAAAGTCAAACATAATTTCTATAATTTGGTCTTAATAAATAATCTAATCAATATTAAACGAAGCGGCAAAATGTTTACTTGCTTTCGAGCAATTTTATATCTTGCTTAACGAGCTTAACAGGTCCAACAAGTCCTGCGGGACTAAGTGTCGAGTGCGGTCTATAATAATACCAGATATTAAAGGTCTTACGGCCCTCTGATGGGCGTGGGGTGTTATTTACCAGCCACTCTGGAATGGCTTTTATAGCTCGGCCCATAGACTCTCCTCGGTCAATGCCCCACTCAAAGTCGGCAGGGAACTGCTCGTCGCCAATAAGTCGGTTTGCCCAATTATTGCTTACGGCTATCTTCAACTTATTTTTGCCTGCCTTTACGCATTGCGAGATATCGATAACAAATGGAGCATACCAGCTCACACCAGCATATTTCCCATTTACCCACACCTCGGCAATATCATTCATTTGGCCCAAATCCAACAATACTCTCTGCTTTGACGCTATCACAGATTTGTCGATTTCGATTCTCTTGTGATATGTAGCTGTGCCAGAAAAGTATTTCACGCGGAATGTTGTATCCTGACTAAAATCCTTCAATTCTGGATATGTGAGCGAGAACTTTTTGTCTAATTTCGGCGCAAAATCGATATCCCACGCTCCTGTCAATTCTGTTGCACTCTCTGCAACAATCTCAAAGTCGGGTTGGAGAAGTTGCTCGTATTGGCAACTCTTGGGGAATACGATAAAGACCGACTCGTCGGCTTTGAGCGCAACCTGCACATAGGTTGCATTTTCGCCAATTTCGTATGATGTCTCTCGCTGAATCGTCGCTCTGTCGGCATACCACAACTGCGGAACGCTTCTCACCGTCTTACATTCGATTGATTTGTTGATGGGCTTGCCCGAAGGGTTATGCACAAAAAAGATATCGGCATCGTCTAATCGGCGGTGTAGAACATTATCGTAGATTTCAACCAATTCTCCTTGTTGAAGCAACATCTGGCAACGGCCCAAATATGTAAAGAATGCTTTGGCCGGTTTAATCCAAGTTTGGTGGCGGCTGAAATGAGTTCCCCACCAGCCCATACCCATTCCGGGCTGATAGCGATCATCGAATGGTTGATGTACCCAATGATGCAGGAAGAAACGGTTGACTCCATAGTGGAACGCGCCATCGGTTGAGTGTTTGAGCATTGCGGGGTCCTCGGTGTACATACAAGACTCGGGGCGGCCTGTGTAGGCCTCGGCACCAACAATCTTTTTACCCATATCTTTGGCGGCACGAATAACCTCTGAATGGACATAGCCATCGCCTAAGTTCCAAAATTCAACCATAGGTTGGTCGGCAACACAAGCGCTCTGGTACACGTCGAACTGATTCAGATAATCGTATGGCTCAATAAAGAACTCCAACCCTGCTTCGTTGATTTTCTCTTTGGCTACCTTCCAGCTATTCTCGATAAACATTTTGCTTATCACATCGGCATTATCACGTCGATACTGCGCGACCGCATCTCCGCCATAGGTGCTTTCTAATGCAATCCACGGCAGAGGGTCGTAGCCCTTCAAATCTTGAAACTTCTCGCGGAATCCCTCTGTCCAATTTTGTCTTTCAGCCTCGTAGCTATCAACCAAAATGTGGGTAAACGATTTTCCGATATATGGTTTCAGATGCTCTACAATAGGTTGCAGAACCTGATCCCAATGGTAAATATTTCGCTCTCGGCTGAACTTATCAACCTCCAACGTCTTGCCCGACAACTCATCGGGAACGGGGTGTGGCATCGACATCGTGGGGGCATAGCCTATACGGCAGATACACCACTTGCCCTTGGGGGCGTTCCATTTAAGATTGCCCTCCTTGTCCATCATTGCGGTAAGGCATACCACCTTTGAGGGGTCGGCCTCGCGTGTCATTGGCACAGCCATAACCTCAATATCCCAATACAGAGATGCAGTGCGTTTAGGTTCAGACCAATTTGAAAAGGTTGGTAGAGTTGGTCTTGCAAGTTTTATCTCGATGGTTTTGCCACCATCGACCTCCACTTTGCTCACAACCACGCGTCGCATTGCAGTCTCTTCGGTAACCCAATCACCACCTGTGGTAGAGTATCCCGGGCAATTATGCAGACCTATCTTCAAGCCCAATCTCTCGGCCTCCGCCGCAGCGTGCTTCAAGGCCTCCCAATAGGCTTTACTGCGGTAGGTTTGGTCGGGCCACGGATTATTCTCCAAGTGATACTCCGACTCCATCACAGCAGAAGTGAGGTTGAAAATCGTAGCTCCACCTATTCCCGCGGCCTTCATAGCCTCCAAATCCTTTGTAATACCCTCTTTGGAGAAGTTACTTCCCATCCAATGCCACCAGACATAGGGCCGATACTCCATAGGAGGCTCGGCAAAGTGTTTTGCAATCTGCTCGATGCTCATATCGCCCTCAGGCTGCGCCACAGGCCTACACGAGCATACGCACAGTAGCGAAATAAGTATTACAAGGATTTTCAACATATAAGTCAGTTTTTAGGGGCTATAAATCAATTATCAAGATAAAGACGACTCCTTAGCAAACGATGTAGTTGTTCGATACTTTAGTAAACGACTCCACCTGCTCGTCAATCCAAGCCTTATCCTTGCCCATCTCCTCGGCCATAACCTCGGCAACCTTGCGGGCAGCCTTCTGAGCCTCGCGGGCATCGACAAACAACAGACGCACACGACGTGCCAGAACATCCTCCACAGTCAGCGCCATCTCCTTGCGGATTGCCCAGATAACCTCGGCCAATGTGTAGCCATACTTCTCGCTGATAAGCTCACCCAAAGCTGGGTTCTCCTTAATCATTGCGCGGATAGCGGGCTCGTCGCTACCATATACATACATATGGTCTGCCAAGTTTGGATTCGGACGCCAGCCGTGAACCTTCAATTTGCGGGTTACGCACTTGCGCTTCTCGATCTTGCCCAACTCGATGGCCTTATCGACTGTATCCTCGGCCATACGGCGATATGATGTCCACTTACCGCCGGTGATGGTGATAAGGTCGTGATCCGAAACGATAATCTTGTGGCTGCGAGATACCTCCTTCGAGCTCTTACCCTCCTTCTTGGGCGCAGCCAAAGGACGCTGACCAGCAAACACCGACACTATATCCTTGCGTGTGGGGGCTGGATTCATATAGAGCCCCGCAGTACCGAGGATGAAGTCGATCTCCTCCTCGAGTGGCTTTGGCTCGCTCTCGGCCACAGGACGCTGGATATCGGTTGTGCCGACAACCACCTTATCGTGCCAGGGCACAGCGAACAATACTCGGCCATCCGATGTCTTGGGCACCATAATAGCATAGTCGCTCTGCAAGAACTTCATATCGAGTACAAGGTGAACACCCTGACTTGGTACAACCATCTTTGGCATATTAGGCTCATCCATCTGCATCACCTCGTCAACGAAGATACCAGCGGCATTGATTACCGCCTTAGCCTTTACTGTGTACTCCTTATCATTCAGAAGGTCACGCACCACAACACCGCAAGCCTTGCCGTTGCCATCGTGCAACACCTTCTCTACGGCTGTGTAATTGGCAACCACTGCCCCCTGCTCAACGGCAGTCTGCGCCAGATTGACCGCCATACGCGAGTCGTCGAACTGACCATCGTGGTAAACCACACCACCCTTCAGGCCCTTAGCCTCGGATGTAGGCAGATACTTGAGCACCTTTCGGGCTGAGATAAAGCGTGAACGGCCATAACCGAAACCAAACGAAAGAATATCGTAGCACAACAGACCACAGAAGTAGAGGAAATTATCCCAATGGCTGTAGTTTGAGATAACAAAGGCCTGATCCTTCACCAGATGGGGAGCGTTCTGCTTCATCAAGCCACGCTCGTGGAGCGCCTCACGCACCAAATCGACCTCCAGCTTCTGCAAATAGCGCACACCACCGTGTACGAGCTTCGTAGAGCGGCTCGATGTACACTTTGCAAAATCCTCGCGCTCGAAGAGAGCTACATTATAACCGCGTGCTGCTGCATCGACTGCACAACCCAAACCAGTTGCGCCACCACCAATTACGACGACATCCCATACCTTATCGGCATCGTCAAGGCGAGATAATAGACCTGTTCTGTTCATCTTTGTATTTATGTATTGTTATATCTTTCGCTCCAAAACTATAGACAACCGAGCTCGACACCAGAACAGCCCACTTGCGAAACAAAACATCGCAAGCGGCACTCTTAAAACAGCAGCCTAAAAGCAGACTAAGGCATATTTTCGGGCAAAACGACACAATGTCGAGGCCTCAGGTTGTTTCATTACGAAACAAAAGTAGTGTTATTTCAAAATATAGACAAATATTTTGGCCGAAAATTATGTTTTTTACCCTATTTTTAAGCACTTTAACGCTTTTCGGGCTCGCTTTTAAGCGATATTTACTATCTTTACGCTGTGAAATGAAAATTCAGACACGATATGACTATCAACGAAAGACACGATTTGATTATAAAGGAGTTGGACTCAAAAGGCCAGGTGAGCGTCACCGAACTATCGACTATGCTCAACGTCTCGGAGGTTACGATTCGTAAAGACCTCACCTTGCTCGAGCAGAGCAACCGTCTCTACCGAGCTCACGGAAAGGCCATCAAGATGAGCCCCTACATCAACGACCGCGACGTGAATGTGAAGTTTTCGCAATATCCCGCCGAGAAGACCGCCATCGGCAAGGCGGCCATTGGGCTTATCGAGCCCAACGACTCGATTATCATCGCATCGGGCACTACCGTCGAGTATTTCGCACGCGAGGTCTATGCCGAGGAGAGGCTTGGCCGCCTTACGGTAATCACATCGGCATTGAACGTGGCCTCTATTTTGGCCAAGAATCGCAACTACGAGGTTGTGCAGCTCGGAGGCATCGTGCGAGGCAGCGCCCTCTCGGCTGTGGGCAGCGATGCGGAGCATCTTCTCGAGAACTTCTCAAGCAGCAAGCTCTTTATCGGTGTGGACGGAATTGATATTGAGTATGGACTCTCGACCACCAATCTGCTGGAGGCCAACCTCAATCGCGCTATGATTCGCTCAACACAAAAGACTATAGTTCTGTGTGATAGCTCAAAATTTGGCCGTCGCGGCTTCAGCCGTATATGCGGCATCGACGACGTTGACCAGATTATCACCGACTCGGCCATTCCGCCCCACACATTAGAGGCTCTACAGCAGCGTGGAATAGAGGTTACGATTGTTGAGATGTAAACGAGATGTAAAAAAGCTCCCTCCGAGGTATATCCTTCGATAAAAATTTAAAATCTGTTGAAATTATATTTCGCAACTATTTGAGAGTGATTTTTGAGTAGATTTTGAGTTGGGGAATGCAGATAATAGCGGGCTATTTTCCAATTTTCCAACTTAAAAGATACCAAAAAGCGTCTCAAAGAGAGCGAAACAAAATTGTTACAGCAAAAATATAAACTCATTTTAATATAATTTAAGCAGATTCTTATTATCTTTGCGCTACTATGAGTGAATTTATCGTTTCGGCACGCAAATATCGCCCCGCCACGTTTGCATCGGTGGTGGGCCAGCAGAGCATCACCTCGACGTTGAAAAACGCAATCGAGCGTGGTCAGTTGGCGCACGCATACCTATTCTGCGGACCTCGCGGTGTGGGTAAGACCACTTGTGCGCGAATCTTCGCCAAAGCGATAAACTGCCTTAACCCCAACGGTGCGGAGGCCTGCAACGAGTGCGAATCGTGCAAGGCATTCAACGAAGGTCGCTCGATGAACATCCACGAGCTGGATGCTGCGTCGAACAACTCGGTTGACGACATCCGTAACCTTATAGAGCAGGTGCGCATCCTGCCACAGGTGGGCCGCTACTCCCTGTTTATCATCGACGAGGTACATATGCTGTCGTCACAGGCCTTCAACGCCTTCCTCAAGACACTCGAAGAGCCCCCACGACACGCTGTCTTTATCCTCGCAACCACCGAGAAGCATAAGATTATCCCCACCATCCTCTCTCGCTGTCAGGTTTACGACTTCAAGCGTATCAGAGTGGAGGATTCGGTGAAATATCTCAAATACATTGCCGACAACGAGGGCGTAACCTGCGACGAGGAGTCGCTCAACCTCATTGCCCAAAAGGCCGATGGTGGTATGCGTGATGCGCTTTCGATGTTCGACAAGGCCGTATCGTTCTGCAACGCCAATCTGCAGTACAAGCAGGTGGCAGAGACGCTGAACGTACTCGATTACGACACATATTTCCAGATGACCGAGTTGCTGCTTGCGGGCGACTACACGTCGGCTCTCATCCGCTATGATGAGGTACTCTCGAAGGGCTTCTCGGGGCAGACATTTATGGCAGGATTGAATCAGCATATGCGCGACTTGCTCCTGGCCAAAGGCCCAGCCATCTCGCTCATCGAGCTTACGGGTGCTCTGCTTGACAGATACCGCCAGCAGGCCGAGAAGTGTGCGCCAGAATTCCTCTTCGGAGCGATTTCGTTGCTCACCGAGGCGGATGGCAAGATAAAACAATCATCAAACCAAAGATTGTTGGTGGAGCTGGGACTGATGAAAATTGCAGGTCTCGGCCAAAAAAAAAATAACGACGAAGGTATAGCCTTTGCCGAAGATTTCCCCCTGCCCGAACTTCCCCAAAATATAACCCCAGCAACCACTACGGTGGCTCAATCGGTACGCCCTGTGGCGACACCCCCACCATCGGTGGCACCTAACCCCGCACCAACGCCAGCACCAACGCCCTCTGTCACACAGGCCCAGCCTGCCACAAAGCCAGCTATGGCGACTGCAGCCCCTGCGCCCCAACAGCAATCATCCACGAAGCCTGTGGCACCACGCCGCTCGGCACTTGCAGGAAAGTCGCTCTCGGAGTTGCTTAATGCCACAACAACAGCCGTTGAGCAGGCCGAGGAGAAGAAGAACACAGCCGTCGAGGTGGTTATCGATCCGCTGAGCGAACAGAAGCTCAACGAGAATCGCCAAAAGATGGTGGAGGCCATCCTGCAGGAGCGTCCACGATTTGTGGTGGCATTCGAGTCGATGCGCATCGAGGGGCACATTATAAAGATGGAGGTTCCGTCGCACACGCTCTACGAGGAGATTATGCGCAACAAGACCGAGATTCTGTTGCAGATGGCCCGCACGGCCGGCATCGACGGAATGTTGGATATGGAGATTGTGGTGAACGAGCAGATTAAGGCTTCGCGCCCAATCAAGTTAGAGGATAGAATCAAATTTATGACCGAGAAGAACCCTATGCTTCTGGAGCTTAAAAAGGCCCTCGAGATGGAGTATGAGTAGCGGTCGAAGCAAAGAGATATAGAGGCAGGGCGAGAGAGAAACGTGCGTGCGCGACAACGGCCTGCGGCAACAAAATAAGGACAATAACGAACAAAAACATTATAAAAATGGCAAACAAGAACTTTGTAGAGGAGTTGGAGTGGCGCGGTATGATTCACACCATTATGCCAGGCGCTAAGGAGCAACTCGAGAAGGAGATGACAACGGCTTACTTAGGTATCGACCCCACAGCCGATTCATTGCACATCGGCCACTTGGTGGGCGTGATGATTTTGAAGCACTTCCAGATGTGTGGCCACCGCCCTATCGCTTTGGTGGGTGGTGCAACAGGTATGATTGGCGATCCAAGCGGTAAGTCGCAGGAGCGCAACCTCTTGGATGAGGCTACCTTGCGTCACAATAAGGAGGCTATCAAGGCGCAGCACGCCAAACTCATCGACTTCGAGTCTGACGCCGAGAACAAGGCGCTTTTGGTGAACAACTACGACTGGATGAAGGAGTTTTCGTTCCTCGATTTCGCTCGTGACATCGGCAAGTGCATCACCGTAAACTATATGATGGCTAAGGACTCTGTAAAGAAGCGTTTCAGCGGCGAGGGCGACGGTATGTCGTTCACCGAGTTTACATATCAGCTCCTGCAGGGTTACGACTTCCTGCACCTCTATCAGACTTTGAACTGCAAGGTTCAGTTGGGTGGTGCCGACCAGTGGGGTAACATCACCACAGGTACCGAGCTTATCCGCCGCAAGTTAGGCTCAGAGAACGAGGCTTTTGCTATCACCTGCCCTCTTATCACCAAGGCCGACGGTACTAAGTTTGGCAAGACCGAGAGCGGCAACGTATGGCTCTCTCCAAAGTACACATCGCCTTATAAGTTCTACCAGTTCTGGTTGAACGTGAGCGACGAGGACGCTAAGCGCTACATCAAGATCTTCACGCTTCTCGACCGCGAGACTATCGACAACCTTATCGCCGAGCACGATGCTGCACCTCACTTGCGCGCATTGCAGAAGACTTTGGCTAAGGAGGTAACAACTATGATTCACTCGGCTGAGGAGTATGAGAAGGCAGTAGAGGCATCTCAGATTCTCTTTGGCGGCGCTACATCGGAGGCTCTGCGCAACATCGACGAGCAGACTTTGTTGCAGGTATTCGAGGGCGTGCCACAATTCACCATCAGCAAGGGGCAGTTGGGCGTGTCGTTTGTTGACCTTTGCGCTGACCTTACTAAGGTATTCCCATCGAAGGGTGAGTGCCGCAAGATGGTACAGGGTGGCGGCGTGTCACTCAATAAGGAGAAGGTTACCGATCCTATGCGCGAGGTAACAGAGAGCGACCTTATCGCTGGCAAGTATATGATTGCACAGCGCGGTAAGAAGAACTACTACCTTATTATTGTTGAGTAATCCCGCCGAGCTATGCTTTACACTATCCGACTGCAAGATATGGAGTTTCGTGCCTATCACGGCTGCTACGATTTGGAGCAGAAGGTGGGCAACCGCTTCAACGTCGAGCTGCTCATCACAACCCATCTGGGCAGCGTGGCCGACGAGGACGCTGTGGAGAAGGCCGTAAACTACCTTACTGTATATGAGGTGGTGAGCGAGCAGATGAAGGTCACACAGCGCACCATCGAGCGCGTGGCTCAAAATATCATTTGCGCCGTCAAGGAGCGCTTCGAGCAGATTGTGGAGGTGGAGTGTACCGTGTCGAAACTTGCGCCTCCATTGGGCGGCAAAATAGGCCGTGTGAGCGTTACGCTCAAAGCATAACACCATCGGGTAACAATAGATGGGGCTGACTAACAAATTGCGTTAGCGGCCCCATCTTTTTTGGCAGTTCCAAGCCCCATAAAGCCCACAAGCCCCTGCCAGCGATACACTTGAAGCGCAAGTACTGGAACTCTCTTGTAAAGTCAACCTCTGCTGGGTAGATCCAGAACTCGTGACCATCGATAGCCTCCTGCATTGCCTCAGCATCTGTAGCGGCCTTCTCGATTGAGTAGCGACCTACAA
>JAZOUS010000046.1:0-14936 GCA_045658265.1 Alistipes sp.
TTCGAACCGCCGACCCTCTGCTTGTAAGGCAGATGCTCTGAACCAGCTGAGCTAAACTCCCGAAATGCGCCTGAACAAGGACTTGAACCTAGGACCCCATGATTAACAGTCATGTGCTCTAACCAACTGAGCTATTCAGGCGTGTAATGAACGTTTTGCGTTTGTTTTGTTTTGCGAGTGCAAATATAAGGGCAATTTTTTTATCGTGCAAGAAAAATTGCAAAAAAAATGAAAAAAAATTACTTTTGTACCCGATATGAGAAATATACTATATATAATAATAGCAATTAGCGGGCTTTTTTTGATGCCTGCATCGGTTTTTGCCCAACAGCAGGGCGTGAAGTTCGATGAGCAAAAATGGTACTTTGGCAAGGTGAAAGAGGATGGCGGAAACGTCGAACACTCATTTTTCTTCACAAATTCCACCAAAAAGCCTGTCGTGATACTCGATGTTACGTCGGGTTGCGGCTGCACAACGCCAAAATATTCGCGAAAACCTGTGATGCCTGGCCAGAAAGGCGAGGTTGTTGTGTCGTTCGATCCAATGAATCGACCTGGCCACTTCTCGAAGGGTGTGGCTGTCTATACATCCGACTCCGCCGAGCCATATAACCTTACTGTCGAGGGCGAGGTAGTCCCCAGAGTGAAATCTACCGAGGAGATGTATCCCTTCGATATGGGGCAGGGTGTGAGGTTCAGCTCCAATTTCCACGCCTTTGCCTATGTTGGACGTGGTGAGAGTGTCTCAGAGAAGATAGGGTGGATTAACACCTCGGATAAGGATCTTACTCTGCGACTCGTCTGGAAGCAGCGAAGCGGAATGTTGAAGGTGGATGCCCCCACGCTGCTCAAGGCTGGTAATTGTGGCGACATAACGCTGGAGTATAGCATCCCCACAGAGAGTGACCGCTATGGCACGTTGGAGGATGTGATATCGGTGGTTGTGGGAGGCAAGGAGGCTCGCCCACTGCTTAGTTCTCACGCCATTGCAATCGACAAGTTTGACCGCGAGACAGAGGATATATCGCAGCCTGTTGCGCAGTTATCAAAAAATTTTATTAAATTTGGCGATGTAAAACAGGGCCGAAGTGTGGAAGATGCATCGGTAGTATTGGAGAATAGTGGTGATAGTGATTTGATTATCAGGGCTGTAGAGTGGCAGAACGATGCTCTTTGGTGCTCGCTCAAGGCGGGTGATAAGGTGTCTGCTGGCCAGAAAGTTACGCTGAAAATCAGGTTTAACAGCGCAGATTGCGATTTTGGGGTGTGGGTTGACCGCATCAGAATTATCACCAACGATCGGTCGCGACCAATGCAGTCGGTGCGAGTGACGGCCATTGTTACAGATTGATTTATTGAGCCTTACAGCAAGGCTCGGTGAAAGTTAGGATAAGAAGGAGAAACCAAAGAGTCCTCGGGACTCACAATGCTTATGTTTAAGATTGTAGAAAAAAGAGCGTTGGCAGAGAATATCTATCTGCTGCGCATCGAAGCCCCACGAGTTGCACATAGCGCTCTGCCGGGCCAGTTCGTGATTGTTCGTGTTGACGAGCAGGGCGAGCGCGTACCTCTCACCATTGCCGATTTCGACAAGGAGCAGGGTACGGTGACTATCGTAATTCAGACTATTGGAGTATCGACTCGCAAGCTGTGTGAGCTTGGCGAGGGCGACTATATTGCCGATTTTGCAGGCCCATTGGGTAATCCATCGGAGTTTGTGCATATGTCGGCTGAGGAGTTGGCAAGCCGCCGTTTCCTGTTTGTTGCAGGTGGCGTGGGCACAGCTCCTGTCTATCCTCAGGTGAAGTGGCTCAATGAGCACGGTGCTAAGGTCGATGTAATCATCGGCGCAAAGACAGCTTCGATGCTCATCTACACCAAAGAGATGGCGCAGGTGTGTGACAACCTCTACATCGCAACCGACGACGGCAGCGAGGGCTTCAAGGGTATGGTTACAGCCAAAATCAAGCAGCTCATCGACGAAGAGGGTAAGCAGTATAACGAGTGTGTGGCTATCGGTCCAATGATTATGATGAAGTTCGTGACGCTCACCACTCGCGACTATTCGCTCCGTACAACCGTATCGCTCAACGCCCTGATGGTGGACGGAACGGGTATGTGTGGCGCTTGTCGTGTGAGCGTGGGTGGCAAGACACTCTTCACTTGTGTTGATGGACCAGAGTTTGATGGCCATCAGGTAGATTTCGACGAGCCTATGCGTCGTCAGGCTATGTACCGCTCTCAGGAGGGTACAGCCAGCGAGAAACATAATCATAAATGTAACTGCTATGGCAAATAAGATTCCCAGAGTGAGTGTTCGCGAGCAGGAGCCCGCGGTGCGTGCCACCAATTTCGAGGAGGTGTGCTATGGTTACAATGCCGAGGAGGCTCAGTTGGAGGCTTCGCGTTGTTTGAATTGTAAGAACCCACGATGCGTTGCGGCGTGTCCTGTGGGTATCAATATCCCCGCTTTTGTAGGCAAGATTGCAGAGGGCGATTTTGCAGGTGCTTCGTCGATTATCGCTGAGGATAGCTCGCTGCCAAGTATCTGCGGTCGTGTCTGCCCTCAGGAGAACCAGTGCGAGGGCTCTTGTATCCTGGGTATCAAGAGCGAGCCTGTTGCCATCGGTAAGCTGGAGCGTTTTGTGGGCGACTGGAGCCTTGAGAACGAGTGTAAGGGTTGCCAGAAGGAGCCATCGAATGGTCACAAGGTGGCCGTTATCGGTAGTGGTCCTTCGGGATTGGCTTGTGCCAGCGACTTGGCCAAGTGGGGTTACCAGGTGACTGTATTCGAGGCACTGCACAAGTTGGGCGGTGTGCTGGTTTATGGTATCCCCGAGTTCCGCCTGCCCAAAGAGAAGATTGTGGCTCGCGAGATTGATTCTCTGCGTAAGTTGGGCGTTAAGTTCGAGACCGACGTTGTGGTTGGTCGCACAATCACCATCGATTCGCTGATGGACGAGGAGGGCTTCGATGCTGTATTTATCGGCTCGGGTGCTGGTCTGCCACGTTTTATGGGCATCAGTGGCGAGAATTTTAACGGTGTGGTTTCGGCCAATGAGTTCCTCACTCGTGCCAACCTTATGCGCGCCTATGATGAGGAGTACGACACCCCAATCTATGTCGGCAAGCGAGTTGTTGTAGTGGGTGGCGGTAATGTGGCTATGGATGCTGTGCGTACTGCCAAGCGTCTTGGCGCTGAGTCGGTTATCGTCTATCGTCGTAGCGAGCAGGAACTTCCAGCACGTCGCGAGGAGGTACACCACGCTAAGGAGGAGGGTATCGAGTTTAAGATGCTCACCAACCCTGTTGAGGTGCTTGGCGATGATAAGGGCTGGGTGCGAGGCCTTAAGTGTGTTGAGATGGAGCTCGGTGAGCCCGATGAGAGTGGCCGCCGTTCACCAGTCGAGAAGCCAGGCTCGGAGTTTGAGGTGGAGTGCGATGTTGTGATTATGGCTTTGGGTACATCTCCAAATCCGTTGCTTAAGAGCACAACTAAGGGCCTTGAGACCAACCGTCGTGGTTGTATTGTTACCAACGAGCAGGGTGCAACCTCGCGCGAGGGTGTGTTTGCTGGTGGTGATGCTGTGACAGGTGCTGCAACGGTTATTCTTGCGATGGGAGCTGGTCGTACTGCGGCGAAGGCTATCGACGAGTATATCAAGAGTAAGTAGGTTTTAAGAACGCATCTAATGGGCTCTTTCTGCGTTACGCTCGCTCTCAAAATCCTCATTTACGCCCAGTAAACTGCGGTTTTTCGAGCTTCGCAAGCCTTGAAATAGCTCTTGTTATACAACTTCTAACAAATAGGAGGCCACTAACACAACTTGTTAGTGGTCTCTTTTTTTTGTGCAGGGTTGAGAATAAAATAATTTTTGATTAACTTTGCTTAAACTAAAACTAATTCGGGTGACGATATGAAAAAACTTATTCTTCTTTTAATGTTGGTGGGCGTGTGTGCCGCAGCCTCGGCTCAACAGAGCGAGAAGCCAACGCCAGTTATCTTCGAGACTGATATGGGTAATGATATCGACGACGCCATTGCGCTCGATTTGCTCTTTAAGAATGTAGATAGCGGCAAGATTGATTTGCTGGGTGTGGGTGTCCATAAGAACAATCCCCACTCTGCCGAGTTTATCGACATTATGCGTGTGTGGTATGGCCACGAGAAGATGCCTATCGGCGTGAACAAGAAGTGGGTTACCGATATGGAGTGTGTGGATTACTGCACAAAGGTCTGCAAGCTCACAACAGCCGACGGTAAGCCAATGTTTGAGCGCTCGAAGAACCCTAAGTATGAGGATGCGGTTACGATGTATCGCCGTCTGCTCTCGAAGGCCGAAGATAAATCGGTTGTGATTGTAACTGTGGGATTTTCAACCACTATGGCCGAGTTGTTGCAGAGTGGAGCGGATAAGTATTCCAAGCTATCGGGCCGCGATTTGGTGGCCAAGAAGGTGAAGTTCTTCTCGGTTATGGCTGGTGAATTCGAAAAACGCAACTACACCGAGTATAACGTGTGGAACGACCTGCTGGCGGCAAAGTATTTCTTCGACAAGAGCCCTTCGCCAATGATTATCACCCCATTTACGCTGGGTACTCAGGTGTTGTATCCCGCCCGAAGCATCGAGAACGACTTTGCGTGGGCCGAGAATCACCCAATGGTCGAGGCCTACAAAGCCTACGACAAGATGCCTTACAACCGCCCATCGTGGGATGTGATTGCCGCCTACTACGTTTGCGAGCATAACGAGGCAGCCATCACCCTCGGCGAGCCAGGCGAGGTGAAGGTTGTGGATAAGGGTGTAACGCACTTTACGCCAAAGGCCGATGGTCGTTATCGCATCATTCAGGCAACGCCCGAGCAGCGCGAGCTGATTGTAAAGGATTTCTTGAAATATGTGCCTATGAAGCCTGCAAACCGAAGATAGGGATTTGCAGCATAATATATAATGTCGCAGCATCGGTCGGGTGTTGCGACATTTTTTTTGTCAGTGTCAAGCCGTTGCATAAACTATGTGGTGGAAAGTCTCGATTATGAATGTAAAGTTGATTTGTGGCGAAAAAAAATAGAGACCGATTTGTTCTGGTAGAAAAATTGTATTATCTTTGTGGAGTCATAAAGGTAATCGGTCGGTTACTTTTTCAATCAGCGAAAGTTATATAAAGAGATACTATATGCAAGATTATGATGCCCTTTTAGGCAAAACATTGGTTGAGTTGCGTGAGGTTGGTAAGGTGTTTGGCATTACCGATACAACGCTTCGCAAAAAGGAGTTGATAGAGCGAATCGTGGAGGCTGCAACAAGTGGTGCTCCAGCCGAGCAGGACGAGAAGCCAGCCGCAGAACCAGCCACACAGAGCAACGTCCCATCAGAGGATGCTCCCAAGCGTCGTGGCCGCCGCCCTCGTATGAATTCACTTCGTATTGAGGAGAACAAGCCTGCGGGTGAGTCGTATCGCCTGAGCGGCGATGGCGAGGAGCCAAAGAACTCTCTCCAGAGTGAGAATAAATCAGCGGCTGAGCCCACAGCCGAGCAAACTGTGGCGGCTGAGCCAGCAGTAGTAGCACAACCCGCCGAGGTATCAGCTCCCGCCGAGCAGCCCAAGCGTCGTGGCCGCAAACCAAAAGCTCTCAAGGAGCAGGAGGCTCGTGAAGCAGCCGAGCGTGCCGCAGCAGCGCAGGCCAAGCAGGAGAGTGCTGAGGCTGAGTCAGCTCCTGCTGAGTCAGCTCCAGCTGATGAGGAGAAGTCGGCAGATAGTGTGGCATATGCAGAGGGTGCTGCGCAGACCAAATCGGATTATCGTCGTGAGCAATCGCGTGAGATGTTCTCTGGCGAGGTGACTGGTGAGGGTGTGTTGGAGGTTATGCCCGACGGTTATGGTTTCCTTCGCTCGGCCGACTACAACTATCTCAACTCTCCCGATGATATTTATGTGTCGCCATCGCAAATCAAGCTCTTTGGTCTAAAGCCAGGCGATACCATCAGTGGTATTATCCAGCCACCAAAGGAGGGTGAGAAGTACTTCCCGCTTATTCGTGTGAACGAAATCAACGGCCTGAAGCCCGAATATATCCGCGACCGTGTGCAGTTTGAGTATATGACTCCTCTGTTCCCAAGCAAGAAATTTAACCTTACGGGCAATGGTCACAACTCGCTCTCGAATCGTATTGTCGATCTCTTCTCGCCCATTGGTAAGGGCCAGCGTGGTCTGATTGTGGCGCAGCCCAAGACCGGTAAGACTATGTTGTTGCAGTCTATCGCCAATGCCATTGCCGATAACCACCCCGAGGTCTATATGATTGTGCTTCTGATTGACGAGCGTCCTGAGGAGGTTACCGAGATGGCCCGCAATGTGAAGGCCGAGGTTGTGGCCTCGACATTCGACGAGCAGGCATCACGCCACGTCAAGGTGGCCGAGATGGTGTTGGAGAAGGCGAAGCGTATGGTGGAGTGTGGTCACGATGTGGTTATCTTCCTCGATTCTATCACCCGTCTTGCTCGAGCCTATAACTCTGTTCAGCCAGCATCGGGTAAGGTATTGTCGGGTGGTGTCGATGCCAACGCACTGCACAAGCCAAAGCGTTTCTTCGGTGCGGCACGAAATACCGAGGAGAAGGGTTCGCTCACAATTATCGCTACGGCCTTGATTGACACAGGCTCAAAGATGGATGAGGTTATCTTCGAGGAGTTTAAGGGTACGGGTAATATGGAGTTGCAGCTCGACCGCAAGCTCTCTAACAAGCGTGTTTATCCAGCCGTTGACGTTATTGCATCGGGTACTCGCCGTGAGGATTTGTTACTCTCGCGCGATGTGATGAACCGCACTTGGGTTATGCGTAAGTATCTCTCTGAGATGACGACTGTCGAGGCTATGGAGTTCCTGCAGAAGCAGATGAGCCTGACTCAGAGCAACGAGGAGTTCCTCGCAACTATGAATCAATAATATTTCAAAGAGGGTGAAGCGGATAATCCTGTCGGTGGTGATGGCTCTTATGGTTGTTCCCAACGCCTTTGGCTGGGGACAGAAGGGGCACGATGTGGTAGCCTATGTTGCCGAGCAGAATCTCTCACGCCGAGTGCTGAGAAGGGTTACAAAGGCGCTGGATGGTCACTCGGTGGTATATTATGCCAACTGGATGGACAATGCCAGCCACACGCCCGAATATGCCCACACCTCCACCTGGCACTATGCCAATGTGGATGAGGGTTACACCTATCAGACAATGCCCAAGAATGAGAGTGGCGATGTGGTGAGGGCTATCGAAGAGCTTACCCAGCAACTCAAATCGCGCAAACTCACGCCCGAGCAGGAGAGTGTGGCTCTCAGGATGCTGATTCATCTGGTGGGCGATTTGCACTGCCCGATGCACGCAGGCCATAAGTCGGATTATGGTGGCAACACGGTGAGTGTGAGCTATTTCGGCCGAGCGTCGAAGCTCCACACCATCTGGGATTCATCGCTGGTGGAGTCGGCTCACAACTGGAGTTACAGCGAGTGGCAGCGAGAGATTGACCGCCTGCCCCGCGCTCAGGATAGGCGCATACAGCGGGGTAGTGTCGAGGAGTGGTTCTCGCAGACGGTGGAGATATGCGACGGGGTGTATAAGGCTATGCCCGAGGGTGCGAAAATATCGTACAACGAGGTTGCGGCTTCGGCTCCGCTTATCGAGCAGCAGCTTTTGAGGGGTGGACTTCGCCTTGCAAGGCTCCTGAAAGAGATATATTAGCGAGATTGTTTCTACAACATCTATAGAGTGTAGGTTGCTGACATAGGTCGGCAACCTATTTTTTTATGGGAATATTTCTGCTTTGTCGGCAGATAATTTGGTAAATAGGCAAATTTTTGTTAGCTTTACATAGATTTTGTGAAACAGAATTATCAACTTAAAACTTTAATATATGGATAGAAGAGATTTCTTGAAAGTGTTTGCTGCTTCGGCTGCATTCTCTTTGGTTAAGCCTTTGGGCGTAATGGCAGGTGAGAAGATTAACCGCCCAATTCGTATCGGTTTCATCGGTACTGGTAATCGTGGTACTTATGGTGTTATTACAGCTATGAGCCGCAACAACAACGTTGAGTTGTATGCTTTGGCTGATTTGTTCCGCGACCGCATTGACAAGGTGCTTCCTCATTTGAATAACCTCAATAAGGCTAAGGGCCTTCCTAATATCGCCGAGAAGAATATCTATGTGGGTAAGAATGCCTACAAGGAGTTGTTGAAGGACGAGAATGTAGATGCAGTAGTTATCGCTACTCCAGCCTATGCTCACCCATTCATCTTCGAGGCTGCCGTTAAGGCTCACAAGCACGTCTATTGCGAGAAGCCAGCCGCTCCAGATGCTTACGGTGCATTGCGTATGATTAAGGCTGCCGAGGGTGTGAAGGATCGTTCGCTCGTTATGGGCTTCCAGGTTCGCCACTCATCTGCTTACGACGAGATGATTCGTCGCGTTCACAATGGCGATATTGGTAAGATTGTAGCCGCTCAGCTCTACTATAACTCAGGCGGTGGCTCAGGCAAGAAGCCTGCTGTTGAGGACGATGAGTTCCGTATCCGTCACCACTTCCAGTATTTGGAGCTTTCGGGTGGTACATTCAACGACCAGGCTATCCACGTTATGGATATCTGCCGCGAGGTATTGAAGGCTAATCCATTGTACGCTGTTGGTCACAGCAGCCGCAAGGGTGTGAAGATTGAGTATGGTAACTTCAATACTAACTATCAGGTGCTCTATAAGTATCCAGAGGATATCAACGTGATGGTTCAGCAGACATCTGTTGGTTCGTCTACAGGTGGTGTAGTGGCTCGTTTCTTTGGTGAGAAAGGTACTGCCGAGGCTAAGTACGACGGTGGTGTATTTATCACTGGTCCTAACAAGTGGGACTCTGGTATCGACAACGCGTTGGGTGATGCCGATCCTAACAAGGGTAGATCGTTTATCGATAGTATCATAAGCGGCAACTACATCAACCAGATTGAGGCAGGATGTAACTCTACATTGATGGCTATCCTCGGTCGTGAGGCAGCCGCTAAGGGCGAGAAGCTCACTTGGGATGAGCTTATCAAGAGCAAGCAGCGTTATGGCAACCAGCCAGATTTGAGCAAGTTTTAGTCGTTGAACATTAAACTATTAAGGTGATGAAATTCTTTAGCAAAATATTGTGTGCATTGATGCTCTTGGTGGGTGTAACTGCACAGGCACAGAACGTAACAGTTGGTTTGTTGGGCGGTATGGGTAAAGACCCAGAGGCTACTTTCAAGAAGTTGCAGGCTGCTGGCTTCAAGGCTTGCCAGACTGGCTATAATGCAAACTGGACTCAGAAGGATGCCGACCTGTTGAAGGAGTTGCAGGCTAAGTACGATGTGAAAATCAGTACTATTATGTATTGCACTCCTAATAGCCGCTGGAACTTCACTGAGGGCCCATCGACTATCGGTTTGGTGCCACCATTGAACCGCATTAAGTATTTGGATATGCACAAGAAGGCTATCGACTTCTGTGCTATGGCTGGCATCCCAGCATTCCACTCTCACTTTGGTTTTATCCCCGAGGAACCTACAAGCGAGTTGTACCCAGGTTTTATCGAGGTGATGAAGGATTTGTGCCAGTATGCAAAGGATCGTGGCGTGATGATCTTCTGTGAGACAGGTCAGGAGACTCCAACAACCCTTATCCGTGCTATTCAGGATATTGGTACTGGTAACATCTTCGTAAACTGCGATACTGCTAACCTTATTCTTTATGGTAAGGCTAATCCAGTGGATGCTATCTATCAGTTTGGTCCTCTGCTCAAGGAGTTGCACATCAAGGATGGTAAGTACCCAACCAACCCTTACTACCTCGGTCGCGAGACTAAGATTCCTGAGGGTGATGTTGATTTCCCAGGCGTGATTAAGGCTTTGGCTGATATCGGTTTCGAGGGTGTTGCAACTATCGAGTGTGAGCTTGGTGGCGACAACAGCGAGTATATTGCCAAGACTAAGAAGTATCTTGAGGAGCTTATCAAGGAGGCTTATAGCAAGAAAAAGTAATAATTCCGAAAAACGAATTGTAGGAAGCTGTCTTGCAGAGGCTCTTTTGTCGTTTCTCTCGTCCTCAAAATCCTTATTTACGCAAAGTAAACTGCGGTTTTTCGAGTCTCGAGTGCCTAAAAATAGCTCTTGTTATACACTTCTAAGATCAAGGGGTTGTCCGATAAATTTATTGGGCAACCCTTTCTTGTGTTTGTGGCGATCTTTTCGTAATAAATTACTACGAAATATTAGGTTTATTAATCACAAAGTCTTATTTTTGTAAAAATTGATAAATGCATTGTTATGAAAAGATTACATTTGTTTGTATGCTTGATATTGTCGGCTGCAGGTTTTGTGAGTTGCTCTAATGGGCAGGATAATCAGGTTTGCAAGATTGATCTGAAGCAGAATGTTTCTATCGATGAGTATGTAAAGAGTTATGATGGTTATGTGCCGTTGGAGACAACCGATGAGTCACTTGTGGGTAATATTGATAAACTGCTATACGATGATGGGAAACTTATCGTAGTAGATAGGACTAACAATAAGGTGTTAGCATTTGAAGCTGAGACGGGTAAGTTTCTAAATTGCATAGGTTTTCAGGGGCGAGGCCCAAAGGAATTTATCACGCTCCGTGATGCAGTTGTGGCCGATGGTAAACTCTATATTCTTGATATGAATAAGATTCTTTCCTATAAACTCAATGGCGAGTTCGTGGGCGAGACTCAATTCAAGACTGGTCGTTTTACCAAGATGGATATACCTCGTGACAATAAGATTTGGCTCTACTCGGAATTGGCTGATTCTTGCTATTTTAACCGTATGGATTTGGCGACGGGGGAAATAGTTGCTCGCCATCTACCAAGCGTTGAAGATTTGTATGGAATGAGAGGTCCAGCACCTATTTTTATTGGTGAGTATGAAGGTGAGCCTCTTGTGGCACGACCTTATGACAATATTGTGTATCGTCTCAATGAGAAGTCGCTCACGCCGTTCTTGACTTTTGATTTTGATTTGAGCGGCAGTGCTACGCAACAGGAGATTGCAACCCTTACGCAGATGAAGTTGATGGATGTTGTGTCGGAACGCCAAGAGTATCTCCGCCATATCAACCATATTGAGGTGGATGGTGATGAGATATTTGTGATGCCACTAGCGTTTGGTCGTGATTTTGCGGATCCGAAATATGGATTACACCTTATTAGCCATAACCTCAAAACTGGCCAGACAAAGATATTCACACGAGAGGATTGCTTGAGCGAGGAGAGGAAATACCCATTCTTTTTCCTAAGTAATAGCGTAATGTCGGGCAACAAGGTTTTCTGTTATTGGTCGGCGGAATTGCTTAACGGGATGAAAGGATTCGACAAGGTCAAGGAAGATGATAATCCATACATCTTCTCATTTACACTCAACAAATAGCTTTTAGAGGTAATTTAGCTCGACAAAATAGTTGAATAGTCTTCAAATATTTGCTATATTTGAGGACTATTTTTGTTTAATGCAGTAAAATTTGTACATATGTTTAAGAGGATATTTCAAAATCTCGGTTTTTGGATACTCGTAGCTATGGTGGCGGGTATTGTTGTAGGTGCAGTGATGGGCGATGCCGCATCGGCTTTGGCTCCGCTCGGCACACTCTTTATTCAGCTTATTAAGATGCTTGTCGTGCCACTTGTCGTGGTGTCAATCATCTCGGGTGCGGCCGCTTTGGGTGGTAGTCGCTCGGCGGGTAAGATTGGAGCGGTGAGCATCGGTTTTATTATGATTACAACGGTTATCTCCATCTTAATCGCTATTGTGGCGGGTAATCTCTTCCAGCCAGGTTCGGGCCTTTCAACCGACAGCGTTGGTGCAATTATGGCTCAGGCTTCGTCGGCCAATTACGAGCAGCCCGAGATGACCTTCTGGGGCACGGTAATTGATATGATTCCAGCCAATCCCATCAAGGCGTTGGTTGATGGCAACATCCTGCAAATCATTCTATTTGGTCTTTTCCTCGGCTTTGGAATTGCCGCCATCGAGGAGCAGAAGCGCTCGAAGGTTATCAACGGCCTGAACTATATTCTCGAAGCCCTTATCTGGTGCATCGGCAAGGTTATGCTGGTAGCGCCAATCGGAGTCTTTGGACTTATGGCCGAGGCGACAGGTACATTCGGATTTGATATTCTGCTCAAGGTGGCCAACCTCTTCTGGGTTGATTTGTTGGCGGTGTTTGTGATGGCGCTTGTTGCCTATCCTGCTCTGCTGGCTCTGTTCTCTAAGGTGAAGGTTGGCGACTTCTTCCGAGCTATGGTGCGTCCGCAGATTATCGCATTCTCTACTGCCTCGTCGATGGCCACTCTGCCCGTAACGCTCAATGCTTGCGACAATCTCCGTATCTCGAAGCAGACTTCGGGCTTCGTTATTCCGCTGGGTGCTACAATCAATATGACGGGAAATGCCATCTATTATACCCTCGTGGCTATATTCTTTGCGCAGTTCTATGGCATCGAGTTGGGCTTGGCTCAGTATGTGGCCATCACCATCACTGCTTCGCTCGGTAGCATCGGTCAGGCGGGTGTCCCTGGCCCAACGCTTATGGTTGTGGCTGTACTTGCTGCTGCGGGTATTCCAATCGAGGGCCTGCCAATGCTCTATGCTTTAGATAGACTCTTCGATATGGTGCGCACGGTGCTCAACATCACTGGCGATGTGGCCTGTGCGGCCGTTACCGACCGTTTGGCGGGCGTGAGCGAGGAGTAGTGCGCAGTAGAGTAGTAGCGTTTTAGTATAGCTTTTGCTTATCAGACATAAAAATTATTGATTTGACAAATAGTCATTTCTGTATTATATTTGCATAGAGCAAACAGAATATAACAATTATAAACCTATAATAACTGAGAACTATGTTAAGTGAGAAGTTACACGCTGCCATAAATGAGCAGATTAACGCCGAGTTGTGGTCGGCTTATCTCTACCTTTCAATGTCGATGGACGCTGAGGCTAAGGGTTATAAGGGTGTCGCTAATTGGTTCTATGTTCAGTGGCTTGAGGAGCAGGACCACGCCCATATATTGATGAACTATCTCAACTCGCGCGACTGCAAGGTGGAGTTGAAGCCAATCAAGGAGGTTCGCACCGAGTGGAACTCTATTTTGGAGATGTTCCAGGAGACTCTCCGCCACGAGAAGGTTGTTACAAGCCTTATCAACAATCTGGCTGCCATTGCTGCCGAGGATAAGGACTTCGCTTCGTCGAATATGCTTGTGTGGTTTATCAACGAGCAGGTAGAGGAGGAGGAGTCGGCTCGCGATAAGATTTTCGCAGTCGAGGCTGTTGATGGCAACAAGTATGGAATGTACCAGCTCGATAAGGAGATGGCCAGCCGAGTATATACTCAGGCTTCGCCATTGGCTGCGTCGGCAGAGTAAACGTTCCGAATGTTCACTATTTGATAATTTATTAACTCACTGTAAAATGAAGATTGCAGTTCCTACACGCGATGGTCGTATCGATGACCACTTTGGCCATTGTGACCACTACACTATCTTCGAGATAGAGGATAAAAAGGTTGTTGCCCGAAATGATTTGCCCTCACCACAAGGCTGTGGCTGTAAGTCGGGCATAGCTGGCGACCTGCAGAAGATGGGTGTTGAGGTGATGCTCGCAGGTAATATGGGCGAGGGCGCAAAGAATAAGCTCGAGTCGTGTGGCATCAAAGTTGTGAGAGGTTGTAAAGGCGATATCGAGGCTGTTGTTACGGGCTACCTTGCTGGTTTCATCCTCGATTCGGGCCTCGGTTGTGCAGGACATAGTGGCGAGCATCAGTGCCCAGGCCATTAGCGCACGCCACTGCAATGATTCTTTTACCCTAAAATTTATACTAGTATGGCAACAAAATTTTATAAGTGCCGCCATTGTGGCAACATTATCGAGAAGGTCGTAGATTCAGGAGTCGCTGTTGTATGCTGCGGCGAGCAGATGGAGGAGTTGATTCCCAATACTGTTGATGCCAGCGGCGAGAAGCATCTCCCCGTTGTTGAGCGTATCGACGATTGCCGTATCGAGGTGAAGGTGGGCAGCGTGGCACACCCAATGCTCCCCGAGCACTACATAGCTTTCATCTATGTCGAGACCGAGAGGGGTGGCATCAGAGTAAATCTTAAGGATAAGCCCGAGGCAATTATCTGCACTTGCAACGATAAACCGCTCGCGGTTTACGAATATTGCAACCTTCACGGCCTTTGGAAAACAGAACTCTAAAGTTAACTTAATGTTAATTATGGTAGCCCCGAATCTCGGGGCTATTTTTATTTCTATCCCTGCATAATTCTATACCTATATTATATATATCTTGTTGCCCCTGATTTTCGGAGTCCCTTGCCTATGGCTTGCAAATCGCCCCGAGAAAAAGGTTTTTTCTAAATGCTTTATAATCAGTGGAGTGGTCAAAATAGCATAAAAAATATTGAAAAAAGTGCTTGAAATATTTGGAGGAATGAAAAAAAAGCCGTTACTTTGCACCCGCTTTGAGAGACAGATGAGTTTTGAGGAGCGAGGTTCTGGTGGTGGTTAAAATAATTTTCCAAAAATATTTGGATAATTAAAAAACTTGCCTTACCTTTGCACCACTTTCCGCTTCGGAAAATGGAGTGGTGAGAAACGAGAGGATCTAACAAGTAGATTAGATAAAGTTCTTTGAAGATATTGAGCAGCTAAGAAAGTTTTATTCGCTCTTGCTATAAGTAAGAGTAATTTCAAACAATACCTTTGAGATTAGAGCTAAGATTTTAAAACAATTTATTTTTACAATGGAGAGTTTGATCCTGGCTCAGGATGAACGCTAGCGGCAGGCCTAACACATGCAAGTCGAGGGGCAGCGGGAATGAAGCTTGCTTCATTTGCCGGCGACCGGCGCACGGGTGCGTAACGC
>JAZOUS010000047.1:0-62197 GCA_045658265.1 Alistipes sp.
GCTCGCGTTCGTGCTTAATGGTGCGTCGCTCGCTATGGGCACATTCTAAAGGTACGAAACATGTTACCCCAACTTCTGTGGCCTTTTCCAAGAACCATTCGTAACGCTCGATATTCTTTGTGGGAGCGACGGCCATAGTGAGCGAATAGGGCATCTTTTCGTATTCGGTCTGGGTTGAGACAACCTTCACTGTGCAGTGGTGCTGGTGTGCCTCCACGATTTTGCAGCGATGCAAATTGCCTTTGCCATCGGTAATGTGTAATTCGTCGCCGACGCTTAGGCGTAGGACTCTAACGCAATGTTTCGACTCCTCGTCGGATAGAGTGTATAGCGGAGGAGTGATATCAGGTGCGTAAAATAGTTGCATAACTTTTAGTTAAATATTATCTTTGCAAAGATATTAAATATAAATAAGTAATGAAACGCTTTTTACGTTTATTCGCATTTGCGATATTGATTATGACTCTATCGGCTTGTAAAAATAGTGATAAGACCTCGGATAACCCATTTTTTGAGGCTGAGTGGAGCACTCCGTATGGTGTGCCACCGTTCGACCGTATCGAGTTTGCTCACTTTGAGCCAGCCTTCGAGCAGGGTATGTCGCTGCACAACGAGGAGATTGCCCGCATCGTGGAGTCAAAAGACGAACCATCATTCGAGAACACTATTCTCGCCTATGATAATTCGGGTGAGATGTTGTGGCGCGTTGCCACCGTGTTTGGAATGCTTGAGGCTGCCGAGACCAGCGAGCAGATGCAGGATTTGTCGGCCCAGATAATGCCTCGCCTGGCGGCACACAGTGATTCGTTCCTGATGAACGACAAACTATTTGCAAGGGTGAAGGCTGTCTATGATAGGCGTAATGCAATGGGCCTTAATGATGAGCAGAAGCGCCTTACCGAAAAGATTTACACCGACTTTGTCCGCTCTGGTGCTATGTTGTCGGCTGAGGATAAGGAGCGCCTGAAGCAGATTAACGAGCAACTCTCATCGCACAGCGTCTCATTCGGTCGTAATCTTTTGGCCGAGACCAACGACTATGTGCTGGAGGTGTCGCGTGATGAATTGACTGGTTTGCCAGGCAATGTGCGTGAGGCTGCGAGTGATTTGGCCAAGTCGAAGGGCAAGCAGGATAGCTATATGTTTTCGTTGCACGAGCCAAGCCGTATTCCGCTTTTGACCTATGCCAAAGAGCGAGAGTTAAGAGAGAAGATTTTCAAGGCCTACATTTCTCGAGGCAGCAACGGCAACGAGTATGATAATCGTGAACTTGTGGCCGAGATGGCTCGTCTGCGTTGCGAGAAGGCCAAGTTGTTGGGCTTTAAGAGTTATGCCGATTATGTGACAGCCAACGAGATGGCCGGTACGTCAGATGCCGTCTATGAATTGCTGGAGGGGGTGTGGAATCCCGCTTTGGCAAAGGCTAAGGAGGAGCTTTTGCGAATGGAGACTCTGTTTGCCCGCGAGGAGGGCAACGATGCCAAGTTTGAGGCGTGGGATTGGTGGTATTATGCCGAGAAGTTGCGCAAGTCGGAGTATAATCTCGAGGAGGAGACGGTGCGTCAATACCTCTCGTTAGATAATGCTAAGAGCGGAATTTTCTTCCTTGCTAACCGTTTGTATAACATTACATTCCGTCCGCTTAAAGCACCATCGTATCACCCCGAATGTGAGGTTTACGAGGTTATAGACAACGACGATAAGGTGCTGGGCGTGCTTTACTTTGATTTCCATCCAAGAGAGGGAAAGAGCGGCGGTGCGTGGTGCGGAACCTACGTTGACCAAAGCTATAAGGATGGCCAGCGTGTTTGTCCGATTGTTAGCATCGTTTGCAACTTCACACGCCCTGTGGGTAGTGCCCCTGCGTTGCTCTCGATTGACGAGGTTGAGACTCTCTTCCACGAGTTTGGCCACGCCTTGCATAGCCTTTTTGCAGAGGTGAAGTATAAGGGATTGGCAAGTGTTGAGGGTGATTTCGTGGAGCTACCATCGCAGATTATGGAGAACTGGGCCTTTGCACCTGAGATGTTGCGCCACTATGCGGTGCATTTCCGTACGGGTGAGGTAATCCCCGACGATATTATCGAGAAGATTAGCAAGGCTTCCAAGTTCAACGAGGGTTTTGCTACAACCGAACTTGTGGCGGCGGCTTTGTCGGATTTGGATATTCACTCGTTGCAGAGTGCCGAGAAGATTGATGTTGAGGCATTTGAGCGTAATGCACTGAGCGAGAAACGAGGCCTTATTTCACAGATTGAGCCACGCTATCACTACACCTATTTCAGCCACATCTTCAATGGTGGTTATTCGGCTGGCTACTACTTCTACACCTGGGCCGAGGTGCTGGATAAGGATGCTTATCAGGCATTTATAGAGAGTGGTGATTTATTTAGCAGCGAGGTGGCTGCACGCTTCCGCAAGGAGATTTTGTCGCAAGGTGGCACACGCAAAGGAATGGATATGTATCGTGCGTTTAGAGGTGCCGATCCCGATAAGAATGCTATGCTTGTGGCCAGAGGATTGGTTGATGCCGAGGCGGTTGAGGATGATGAGATGTCAGCCGAGTTGGAGTCTATTCACGTCGATACCCGCGCTTTGGCTCGTCAGCGTGCCGAGCGTTCTCGCCGCGAGAGAGCCGAGGCAAAGATGAGGGCCGACTCTGCCGCAATGGCCGATTCGTTGGCTCAGGCCGAGGCGCAGCAAAAGGAGCAGATTTCGTCGCTGAAACAGATTTCGGAGTAGAGACCGAGATAATCTTCTTGCCGAGGAGAATAACTTGAATAAATGTAAGAACCAAATAAACGAAAAAGATGAAAAAATTATTTTTAATGATGACTTTAAGTGCATTATTGGCAGGTTGCGGCGATGGTATGCCTGTGCCTGTACTTCCCGAAATTGACAGATCGAATCCTCTGTTGGCCGAGTGGGATACTCCATACGCCACACCACCATTCGACAAGATTGAGATTTCGCATTATGAGCCTGCATTCGATGCGGCTATCGCAGTATCGCGTGCCGAGATTGACGCTATTGTAAACAACCCTGCAAAGCCTACATTCAAGAATACCATCGTGGCTATGGAGCGTCAGGGTGAGTTGCTCGGTCGTATTGGCGGAATTTTCTACAACTTGCGCGAGGCCGACACATCGGACGAGATGGACGCTATCGCACTGCGTATCCAGCCAAAGATGACAGAACTGAGCAACGATATCGCACTCAATCCACAGCTTTTTGAGCGTGTGAAGGCCGTTTATGAGGGCTCACGCCGTGGTTTGTCTGAGACTGATGTGAAGCTTTTGGAGGATACCTACAAGGGCTTTGCACGTTCGGGTGCTGCTTTGTCGGACGAGGATAAGGAGTTGTATCGCAAGTACACTTCAGAACTCTCGGAGGCTACTTTGCTCTTCGGTCAGAACTCTTTGTCGGCAACTAACGCCTTTGCAATCAATATCACTAACGCTGCACAGGTGGCAGAGTTGCCAGCATTCGTGAAGGAGTCGATGGCGGCTGATGCTAAGGCTCGTGGCGAGAAGGGCTGGACCGTAACATTGAAGGCTCCAAGCTATGTGCCTTTTATGACATACTCATCGCAGCGCGACATTAAGGAGAAGTTGTATCGTGCTTACAACACACGCGCTTTGGGTGGCGAGTTCGACAACTCGGAGATTATCCGCAAGATTACTTCGTTGCGTTTGAAGATTGCCAATCTGTTGGGTTATGAGACCTATGCCGACTATGTGTTGGAGGAGCGTATGGCAGAGAATCCAAAGACCGTAAACGACTTCTTAGCTGAGTTGCGCGATGCTACTGTCGAGTATGCAAAGAAGGATTACTCTACAATCAATGAGTATGCCAAATCGACTGGCTTCAAGGGTGATATTATGCCCTGGGATTGGGCTTACTTCACAGAGAAGTATAAGAACGAGAAGTACGCCATCAACGATGAGCAGATCAAGCCATACCTCAAGCTCGACAATGTTATCAAGGGCGTGTTTATGGTGGCCGAGAAGCTCTATGGTCTTTCATTCGTTCCAAACAAGGATATCCAGGTTTATCACCCCGATGTAACAGCATACGAGGTTTACGATAAGGAGGTTGACGGCAAGAAAGAGTTGCTCGCTATTCTCTACCTCGATTTCTTCCCTCGCGAGTCGAAGCGTTCTGGCGCTTGGATGACCGAGTTTAGAGGTACAAAGGTGGTTGAGGGTGTCGAGACTCGCCCATTGGTGTCGCTTGTTATGAACTTTACAAAGCCAACAGAGACAACTCCATCGCTGCTTACCTTCGATGAGTTCAATACATTCCTTCACGAGTTTGGCCACGCTCTGCACGGTATGTTGGCAAAGGGTGAGTATGAGTCGATGAACGGTACAAACGTATATCGTGACTTTGTGGAGCTCCCATCGCAGATTATGGAGAACTGGGCCACCGAGAAGGAGTACCTTGATATGTGGGCCGTACACTACCAGAGTGGCGAGGCTATTCCTGCCGAGTTGGTGGAGAAGATTATCGCTGCGAAGAACTACTTGGCAGCTTATGGTAATGTTCGTCAGCTCTCGTTCGGTATGTCGGATATGGCTTGGCACACTCTCAAGCAACCATACACTGGCGAGGTTGAGCCATTCGAGACCGAGGCTATGAAGTCGGTGCAGGTTACTCCTGTTGTGGCGGGAACAGCTATGTGTCCATCGTTCACTCACATCTTCTCGGGTGGTTATGCTGCTGGTTACTACGGCTATAAGTGGGCTGAGGTGTTGGCCGCTGATGCATTCTCGCTCTTCAAGCAGAATGGTATCTTCGATGCAAATACCGCAGCGTCATTCCGCAAGCTTTTGGAGCAGGGCGGTCAGCGTCACCCAATGGAGTTGTATGTTGAGTTCAGAGGCCACAAGCCCGAAACAAAGGCTTTGGTAGAGTCGATGGGCTTGAAGTAAGAGTTGAAATTAACTGCAAAACATATTGATTATGAAGAGATTGATTAAACTTTCGTTTGTCCTGCTGGCAATGGTTTCAGTAGCTTCGGCCTATGGACAAAAGACATCGGGTAACCCTATCTTTGAGGGTACTTACGCTGATCCCGAGGGAGTTATCTTCGGTAAAACATATTGGATTTATCCTACTTGGTCGGTGGCTTTCAAGGACCAGTTGCACCTCGATGCTTTCTCGTCGAAGGATTTGGTGAAGTGGACCAAGCACGAGCGTATCATTGATAGCTCACGCATCAAGTGGTTGCGCAATGCGTTGTGGGCACCAGCAGCCATCGAGAAGGATGGTAAGTATTACCTCTTCTTCAGCGGCAACAACATCCAGAACAACGACCAGTATGGCGGTATCGGTATTGCTGTGGCAGATAGCCCTGAGGGCCCATTTGAGGACTATTTGGGTAAGCCATTGATCGATAAGATTGTCAATCGTGCGCAGCCTATCGACCAGTTTGTCTTCAAGGATAAGGATGGCACTTACTATATGTATTACGGTGGCTGGAGCCGTTGTAATGTGGTGAAACTCAGCGACGATTTCAAGAGTCTTGTTCCATTTGAGGATGGCTCGTTGTATAAGGAGGTTACCCCAAAGAACTATGTTGAGGGTCCATTTATGTTTATCCGCGACGGCAAGTACTACTTTATGTGGTCGGAGGGCGGCTGGACAGGTCCTAACTATCGTGTAGCATACGCTATTGCCGACAACCCACTCGGCCCATTTGAGAGCAAGGGTGTTATCCTGCGTACCGATGAGAATGTGGCAACAGGTGCTGGTCACCACTCGGTTGTTTACAACAAAAAGAGCGGCAACTATTACATCATCTATCACCGCCATCCTCTCGGCTCGAAGGATGGTAACAACCGTGTTACCTGCATCGATCTCTTGAAGTTTGATGAGAATGGTGATATTATTCCTGTGAAGATGACATTCGAAGGCGTTAAGAAGGATAAGTTGTAAGATATGGTTGTGCTGGCTTGCACAACTCGCTGCAAATAGAAAGTCTGCTTAACCGAGTGTTAAGCAGACTTTTCTATTGCGGGTAGCTATCTCTTTGAAGATGCTTTTGATTTAGATGAGTGTCATACCAGCTTCGCGGCAGGTTTGGCGCATATCCTCGGGCCAGATGCTCGACTGAGTCTCGCCAACGTGGGCCTTGTGCAACAGAATCATACACAAGCGGCTCTGGCCGATGCCGCCTCCGATTGATTGTGGCAATGAACCCTCTAGCAGTCGGCGGTGGAAATAGAGCTCCTTGCGGTTCTCCTTGCCGCTAAGTTTGAGTTGGTGCTCCAAAGCCTCGCGGTTGACACGAATACCCATCGACGAAAGCTCGATTGAGCGCTCAAGAATAGGGTACCAGATAAGCAGGTCGCCATTCAAGCCAGCCAATCCCGTTTCGGGCGAGATGGTAGAGTAGTCGTCATAGTCGGGGGCACGATTGTCGTGCTTCTCTCCGTTGCTGAGTTTGCCGCCGATACCGATAATAAACACTGCTCCATACTCCTTGCAGATGGCATCCTCGCGCTCTTTGGCCGAAAGATTGGGGTAGCGCTGAAGAAGCTCCTCGGAGTGGATAAACTTTATCTTTTCGGGAAGGAATGGCTCAATCTGTGGATATGTCTCGCAGATGTGATATTCGGTACGCAGAATTGCGCTATATATGCGCTTGACAATATCTTCTAAGTACTCCACGCTTCTCTCCTCTTCGGGCATAACACGCTCCCAGTCCCACTGGTCAACATAGAGCGAGTGGAGGTTGTCGAGCTCCTCGTCGGCACGAATGGCATTCATATCGGTAATGATGCCATAGCCATTGTCCACCTTATACTCGGCGAGTGTCACTCGCTTCCATTTCGCAAGAGAGTGTACCACCTCGGCCTGAGCCTCCTGCATATCCTTGATGGGGAATGTAACGGGACGCTCTGTGCCACTCAAATCGTCGTTCATACCAAGACCTTTGAGCACGAACAGCGGGGCGGTAACTCGGCGTAGGCGCAGCTCGGTAGAGATGTTGCTCAGGAAGAAATCCTTAATCTTCTTGATGGCAATCTCGGTCTGTTGCAGGCTTAGCGCTGCCTTATAATTTTGGGGTATAATAAGCTGACTCATATCTTTTGTGTCGGGTTACATAAGTTTTATATTGCAAATATAGTATAATTTTTCTATCTTTGTTGTTGTGTTGCCTCTATCGGTCAACATTATTGCAAAGTATCAAACAAAACTATTACATTATGGCGTTAATTTATTGCAGAGAGTGTGGCAAGCAGGTGTCAAGCAATGCTGCCGTTTGTCCACATTGTGGATTTGATTTAAGATTCAACGATCCCAACAGAAGCTCGAAGGATTGGCTTGTAACACTTTTGTTGTGTTTCTTCTTAGGAGGATTTGGTATCCATAGCTTCTATTCGGGAAAGACCGCTATCGGCGTGGTGCAACTCTTGACGGCTGGCGGTTGCGGAATTTGGTGGCTTGTGGATTTCATTATGATTATTTGCGGCAGCTACCGCGATGGCGACGGCAAGATAGTATCTAATAAATAATCACCGGTTTACATTGAAATTTTGGGTAAAATATTGGCGTGCGGCAGTGGTCGCACTCGCTCCGTTGTGTGTGTATGTCATCCCGCGTGAGTGGCTTTTCGATGAGAGCCACACGCTATGCCTGTTTCATAACCTAACAGGCCGCGATTGTTGGGGCTGCGGTATGACAAGGGCTTTGGTGGAGGTGGCGTATCTTAATTTTGCCGATGCGTGGAATTTTAACCGTGCTGTTGTGATTGTTGCGCCACTATTGATTTATCTTTGGACAAAATGGATTTTCAGGCTTGTTAAAACGGTAAAATAATCATATATTTGTATCAAAATTTGCCGATATGAGATTGCTAAAATTCACTATATGGATTTTGTGTGCAGTGGCATTGTCTCTTGCTACTGGAGTATGTCGTGCTGCAAATGATGTAATACCTCCAAGAATATTTCCCCAACCTCAGGAGTGCGTTATCTCATCAACTCAATATGTGCCGTTGGAGAAGATTGCTATCAACTCTTCGGATGTCGATGCTATTGAGTGGGCCGAGAAGCATTTGAAAGGCTGGTATGGCAAGTATGCGCCAAAGGTAGTGTCGATTGAGATGGACAAAGCCGAAGAATCGCTTGGAGGTGAGGGTTACACGCTCAATATTGACAATAATGGCGTAACAATCTGTGCCGAGAGTTTGCAGGGAGTAAGATATGCCCTCTATTCGTTGCGTCAAATTGCAATACCGCAGCGAGGAACTGAGCAGGTGGCTGGTTGGATAGCACCAGTAGCGGCAATCAAGGATAAGCCGCAACTCGATTTTAGAGGAGTACACCTCTGCTGGTTCCGAGAGACTGAGCCCTGGATGGTGGAGCGACAGATTCGTTTGGCGGCCTACTATAAGATGAATTATGCAGTTATCGAGGCGTGGGGAACTTTCAAGAGCGATGTTGCGCCCTGGTATTGCTGGCCCGATGCCACAATGACCAAAAAGGAGATAAAGCGTCTAAGAGCGATAGCCGATGATTTGGGCATCACGCTTATTCCTCAAATAAATGTATTCGGCCACGCATCTCAGGCTCGTGGTTTGGCAGGTAAGCACGCGGCATTGGATATAAATCCTGAGTATCAGCCTCTGTTTGAACCCCTCGGAGGTTGGAACTGGTGTTTGTCGAATCCCGAAACTCGCAAGTTGTTGCAGGCGCTTATCAAGGAGCGCTATGAGGCATTTGGTTGCCCTCCGTTCTTTCATATCGGAGGCGATGAGGCTCATAAGCCAAGTTGTCCGGATTGTTCATCACAACCATATTCTCAGCTCTTTTTAGAGCATATAAAGGCTATGAATGAAACTATATCTTCACTTGGCGCAAGAACAATGATGTGGCACGATATGCTTATTGAACGTGGCGACAAGCGTTGGGCTGGTTATGTGGTGAATGGCAGCAAAGAGACCGCAGAAGGATTTTTGAAGTTCCCTCGCGATATTATCATCTGTGACTGGTATTATGATTCTGCGCGCGAGACATATCCAACAATCGATTATTTCAAGGGGTTGGGGTTTAATGTCTTGAGTTGTCCCTGGGATAATGGCAGTGGTGTAATAGCGCAGAGCCGATATGCTAAAAAGGCGGGAATTATGGGAGTCTTGGGTACGACGTGGCATCACTACTACGGCCAGCCGATGGCAAGAATTTACTACACTCTGTCAAATGCTATGTGGAATCCTGAATCGCCCACGCTCCGCATAATGGAGGGTTATGACAGAGAACTTGTGCATAGCCACCTCCGCCAGATAGGCTGGGATATGAAACTGAAGAATCCCGACCACGGCGGTACATATTACGAGGATTTGCCCTCTAAACCATTTTTGAATAATTAGAGATTATATATGAATCAAGTTAGAGCCAAAAAAGCGTTAGGTCAGCACTTCCTGACCGACCTTAATATCGCCCGAAAGATATGTTTTTCGTTGTCGGGAGGAACTGCCGAAGAGCCATCAAAGGTGCTGGAGGTGGGTTGCGGTATGGGTGTGCTGACGCAATTCCTGCTGCAACGTGACGACATAGTGACCTATGGAGCCGAGATTGACTCAGAGAGTGTGGAGTATCTTCACGAACACTATCCCGATTTTGCGCCACGACTAATCGAGGGCGACTTTCTGAAGATGGATTTGAGAGAGCGTTTTGGAGAGGAGGTGAAAGTTATAGGTAACTTCCCATATAATATCTCTTCGCAGATTTTCTTCAAGATAATCGAGAACAGAGATATCGTGCCCGAGTGCGTTGGTATGATTCAGCGTGAGGTGGCGGTGCGTATGGCCGAGCCTCCTGGCTCGAAGGAGTATGGCATCTTGAGCGTGTTGTTGCAGGCGTGGTATGATATTGAGTATCTGTTTACTGTGGGCGAGAAGGTATTTAACCCGCCGCCAAAAGTGAAGAGTGCGGTGGTGCGCCTGAAAAGAAACGCCACTCAGGAGCTGGGCTGCGACGAGAAACTGTTTGTGAAGGTGGTGAAGGCATCGTTTAATCAGCGTCGCAAGATGTTGCGCAATTCGCTGAAGTCGGTATTTGGCGATTTTGGTGGTGCCGAGCATCGTTTCTTTACCGAGCGAGCAGAACAGCTATCAGTAGCCGACTTTGTGGAGCTAACAAATTGGGTAGCAGACAACAGAGTATTGTAAAACACAAAAATAACCTAAATCTATGAAAAGGATAATTATACTTTTACTTTTTGTGTTAGCATTCGCCAACACAGAGTCAAAGGCGGCATCGGGAAAGGAGCGCGCCCCAAAGAATGGAGAGTCGAACTGGGTGGTGAAGCCTATCGATGGCGATAAAATCGTGTGGTATAGCTTCCGAGGCGAGATGTATGGTGCGCCTCAGTTTATCAATGTACTCTCGGTGGATTTGAACTGCAAGGAGTATGAGTTGGATTTTGTGGTGCTGGATAGGGGTGACTCTCTGTCGAGCGTGGCTACAAAGCATAATGCGGTGGTGGGAATCAATGCTGCCTATGAGTGGGATGCTTCGTTTATCAAGGCCGACGGCAAGGTATATTCAGATATTACGCTTCCATCCGACCACTTGCGCTTCTGGAAGCACGAGGGTGCGATTGGATATGATGGCAAAAAGGTGGAGATTGCCTATGGAAACAAAAAGACATATCTCAAGAATAAGATGCCTAACCTATTCTCTTGCTCGCCAATGCTGATTGACAACTACAAACTTGTGGGAACAACATTTGTGGGCGATTTGACAGGTGTGAATATCAAGCGATTGCCTTCGGAGGATTATCGTCGCCACCAGAGCGTTCGCCATCCCCGTACAGCGGTGGCCCTCACGCGTTCAAACCGTCTGCTGCTTATTACTGTTGATGGTCGCTCGGTGAATAGTGCTGGTATGAGCGCAAAGGAGCTTACCGAGTTCCTGCAGAAGTGGTTTAATCCTCGTTATGCTCTGAATATGGACGGCGGTGGCTCAACTACAATGTATATTAAGGGTAGTGGCGAGTCGCTCACCGACGTTGTGAACTATCCAACCGACAATAAGCGTTATGACCATTATGGTCAGCGCAGGGTGTCAACCCACTTCCTTATCAAGAAGAAATAGCGTGAAGTTGCCTAATAAGGCTCTTTTGGCGTCTGCCTTGATGTGAAAATCCTCACATACTCCAAGTATGCTGCGGTTTCCCCATCTGCGAGCAGCCTCAAAATAGCTCTTCTTATACAACTTCTAAGGCGGATGCCATACAAAAAGAGACTGCTAAATGAATGAGTAGCAGTCTCTTTTTTGTTATTCAAAGTCGCCAACTACAACCGTTACCAACTCCTCGGGGCTAAGGTAGCGTTGGGCGAGTGAGAGAAGCTCCTCGGGTGTGGTTTGGCGTATGCGCTCCAGGTTATACTGGATGTGCGAGTTGTCGAATCCGCAGAGGATATTTTCGGTAGTGACATCGGCTATTCCGAATGGTCCATCAAGTATTCGCATCATCTCGCCTGCCATAATATTCTTTACGAGCTGCAACTCCTCCTCGGCAACGGGCTCGGTGCGGAGAAGCTCTATTTCGTTGTTAATCTCCTGTAAGGCCTGCTCTGTGACCTCTGCTCCAACTTGCGTGGCGATAGCCAAATAACCAGCCTGCTGGAAGTTGACCATAGCTGAAAATACACCATAGGTAAAGCCGTTATGCTCGCGTAGGTTCTGCATCAGTCGTGAGCCAAAATATCCGCCCAGAATTGTGGTCAGCACCTGCATCGGGATGAAGTCCTTATGAGTGCGGGGAAAGAGTAGGCGTCCCATTCTGATTGACGATTGTACTGCTCCAGGATGGGGGATGCAGAGCGAATGAGTAGTCTGAAATGGAGGCATTGTAAGCTGCTCGGCAAATGATGATGTGCGCAACTGCTCGGCAATGTGAGTGGCACGGGCAAGAACATCATCGCTTATGCTGCCGCTACAAACCACCATACAACGTTCGGCTGTGTAGCAGCGGGTGTAGTGCTCACGCAGAATCTCGCCACTAAGAGAGTCGTATTCGGCCTCGTTGTATGAGATACCATAGGGGTGTGACGCTCCAAACATTGCGTGGGCAAAGTTTTCACGAGCGATAGTCTCCACCTTGCGACGCTCAATTGAGAGCTGCTGCTTGCGCTTGGTGCGATAGGTCTGCACTTCCGTCTCGGGGAAGGTGGGGTGAAGAATCACCTGCTCGATAACCTCGGCCGTCTGTGCAAAGAATTTTGACAGGCAGCAGAATGTGATGTAGGCGTAGTCGCGGTCGATGTTTATATCGAAGTATGAGCCGTGATAATCTAACTTCTCGGCTATCTGCTGCGAGGTGTAGAGCTCTGTTCCTTCGGCCATCATATTGGCTGTGGCCGATGCCGTGAAGGGGTGACGCTGGGTGGTTGTGCCGGCGTGAAATACAAACGAGATACGCACCACCTCATACTCAGGGCAGTTGATGGCATAAATCTTTGCACCGTTTGAGGCGGTGTGCAGTTGTGCCGCAGGAACGGCTATCTGGGTGGGTATTACAAGTGGTGGCTGTTTCATTGCTTGGCTCTGTAAATAAGTGTTGATGAGTTCTCTTTTGTGAATGTGCGACGCGAGAAGTCGGCTACCTCGTCGCGTGTGAGTGAGCGATAAATCTCCACTTCGCGGTTGATGAGTGGCAGGTCGCCAATCATCTGATAGTAGCCCAAATTCATAGCTTTGTTCATCACATTCAGCTCTCCAAACAGGGTGTTGGCCTCAAACTTGTTCTTTACCTTTT
Source organism: Alistipes sp. (assembly GCA_045658265.1). Classification (GTDB taxonomy): domain Bacteria; phylum Bacteroidota; class Bacteroidia; order Bacteroidales; family Rikenellaceae; genus Alistipes. The sequence continues at coordinate 12,775 of JAZOUS010000047.1, forward strand.
CGAGTTCGTAATCGCTTATCTTGCCGCTCTTTAGCTCGTCAATCTCCTCCCAGAATGCAGCCTCGGCCTCAGCCTCGGTTGTGGTGGGGAGCAACTGGCCCGTAAAGACAAACATACCGCTATCCACATCGCCCGAAATGTAGGCATTGACACTGGCGAACATACGCTTGATTTTGATGAGTCGCTCATACAATCGCGCAGAGTCGCCACCAGCCAGCAGGTCGGAGGTCATATCGCCCAAGAAGAAGTCGTGCGAGAGGCGGTTGCCCATATGGAATGCAATTACGATTGTGGTGGCTGGCACTTCACGTTCCACCTCCAAGCGGCGAGCTTCGGTCTGTGCGAGCTCCTGAGGGATAGGGGCAATGGGGAATGCCTTGTCGGCAATGCCGCCAAACCACTTTTCTGCCAGCGCGAACACCCTCTCGGCCTCGAAGTCGCCCGACACCGAAAGAATGGCGTTTGATGGGTGGTAGAATCGCTGGTAGAAGTCGTGAATCTCCTTGATTGATGCCTGCTCAATGTGCTCGGGTGAGATGCCGATTGTTGCCCAACGGTAGGGGTGTGTTTTATAGACCATCGAACGCAGGAGCATATTCAAATCGCCATAAGGCTGATTCAGATAGCGCTGACGGAACTCCTCGATTACAACTCGCTTCTCAATTTGGCACGCCTCCTCCGAGAGGTTAAGCCCCGTCATTCGGTCGCTCTCGAGCCAGAGTGCAGTCTCGATGTTGTCGCAGGGGAGTGTGATATAGAAATCGGTGTAGTCGTTGTTGGTAAATGCGTTGTTCTCGCCGCACGCCATCTGTACGGGAGTGTCGAAGTCGGGAACTTGGTGTGTACCGCGAAACATCAGATGCTCAAACAGATGGGCCAATCCTGTGCGGGCGGGATTCTCGTTGCGAGCGCCCACTTTGTAGAGGATATTAACGGCCGCCATTCGTGATGCTCGGTCGCGATTGGCAATGACTGTAAGTCCGTTTGAGAGTGTGGTTTTATCGTATGTAATCATAATCTTGTTTTTGCTGGTGGTGGCTCTATTTTTGTGAGCTTGCTCTTGTGGTTGCCACAGTTTGGCCACCTGAAGTGCAAAATTATCGTTTTTTTGTAAATCAACCATCGTTTGCTCTGATTTATCTTTGAAAATGGGCGTTTCGAGCATACTTTTTGGACAGGAATTAGCCTGGTTGGCAGAGTAAATTTTGATGTTATTTTATTAACAACTGTTGTTAGTATTTTAACACAAAAAAATCTATGATTTCTTGACTAAATTTTGTAACTTTGCCGAGATTTAAGGCAGGGGCTTTGGCTTGCTGAATAGGCTCCCTACCTGTGCAAACGTGAATAATAGAGTAAAATTCATACAATAAACAAAATTAATTCGTTATGTCAGAGAAGAAATTTATCACTTGTGACGGTAACTATGCAGCGGCTCACATTGCCTACAAATTTTCGGAGGTAGCTGCAATTTACCCCATCACACCTTCTTCAACAATGGCTGAGTATGTCGATGAGTGGGCAGCTCAGGGCCAGAAGAATATGTTTGGTGAGACCGTTAAGGTTGTTGAGATGCAGTCTGAGGCTGGTGCTGCTGGTGCAGTTCACGGCTCATTGCAGAGCGGTGCGCTCACATCAACATTCACAGCTTCACAGGGCCTTTTGTTGATGATTCCAAATATGTATAAGATTGCTGGTGAGTTGCTCCCAGGTGTATTCCACGTTTCAGCTCGTGCTTTGGCAGCTCAGTCACTTTCAATCTTTGGTGACCACCAGGATGTAATGGCTACTCGCCAGACTGGTTTCGCTATGTTGGCTACATCATCTGTTCAGGAGGTAATGGATTTGGCTGGTGTGGCTCACATCGTGGCTTTGAAGGCTCGTATCCCATTCCTTCACTTCTTCGATGGCTTCCGTACATCTCACGAGATTCAGAAGGTTGAGATTATCGACGACGCATCACTCACTTCATTGCTCGACCGCGACGCATTGAAGGCCTTCCGTGCTGCGGCTTTGAACCCTAACCACCCTGTAACTCGCGGTACAGCACAGAACCCAGATATCTATTTCCAGACTCGTGAGGCTTCTAACAAGTTCTACAACGCCGTTCCTGATATGGTTGCCGAGACTATGGCAAAGATTTCAGAGATCACTGGCCGTTGCTACAAGCCTTTCACATATTATGGTCCAGAGGATGCAGAGAACGTAATCGTTGCTATGGGTTCTATCACCGAGACTATCAAGGAGACTATCGACTACTTGGCAGCTCAGGGCAAGAAGGTTGGTCTTATCACAGTTCACCTCTATCGCCCATTCTCAGAGAAGTACTTCTTCGATGTAGTTCCTGCAAGCGTAAAGCGCGTGTGCGTTTTGGACCGTACAAAGGAGCCAGGAGCAAATGGCGAGCCTTTGTATCTCGACGTAAAGGATATGTTCTTTGGCAAGGAGAACCAGCCTATGGTTATCGGTGGCCGTTATGGTCCCTCTTCAAAGGATACAACTCCTGCTCAGATTTTGGCAGTTGTTGAGAACCTGTTTGCAGCAGAGCCTAAGAACCACTTCACAGTTGGTATCAACGACGATGTTACAAACCTCTCATTGCCAGTAGGCGAGGAGGTATCGTTGGCAAACGCTGGTACTTTCGAGGCTTTGTTCTTCGGTTTGGGTGCTGATGGTACTGTAGGTGCTAACAAGAACTCTATCAAGATTATCGGTGGCACAACCGACAAGTATTGCCAGGCATACTTCTCTTACGACTCTAAGAAGTCGGGTGGTTACACCTCTTCACACTTGCGCTTTGGTGATTCACCAATCCGCTCACCATACTTGGTAACAACTCCAGACTTTGTGGCTTGCCACGTTCCATCTTATGTTGACAAGTATGACGTATTGAAGGGCTTGAAGAATGGCGGTTCATTCCTCTTGAACTCAGTACACGATGCTGCTACAACTTGCGCTACATTGCCTGACCATATGAAGGTATATTTGGCGAAGAACAATATCAACTTCTACATCATCAACGCAACTAAGATTGCTTCGGAGTTGGGCTTGGGTAACCGCACCAACACTATTATGCAGTCTGCATTCTTCAAGATTGCCAATGTGATTCCATTCGAGAAGGCAGTTGAGGAGATGAAGAAGGCCATCTTAAAGTCTTACGGCAAGAAGGGTGAGGATATCGTGAATATGAACTACGCTGCTGTTGACGCAGGTGGCTCGGCTGTTGAGAAGGTTGAGATTCCTGCGGAGTGGGCTTCAATCGAGGTTAAGCCTGCCGCTGCAACTGTTGATATGTCACGTCCTGAGTTCGTACGCAACGTGGTTGATCCTATCAACGCATTGAAGGGTGACACTCTCCCAGTATCTGCGTTCAACGGTCGTGAGGATGGTACTTGGGATAACGGTACTGCCGCTTACGAGAAGCGTGGTATCGCAGTGAATGTTCCTGAGTGGAATGTTGAGAACTGTATCCAGTGTAACCAGTGTTCTTATGTTTGTCCTCACGCTGCAATCCGTCCATTCCTCGCTACAGAGGAGGAGGCTGCTGCTTCAGGTCTTGCTTGGAAGCAGGGCTTGGGCGAGACAAAGGCTTACAAGTTCCGTATCCAGGTATCTCCATTGGATTGTACAGGTTGCGGCAACTGTGTTGACGTTTGTCCTTCTAAGACAAAGGCTTTGACAATGAAGCCATTGGAGTCACAGATGGCAGAGGTTGAGAATTGGAACGCTGTTATCAAGAATGTTGGCTACAAGCAGGTTGTTGACAAGACTAAGACTGTAAAGAACTCTCAGTTCGCACAGCCATTCTTCGAGTTCTCTGGAGCTTGTGCTGGTTGTGGTGAGACTCCTTATATTAAGACTATCACTCAGCTCTTTGGCGAGAATATGATGGTTGCTAACGCTACTGGTTGTACATCTATCTACTCTGGTTCGGCTCCATCAACTCCATACTGCACAAACGAGAAGGGCCAGGGCCCAGCTTGGGCAAACTCACTCTTCGAGGATAACGCCGAGTTTGGTTTGGGTATGCATACAGGTGTTGAGAAGTTGCGCGACCGCGTTCAGTCTTATATGGAGAAGGCTATCGCCGAGTGCGAGAAGTGCTCTGATGAGTTGAAGGGCGTAATGAAGGAGTGGATCGAGACTCGTGGTTCATCTGCAAAGTCTGCAGAGGTTACAGCTCGTTTGATTCCTATGTTGGAGGCTTGCGGTTGCGACTACTGCCAGAAGATTCTCGAGATGAAGGATTGGCTCGCCAAGAAGTCACAGTGGATTATCGGTGGTGACGGTTGGGGCTATGATATCGGCTTCGGCGGTGTTGACCACGTTTTGGCTTCAGGTATGGATGTAAACATCTTGGTTGTTGATACCGAGGTTTACTCTAACACAGGTGGTCAGTCTTCTAAGTCAACTCCAGTAGGTGCTGTAGCTAAGTTTGCTTGAAGTGGTAAGCGTATCCGCAAGAAGGATTTGGGTGCTATCGCAATGACTTACGGCTATGTATATGTAGCTCAGGTTTCAATTGGTGCTTCACAGAACCAGCTCTTCAACGTATTGAAGGAGGCTGAGGCATATCCAGGTCCATCACTCGTGATTGCTTATGCTCCTTGTATCAACCACGGTATCAAGGGTGGTATGACTCGCAGACAGACTGTAGGTAAGCAGGCTGGTGAGTGTGGTTACTGGCATTTGTGGCACTACAATCCACAGCTTGAGGCTGAGGGTAAGAACCCATTCGTAATGGATTCTAAGGAGCCAGATTGGTCTAAGTTCCGTGACTTCTTGATGAAGGAGGTACGTTATACTTCATTGCAGAAGGCATTCCCAGCCGAGGCCGAGGAGTTGTTCCAGGCTGCAGAGGAGAACGCTAAGTGGCGTTACAACAGCTACCAGCGTATGGCTAAGTTGGAGTACTAATATTAGCTCTATATAGAGAAATCCCCAGGTCGAAAGACTTGGGGATTTTTTTATACCTATTTATATAATGTAACACTCTTCTTGTCTGGGTTTGGCACGCAACAAAAACTCCGAGATGGTAATTCATCTCGGAGTTCCTGTTAAAATAATACCTATTCTGTTTTACTCTACATAGAGTACCAATCCCTTCAAATACTCTCCCTCGGGGTGGTAGATATTGATAGGGTGGTCGGCTGGTTGAGTGAGCTGATGCAGGATGCGCACCTTGCGACCTGCAATAGCTGCGGCAGAGAATACTGTTGTGCGGAACAACTCCTTCGATACGGCCTGAGAGCAAGAGAATGTGAAGAGTATTCCGCCGCTCTTAATCTGCGACATTGCGCGGGCGTTGATACGCTTGTAACCCTGCATCGCATTACCCAACACCTTGTGGTGCTTGGCAAATGCCGGTGGATCGAGGATGATAAGATCATACTTATCGCCAATCTCTTTCAGGTACTCAACAGCGTCAGCCGCGATTGCGGTGTGCTTCACCGTGTCGCCAAAGTTGAGCTTCATATTCTCGTCAGCGAGCTTTACGGCACGCTCCGAAGCATCAATCGAACACACCTCCACAGCGCCTCCCGATGCGGCATAGACCGAGAATCCGCCAGTGTAGCAGAATGTGTTGAGGACTTTGCGGCCTTTGGCGTAGTGGCGAACAAGTTCACGATTGTAGCGCTGGTCGAGGAAGAAGCCAGTCTTCTGTCCCTCCTCCCAGTTTACAAGGAACTTCTCACCATTCTCCAAAACGGTGTGAGTCTTGTGGTCGGAGTGTCCCCAGATATAACCATCAATGGCGTTGAGGCCAGCCTTGAATGGCACGGTCTGCGAGCTTTTGTCGTAGATGGCTGTAATCTTATCGCCCATAACATTGTGAATGGCCTCGGCAATGGCCAAGCGCGAGAGATACATACCAACCGAGTGGCACTGCACAACGGCTGTGTGGTCGTAAATATCGACAATCAAACCAGGCAGAGAGTCTCCCTCGCCGTGGATGAGTCTATAACAGTTGGTCTGCTCGTTCTCGGTGAGGTTGAGCGTGCGACGTACATCGTAGGCTGTGGCGATACGGTTGTTCCACCACTCCTGATTGATCTCCTCCTGCTCGAATGTGAGCACTCGCACAGCGATAGAGCCAATCTGGTAGTGACCTCGGGCGATAAAATCACCCGCTTTGGTGAAGACATCTACTATCTCACCCTCCTTGATATCCTCAGCATTGCACTTCACTCGCTCGATGGCACCCGAGAAAATCCAGGGGTGACGACGCATAAGCGACTCCTCCTTGCCTCGACGAAGGTAAATCTGTGTTGTAATCATCTTATATCTGTTTTTCGTTATTTTCGCTACTTCGTTGTTTTGGCTTACTGCCATATCTGCGCTTGCGAGGTGCGGCGTTGGCTTTTGCCGAGAATCTTTTTCGGTGCTGTTGCGCGTCGGCTTCCCCCTGCTCGGCGGGTAATGGAGATTTGTGCTTGTGCTTGGGTTTGGCAGATTTTTTACTCTCCTTGCCCTCCTTGCTCTCCTTGCCCTCCTTGCTCTCTGCGTTTATGGCCTCCGTATCGGCGTTTGGCTTCTCGTCTGATGGCTTAACTCGGGGTGAGTTCATCAGCTTTTCGTAAATCTTGATACACACCCACGCATCCGTTGCGGCATACATTCGTTGCTGGGGTGTGAGCGTGCCAGCCTCCCAGTTGCTGAGTCGTTGCGCTTTAGATACCCTCTCGCCAAGTACAATGGCCGAGAGCTTGCGCAGGCTCTTTTCTTCGATGCCCCAATCCGATGCTATGTGCTGCAAATCGACAAAACCTCGCTCGGTGAAGTTGCGAAGCGTGTGCAGGGCTCTTATGTCGCCCGCTACGTCGGCTCCGATTTTTAGAATATCGGCATTGCTCAATATTCGCAAAACCTCCTTGTGGAGCTTCATACGGCAAAGTCGGATTAGGTAGCAACGCTTTGATGTTGAGAGTTGGAGCAAAGCCACGCGATTTGAAACGCCAGCCTTGAACGATGGGCGGGTTTCGGTGTCGAAGCCGATAACCCTCTGCGACGCAAGGTCACGACAAGCCTTCAGTAGCTGTTCCTCGCTGTCGATGACGATAATATCGCCGTCGAAGTGGGCTGAGGGTAGCTCTGCCGTCTGTTCGTTTGATATGGTCGCAATGTATGCCATCCCGAAAATACGCTCAATTATAAATTAGGCGGTAAAGTTACTCAATAATTACCAGTTTCCCTTCGTCGGAGCGAGAAATTTTACCTTCCGACAACAAGTTGTCGATATTCTCGACTATGAGTTGAGGCTCGCAACTCACTTTGCGCACAATTTCGCGAGCCGAAAGAGGTTGTTCTCGGAGCAAAGAGAGAATTGACTCTGCGATTTTGTTGTTGGTGGCCTTGCTGCTATCCTCTGCGCCAGCACTCTTTTGGCGGCGTTTTTCGGCAAGGCAAATATCGCATATCCCGCAAGGCTTTGCCTCCTTGTCGCCGAAGTATCGTTGAATCTGCACGCTGCGGCACTCCGACTCATTGCTCGAATAGTCCAGCATACTCTCGAATCGCTCGGTCATAAGCCGCTTGCGGTGGATGTATGTCTCGGGAGAGATGTAGAGGTCCTCGATCGGGAGACGCTCCTCGTCGAAGAATATCATTGGCGAGGTGTTGGCTGGAATGTATCGTATGATTCGCATCTGCCACATCCGCTTCAGCAGCTCCTTCACCTTCTCCACCTTGTAGCCAGCCAGAGTGGCAATCTCCTGCTCGTCGATGGCTTTGAATTCGGTGAAGATGCCGTTGTAACGGCGCAATATGGTGCGAATTATATGGTCGAGTTCCTGTCGGTCGATGCGTATCTTGTAGAGGTCGTCACGCGTAACGGTAAAGAGTATCCTTGCGGGATTCTCCATCTCCTCAATCAGCGACATATAGCCGTTTTGCTGCAGGAGCTTGAGTGCCGCACGCACCTTGCCTGAATATATCTTTTCACGACTGCAAAATTCGTGGATATTGAAGACGTATGAGTGGTAGAGTCCGTCGCCAATGGCCACCTGCAGATAACTGCAAATCTGCTCGTAGATGTGCTTCACCTCCTCTAATGGGGGAAATTCGGCATCGAAGCGCTTTACCACCTTCTGCTCATCATCCGAGGCGACCAAAAGTAGTGCATAGCTGCGTTTGCCATCGCGGCCTGCTCGTCCCGACTCTTGATAATAGTTCTCCAGCGAGTCGCACATCGAGAAGTGTACCACGAAACGAACGTCAGCCTTGTCGATACCCATACCAAAGGCATTTGTTGCAACCATAATGCGCACCTTGCCCGATGTCCACTCATCTTGCCTAATGTTGCGCTCGGCATAGGGGAGTCCTGCGTGGTAGTAGGATGATGAGATGCCCTCTTGTTGCAGAAGTGCAGAGAGTTGTTCGCAACCTTCGCGAGTGCGCAGATATACAATACCGCTACCCTCCACGTTACGCACCACACGCAATAGTTGCTCATTCTTATCGTCGGTATGACGTACTGAATATGAGAGGTTTGGTCGCGAAAAACTGCTCCTTATGATATTCTTTTTTACAAACCCCAAGTGGTGCATAATGTCATCTGCCACAAGGTTGGTGGCCGATGCTGTGAGTGCCAAAACGGCTACATTGGGGATGAGCTTTCTCAGCTCGGCAATTCTGAGATATGATGGACGAAAATCGTAACCCCACTGCGAGATGCAGTGCGCCTCATCGACCGCCAGAAGCGAAACTTTCATACGCTGCACTCTCAGACGAAAGGCCTCTGTTGCGAGTCTTTCGGGCGCAACATAGAGGAACTTCATATCGCCATAGACGCAGTTGTCGAGCGCAATGTCGATTTGAGTGTATGACATTCCCGAATGGATGGCCGTTGCGGGGATGCCCATTCGGCGCAGGCGGTCAACCTGGTCCTTCATCAGGGCGATGAGAGGGGTAATTACGATACACAAACCTTTGCGGGCCAGAGTCGGTACTTGATAGGTGAGCGATTTGCCACCGCCCGTCGGCATCAGCGCAAGTGTGTCATTTCCAGCCATAACAGAGTTGATGATAGCCCTTTGCCCTGGGCGGAAATCGCTATACCCCCAGTACTTAGCGAGTGTTTCGCTCAGGTTTTGCTCTGTGTTATGGTTTATCTCATTCATAAGTGCAAAAATAATAAAAAAGAGTGTGATTTGATATATTTTTTCGTATATTTGCCGATATTAAATTGGCGTAGTGTGCTATGAGAATTAAACAGGGTTATAAAGTAAGGGAGCTTGCGGGCGAGAATGTGGTTATTATGCAGGGCCGAAGTGGTGCTGATATGACACGCGTTATCTCGTTGAATAATAGCTCTTTATTGCTGTGGAACAACCTCTTGGATGTGGATTTCTCGGCAGATGATGTAAAGCGCATTTTGCTTGAAAATTATGATGTGGATGAGACTGTTGCAGCCGCCGATGCCCAGGCTTGGGTTGAGAAGATGCAACAGAGTGGTCTTGTGGAGTAGTTATGACAAACAAAGTATTCAAAATAGTTGCGGCAAGTTTTAGCCTGCTTCTGTATCTCTCGACTATGGTGGCGAGCGATATAGCTATTTTGACGTGTGGTTGTACCGAGGCGGTTGCTCGCGCTGAGCAGCATAACCACTGCTCCGACCACGAGGGGTGTTGTTGCCACAGCGATCACGATTCGTGTGAGTACGACTTCAATGCGGTGACACTTCAAAGTGACAACTGCAGTTGCCAGCACGACCACACAAACAAAGTTGAACTCTACACTTCGCCCCGCCTTGCCGATGACGACTCTTCGTTGCGTCTGTCAGTTCTCTTTGTCGCCTTGTTGGGCGGCGGTTCTCAAATAGAGGGGTGTAAGGCGCAGGCTAAAACCTATCATTACGGAGATTATCTGTTGCCTCCGTTGTCGGCTGCCGCGTTGGGCAGCCTGTCGTTGCGTGCTCCACCAGCGTTGGTATAATTGCAGGGTGGGAAGGTTGATTTACCCACCATTATCAGTTGTATCAATTATGTGAAAAGAGTATGAAAATCAAGAATATAATATTTTGTTTGTTGGGCTTGGTGTTGAGTGTCAATGCTTTGGCTCAGAATGTAAACGGTACGGTGCGTGATGCCGAGTCGGGCGAGGTGCTTGTGGGTGCTGTTGTCTTTTGGGATAAGACTACGGTGGGCGCAACCTGCAACGTCGATGGTAAGTACGCCATCTATCGTGTTAAGGGCTACGATATGCTTGTGGCCAGCTATGTTGGTTATGCCAACGATACAATCCGTGTTGAGCAGGGTGTAAATCAGGTGGATTTCAAGCTGAGGCCCGATGCGAAAATCGAGGAGGTTGTTGTAGATGGCAATCTGGGCAACTATATCAACCACGAGAGCGTGTTGAAGGGCGAGACAATCTCGTTTGCAGGATTGTGCAAGATGGCTTGTTGTAATCTGGCCGAGAGTTTCGAGAATTCGGCCTCGGTTACGGTGGGTTATAGCGATGCAATCTCTGGTGCTCGCCAGATTAAGATGCTCGGTTTGACAGGAACATATACCCAGATTCTCGATGAGAACCGCCCAATTATGCGAGGCCTCGGTGCGCCATACGGCCTTAACTACACGCCAGGTATGTGGCTCAATTCAATTCAGGTGTCGAAGGGTGTGACATCGGTTACTGCGGGCCACGAGGCTATAACTGGCCAAATCAATCTGGAGCATCGTAAGCCAACGGATGAGGAGCGATTGTTCCTTAATCTCTATTTCGATAGCGAGCTTAGGCCCGAGATAAATGTATCTTCGGCAATACCTTTGACAAAGGATAAGCGACTCTCGACAGTGATTTTGGCACACGGCTCGATGGATACACGTTCGCACGATATGAATCACGATGGTTTCCGTGATTTGCCCGAGGCTAATCAGATCAACATCGCCAACAAATGGCTGTGGCAGACCAACAATGGTGCGCAGATTCGTTGGGGCTGGAAGTATGTTGACGAGAACCGTTTGGGAGGTCAGAACGAGTATAGGAAGTCGAGATACGAGGAGATGCGAGAGAGTCTTTCGGTGTATGGCTCGCATATGGATAACTCTGGTGTGAACGCCTATTTTAAGTTTGGTATGCCAGTTGGAGCAGCCATCTATGATGAGGAGTCAAATGAGGAGTTGCGCTCTAATGTAGCTTTGGTGGTCGATTATAACCGCTTCAGCGAGGATGCTTATTTTGGTTTGAACAACTACGATGCGCACGATGATGCTTGGTGGGCCAATTTGATGTATGCTCACTACTTCAACACACGCTCTTCGATGATATTCGGTGCTTCGGTGTCGATGACTAATAGCGATGAGAATCTTCGCAACGAGGTTGTGGCGGGTGTTGAGCAGGTGAGTGGTCTGCCCGTTAGAAGCTATATCGCAACTCACAACCAGATGAGCTACATCGAGCCAGGAGCATACGCTGAGTACACATATTCGTTGCCCGAGAAGTTCTCGCTCGTGTTGGGAGTTCGTGGCGACTGGATGGGTGCCAAGAACAACAAGGCGGGCGTAGCTGATGGAGCTTCGGCCTACTATAGCCCCAAGCAGGGCTTTGTCTTTACGCCACGCTCTCACATCAAGTGGAATATCACTCCATCGACTGTGTTGCGTGCGTCGGCAGGTTTGGGATATCGCCGAGCAAGTATCATTACCGATAATATCTGGATGCTTGCAACAGGCCGAAAGATTTTGGTGACAGATCTTAACAATGACATCGAGAAGGCTCTCACGGCTGGTGGTAGCCTCACGCAGGATATAGCTTTGGGTGGTTACTCTGATGCGACAATCAGTTTCGATTACTTCCGCACTCAGCTCTATAATACGGTACTTGCCGATCAGGAGTTAGCGGGTGGCGATGTGCGCATTTACAACACCAATAACCGCTCGTTTACCGATACCTATCAGATTGATTTCCAGTGGACTGCACTGCGTGGATTGGATATTTTCGCCACATTTCGCTACACCAATAGCCTTGTGTCGTTGATGCGTGATGGCGTGGCTTACGAGGTGGAGCGACCACTCACAAGCCGCTATAAGACTCTGCTTAACTTGCAGTATGCAACTCCATATCGCCGTTGGGTGTTCGACGTTACGGCACAGCTTAATGGTCCTGTGCGTCGTCCATCGTTGGATGGCGATTTAAGCCGCAAGGAGCTCTCGCCGGCATACCCAATGTTCTATGCTCAGGTGAGCCGTAAGATTAGTAACTGGGAGATATATCTCGGTTGTGAGAATATTGGCAACTATATGCAGCAGGATCCTATCTTGAATGCCGCCGATCCATTCTCGCCAGCGTTTAACTCGTCGAGCGTGTGGGGCCCATTGATGGGACGTAAGTTCTATTTGGGCTTGCGATTCAACCTCTACTAATGGGGTGATGCGGCCGCAAAATCAGAGAGAAACAAATTATAAACCAATAAAACTTTTATACGATGAAAAAGATTTTAATGCTCTGCCTTTTGGCAGTTATGAGCTTCGGTGTAGCAGATGCTATGGCTCAGAAGAAATCAAACGCAGCCTTGAAGACTACAATTTTTATTACTAATGTTGATTGCGAGGGTTGCGCCAAGAAGATTACCGACACATTGCCATACACTAAGGGTGTGAAGGATGTGAAGGTGGATGTAAAGAGCAAGCAGGTTACTGTAACTTACGATGCTACAAAGACCAGTGATGCTGCTCTTATCAAGGCTTTCGATAAGGTGAAAATCAAGGCAGAGGTTGCCAAGAAGTAAGTGAATTCTTCGGGGTGTTTGCAGTGTGCCGCAGGGCGAGGATTGCAAGCGCCTCGTTTTTTTATGTGTTGATTATGAAGAGAATTTTATATGTTTTGCCATTGTTTGTAGCTCTGCTTTTTGTGGGTTGTTCGCAGCCTCGCCAGATGCGAATTATGAGCTACAATATCCACATCTGCAAGGGTATGGATAAAGCGTTGGATATTGAGCGTATCGCAGGAGTCATCAAGGGTGTGAACCCCGATTTTGTGGGTTTGCAGGAGGTGGACAGCGTGGCTCAGCGAAGCGATTTTGTATTCCAGGCCAAAGAGTTGGGACGTTTGACAGGTATGCACTACTTCTTTGCTCCAGCTAAGGAGCATAAGAGTGGTGGCCAGTATGGTGTCGCAGCATTGGTTAAGCAGAAGCCCATCTCGTTCAGGTATATCCCATTGCCAGGCGAGGAGGAGGTGCGCACATTCCTTATTTTGGAGTTTGAGGATTATCTGCTCTGTAATACGCACTTCTCTCTGCGCTCAAACTCTCGCAAGGAGTCTATCGAGATTATCCGCAAGGCTATGGCCGAGTATGACAAGCCAGCCATCCTGACTGGTGATTTCAATATGTCGCCCATCTCGGAGGAGACCAAGCAGATGCTCTCGGATTGGGAGGTGTTGTCGGATACCACCAAGTTTACCTTCCCATCGAAGGGCCCACGTCGCACAATCGACTACATTTGGGGCTACGGCAAGGATAACAAATATGAGGTGTTGAAATATGAGGTGCTCAACGAGCCTGTGGCTTCTGACCACCAGCCTTTGTATGCGGATATTAAATTCTAATGCAGTATCCGATTACAAGAGATAATATTGTAATAGAAGTTAGGCCCTGGGAGTTATTTCCGAGGGCCTATTTTGTCGAGAAATGCCAATATCTTTGGCGATGCGTATTTGTCGAATATGAAAAGTAGGGGAGCCGAGATAAATATCATAGTCCACAATTTCAACTGATATACATTTTCGGGCGTGAATATCTTGCCCCAGCCCATACTGAGGTAAATCCTGTAAGCCAAATAGATCATCAAGCAGACAAAAACAATGAACGTTGTGGCAAGGGCTACTCCAAACCACATCTCGCGGCGGTATTCTCTTTGGCGAACTTGAGCCATCAACCGAGCCTTGAAATCGGGCGAGAGGCTCTCTTTGTTCATACGGCCAAGAGCCTGCTGTATCATTTTGTTTTGTTGGTTGTTTCGCTCCATATTATCCATAGGTTTCACTTTTAATCATCTGATATAGTTTTCGGCGTATTCGGTGCAACTTGACCTTTACGTTGCCTAAACTTTGGTCGGTAATCTCGGCGCACTTTTGCAGCGATAAGTTATTGTAATATACCATCGTAATTAATGCCCTCTCCTCGCTTGGCAGGGCCTCGATGGCTCGAATCAATCTCTCTATCTTGTCGTTGCTACTCTCGCTCTGCTCGAAGGCATCTAACTCCTCGTCGCTAATCTTCATCAAACGGCTCTCGTCTAATTCCAACCGAACAATTCTTCGGCCTCTGGTTTGAGATATGGCCTTATTGTAGGCTATGCGGTAGAGCCAGGTTGAGAAGGAGGATTGTTGCTTGAATTTGTGTAGGTTGGAGTATGCTTTCAGGAATACATCCTGCGTCAGCTCCTCAGCCTCCTCACAGCTCCCCACTATGCGCACTATAAGAGCAAATACCGCATTCTCGTGGAGCTGTACAAGCTCCGCATAGCGTTCGGTTGCCCCATTTAGGATTTGGCGTATTAGTGAGTTCTCAATCAGTTCCATCTTGTCATTTAGACGCAAATTTACTGAAAAGGTTACAACTTTTTTCAATTTTTTCTTTCCAATCCCATATAGATAGCTGTGCGAAAAATTTTTTCACTCAAATGTGTAACCTTTTATCGTGTTTTGCGTCTAAACAAACGAGAAGCAATCGAGGTGGCTCTTGGCCTAACCTTTCGAGCAACCACTTTTGCCTCCTTGCTTTGTACAAAGAGAATAACAGATTATAAACCTTTTAAAACTTTATATTATGCATTTCAATGACTCGATGATGTTTATTTTAGTGCTATTGGGCTTTGCGGCTGTCGTGCTATTAGCTTATAAAATCATTTTCTACCTATTGCAACGTCGTGAACGCCAGCAGGTAATGGAGAAGCTTAATGCCGAGCAGACGTTAGAGTATTTGGCGGTGGATAGAACCAGTAACAAGGATTCCAAAATCTCAATCCCGCCAGCGTGGGTTTTGCGTGTGGGTTTGGTTGGATTGTTTGTGGCAAGTGTTTTAATATATACCTACGCTCAGGCTCAGAAAGGTAAGCCTATCGACGATGCGTTTGCTGTTGTTTTGTCGATTGCTGCCGCGGCGGTGGGCTTTGTGATCTCGTTCTTTATTGAGTATTGGTTGGCCAATCGCCATAAGAGCGAGTTTAGCAATGCTGCTCCTATCAATAAATATACAATGTTACGTTGGACTTTGGCTGTTGTAGGTGTGGGTTTTGGTATAGCAGATAATGCTTATCAACCTGGATTTTCACCTGTTTTGGAAGGTATGGTGTTGTGGGGTGCAATAGGCTTGGCGATAGGTCTTTGGGTGGAGCATTATTTCACTAAAGGCAAGTCTGATAATCGTAACATAAATATGACAAGCCTTTTGGTTAAAGTGGCGTTTACTCTACTTGGAGTTGGTATAGGTGTAATAGGTGGAGCGTTATGGCTGAGTACTCTTCCAGACGATTTCCTCTATGGAGAGTCCATTGCTACTTGTGTAGTGCTTATCTTTGGAATTATAGGTTTCTTTACGGGATTATACGTTGATAAAAAGATAAACAGAAAAAAGGAGTAGTTTACATTTTCAACTATTTATTAAAGCACGAAGTGCAGGATAAAACGCCTGCACTTCGTCTCATTTTTATTTACTCCATCGGAAATACCCTTACATCGGTTATGCCCTCTAACTCGCGTTGCAGGCGCTCGATGTCGGTCTTCTCGTCCACCTCGCCATAATGATAAGGGTAGAAGATGCGGGGTTTGATAGCCTTGACAACCTCGATAGCTTGGTCAACGGTCATAGTGTAGGGTTGGTTGACGGGCAAAAAT
The DNA here is from genome assembly GCA_045658265.1 of Alistipes sp. Lineage (GTDB taxonomy): Bacteria > Bacteroidota > Bacteroidia > Bacteroidales > Rikenellaceae > Alistipes. The sequence continues at coordinate 28,609 of JAZOUS010000047.1, forward strand.
GCAATGTCGATATCCTTCAATGCAAGCATTTCGGGCGTAGGCTCGCCATCACCTGCAATGTAAATTCTCAGCCCCTGAATCAGCTCCACAACATAGCCGTTATCCTCTCTTGCTTTGGGGTGAAAATCGGTGTGGCCCTCGGTGGTATTGTAGGCTGGGATGGCCTCGATGGTAACATCTTTTCCCACCTGAGCCTTCATTCCTGGAGTCATCACAATCGCCTCTCCGTCAAATGCTTCGGCAGAAGTTTTGTCGCAGATAATGGCACTCTGGCGAGTGGTTACATCCTCGATGGCGGCGCGGTCGAGATGGTCGTAGTGATGGTGAGTTACCAGCACCACGTCGGCCTTAGGAAGCTGGCTATATTTTGCGTATTGGATTACGGGATCAACATAAAAACGCAGACCGCAGGCATCGAAAGCAAACGATGCGTGTTTGAAAAATGTGAATTTCACCTGCTCGTCGTCGCCGTATGTTACCGTGTCGGTGGGGTAGTCGGGGGCGTTGTTCTTGCCCTTGCCAAATATTGAAAAAAGTGACATCGTGTTATAGTTTTGTTGTTTGTAATTATCTTAAAATTAACTCTTTTATCTGTGGCTTGTAGCCTGTGAAATAACCGCTTGATATATTCAACCCGCACCTCGAAAGCTGCAAACCATCTCTACAAAGATAGCTAAGAATTTGAGTTTTTCAAATCTTGGCCGATTTATTATGCCTCGGAATAAAACATTTTGAAAAAATGAGCCAAAAATTTTGGGGCACTCGCCAAAAATGAGTAAATTTGCGAGATAGAATTTTTTTAATTAAAACAAGAGTTATGTTATCTATTTTGTACTATATTTTTACGCTCCTTCAGGTGTCGTTCTGGTTTGTCGTTTCGATTATTGTTTTGGGCGTAACCTACCCCTTTGACAAGAGCCGCCGTTGGGTACACGAGTGCTCTCGTTATATCTGCAAATGGCTCTTTGGTATTCCTCCCCGTATGAAGCGTACGATCGACGGTGTGGAGAATATTGATCCCAGCAAAGCCTATGTGATGGTGATGAACCACAACTCTGGAGTTGATATTTTCGCAGCCTACAAGATTCCTCTGAACTTCCGTTGGGTGTCGAAGCGCGAGGTGTTCCGTGTGCCATTTATGGGCCCGCTGCTCACCATTCACGGCGATATTCCAATCGAGCGTGGTAATCCCGCCGAGGCTATGGCAAAGGTGCTGTCGTTGGGTAAGCTCTGGCTCGGTCGTGGCGCGAGTGTGGCTATTTTTCCTGAGGGCACACGCTCAAAGACTGGCGAGATTAACCGTTTCAAGATGGGTGCTTTCAACTTGGCAAAGGAGGCTAATGTCGAGATTCTGCCTATCGTGATGACTGGCACCAACAAGATGTTCCGCAAGGGGTGGCTTGTCAACTGGACCAACCACGTTGCAATTCGCGTGATGAAGCCAATCCCTGTTGAGGAGATTGCCGCAACCGATGTTAAGGAGATGGCTCAGAAGGTGCGCGAGCAGATGGTTGACGAGTTGGCAAAGTTGCGCAAAGATGTAGCTGCCGAGAAAAGATAGTGGCGAGTGTCAGAAATTGGCAAAGCAAGGTCGTAATTTTGCACTCTAACCCAAAAGATGAGAAATAAAGCTATATGGCAAACAATATAAAAAACAACAGTGCGGCCACTGTGGCCTACGATGATGATTCGATTAAGACGCTCTCGCCCCGCGAGCACTTGCGTCTGCGTCCTGGTATGTACATCGGTAAGTTGGGCGATGGCTCGCAGGCCGATGATGGTATCTATGTACTCGTGAAAGAGACCGTCGATAACTCTATCGACGAGTTTATTATGGGTGCGGGCGACCGCATCGAGATTACAATCGAGGATAATGTGGTAACGGTTCGCGACTATGGTCGTGGTATTCCATTAAAGTCGTTGTCGGCGGCAGTCAGCCAGATGAATACTGGTGGTAAGTATGATGGTGAGGCCTTCAAGAAGACCGTAGGTTTGAATGGTGTGGGTGTAAAGGCCGTAAATATGCTCTCAAGCGAGTTTACCGCTCGCTCGGTGCGTGACGGCGAGGCTCATACCGTTAGCTTTGCTCAAGGCCTGGAGCTTTCAGATAGGTGGGAGAGTGGCGTTGAGGAGCGCAACGGTACGATGATTCAGTTCCGTGTTGATGAGACCATCTTCGGTGAATATAGCTACAATATGGACTATGTCGAGCAGATGGTGCGCAACTACACCTACCTTAACCTCGGCCTGAAGATTATCCTCAATGGCAAGGAGTATGTCTCGAAGAATGGTTTGCTCGATTTGGTGAACGATAATCTTTCGGAGGAGCCTTTGTATCCGCCAATATATCTGTCGGGTGACGATATCGACGTGGTAATCACTCACGGTACGGGCTATGGAGAGAGCTACTACTCGTTTGTCAATGGTCAGTACACGCCTCAGGGTGGTACGCATCAGGCCGCTTTCCGCGCATCGGTAGCAAAGGTCGTTAAGGAGTTCTTCAAGAAGGATTACGATCCATCGGATGTCCGCACATCTATCATTGCGGCCGTGTCGGTTAGAATGAACGATCCTGTTTTCGAGTCGCAGACAAAGATTAAGCTCGGCTCAAAAGAGATTGCTCCAGGCGTGTCGATGCAACAGTTCGTGGGCGATTTCTTGGCGACAAACCTCGATAACTATCTGCACAAGCACCTTGAAACTGCTCAGGTGATGCAGAAGAAGATTGCCGAGAACGAGAAGGCCCGCAAGGCCATATCGGGCATCCAGAAGAAGGCCCGCGAGACGGCAAAGAAGGTGGCTGTAAACAACCGCAAGTTGCGAGATTGCAAGGTTCACCTCACCGATAGCAAGAATGAGTTGGCCGAGAAGACAATGATATTCATCACCGAGGGACTCTCGGCGATGGGCCCGATTACTATGAGCCGCGACGCTATGACTCAGGCGGTATTCTGCCTGCGTGGTAAGCCGCTAAACTGCTATGGACTTACGAAGAAGGTCGTTTACGAGAATGAGGAGTTTAACCTCCTGCAGTCGGCTCTTAATATCGAAGATGGCTTGGAGAATCTGCGTTTCAACAAGGTGATTATCGCAACCGATGCCGATGTCGATGGTATGCACATCCGCCTGCTTATGACCTCGTTCTTTGTGCAGTTCTTCCCTGAGTTGATTCGTGCGGGGCATCTCTACATCTTGCAGACTCCGCTTTTTAGAGTGCGCAACAAGAAGGAGAACTACTACTGCTACTCGGAGGAGGAGCGTCAGAAGGCTATCAAGAAGTGTGGCGCATCGGCCGAGATTACACGATTCAAAGGTCTTGGTGAGATTTCGCCCGACGAGTTTAAGGATCTGATAGGCGAGAATATGCGCTTGGACAAGGTGCGCCTCACCAAAGACGATCCAATTGGCGATATGTTGGAGTTCTATATGGGTAAAAACACCTTCGAGCGCCAGGGCTTCATCATCGACAACCTGCGAATCGAGGAGGATATCGTAGATGAGATGACGGCATAATGGCCAGCAGTTAAAATAGACTAACCTGAAAATTAAGAAAATTCTACCATAGATGGCAGAGGAAAAAGAGATAATTGAGGAGATTGAGGTTTCGCAGAATCTCGAAGAGCAGGACGATATGGTTGCTGCAGATTCTGGTGTGGCCGTTCAAGGTAAATATTCGCGCCTTTTCAGCGATTCGGGCAATATGCGCAAACTTACGGGAATGTACCAGAACTGGTTTTTGGATTACGCTTCGTATGTTATTCTGGAGCGTGCTGTGCCCCACGCAGAGGATGGTTTGAAGCCTGTGCAGCGTCGTATCTTGCACGCAATGAAGTGCTGCGATGATGGTCGCTATAACAAGGTTGCCAACATTGTTGGTCAGGCTATGCAGTATCACCCTCACGGTGACGCTTCAATCAAAGATGCGTTGGTGCAGCTCGGTCAGAAGGATTTGCTTATTGATTGCCAGGGTAACTGGGGTAATATCCTTACTGGTGATGAGGCTGCTGCAGCCCGATATATCGAGGCTCGCTTGTCGAAGTTTGCGCTGGATGTTGTCTTTAACAAGAAGACAACAGAGTGGATGCGCTCATATGATGGCCGTAACGAGGAACCTGTAACGCTGCCAATCAAGTTCCCACTTCTGTTGGCGCAGGGTACCGAGGGTATCGCCGTTGGTTTGGCATCGAAGATTCTGCCTCACAACTTCAACGAGCTTATCTCGGCTTGTATCTCGCACCTTAAGGGTGAGGATTTCCAACTTCTGCCAGACTTCCCAACTGGCGGTTTGATGGATGCCAGCCGCTATAACGATGGTTTGCGTGGTGGTGCAGTGAAGGTGCGCGCCCGCATCTCAAAGGTCGATAAGCGTACGCTCGTAATTACCGAGATTCCATTCTCAACCACCTCTGAGTCTATCAAGGACTCTATTTTGAAGGCCATCGAGAAGGGTAAGATTAAGGTTAAGAAGGTTGATGACCTGACAGCCGATAAGGTGGAGATTGTTGTTCACGTTGCCAACGACGAGTCGAGCGACAAGACCATCGATGCGCTCTATGCCTTCACCTCTTGCGAGGTCTCTATCTCGCCCAATGCCTGCGTGATTATGGACGACAAACCCTGCTTTATGGGCGTGTCGGACATCCTGCGTCGTTCGGCTGACCATACCCGCTATCTGTTGGGCCGAGAGTTGGAGATTCGCCTCTTTGAGTTGCAGGAGGCTTGGCACGCAGCGTCGCTGGAGCGTATCTTTATCGAGAACAAACTCTATCAGCTAATTGAAGGTTGCCGTACTCGCGAGGAGGCCTATGCAGCGGTTGATAAGGGATTGGAGCCATTCAAGAAGAGGTTGCGCCGTGAGGTTACATTGGAGGATGTGCAGCGCCTGACCGAACTTAAGTTCATCCGTATCTCGCGTTACGACACCGAGAAGGCCGATAACGAAATAAAGAAGATAGAGGAGGATATGAAATCCACTCAATACGATATCGATCACCTTACCGATTACGCCATTGCCTACTATGAGCGTATCCGCGAGAAGTATGGCAAGGGGCGTGAGCGTAAGACCGAGATTCGTGAGTTCGACACTATCGAGGCAACGAAGGTGGCTGTAACCAATGCCAAGTTGTATGTTGATAGAGCCGAGGGATTCTATGGTATCGGCAAGGGTATGAAGGATGCAGAGTTTGTCTGCGATTGTAGCGATATCGACGATGTGATTGTTATCCTGAAGGATGGTCGATATAAGATTACAAAGGTCGATGATAAGGCCTTCTTCGATAAGAATATCTACTACATCGGAGTATTCAAGCGTAATGATGAGCGCACGATTTATAACGTACTCTACCGTGATGGCCGAGGTGGCGCAATTATGATGAAGCGTTGCGCAATCAAGAGCATCACACGCGATAAGGAGTATGATTTAACGAAGGGTACAGCCAAGAGCGAGTTGCTCTATATGTCAGTGAATCCTAATGGCGAGGCCGAGGTGCTGAAGATATACTTCCGTCCACGTCCACGCTTGAAGAAGGTGATTGTGGATTTAGACTTCTCGACTGTGGCAATCAAGGGCCGCCAGAGCCAGGGTAACCTCTTCTCGCGTTATAGCATCCATAAGATTGTCCTCAAGGAGAAGGGTACATCAACGTTGGGCGGTCAGAATATCTGGTACGACGAGGATGTGCGCCGCCTGAATACTGATGGTCGTGGCGTGTTGCTCGGCGAGTTCAAGGGCGAGGATAAGTTGGTGGTGTGGACCTCTAAGTCGAAATACTATATCACAGGCTTTGGAGTCGATCAGCACTTCCCCGACGATACAATCAAGGTGGAGCGATATGTAGCTGGCCGAGTATATAGCGTTTGCTACTTCGATAAGGAGCAGAGCTACTACTATATGAAACGCTTCCAGTTGGAGCCAACCGAGAAGATGCTCTCGTTCCTCGATGAGGATAATATGATGGATTTTGTCGCCATCACCGATAGAGCGGGTGCAACACTTGTGGTTACATATAAGGGTGCGCAGGCATCACGCCCAGCCGATGAGATGGATGTTGATACATTTGTGGGCGTTAAGAGTCATCGTGCTAAGGGTAAGCGAATTTCCACTTACGATGTGGCAACACTCACATTCGTTGAGCCTGAATTGCCACCGGTGGAGGAGAGTGCTGAGCAGGCAGATGCCGAGCCTGTGGATGCACAGGATGAGAATGGCATAGATATAGGCGATGCTATGGAGCTTTCGCCTGCCGATGGCGAGGATGCTGCAGTGTATGAATCGTCGCAGGCCGATGCCGATGAAGAGGCCGCAATCGTGATTGATTCCGAGCAGCTCAATCTATTTTAACTAAATAGGTGTGGTGATGGCAAAGAAGCTCTTTTTGGTGGGCTATATGGGGTGCGGCAAGAGTACTCTGGGTAGGAAGCTGGCAAAGGCAACCGATTTCGAGTTTGTGGATATGGACTCCGAGATTGAGCGACGTGAGGGCGCTTCGGTGAGCGACATCTTTAAGTTTGCAGGCGAGGAGTATTTCCGCAAAGCCGAGCGAGCGCTTATCGAGGATTTGGCCGCAGCCGAGGGCGATATGATTATCTCGACTGGCGGTGGAGTTCCTACCTGGGCCGATAATATGGAGTATATGAACCGTATGGGCGAGTGTATCTATCTGCGCCGTACAGCACAACAGATTGCATCACGCCTTAGTCCTAATGGCCGTCAGAAACGCCCCAAACTCCGAGGCCTGAACGATGAGGAATTGGTGGCTTTTATGACACAGAATATGGCCGAGCGTGAGCCGTTCTATTCTAAGGCTAAGCACGTTGTCGATTGCGTGGAGCACAGCGATGCAGAGATTATAAATATTATTTTATCATATTTGAAAGGTAATGAATAACAACCCGATAGGAGTATATGATTCTGGTTTTGGCGGTTTGTCGGTGTGGCGTGAGCTGTATCGTGCACTGCCCGAGGAGTCTATTATCTATCTGGGTGACGGCAAGAATTGCCCCTATGGGCAAAAGTCGGCCGAGAAGATAAGATTGCTGGCCACAGAGTCGGTGCGGGAGCTTTTGTCGCGAGGTTGCAAGATGATTGTTGTGGCTTGTAATACGGCAACAGCAGTGGCTATTGAGCATCTGCGGGCTATGTTTCCCGATACACCTTTTGTGGGATTGGAGCCAGCCGTGAAACCTGCCTGCAAGAGTACACGTTCGGGTGTTGTGGGTGTGATTGCTACCGAGCGAAGCCTAAAGAGCGAGAAGTTCTTGGCTACACTTGCCAAATATGGCGGAGGTGTAGAGGTCATCAGAGCTGTTGGTGAGGGTTTTGTTGAGGCGGTTGAGGCCAATGCCGAGTCTCTGCCATCAACCGAGCAGACGGTAAGGGCGGTTGTTGAGCCTATTATCAATTGTGGCGCAGACGTGTTGGTGCTTGGATGTACGCACTATCCATTTTTGCGTGATGTGATAGCAAAGGTGGTGGGCGAGCGCGATGTGGAGATTATCGATTCGGGCGAGGCTGTCGAGAAACGCGTGGAGTCGCTGCTCGATGAGTATGGTTTGAGAGCCGAGACGGGACATAAGGCTGAGTATGAGTTTATCAGCTTTGCCGACAAAGATTACGCCGAGCGTTTGCGACGTAAAGCCTTTTCAAAGTGATTGTTACGTTGGTTAGGTAAAGCGTAACTTTAACCAACTTCAACCAAAGTTTTAATTACAGGCTTTTGTTTTGTCAACTATTACAAATTGGGCACAGCCCATAAATTAAGTGAAGATATATGGCGCAAAATAGTAAGAAGAAAAGTAGCAAGGCTCGTGTGAAGGAGCCGAGTGTGGCAAGCGTACCATCCAACGATAATCTGTTGTGGTTAGCAGGTTTTGTGATGCTCGTTATGGGTATCATTTCGTTCTGCTCTGTGTGTTCACACTTCCTGCATTGGTCGTCAGACTTGTCGGCTCTTCGTAACGATGAGGAGTTGACGGGTGTGGTTGTTCCATTCGAGAATATGTGCAGCCGACTCGGTGCGATGATAGCCTACTGGATGGTGGATTGTTCGTTTGGAATCTTTGGTATCATAATTCCTGTTGTTATTATAGTCATAGGTTGGCGAATCTTCCGCAAGAAGGCGTTGCATCTCGGTCACTTTGTACTGAGTGCGGCCCTGTTGCTTGTTATGGGTGCGCTTACTATGGGCTTTATAGGCTCGAAGTTTGAGCTGGCGTATGATATCGGCGGCCGTTTAGGCCACGCTTGTGCGCTGGATTTGTCGCAGATTATCGGTGGCTTTGGTATGACCATTACCATAATTGCGGGCTGGGTGCTGACGGGTGTATTTATCAATCGCAACTTTATCCACATTGTAAACGGATTCAGCGATACGATGGTGCAGCAGAGTGAGCGTCTGGCAACGGTGGTAAAGGATACGGTTGTCAAATCTCGCAAGAGTGAGAGCGATGAGGTGGAGGATGAGGAGTATGACGAACAGCAGGATGAGGTGGTGCAACCCGTTGTTGAGCCTGCGGCCAATATCTCAATAAACGAGGCGTATGCCCAGATGGCAGAAGCGAATCGCTCGATGGCTAAGCCTATGGGGCAAGATGTTGATATTCAGCGTAGTGAAAATCTTTCTCAGCCTGCGCAGCCAGTTCAGCAATCATCGTTTGCACAACCCGCTCAACCAGAGCAGCCTGCCCCTGCAGCGCAGATTGTCTCTCGCCCAACAACCTTTGCAGTCGAGGAAGAGGATGAATTCTATGTGGAGAGCGTTGCGCCTGCTCATAATGAGAAGCCTGTGGCTGAAATTGCTCCTGCCGAGCCTGAGTTTGATGAGGATGGATTTTTGGTGTTGCCAAGCAATGGTGCTGTGCCAAACAAGATAAATGTGGATGTGTTGCTCTCGCGTGAGCCTCAGTCGGAGTCGGTTGGCGAGCCTCGTAATGGTGTTCGCACTCTCGACGAAGATGGTTTCGACGAAGATGGTTTTGCGGTGGTATCTCGCACAGAGGCAAATGATGGTGTGGGCGAATTGTCGCCAGCAAGCCAAGCTAATTACGATTTCTCAACGCCTCAGGTTAATATGCCGCAACCCGTCGGTGAGGAGTTTGCCGATGATGAGGAGGATGGCATAGTTGTCAAGGTGGTTGAAAACCGTCCCAAGCAGCTATCGGAGGCTGATGTGAATTTCGAACTGTATGATCCTTTGCGCGATTTGGATAATTACAAGAAGCCTTACGTCTCGCTTTTGGAGGATTACAAGTCGCCTCACAAGGTGAGTGATGCCGAGATTTACGACAATAAGTGCCGTATTCAGGAGACCTTGAAATACTTTGGTATTCAGATTGTTGACATTAATGCAACGGTTGGTCCAACGGTTACACTATATGAAATTGTGCAGGCTCAGGGCGTGAAGATTTCGAAGATTCAGGCTTTGGAGAAGGATATAGCTCAGAGCTTGCGTGCGCAGGGTATCCGTATCATAGCGCCAATTCCAGGCCGAGGTACAATCGGTATTGAGGTGCCTAACCGCGATAAGCAGATTGTCTCGATGTATTCGGCTATCTGTTCCGAGGAGTTCCAGTCGTCAAAGGCAGAGCTGCCTATTGTTGTGGGACGTACCATCCAGAATGAGAATCTTACGTTCGACTTAGCCAAGTTGCCACACCTTTTGGTGGCAGGTGCAACTGGTCAGGGTAAGTCGGTTGGATTGAACGCCATTATTACCTCGCTGCTCTATAGAAAGCATCCTGCGGAGCTGAAGTTTGTGATGATTGATCCCAAGATGGTGGAGTTTTCGGTTTACAACAAGCTCGAGCGTCACTTCTTGGCGAAGATGGAGTCGGAGGATGAGGCCATCATCACCGAGCCAAAGAAGGCTGTATATGTACTCAATTCGCTTGTCGAGGAGATGGGACGACGACTGGAGTTGTGTAAGATGGCAACGGCGAGAAACATCGTGGAGTATAACGAGAAGTTTGTAGCTCGCAAGCTCAACCCCAATAAGGGGCATCGTTTCTTGCCATATATCGTGGTGATTGTCGATGAGTTTGCCGACCTTATTATGACCGCCAAAGAGGTGGAGGTACCCGTAATGCGATTGGCGCAGAAGGCTCGAGCGGTGGGTATTCACCTTATTATCGCTACGCAGCGTCCCGATGTGAAGATTATCACTGGAGGAATCAAGGCCAACTTCCCCGCCCGAATTGCATTCCGTGTGATGCAGATGGTCGATTCGAAGACCATTATCGACCAGCCAGGAGCAAATCAGCTTATCGGTCGAGGCGATATGCTCTTCTCGAAGGATGGCGAATTAACCCGTGTGCAGTGTGCATTGGTCGAGACTAAGGAGGTGGAGCGATTGGTGGACTACATCTCAAAGCAGCAGGGCTACACCGATGCCTACGCATTGCCCGACTTTGTGCCTGATGCTTCGGAGGGTGGTGCAGGTGCTCCCGACTCGGAGAGTGGCGCGCCAGTGAAGTATGATATGTTGTTTGGAGAGGTGGCTCGTGCAGCCGTTACCAATGGAATGATTTCAACTTCGTCAATCCAGCGAAATTATGAGGTGGGCTTCAATCGTGCTGGCCGTATTATGTTGCAGCTTGAGAGGGCAGGTATTGTAGGTCCGCAGGTGGGCTCGAAACCGCGCGAGATAAAGTATTACGACTTGCCGTCGCTGGAGGCTAAGTTGCAGGATTTGGGCGTTTTCTAATGTGAAATATTGTGGCGGATATACTATTTAGCGTGGTATATCCGTTTTCTTATAAAGAGAGTGAGTATGCGAAAGATATTGTTGATATGTGCTATGGTGTTTGCCGCAGGCGTGGCGGTGGCCCAAAATGGGGCTTCTGAGTCGTTGATGCGTGTTGCGAAGTATGTCAAATCGCTGGGTTGTTATGAGGTAAGTTTTGCGCTGTCGACGGGCGAATATTCCGCTAAAGGCTATTTCAGAGTGGATGGCGACAACTACTATATGAGCGTGGGAAATGCCGAGGTGTATAGCGACGGTAAGGTGCGTTATGAGGTTGACAATGAGCGAAAAGAGATAAATATTGACAATGTTGATTTGACCAGCCGTAATGTGCTGGATAACCCAACCCGATGCTTCGATTTTGTGGGTAGCGATTATGCGGTAAAGAGCGAGGTTTCGAGTGCTGGTCGCTCGACAGTATGCCTCTCGGCCGAAGATAAGGATATTGAGGGTGTGATTACCCTCTCAACCGATGAAAAGACAGGTCGCCCAGTAGGGTTGGTCTATGAACTCTATGATGAGCGAGTGACAATAGATGTGGTTTCAATCGGTAGTGCAAAGGAGCGTGTGAAGCGATTTAATCAGTCGGCTTATCGTGGCTACGAAGTGGTCGATTTCAGGTAGCGGCCAGAGCCGAGATTGAACAGTCACGTCGAGTGAAAATATGTAAAAAATGAGATTTTCTCTCGACGGGTGGTCGGGAGAAATTTTTTTTGCTCTCAAATCGGCTTAAAATGGCCAAAAATGGGGTGCTTGCTGTTCTAAATGTCGATTTAGGTGTAAAAAAGCAGCCTTAAAATTGGTTATGTGCGAAAAAAAGCCTACTTTTGCTTATTAAAATACGCGCGAAACTCAGGGCAGTTTTCTGTGGAGATTTCAAAACCTCGAAAGAGGACCAAAAGTGGTCGGATTTAGAGGTGGTGATTGTTGGAAAAAGGGCTTGGAGAGGGCGTGTGAAGCAAGAGTAAACTAAATAGAAATATATTTACAATGTTGACTGAAGAAGAAAAGAATACCTCGCTTGTGGGAAAGATTATTCCTATCAAAATCGAGGAGCAGATGAAGTCAGCCTATATCGACTACTCGATGTCGGTTATCGTCTCGCGTGCGTTGCCTGATGTGCGCGATGGCTTGAAGCCAGTACATCGTCGTATCCTCTATGATATGAGCGCTGAGCTTAATCTCTATTCCGACAAGCCTACTCGTAAGTCTGCCCGTATCGTGGGTGACGTACTCGGTAAGTTCCACCCTCACGGCGATAGCTCGGTGTATGAGGCGATGGTTCGTATGGCTCAGGATTGGGCTATGCGTTACCCATTGGTAGAGGGCCAGGGTAACTTCGGTTCTATGGACGGTGACTCGGCTGCGGCTATGCGTTATACTGAGGCTCGTATGCAGAAGATTACCGATGAGGTGATGGCGGATATCGACAAGGAGACAATCGATTGGACTACCAACTTCGACGATACGATGAAGGAGCCAACCGTGTTGCCTACAAAGATTCCTTTGTTGTTGGTGAATGGAGCGAGTGGTATTGCCGTAGGTATGGCTAGAAATATGGCTCCCCACAACTTGGGTGAGGTGGTTGATGCCTGCTGTGCATATATCGATAACCCAGATTGCGAGTGTGAGGAGTTGCTGCAGTATGTAAAGGGCCCCGACTTCCCAACTGGTGCGTTGATTTATGGATATGAGGGCGTTAAGGAGGCTCTCTTGACAGGTCGTGGCCGTGTGATGATGCGTGCCCGCACCGAGATTGAGACTTCGGCTACTGGCCACGAGACAATCGTAGTTACCGAGATTCCATATATGGTCAACAAGGCCGAGATGATTAAGCGCATCGGCGAGTTGGTCAACGAGAAGAAGCTGGAGGGTATCTCTCACATCAACGATGAGAGTGACCGCCAGGGTACTCGTATTGCTATCGAGGTTAAGCGTGATGCGTCGGCTAACGTGGTGCTCAATACACTCTTCAAGAACACTCAGTTGCAGACGTCGTTTGCCGTAAACAACATCGCGTTGGTGAATGGCCGTCCTATGCTGTTGAACTTGAAGGATTTGATTAAGCACTTCGTGGAGCACCGTCACGATGTAGTTGTACGTCGTACACGCTTCGATTTGAAGAAGGCTCAGGATCGTATGCATATTGTTCAGGGCTTGCTTATCGCTCAGGATAATATCGACGAGATTGTGCAGATTATCAAGGCTTCACGCAGCACCGAGATTGCAAAGCAGACTCTGCAGGAGCGTTTTGGCTTGAGCGAGATACAATCTACGGCTATTGTGGAGATGCGCCTTCGTCAGCTCACAGGTTTGGAGCGTGAGAAGCTGGAGGCCGAGCACGCTGAGCTGGAGCGTCTGATTGCTTACTATACCGATGTATTGGCAAGCGTAGAGATGCAGTTGCAAATCGTTAAGGACGAGCTTATCGAGGTGAAAAATACTTATGGCGATGAGCGCCGTACCGAGATTGTTTACTCTTCTGAGGAGTTCAACCCTGAGGATTTCTATGCCGATGAGGATATGGTTATCACCATCTCGCATATGGGTTACATCAAGCGTACTCCACTTGCTGAGTACCGCACACAGAATCGTGGTGGTGTAGGCTCGAAGGGTAGTGCTACTCGTGATGAGGACTTCATTGAGCACATCTATGTTGCTTCGATGCACAATACAATGATGTTCTTCACCGAGAAGGGCCGTTGCTACTGGTTGAAGGTTTACCAGATTCCAGAGGGTACACGCACATCGAAGGGCCGCGCAATCCAGAATATCATCCAGATTGATCCAGATGATAAGGTGCGTGCATACATCAACACCAAGAACCTTAACGATGAGCAGTACATCAACGAGAACTTTATCGTGATGTGTACTAAGGAGGGTGTAATCAAGAAGACCAAGTTGGAGGCTTACTCTCGTCCTCGCCAGAATGGTGTGAACGCTATCGTTATACGTGAGGGTGACCAACTTATCGAGGCTAAGATCACAAGCGGTGAGGCCGAGGTGATGATTGCGGCTCGTGGTGGTAAGGCTATCCGCTTCAATGAGAATACTGTTCGTCCTATCGGTCGTGTCGGTGCTGGTGTTCGCGGTATCGCACTCGACGAGGGTGATGAGGTTGTAGGTATGATTTGTATCGAGCCTGATGCTAAGCGTGACGTGCTGGTATTGTCGGAGAATGGTTTTGGTAAGCGTACCGATTTGGATGAGTATCGTATCACTAATCGTGGCGGTAAGGGTGTGAAGACAATCAACATTACCGACAAGACAGGTGATTTGATCTCAATCCAGGCCGTAAACGACGATAACGACCTTATGATTATCAACCGCTCGGGTGTAACAATCCGTACTGAGGTGTCGCAGATTCGCTTGGCGGGCCGTGCTACCCAGGGTGTGAGAATCATCAACTTGCGCGATGGCGATGCTATTGCTTCGGTGATGGCTGTTCCTGCTAACGACGACGCTGAATCGGCTGAGAATCTTGAGCCAGCGGAGGGCGTAGCACCTGCTGAGGGTGTGGCTATGGAGGCTGAAGGTCAGGTGGCTGATGCCGAGGTAGCAGAGCAGACAACAAACGATGCAGAGTAAAGAGAATATTTAATTTAACAACTAATACAAAACGTTTTCATTAAAATTCAGATTTATGAAAAGATTGATTTTTATGGTGATGGCTGTAATGGTTATGGCTGCACCTGTGGCAAATGCCCAGAACATTGACCGCGACGCTGAGATCGCTAAGTTGAAGAAGGCTGATGCTACTCTTCAGGATGCTAAGAAGGCTGCTAAGTCAGCTACTTGGATCAACCACGGTAAGGCTTACTACGAGGCTGCAAACCTTCCAACTGCCGACCTTTACACTGGTGCTGACTACGAGCAGACTTATGTAAACATCGGTGATCCTGAGAGCAAGAAGGATGGCGTTGTTTTGGCTGGTGAGACTTATACCGAGATGATCTACCCTTGGTTCAAGCTCTATGTAGCTAACGGTAAGATTGCTGCTTGGTCACAGACAATGACTATCAAGAAGGAGGATTTGGCTGCTGTAGCTTTGGAGTCTTACACTAAGGCTGCTGAGATGGATCCTAAGGCTATCGCTCGTTTGAAGGACCCTGTAAAGAAGTTGGAGGACTACTACTCAAAGGCTGGTAACGCGTTTACTATGTCAGGCGAGTATATCCAGGCTGCTTACAACTACACAATGGCTTACAAGGTACAGGAGCACCCAGCTTACGAGGGCGAGAAGAAGGCTGATTACCTCTACTACGCTGGTTACTTCTATGTAGCTGATGGTACAAACAACCCTGAGTCTTACGACAAGGCTATCGAGACTTTGAACAAGGCTCTTGAGGCTGGTTATATGGATGAGAAGGGTGATATCTACTACTACCTCTTCCTCAGCTACTACAACAACGCTAACGAGTCTGTTAAGATGGCTAATATGGACAAGTGCAAGAAGCTCTTGATGGACGGTTTGGCTAAGTTCCCTAACAACGATAACATTATCGAGGGCCTTATCAACGTTTACACAGCAGGTGCTGGCGATCCTAAGGAGTTGATCGACGTTGTTGACGGCGCTTTGAAGCGTGATCCTAAGAACAAGGGTTTGTGGTATGGTCGTGGTCGTATCTTCTATAGCATGAAGGATTATGATAATAGTATCGAGTCTTTCAAGAAGGTTGTAGAGTTGGATCCTAAGGACGCTCAGTCATTCTACTATGCAGGTTACTTCTATATTTTGAAGGCTGATGAGATGAACAACGAGTTCAACCAGCGTGACTACAAGAGCAACGACGAGTTCAAGGCTGACCAGGCTAAGATTATCGAGGTTTACAAGGAGGCTATTCCTTACTTGGAGAAGGCACACGAGTTGAATCCAAAGGACGCTCGCACATTGCGTGATTTGAAGTCTTTGACATTCCGTCTTCGTGAGGAGGAGGGTATGCAGGCTAAGTTCGACAAGTATAACAAGCTTTTCAATGAGGTTAATAAATAATTTCTTGTTAGTTTGAGAAAGCAGAATCGGGGGCGATAATCGCTCCCGATTTTTTTGTGCGGGTGGTGCGGTAGTATTATATATAGGTGTGTGGCTGTTTTTTTTTGCTGATTTCGGTAGAAATATAGTTGTTTTGTTTAATAATATTAAATATATCTTTGATTTTATTGAATAAATAATTATATTTGTGTAAGAAATGTTTTGAGATATGAATTCGGAGAAGAAATTGCCAAAGCTATGCCCTTCGTGTGAAGGCGTACTCAGGGTGCAGGCTATGCACTGCGCCGCTTGTGGGACTAAAATTGAGGGAGATTTCCGATTGCCAGCCCTGATGCGACTCTCGGCAGATGATCAGCGTTTTGTGATAGATTTTGTGAAGTGTAGCGGTTCGCTGAAGGAGATGGCGCAGAGGCTCGGTTTGAGCTATCCTACGGTGCGTAATAGGCTCGATGATGTGATTGCCCAACTTGAGAGGGTGGAGTAGTTGTAGTGGTGCGAAAATAAGAATTGGAGATGTGTATAATTAAAATTAGTGGCTATGTGGAATAAATTTATCAATCCGTTTAAGTATCTTCCCTTGCGTCAGGCTTGGTGCTGGGGTATTGTAGCATTGATTCTAACGTCGGTGTTCTGTTGGCAGGTGGGATTGCGTATGACCTCTATAACTCAGGTAAATCTGCTGGGCGATAGATTGTGGGCTGCGTTGTGCCGCCAGATTATTGTGTGGCTGCTCTTTGCGGTGGTTCTCTATGTGGTGGGGCTTGCGGCTTCGCGTTCGAAGATACGTTTTGTGGATGTGGCAGCCTTTAATCTCTTTGCGAGAATACCGATGGATGTGATGCTTCTGATTTTTGCTGTACCCGCAGTGCGAAGCGTGACTGCACTTGCAGGTGAGGGAAATATAAATGCAGTGATGCAACACTTGGATATTATGACCGTTGTGGGAGTTGTTTCGGCGTTGATGTCTGTGTGGTATTTCGTATGGACCTACAAGGCATTTGCAGAGGCTACAAACGTAAAGAATGCGCGAGGAGTGTTGCTATTTATACTTGCATTTGTTATCACCTACATCACTTCGGCATATGCTCTGCTTATAGTGTAAAGTAGTGTGGTGGTGTTAGAAAAAAAAGACAGAACCTTGAGTTCTGTCTTTTTTTGTCGGGATACCAGGATTCGAACCTGGGACCCCCTGCTCCCAAAGCAGGTGCGCTAACCGGACTGCGCTACATCCCGAATCTTTGGACTAAGCTCCTTTTAGGAGTATGTCGTTGAAACCTCTCTGATTTCGTGGTGCAAAGATAAGGGGCTTTTTGTTATCTTCCAAATTTTTTAAGCACTTTTTTCGATTAAAAGTGAAAAATAGTGTGTTTTTATCCATTTTTCACTCTTTATAAGGCTTTGGTCGAAAAAAATGGCCGCCGCAACGGATAATGAGCGACGGCCAAATAATGAAAAAGTTATGATGCAACATTAGAATTTTACATCAACATATACAGGATAGTGATCCGATGCCTTCTTCATATCGCCAGAATTTGCCTGCTTGATAACAGCCGAGCCGAGAACCTTAACGGGCTTAGCTTTGTTGTTAAGTTGCAGGATGAAGTCGATACAAGGCTTGGTTACTGTTACAACGGTTGAACCAAGCTCTGTCTGCGAAATGATAGTCCAATTCTCGCAGAACTTGTTCATCATATCCTTACCCACATTTGCGTTCATATCGCCGCCGAGGAATACTGGCTTCTTTGAGTCGCCATAGAGCTTCATAATCTCTGCGGTGAGGAACTCAACCTGTGCAGGCTGGCCACCGTTGAGGTGGGTGCAGGCTAAAACGTAATCCTTGTACTCGGCAATAGTAAGCACGCGGGGCTCAGACTTCTCCTTCACGGGGATTGGAATATAGAGCGTCTTGATAGGCTGCTTGCCCTTTGCGGCAACGCCTGTGCCATACTTTCCTCCACGATAGTCGATAGCAGGGCCATAGAAGTATGTCCAGTCCTTACCTGTGGCCTCAGCCACAGCCTTGAGCTGGAAGAAGTTGTTGCGAGTATTGCAACTATCAAGCTCCTGATATGCAACGGCATCGGTCTGCGACTCGTTTACAATATCGGCGATGAGCTTTACATTATTCTCAACAGTGAAGCTCTCGTCAACAAATTTGCCGATAGCGCCCACATTGAATGTCATAATGCGGGTAGCACCTTTGGGTTTTGCGGCGATGGGTGAGTTGTGCTGTGCCTGTGGTGCGCTGTTGCTGCAAGCTATCAGTGTAACGATACCCAATGCTGCTATGGCTGAATATATTCCTTTCATAGTGTTGATTATTACTTGGTGATAGTAAACTCTGCGATGATTGGTAAGTGGTCAGACTCAACTGGAGCCTCAACAACAACGTGCTCCTTAACCTGAGCGGTTGCACCCTTGTCGGTGTAGAGGCAGATGAAGTCGATCTCGCTCTGTGGGTTGTCGGCTGGGATAGTGTTTACGAGCATACCAGTCTTCTTGAATACGTCGAAGTGCTCAGCCATAATCTTCATAGGCTCCTCAGTGCGGTATGCGTTGAAGTCACCAGCGATGATAGCAGGCTTGTCGAGCTTTGCAATCTCATCTACAATAATCTTAATTGATGCTACTCGGTCCTCGTTGTGCAATGAGAGGTGAGTGTTGCAGTAGTAGTAATCCTTCATCTCAACAATCTGGAGTGAACGAGGTTCAGAACGGCAAGGGAGCGATACTCGACGATATGAGAGGGGCTTCTCCTTTGTAAGCATACCGATACCATACTTTCCGCCCTGGAAATCGATTGATGGGCAGAATGTTGGGTGCATACCTGTGAGCTTTGCCAGCTCGCCCAACACATCTACTGGGTTACGCTTTGACATACTGTCGAGCTCCTGCAATGCAACAGCCTCAACATTTCCAGCCTTGATAACGTTGGCGATACGCTCGAACGAAGTTACGCCATCCATACCGATACAGTTGTGGGTGTTGTAGCACATAATTCTGAGGTCAACCTCTTTTTTGCCACCCTGACCGCAGCTTGCAAAGCTAAATGCAACTGCGATAATCAAACTAAAAAGTGTAATTTTTTTCATAAGTTGTGTTATTTTATGTGTGAAAAA
Organism: Alistipes sp.; assembly: GCA_045658265.1. Classification (GTDB taxonomy): domain Bacteria; phylum Bacteroidota; class Bacteroidia; order Bacteroidales; family Rikenellaceae; genus Alistipes. Next base: position 47,460 of record JAZOUS010000047.1, read on the forward strand.
ATCTTTTATCTTGTAAAGATACATTATTTATATTGAAATATTGCATTTTAAGCCGCCGAAAATTGTGTAGGTCAATTTTTTTTTCGTTCAGGAGATTTTTTTGCGGAAATATTTTGCGATTAGAGATTTTATGATATATCTTTGTGATATCAAAATGATATTACTTTTTGATGACTGACCTAAGCTGGAAAACACTAATGTTAAACTTTAATACAATTATCTTTATGGAAAACAAGAATTTTGAGTACACAGGTTGGAAAATCAACGGCTTTGTAGCGTTGTTTGCGATTTTGGCCATTATCGTTGGCTCGATTTGGATGATTGCGAAGGGCGCAATTATCGATTCAATGCCATTGTCACCTATTATGATTGTGGCGGGGGCATTGGTTATGACTATCACGCTTATTGCTTGCAAGGGTTTTATGTTGCTTGAGCCTAATGAGGCGCGAGTGCTTACATTCTTTGGTAAGTATTGCGGCTCATTCTACAACACCGGTTTTTGGTGGGTAAACTTCCTAATGTCGGCTAAGAATATCTCGCTTCGTGCGCGTAACCTCAATGCCGAGCCTATCAAGGTGAACGACAAGAGCGGTAACCCAATTATGATTGGTTTGGTGCTCGTATGGCGTTTGAAGCGTGATGAAATCTATCGCTCGGTGTTTGATATTGATGTTGCGGCAAATGCTCAGGGTATCGTGTCGCAGGCAGCTCGTATGAATATGTTGGAGAACTTCGTGTCGGTGCAGAGTGATGCAGCGTTGCGTCAGGTGGCTGGTTGCTATGCTTACGACAACAACTCGGCTGGTGACGAGGAGGTTACACTTCGTAGCAGCAGCGAGGAGATTAACGAAGTGCTGGAGACACGCTTGGCCGAGCGTTTGGCCATAGCAGGTATCGAGGTTGTGGAGGCTCGCATCAACTACTTGGCTTATGCTCCTGAGATTGCGGCCGTTATGTTGCGCCGCCAGCAGGCTGATGCTATCATCTCGGCTCGCGAGAAGATTGTGGAGGGTGCTGTTTCGATGGTGAAGATGGCTTTGGATAAGTTGTCGGCCGACGAGGTTGTTGAGCTTGACGATGAGCGTAAGGCCGCTATGGTTACCAATATGCTCGTTGTGTTGTGCGCCGATGAGGCTGCTCAGCCTATTGTGAATGCAGGAACTATGCACCATTAAAATTAGGTAATGGCAAAGAAAGCGGAAAATAAGAGTTTTGTATTACGCGTAGATGCCGCCACTATGGATGCGTTGGAGCGATGGGCCGAGGATGAATTTCGTAGCATCAACGGCCAGCTCCAATGGATTATAGCCGATGCTTTGTGTCGGAGTGGCAGGCTGAAAAAGCCGAAGAACTCGGCTGCGGAGCAAAACGCTGAAGATATGGCTGATAAGGATTAAGAGGCAAACACTATTTACAAACAATTAACTATTGATATATATGTGGGAGACTGAAAGAAAGTGGTTTAAGATAACTTGGTCGCTATTGTTGTTTGCCTCTTTGGTTATAAACTACATTCAGCGAATGAGTGATGCACTGTGGGCTCACAGCGAGGTTGTGGCGGTTTTGGAAAAGACGCTGCTCTGGATTATGCTGCCTATGACTGTGGTGCTTTTCGTGTGGCACAATGTTGTGTTGTGGCGCTCAGGTGAGCGACTATTCTGGCGAAGCTGGCAAAAGTCGGGTATGGCTATCGCTGTGGGTGGAGGTTTAACACTACTACTTATCTATGTTGTCGGATGGTGCAAGGGCGAGGCAATGGAGATAAGCGATAGCGCAAGAATGTGGATTTTGGGTGTATTCTCGGTGATTGGGTTGGTGATAGCATTTGCCCGCTATAAATTCAAGAACTGGCGCGAAGAGTAGTTGTTTGATAATATTAACCGCTTTTGCCTCGATTTTTTGGTGGCGAAAGCGGTTTTTTGAATAATAATTTGTAAATTTAGGGTGTAAATGTGCTGGCGGTGTCGGCGCAGATGTAGAAACTTAAAACTTTACGATTATGGCAAAGAATATTAAGAGAGAGACTCATCCCGAGGTGCGTTTGCGTAACCGCATATTGTTGGGGGCTGTGGCGGCGTTGGCCATTGTGAATGCGTTGGCTGCATATTTCGATATTCACTCTACAAAAGTAATTGTCGTTTGTAATGTTTTGGGTGTGGCGGCAATCGCTGTGGCTATTGCGGTGGAGTTTAATCGTATGATTCCGCGCAAGAGGTGGCGCACGTTGTCGTTTCTGATGCCATCGCTTGGTGTTGCCGCACTATTTTGCGGACGAGTGATGGATGCCGAGGGGGCCGCTGGAAGCAGAGTGGCTATCGCCGTGGGAGTGCTGATTATCTTCTATGGTGTGGTGTGTGCCTTTAAGTGGCGACGTTATAGTTTAGAGCGCAGAGACTCTTTGCAGCAGAGCCGCAAAATCGCTAAAACAAAAAAGTGAAATTGAATTTTATGGGAATTAAGTTTATTAGAATAGGTAATGTGGTAAACTGGACACCTGCAGTAGTTAAGCGTTATCCGATGATTAGCTATGTGGTGATGTTTGTCATCTACATTTTGTTTGCGAAATTTTGTTTCGAGGGTAAAGATAATCCAACGTGGTACAACATATTGTTCTTCCTGATATCGGGTTGGGCCTATGCCGCAATGGATAATCAGTTGCCAACCAAACGATATAGAGATTTGGCAATACTTCTCGGTACATTCTTTTTGTTGTTCGGGAGTTTGGCGCTTAAGGAGTTGGTTATTGATAAGAATAGTGCTAATCTCGATGTTGTTGACCATCTAATTATTGCAACCGTGACGATTCTGCCGTTGGTTTATGGGGTATATTGTATCTGGAAACTACGCAAGCAGAAGATTTTGGTTGCCGACAGATTGCAAAATTGGCAAATGATAAGAAATCGCAAGAGAACAAAATAATTTCGACCATGAAACGAGTGGTGGTATTTACGGGTGCGGGAGTGAGTGCCGATAGCGGCCTTGCCACGTTCCGCGATTCCGATGGCTTGTGGGCGCAGTATCGCATTGAAGATGTATGTACGCCCGAGGCGCTGAGGAATAACAGAGCTTTGGTTGTGGAGTTTTACAACAAACGCCGCAAGGAGTTGCTTTCGGTTGAGCCCAATGCTGCCCATCGTGCTATAGCCGAGTTAGAGCAATATTTCGATGTGGAGGTTGTAACGCAGAATGTCGATAACCTGCACGAGAGAGCTGGCTCAACACGCGTGACACATCTTCACGGCGAGCTTATGAAGTTGCGCAGTGAGCGAAATGCAGATTTGATTGTCGATATAGATGGCTGGGAGCAGAAGATAGACGACAGGGCCGAGGATGGCGCATTGCTTCGCCCCCATATTGTATTTTTTGGCGAGTCGGTGCCTATGTTCGACAAGGCAACACAGATTGCTGCCGAGGCCGATTTGATGATTGTGGTGGGTACGTCGCTGGCGGTCTATCCTGCGGCAATGTTGGTGCGCTATGCAAAGAGTGGTGTGCAGATGTATGTGGTTGATCCAGGTACGCCCGATACGGCAATGATTCGTAATCCGCTAACGCATATCAAGGCTCGTGCAGCCGAGGGTATGCCCCAACTGTTGGAGAAACTTGTAAAGGAGTTTAAGTAATGAACGATAGTCGTTTTCAGCAAAAGGCCGCCGAAGCTGCCGCATATTGTAAGGAGAATGGCTACAACGAGCGCATTGTCTTGTTGTGGGATTTGTCTCTGCACTCGGGGCGTCGCAGGTTTGTGGTTTGGAATTTAGTGGAGAACAGAGCCGAGCGAAAGTTTGTGGCTTCGCACGGTAGTGGATATGAGTGCAGCCTAAGATATAGCGCCTATGCCAAAACCTCTAACACCCCAAATTCGCATCTTAGCTCCGAAGGACGAGCATTGGTGGGAGAGCGATACACAGGTCGTTATGGCGTGGCTTACAGGCTTGATGGATTAGATGAATCAAACTCTGCTCTGCGTGAAAGATGTGTCGTGTTGCACGGTTGGCGACACACAACTTCCTATCCAATTTGGCCGATGCCTACGGTGGGTAGTTGGGGTTGTCCTGTGTTGTCGGAGCGAGCAATGGCCATATTAGATGAGATTTTGCGTGATGAGCAGAATGTGGTTTTATGGGCTTATAGATAATTTTTTTTTGTTGTTATGAATCGAATGAATAAAATTGTATGTTTGTTTGCGGGGTTTGCCTTGATGTTTTTAGGAGGTTGTGGAAGTGATAGTGGGCAGACCGATGCTGAGTTTCGACAAATTGTAATAAATCCAGAAAGGAGCGACTCGCCCGAATATGAGAATTGGATTGAGGGTATAGAGTTTATTCCATTAGAGACTCGCAGCGAGTGTCTGGTGGGTGGCGATATTCAAGATGTGGTATTCCACGACGATAAGTTTTATATTATGAGCGACCGAAAGCGCGTGCATTGCTTCGACAAAGATGGAAAGTTCTTGTTTAATGTCGGATATGAGGGTCGTGGCCCAGGCGAGTACTCATCGCTGGGTAATATCACGATAGATGGGGGAGTGGTGTATGCATATTGCAGGGCTAATACGATATTACATAGCTACGATGCTGCAACTGGAGAATATATCAAAAGCTACGAAATGCCCAAGCTTTACTCGCAAGTGAATGTCCGTGATGGTTACATATATGTTACGGGAGTTAATTTAGATGGCGAGAAGTCGCGCTTTGTGATTGATGTAATGCCGTTGAAAAATATAGAGGAGGTAACACGACTTTATGCTTCAGCCGAAGGAGAGAAAATTCGTGGAAATTGGCGACAACTATACAATTCAAAAGATTGTCTTGTGTGGGTTGATGAGTTGCGTGGAAAGGTGTGGCGTTTGGCTGATGGTAAGATGGAGAGCTGGCTGGATTTCGACTTTGGCGACAAGGAGTGGAGCGATGAGGTGTTGCTGTCGGGAGGATTCCTTTATAATGAGTCAACTAAGGTGTCGGGAATATCGAACTTTTATGTCTATGGGGATAATATCCATTTTGATTATGCATATAATAAGAAGCTTTATAATCTCTATTACAATCTTAATACGGGGGACTACTATAATGTTGATTTTATGAGTTACGCTACCCCGAAGCCTTATTATAAGCAGCCGTTGGTTACGTGTGCTACCGACAGTTGGATTGGGATAATGTTAGTGCCGTATAAGGGCATTGAGGCTGATGATTCAATCCCAGCACCATTTGCTACATATAATCGTTTGAAAGGCTTGAAGTCGGAGGATAGCAACCCTGTGATTTGTATTTACGATATGTTATAAAAAATGACCGATGTGGATTCACATCGGTCATTTGCTTTATTAACTTATTACAAGCTATCGCCAAAGTCCTTGCGGAACTTCTCCATCAGGCGAGCTGGCCAATTTGTTGTAGGCTCTAAACCACCCATAAAGAATCGGAGTACAGGAGGCTCATAAACAAACTTCAAGCCGCCGATGAGCTTACGGTTCTGGTAGAGCCAGTCAACACGGTCGATAACATAGTTGATCTGTGAGAGCGTGAACACACGACGTGGAACAGCCAAACGCAACAACTCAACATCTGCTGGAATCTCGTTGCCATTCTCGTCGCGTACGCTCGATACTGTACCACGCTCCATACCACGAATACCTGAGCAGATATAGAGAGCTGCAGCCAATGCACCTGCGGGATATTGATCCTGTGGGATGTGCTCGCAGAACTTCATAGCGTCAACGTGAGCGCCCAAAACTCGTGGAGGTGTTACCATAGGCACGCCACGCTTCTCCAACTCCTCAACCAAATACTTGATGAAGTTAGGGCTCTGGCTAATCATAGTCTCGTCGAGTGACTCGTAAAGACCTACTGTCATAGCCTCAATCTCGCGAACCGAAATACCACCGTAAGTGAGGAATCCTTCGAACAATGGAATCATTGCCTCCATCTTGGCGTAGAGTGCGCGCTGGTTGGTGCAGATACCACCACCGCGAGAAGATGAGAGCTTACGAGCTGAGAAGTAAACCAAATCGGCCAGCCCTGTCATCATCTTCAAGATCTCGCCCATAGAGTTCTCCTTCCAGTTGTCCTCACGCTGCTTGATAAGGTAGGCGTTCTCACCAATCAAGCTGGCATCGAGAACGAGCATAATGCCATACTTGTCGGCAATGCGGCGCACGTCCATCAAGTTGGCCATAGAGAATGGCTGACCACCGATAAGGTTGGTTGATGCCTCCATACGGATGAATGGGATGTTCTCAACACCCACCTCGTTGATGCACTTCTCCAACTTCTCGATATCCATATTACCCTTGAATGGGTGCTCCGACTTAAGCTCAGTGGCGTGGTCGTGCAAGAGCTCTACAACCTTACCGCCGTTCTCCTGAATGTGGGCGAGAGTGGTGGTGAAGTGGTAGTTCATAGGCACAACGTTGCCTGGCTTAACGAATGTGCGGCAGATTACGTTCTCGGCAGCACGTCCCTGGTGAACTGGCAGGAGATACTTCTTGCCAAGTACATCCAAAACAGCCTGCTGCAAACGCTCGAATGACTGAGAACCTGCGTAAGCATCGTCGGCACGCATCATTGCTGAGAGCTGATTGTCGCTCATAGCGTTGGTGCCGCTATCGGTAAGCATATCGAGGAATACATCTTTTGTACTCAAACGGAAGGTGTTGAAACCAGCCTCCTTCATAGCCTCCAAACGGCGCTCGATGGGCACCAAGTGGAGCTTCTGCACAACGCGAACCTTGTGCAACTCGAGTGGCAAATCGCCACCACGGAAGAATTTAACTTTGCTTGTTGACATAGTCTTTATTGTTTAAATTTTGTGTTTCTGCTTAAGTCGCAACCTTGCGGAAAAGTTCAGTGCAAGTTGCAATGCCCCCAAAAGTAGTGTATTTTTAAGAAAATTACAAAACAGACCGCATAATTTTTGCATATGCAGTCTGTTTTATACCATTATTTATGCGTAATTATGCAATACCCATTTCCGCCAAAGATAAAATCGGCCCAAATCGGCTGAACATCATTGCCGTTGATGGCCGTAGGCCGAGCCTGCTAAGAGGGGTGATGCACAATCCTATTTATCCTTGAAGTAGATGTCCAGCAACTCCTTCGCAGCAATGAACGAACTGAGTTTTGCCTCCAAAACTCGCTGCTCGACATCGGCAATGCGCTCGGCAATTTCGGGGTTCTGATAGAAGCTGCTCTTCAGAGTCTCGTTGATGCTCTCGTACATCCAATATTTGTTCTGACGGTTACGGTTTGAGTCGTAATATCCGTTGCTCTGAATGTGGTCGAGATACTCCTCGACACCTTTCCACACCTCCTCCAGACCAGTCTGCGCAACCGATGAGCAGGTGTAAACTTTTGGTCGCCAGCCCGATTCGGGAGTGGGGAAGAGGTGTAAAGCTCCCTGATACTGCACCTTTGCAAGCTCGGCCTTGTGGATATTCTCGCCGTCGGCCTTAGTGATGACCATCATATCGGCCATCTCCATAATGCCTCGCTTGATGCCCTGCAGCTCGTCACCAGCACCCGAAATCTGCAACATCATAAACATATCGACCATCGAGTGTACGGCAGTCTCCGACTGGCCCACACCAACAGTCTCGATGAAAATTACATCGTAGCCAGCCGCTTCACACAATACGATTGTCTCGCGAGTCTTGCGTGCTACACCACCCAGCGAACCTGCTGATGGCGAAGGGCGGATAAAGATATTGGGATTTGAGGAGATGCTCTCCATACGGGTTTTATCGCCAAGAATTGAGCCGCCACTGCGCTCAGAACTTGGATCGATGGCGAGCACTGCGAGCTTGTGACGAAGTGATGCCACCATACCGCCTATGGCCTCAATGAAAGTCGATTTACCTGCGCCAGGAACGCCCGTAATACCGATTCTTACTGAACGACCAGCGTGGGGCAAACAACGCTCGATAATCTCTTGAGCCTGAGCGTAATGCTCGGCCTTGTTGCTCTCGATAAGAGTGATGGCCTGAGAGAGAATTGTGATATCTCCCCTAAGGATTCCTTCGACGTATTCGTCGGTCGAGATTATGCGGCGTTTCTTGCGTTTGAAGTATGGGTTGACAATGGGTTGATCGTCAACACCCTGAGTGACGTTGAGTGCGCTATCGTGATGAGCATCGATGTACTCTTTTTCGTAGTGCTCTATCTTTGTGAAAGCCATTGTTATCTTCTTTTATAGGTTAAAATTCTATCAAAAATCTCCTGCGTGAGGCTGCCTGCGTGGCCGCACCAGAGGGCGTAACCCTTTTTGTCGTAAATCACGCAAAATGGGATAAATCTCACGCCATAGGCTGTAAACGTGCGTCCTCCGTCATCGAAGGCAACCCCAATGTGGTCGCCAAGATGCTCGGTAAGGGCGACACCCGCCTTGCTATAGTCCTCCTTTGTGAGGATAATCAGGTTGAGCTTATCCTCATTGCTATTTACTATCCGCTTGATTTGTGGCAGATGCTTCTGGCAGCGGGGGCTCTTCGAGTTGTGGAAGAGTATGCAGGTATAGTCGGCGGCATCGGGTTGCATATCCATCAGCCACGAACGAAACCTGCTGTCGGGGACCTTCTCTCCCAAAATTATATTTTGAGCCTCGGCCGATGTTGCCATAAAAGCCATCGAGCAGAGTATGGTTAGCAAAAGTCTCATTTTTGGTTTGGGTTAATTCTCGGAGCGAATTTAGCAACTTTCGGGCAAAGAAACAAGCCTTTTTGCAAGTATCATCTTTCGGATGCGAGTTGTGGGGTTGAAAGATGGGCGAATATGCGTAAAAAGAGCATAAACTTGCTGGAATATTTCGTTATTTGAGAATTTACTCGTACCTTTGTGTGGTTTTTCGCGCGTATGCAGATGCGCACGAGAAAGGCGATTGGAAAATAACCAAAATTTACACATACAATAAACAATTTTAATCAAAAAAATTATGAAAGTTTCACACATTGAACATCTCGGTATTGCCGTGAAGAATTTGGAGGAGGCTATTCCTTATTGGGAGAATGTATTGGGCTTGAAGTGTTATGCAATCGAGGAGGTTGCTGACCAGAAGGTAAAGACTGCATTCTTTAAGATTGGCCAGACAAAGATTGAGCTTTTGGAGCCTACTTCTGAGGATTCAACAATTGCTAAGTATATCGAGAATCGTGGTGTAGGTATTCACCATATGGCTCTTGCTTGCGAGAACATCGAGGAGCAGTTGGCAGATGCAGAGGCACAGGGTGTACGTTTGATTGATAAGACTCCACGCAAGGGCGCTGAGGGCCTTACAATCGCATTCCTTCACCCAAAATCAACTCAGGGTATTTTGACAGAGTTGTGTGAGGATAAGAACAAATAATAAATTTTAATCAATATTAGCACTTTATGAGCGAAATTCAAAAACAGCAGGTAGCCAAGTTAATTGAGAATCGCGAGATCGCCCGTATGGGTGGTGGCGAGAAGGCTATCCAGAAACAGCACGAGAAGGGTAAGTATACTGCACGTGAGCGTATCCAGATGCTTTTGGACGAGGGCAGCTTCGAGGAGTTCGATATGTTCGTAACTCACCGTTGCTATGACTTCGGTATGGAGAAGAAGCACACTTTCGGTGATGGTGTTGTAACAGGTTACGGTACAATCGAGGGCCGTTTGGTTTATGTATTTGCACAGGACTTTACTGTAACTGCAGGTTCTTTGTCAATCTCTTTGGCTGACAAGATCTGCAAGGTAATGGATATGGCAATGCGTAACGGCGCACCTTGCATCGGCTTGAACGATTCGGGTGGTGCTCGTATCCAGGAGGGTGTAAACGCTTTGGCAGGTTATGCTAACATCTTCCAGCGCAACGTGATGGCTTCTGGTGTTATTCCTCAGATTTCAGCTATCTTCGGTCCTTGCGCAGGTGGTGCGGTTTATTCACCAGCTTTGACCGACTTCATCATTATGCGTCGTCAGACTTCTAATATGTTCCTTACTGGTCCTAAGGTTGTTAAGACCGTTACAGGTGAGGACGTAACTCAGGAGCAGTTGGGTGGTGCAGATATGCACACAACCAAGAGTGGTGTTGCTCAGTTTGCAGTTGATACAGAGGAGGAGGGTATCGCATTGATTCGTGGCTTGCTCTCATATATGCCACAGAACAATATGGAGCCAGCTCCACGCGTTATCTGCAACGACGATATCGCACGCAAGGAGGATGTCTTGAATGAGATTATCCCTGACAATCCAAACAAGCCATACGATATGTATGAGGTTATCCGCAGCATCGTTGATAATGGTGAGTACTTGGAGAGCGCTGCTGGTTATGCTAAGAACATCATCACTTGCTTTGCTCGTTTCAACGGTCAGAGCGTGGGTATCATCGCCAACCAGCCTAACTTTATGGCAGGTGTATTGGATATCAACGCCAGCCGCAAGGCAGCTCGCTTCGTTCGTTTCTGCGACGCGTTCAACATTCCTATCGTAACATTGGTTGACGTTCCTGGATTCTTGCCTGGTACAGGTCAGGAGTATGGTGGCGTAATTACTCACGGTGCGAAGCTCTTGTTTGCATACTGCGAGGCTACTGTACCAAAGGTAACAGTTACATTGCGTAAGGCTTACGGTGGTGCTTACATCGTGATGTCATCTAAGCACATCCGTGGTGATATCAACTACGCTTGGCCAACAGCCGAGATCGCAGTTATGGGTGCAAGCGGTGCCGTTGAGGTATTGCACGCTAAGGCTTTGGCTGCATTCGAGAACGCTGAGGAGAAGGCTAAGTTTGTTGCAGAGAAGGAGCAGGAGTACAAGGATAAGTTCTCTAACCCATACAACGCAGCTCGCTATGGTTACATCGATGACGTTATCGAGCCACGCAACACTCGTTTCCGCGTAATCCGCGCATTGGAGTCATTGCAGACTAAGCGTGAGGTTAACCCTGCTAAGAAGCACAGCAATATTCCATTGTAATCTAATATTTGTGTAATATATGACAATGTTAGCAATTAACTGGGGTAATACGTTGATTATTACTGGCGTTGGTTTCGCGTTGGTGTTTGTAGTATTGGTACTGCTCATCTACATCGTGAAGCTCTTCGGCGTAATTTTCTCTCAGAAACCCAAAGCTCAGGCTCCTGTAGCGGCGCCTGTTGCTGCTCCCGCTGCTGCTCAGGATGATGAGATGGATATGGCTGCTTTGGCCTATGTCCTCCACACATTCTACAACCAGCACGATGAGGAGAGTGATGTCCTCACCATCCGTCACGATGATGTGGTTTACTCGCCTTGGAATCAGAAAAGTATAACCTTCTAATCAATTTAGGAAAAATGCAGAAACTTAAATTCAATATGAATGGTAAGCACTATGAGGCTACCATTGCCGAGGTTGAGCACAATGTTGCAGAGGTAGAGCTCAACGGCAAGAAATACACCGTAGAGGTAGAGCGTGCCGAGGCTGTTGCTCTTCCTACTGTAGCAGCTCCAAAACCCGTTGCAGCTCCTGCCGCAGCTCCCGCCGCAGCTCCTGCTGCAGCTCCTAAGAAGGTTGCTGCTGGTGCAAACTCAATCGTTGCTCCACTTCCAGGTAGCGTTGTATCGGTAAGTGTTAAGGCTGGTGATGCTGTTAAGGCTGGTCAGCAGTTGGCAATTATCGAGGCTATGAAGATGGAGAACGAGATCTTGGCTCCTGCAGATGGTACTGTTGCTGCCGTTCACTGTGCTGCTGGTCAGGCTGTACAGCAGGGCGATGCTCTTATCGATTTGGCATAATTTGAAAAATTTTACGACAAATGAAGAGAGTATTGAAATATACATTGATGATTCTTGCCGTTGCTACGGTGGGCTTGTCGGTGCAGGCTTGGGCTTCGCCTGAGGTTGCTCCTGTAGCCACTGCGGCAGTCGAGGCGGTTGAGGCCGATATCGACTTGGGCGAGTCTCTGATGAACTTTGTTGAGCAGTCGGGTTTGAGCGGTATTGTGGCTGACTGGCGTGTGCTTGTTATGCTCATTATCTCTTGCTTGTTGCTCTATTTGGCTATTGTTAAGCAGTTTGAGCCATTGCTCTTGTTGCCTATCGCATTCGGTATGTTGCTTACAAACTTGCCAGGTGCAGGTATGTACCACACAGAGTTGTTTGCCGATGGTCACGTTCACTGGACTACTGCTGATGGTACAGGTTTCGACCGCATCGCTGGTCTTATCGACTTCCTCTACCTCGGTGTTAAGTTGGGTATCTATCCTTGCTTGATTTTCGTGGGTGTAGGTGCGATGACAGACTTCGGACCGCTGATTGCTAACCCTAAGAGCTTGTTGTTGGGTGCTGCTGCTCAGTTCGGTATCTTCGCTACATTTGTAGGTGCTACCGCTTTGGGCTTCGCTCCAGCAGAGTCTGGTTCTATCGCAATCATCGGTGGTGCTGACGGTCCAACAGCTATCTACCTTACTTCTAAGTTGGCTCCACACTTGTTGGGCCCAATCGCAGTTGCAGCTTATTCTTATATGGCACTCGTTCCAGTTATTCAGCCACCTATTATGAAGGCGTTGACTAACAAGGAGGAGCGTAAGATCGCTATGAAGCAGTTGCGTACTGTGTCGAAGACCGAGAAGATTATCTTCCCAATCGCAATGACAATGATTATCTCGTTGTTGTTGCCATCGGCTGCTCCACTTATCGGCTGCTTGATGTTGGGTAACTTGATGAAGGAGTGTGGTGTTGTTGAGCGTTTGAGCAAGACTGTTCAGAACGAGTTGATGAACATCGTAACTATCTTCCTCGGTATCTCGGTAGGTGCTACAGCTACTGCAGCTAACTTCCTTAACTGGCAGACTATCGGTATTATGGTATTGGGTGTAACTGCATTCTGCTTGGGTACAGGTGCTGGTGTAATCTTGGCTAAGATTATGAACATCTTCTCGAAGGAGAAGATCAATCCATTGATTGGTTCTGCAGGTGTGTCGGCTGTGCCTATGGCAGCTCGTGTATCGCAGAAGGTTGGTCAGGCTGAGAATCCATCTAACTTCCTTTTGATGCACGCTATGGGTCCTAACGTATCTGGCGTTATCGGTTCGGCTGTTGCCGCTGGTATCTTGTTGGCATTCTTGGGATAGTAGTTGATACCTTATATATTATTAGGCTCGTTTAGCTCTGGCTAAGCGAGCTTTTTTGTGTTTTTATACCGAAAGTTGAAATAATTTTCGGGGTTGTTGGTATTTATAAAAATATTTACTACCTTTGCGCACCCGTAAATATGCGGGAATAGGATTACAACAAACAAAGTTATTAACAAAACGTAAAAGATGGATTCAAGAAGTTACAAAACTATCTCGTTGAACGCTGCTACGGTTCAGAAAGAGTGGGTCGTTATCGACGCTACCAACGAGGTATTGGGACGTCTTGCTTCGCAGATCGCAAAGATTTTGCGTGGTAAGAACAAGCCTGGCTACACTCCTCACGTCGATTGCGGTGATTATGTTATCGTTATCAACGCCGAGAAGGTTAAGCTTACAGGCGCAAAGATGACCGACAAGGTCTATGTTCGTCACACAGGTTATCCTGGTGGCCAGCGTTTTGCTACTCCTGCGGACTACTTGGCAAAGAAGCCACAGTTCGTAATCGAGCACGCTGTAAAGGGTATGTTGCCCAAGACACGTCTTGGTGAGGCTATCATCAAGAATTTGAAGGTTTATGCTGGCGCTGAGCACCCTCACGCTGCACAGAACCCAAAGTCAATTAAGTTAAACGAGATTAAGTAAAAAGTATGGAAGTTGTAAACACCGTAGGTCGCCGTAAGGCTGCTGTGGCTCGCGTATATGTGAAGCCAGGTAATGGTCAGATTACAATCAACCAGCGAGCACTCGAAGTTTATTTCCCATTGAACATCCTTCAGTTCGAGGTGAAGCAGCCTTTGATGGTTACTAACACTTTGGAGCAGTATGATGTTAACATCAACCTCGATGGTGGTGGTATCAAGGGACAGGCTGAGGCAGCTCGTATGGGTATCGCACGTGCATTGTGTCAGATCGACGCTGAGCACCGTTCAATCTTGAAGAAGAACGGTTTCCTCACACGTGATTCTCGCGAGGTTGAGCGTAAGAAGCCAGGTCAGCCTGGAGCACGTCGTAAGTTCCAGTTCAGTAAGCGTTAATCCTTACCGACCGAAATTTCGGCAAGCACGACACGGGTTCGAAATTCGCAAGACTGCTTTTATATATTTTTGGTATTACTTACGAATTGCCCTGTCGCGGAAAACCCTTTGGATTGGTCGAGGACTACTACCGATGGGTTGAAGAAAAGAGAAATTAAAATTTAAAGAAAAGAATTAAAATGTCACGCACAGATTTTAATACATTATTGGATGCAGGCGTTCACTTTGGTCACTTGAAGCGCAAGTGGAACCCCAAAATGGCTCCATATATCTTTATGGAGAAGAACGGCATCCACATCATCGATCTTCACAAGACAGTTGTAAAGCTCGATGAGGCAGCTGCAGCACTCAAGCAGATCGCAAAGAGCGGTCGTCGCGTGTTGTTTGTTGCTACAAAGAAACAAGCTAAGGAGATTGTTGCCGAAAAGGTAGCTCCCGTTGGTATGCCTTACGTTACAGAGCGTTGGGCAGGCGGTATGCTTACAAACTTCCCCACTATACGTAAAGCCGTTAAGAAGATGGCAACCATCGATAAGATGTTGAACGACGGCACATATGATAATTTCTCAAAGCGCGAGAAGCTTCAGATCGAGCGTCAGCGTGCTAAGTTGGAGAAGAACCTCGGTTCTATCGCTGAC